>NZ_JBEYSG010000002.1:0-734332 GCF_040642635.1 Micromonospora sp. NPDC047793 | reverse complement strand
ATGCCGAGCGCCTGCGCGGCGATGGTGACCCGGGTGTGGTCCAGGGTCTTCATCGCGGTGCCGAACCCGGTCCCCTCGGCGCCGATGATCCGGTCGGCCGGGATCCGGACGTTGTCCAGGTAGACCTCGCGGGTCGGCGAGCCCTTGATGCCCAACTTCTTCTCCGGAGCACCGAAACTGACCCCCGGATCGGACTTCTCGACCACGAAGGCGGAGATGCCCCGCGACCGCGCGGTCGGGTCGGTCACCGCGAAAACCGTGTAGAACTCGGACACCCCGGCGTTGGTGATCCACCGCTTCACGCCGTTGAGCACCCAGTGGTCGCCGTCCCGCACCGCCCGGGTGGTCATCGACGCCGCGTCGCTGCCGGCCTCCGGCTCGGAGAGGCAGTACGAGAACATCGCCTCACCGGCGGCGACCGGGGTCAGGTAGCGGCGCTTGAGGTCGTCGGAGCCGGCCAGCAGCAGCGGCATGGTGCCGAGCTTGTTCACCGCCGGGATCAGCGACGACGAGGCGCAGGCCCGGGCGACCTCCTCGATCACGATCGCGGTGGCCAGCGCGTCGGCGCCCGCACCGCCGTACTCCTCGGGGATGTGCGGGGCGTGGAAGTCGGCAGCCCGTAACGCGTCGTACGAAGCCTTGGGGAACTCACCGGTCTCGTCGGCCTCGGCAGCCTGCGGCGCCACCTTCGCCGCACAGACCTCACGGACGGCTTCCCGGATCGCCTGGTGCTCCTCGGGCAACCGATACACATCGAACGAGTGCTCTGCGGGCATGCCGGCCCCTCCCCTTCACCGCTACTATGCGCAGTCTGTAGCGTCACCTGGACGGCCATCGCGCAGACTGAAGGATAGCCACCACCGTTCGAGCCATGTTACCGGCGCGTAGGCTGAGCCGGGACGGAGCATCGACGCCGGTCGGCGATGATGGAGTGCAGACAGCAGAATCACCCCCCTCCGGTGCCCCGCCGAGGCGCCGCAGCGGCCCGCGACGCGACCACGCGCCGCCAGTGCGAGCGGAGAGACAGGCGTGACCATCCCGTACCCGAACACCCAGCCGATGCCCGCCATCGCCTCGGTGACACCCCCCTCGGGTGCATCCCGACCTCGGGTGACCTTCCTGGGCACTGGCTACCTCGGCGCGACCTACGCCATCTGTTACGCCGAGCTCGGCTACGAGGTGCTGGGATTCGACGTCGACGCCGACAAGATCGCCAAGCTCAACGCGGGCGAGGTGCCGATCCACGAGCCCGGCCTGGACGAGCTGCTCCGGCGTAACCTGGCCGCCGGTCGGCTGCGGTTCAGCACCGACATCGCCGAGACCGCCGACTTCGGCGACGTGCACTTCATCTGCGTCGGCACCCCGCAGCGCGCCGACGGCATGGGCGCCGACCTGTCGTACGTCGAGGCGTCGGTCACCGGTCTGGCCCAGCACCTGACCCGCAAGGCCCTGATCGTCGGCAAGTCCACCGTCCCGGTCGGCACCGCCGAGTGGGTGGAACAGCTCGTGGGCAAGCACGCCTCCACGGACCTGGGTGTCGAGGTGGCCTGGAGCCCGGAGTTCCTCCAGGAGGGCTTCGCCGTCGACGACGTGCTCCGGCCGAACCGGATCGTGGTCGGCGTCAAGAGCGACTGGGCCAACGGCATGCTCTACGCCGCGCACAAGGGCGTCTTCGACCTGGCCGCCACGGAGGACCGCGAGGTACCCCTGGTGGTCACCGACTTCGCGACCGCCGAGCTGGTCAAGGTCGCCGCCAACGCCTTCCTGGCGACCAAGATCTCCTTCATCAACGCGATGGCCGAGGTGTGCGAGGCTGCCGGCGGCGACGTCACCCAGCTCGCCAAGGCCATCGGGTACGACCCTCGCATCGGCAACCGTTTCCTCCAGTCCGGGCTCGGCTTCGGCGGCGCCTGCCTGCCGAAGGACATCCGCGCCTTCCAGGCCCGGGCGCAGGAACTGGGCGCCGGTGAGGCGCTGCGCTTCCTGCACGAGGTCGACCTGATCAACCTGCGTCGCCGGACCCGCGTGCTCCACCTCGCCGCCGACCTGCTCGGTCGCCGGTCCGGCCCGGCCGGCCCGGACCTCTCCGGCACCCGCATCGCCGTCCTCGGGGCGACCTTCAAACCCAACACCGACGACGTACGCGACGCACCCGCTCTCGCCGTCGCCGCGCTGCTGCACAAGGCCGGCGCCGAGGTGCACGTCTTCGACCCGCAGGGCATGGAGAACGCCCGCCGGGCGGTGCCGGAACTGCGCTACGAGCCGGACGTCAACGCGGCGGTCACCGGCGCCGACCTGGTCTGCGTCCTCACCGAGTGGGCGGACTTCCGCAACGCCGACCCGAGCGCGCTCGGCGAACTGGTCACCGGGCGGCGCGTGGTCGACGCCCGCAACTGCCTCGACTCGGCACTGTGGACGCAGGCTGGCTGGGAGTATCGGGGGATGGGGCGGCCCTGATTTTGGTTGCGGTGGGGTTTTCCGGGGGAACCCACCCGCTCCGGGCGGTCAGGCTTGATCCCTGCGCGGGTGGGCTCCCCCGGAAAACCTGACGTCCCGCAGCCTGCGTGAGATGGCCCATCCCCGGCGGGGGTGGGATCTGGATTCGCGGGAACCTGACTTCCCGCAGCCTGCGTGAGATGGCCCATCCCCGGCGGGGGTGGGATCTGGATTCGCGGGAACCTGACGTCCCGCAGCCTGCGTGAGGCGGCCCATCCCCGGCGGGGGTGGGATCTGGATTCGCGGGAACCTGACGTTCCGCAGCCTGCGTGGGCGGCCCATCCGGCGGGGGTGGGAGCTGGGCCTTCGCTTTGGTCGGCGGGTCGTCGGGGGGGTACGGCGGGCTGACTCGGAGGGCTCGACTGGGCGGGATCGGTTCGGGGTTGCTGATCTTGGACGGGTGTGACCCGCCGACAACGGTCGAATTCCTGGGCCGCATTGGGCATGCTGCGACAGTGGGAATCCACACTGCGGGTGGAGGGGTGTCGTGGCGACCTTTCAGTGCTCCTCGTGCGGCCAGGAGATCAAGCCGGCCGTCCGCTGCCCGCGCTGCGGCGCCCACCAGCCACAATGGGCCGAGCACCTGGCGGACATCGAGCGGTCCATCGCGGAGATGAAGGCCCGCGAGGCCGCCATCGCCAGCGAACAACGGCAACTCGCATCCAAGATGCAGGCCGCGATCTTCCAGCGGGACATCCTCGCGCACGCCGGCAACTCGGGTGACGAACGTCTCAAGCAGTCCGGCCGGGGGCGCCGCGTACTCCGTCGCCGACCGCCGCGCACCCCTTCCGGCGACGGCACCGCCGCAACGGCCTCGACTCCCACGGCCGACCGCACCACCCCGCCGCCACGACGACAACCCGCCGACGGCGACACCGGACCGACGCGGACGTCACCGGGCGACGGTGCCACCTCGACGGCCCGCATGCCCCCCGGCGACGGCACCACCGGCGCGACGCGCGTGCCCGTCGGCGACGACGCCACCGGGCCGACGCGCGTCGGCGGCGGCGATGCCGACGGGCCGACACGCTTCGGCGGCGGCGACGCCGACGGGCCGACGCGGAGACCACCCGGCGGCGGAGCCACGTCGGCCCGCAAGCAACCCGTCGACGGCAGCGCACGGGCGGCGCACGGGCCGGGCGGCGGTGACGCGTCACCACGGGTACCCCGGCAGGGTGCCGGTTTCGGGGCGGGCGACCCGCCACCGGACGCGCCGGTCTGGCTGGACGCCGACGACCCGGAGCACCCGCCGGAAGCCTCCTCACGCGAGGTGCAGAACATCCCGCTCGGGCTCGGGGCGCTGCTGCTCGGGGTGGCCGCGGTGGTCTTCGCGGTGGTCGCGACCAGTTCGATGGACGCGCTGTCCCGGCTCGGCATCCTGCTGCTCGCCACCGTGCTCATGCTGCTCGCCCCGCCGGTGCTGGTCCGGCGTGGACTCACCTCCACCGCCGAGACCATCGCCGCGGTGGGCCTGCTCCTGGTGCCGCTGGCCGGGTACGCACTCTGGACCGTCGACGCCATCGGTGCCGGCGGTGCCTCCGGCGCGGTCTTCGCCGGAGTGATCTTCGCGGTCGCCGCCGCCGTCTCCGTCGGCTACGCCGGCTGGACCCGGCTGCGCGCTCCCCGCTTCGCGACCGTGCTGGCCGCGCAACCGGTGGTGCCGCTGCTGGCGTACGACCGGATCAGTGGACCGGTCGGCTGGGCGTTGGTGCTGACCGTGGTGGCCCTGCTCGACCTCTGGCTGGCCCGCTCGCCGGTCACCGTGGAGCAGTCGAACCCCGACGAGCCGACCCCGGTCCCGCTCGGCCGGACGAAGCCGCCCCGACAGCGACAGGCCGAGGGACGGCCCGAAGGAGCGCCGGAAGAGGCCGGTGAGCTGCTGGACCTCACCGGCACCGGGCGGGCCGCCCCGCCGACGCGACCGGTACCCGGGCTGCGGGAACTGACCTGGGCCCTGCACGGCGTCGCGGTCGCGGTCGCCGTCGCGTACGCGGTGACCGCCCTGGTGCGGGCCACCACCGTGCCGGGCGCCACCGTGGCCGGCCTGGTGCTGCTGCTGGCCGCCGCCGTCTGTCTGGCCGGGACGCTGGTGCTGCGGCGTCCGCCGCTGCCCGACCTCGGCGCGGGCGTCCTCACCCTGGCCGTCATCGGCGCGCTCGGCCGGATCGCCTCGGTGGCCCTGCCGGGGCGCGCCCTGCTGGTGATCGCGGCCGTCATCACGGTCACCGGCCTGGCCGTCCGGGCGGTGCCGGAATCCGCGCGTCGTGGCCCGCAGCTCGCCTCCGCGATCGCGTTGACGGTCACCGGGGTGCTCGTCGCCGGCAGTGCCCTCCGGGCCGGACTCGCCCCCCTCCAGGCCGCCCTGCCGGCCTGGGCGGCGGACCTGGACCGGTACCCGGCCGAACTGGCGGCTGCGGTGGGACCGGCGTCCTGGCAGCTCGCCACCAGTGCCTTCCTGTTGACCGTGGCCGCCGTGCTCGCCCTGCCACCGGAGATCCGTCGTGAGTTCGCGGTGACCGGTGCCGCGTTGACCGCGCTCGCCGTACCCGCCTCCTTCGGGCTGTCCTGGGCGTTGGCACCCTGGCCGATGGTGGTGACCGCGATCGGGATCGGGGCGGTCGGCCTCTCCGCGCGTACCCCTCGGGCCGCCCTGGCGCACGCGATCGCCGCCACCGGCGTCGGTCTGGCCGGTGCCGGCGCGGCCCTGGCCCGCCCGGCGTCGACCGCCGCCGTGCTGCTCGCCCTCGTGCTGGCCGGCATCCTCGTCGCCGCCGCTCCCCGGATCCGGCTCGCCCCGGCGGCGGCCGACACCGTCTCCGCCTGGGCCGCCGGAGGGGCGGCCTTCGCCCTGCCCGGAGCGGTCGCCGCCTTCGTCGCGGCGATCCTGCCCACCGACCCGATCCTCACCCCGGCAGCGCTGCGGGAGGTGACCGTGCCGGTGCTGGCGGCCAGCTTCCTCGCCGTCTGCGTCACCCTCGGCTACGCGGCCATCGTGCAGGTGTCCCAGCGCCATCTCCCGGCGCCGTTGTCGGTGGGTACCGGTCTCGGCGCGCTGGTGGTCGCCGCCGCCGGCTTCGGCGCGCCGGGCGCCACCGTGGCCGACGCCTGGGTGGGTGCGCTGCTGCTGGTCTCCGCCGTGTTGCTCTTCCTGGCCCCGTCGATCGACAGCGGCCGTCGCGCCGACGCCCGGCTGGACGGCTCCGACCTGGCCGCCGCAGCGGTCACCGCAGCGCTGGTCGCCACCCTGCTGCGGATCGGCACGGTGCTGGCACCGGGCGGGCAGCTCGCGGTCGCCGCCGCACTGGTCCTGGTGGTCTCCGTGGCCGCGCGGGCCATGCCCGAGCAGTGGCGGCGCGGGCCGGTGCTCGGTCTCGCCGTCGGTGGGGTGCTGATCGGGCTGCTGGCCGGATGGATGGCGCTGCGCGGCGGCGTGGGCGTGCTGGCCACCCCCGGGCCGATCTGGAACGGCGACCTCAGCGGCTGGCCCGCCGCACCGACCGGCGGTACGACGTGGCAGGGGCCGATCGCGCTGCTGCTGCTCGCGCTTGCCGCCGGCATCCTGCTGCCGCCGCCCTGGCGCTACGACGTCGCCAACGCGGCGGTGGTGCTCGCCACCATCGGCGCAGCCGCCGCGTTCACCCTGAGCTGGTGGTCGCCGGTGGTGCTCGGTGCGATGGTCGCCGCCGTCCTCGGCATGGCGGCGGTCGCCTCCGTCGACCCCCGGGCCGGGCTGTCCCGGATCACCGCCGCCGGGGTGGTGGCGCTGCACGCCACCGGCGCCGGTCTGGTCCGGCCGTGGACGACCGCGCTGGCGCTGGCCAGCGTGGTGCTGATCGGTGCGGCGGTGGCGACGCTCGCCCGGTCGATGGCGGAACCGCTGGTCGACGACATCCACGTCGAGGGGATGCCGCCGCACCTGGCGCAGATCGGCGGCGCGGGCACCGGTGCCGCGCTGCTGGCGTTGCCCGGCGCCACCGCCGCCCTGGCCGTCGAGTTCGGGCACCCGCCCGAAGTGGTGCTGACCGCCGGCCTGGCCGCGTCCAGTCTCGGACTGGCCGCGATCGCCGCCGTCCGCCGCCAGGTCCCGCAGTACCTGCCCTGGGCGAGCGCCGGAGTGGTCGGCGGGGCGAGCGTGACCGCGCTTGCCGCCGTTCCCGTGCACCTGCCGATCGGTGTGTACGCCGCCGCCGCAGCTTTGCTCGGGGTGCTCGCCGAACTGATCCGGGGCGCCACCGAGCCACCGGTCGGCGCGGCGCAGCCGGTCCGCCGGTGGACGGTCCTGCTGGACGGCGCCCTGCGCCGGCTGCCCGACGACGGCGGACAGCGTCGGTGGCGGGTCAGCCCCGCCGCCGGGGCGCTGGCCGCCGCCACCCTGCCGGTCGTCCTGGCGCTGGTCTCGATCGCCCCCGCGCTGCTGGCCGCACTCGTCGACCCGCACCGCACGCTCAACCGCATCTGGCAGGGGCCACCACCGGAGCTGCTGAACCCGCCACCGGCCGCGGCGAACCCCACCCATGTGCTCACCGCGTTGCTGCTCACCGTGACCGCAGCGCTGGCCGCCACCGGGTTCAGCGGCGGCCGGCGGACCCGGGCGGTGCCGGTCGTGCTGCCCGGTGCCGCGGTGACCCTGCTGATCGCACCGATCGCGCTGGGCAGCGGTTGGCCGGCGAGCACCCTCTCGGCGTTGACCGTGTTCGCCATCTCGATGCTGGGGCTGGCGCTGACCCCACCGCCCCCGCTGGAGGAGCGGGCCCGCTCGATCCGGCTGGCCCGGGTCCTGGTCTTCGTGATCGGACTGGCCGCCGGTGGGGCGGGGCTCGCCGGCAGCCTCGCCACCCGGGAACTCACCCTCTTCACGCTCTCCGGTGGGGTCGCCGTCGGGGTGGTCGCCGCCCTGTACGGCACCACCTCCCGGGCGCGCATCCTCGGGTGGCTGTTCGCCTCGCTCAAGGCACAACTCCTGGTGCTCACCGCCGGACTGGTGGCCGGGCTCGCCCCGGTCTGGTCGGCGTTCGGCGTACTCGCGGTCGGCGCGGCCCTACAGGTCTTCGCGGCCACCCTGCCCCGGTTCCGTCGCCCGGAGGCGCGGCGCGAGGCGGCGACGGTGGAGTGGAGCGGGTACGCCGCCGCACTCATCGCGCTGGCGCTGGCCTTCGACTCGCCCCGGCACATCGCCGCCCTGCTGGCCGCCTGGGGTGCGGTCCTCGGGCTCGCCGCCACCCGACCGGGGCGCCGACCGGTGGAACGCCGCATCCTGTTCTGGGGCGTGGTGATCTGCGAGATCACCGCCTGGTGGATCCTGATGTGGGTCGCCGACGTGGCGCTGCCCGAGGCGTACACGCTGCCGTTCGCGGCGCTGGCGCTGCTGGTCGGTGTGCTGGAGTTGCGGCAGCGGGCCGACCTGAGCAGTTGGGTGGCGTACGGGCCGGCGCTGGTCGCCGCGTTCCTGCCCACCCTGGCGATCGTGCTGGCCACCGACTCCAGCACGCTGCGGCAGGTGCTGCTGCTGCTCGGCGCGGTGGCGGTGCTGGTCTTCGGCTCCATGACCCGTCAGCAGGCACCGGTGATCGTCGGCGCGGTGGTCACCGCCATCGCCGCCGTACACGCTCTGTTCAGCCTCGGGCCGTGGCTGGTGCTGATCCCGGTCGGTCTCCTGCTGCTCGTGCTCGGCGCCAGCAACGAACGGCGTCGCCGCGCCCAGGAGCGCCTCCAGACCGCGCTGCGCGGGATGCGCTGATCCGCTCTGGTGGGAGTTGTTAGGAGGGGTCCCCTGCTATGCACCAGGCGTTAGCAGGGGACCCCTCCTTACATGCGCCTACAGCGAAGCGCGCAGGGCCGCGTCCTTCTCGGCGACGAGCTGCTCCAGATCGGCCTGGTACGCCGACATCCGATCGAGCAACGCCGGCTCACCGGTGCCCAGGATGCGGACGGCGAGCAGCGCCGCGTTGCGCGCGTTGCCGATCGACACCGTGGCCACCGGCACGCCCGCCGGCATCTGCACGATGGACAGCAGCGAGTCCAGTCCGTCGAGGTGCTTCAACGGCACCGGTACGCCGATCACCGGCAACGGCGTGACCGAGGCGATCATGCCGGGCAGGTGGGCGGCACCACCGGCGCCCGCGATGATCACCTTCATGCCCCGGCCGGCGGCGGCCCGACCGTAGTCGATCATCTTCACCGGGGTGCGGTGGGCCGAGACCACCTCGACCTCGTACGACACCTCGAACTCGGCGAGCACGTCGGCAGCCGCCTTCATGGTCGGCCAGTCCGAGTCGCTGCCCATGATCACACCGACCGTGCTCACGCTGTTCTCCCTCTCGTTTCCACCTGCGGGTCCCGCACGGTCACTCCACGCCGTCGCGGAGCCAGCGGGCGGCGCGGGCGGCCCGGGCGCGTACCTCGTCCAGGTCGTCGCCGAGCACCGTGACGTGCCCGATCTTGCGACCGGGACGGACCTGCTTGCCGTACAGGTGCACCCGGGCGGTCGGTACGGCGGCGAAGAGGTGGTGCAGCCGCTCGTCGATGGACATGCCGCCCGGCTCGCCACCGAGCACGTTCGCCATCACGACCACCGGCGCGGTCAGCCCGGTGTCGCCCATCGGGTAGTCGAGCACGGCCCGCAGGTGCTGCTCGAACTGCGACGTCCGGGCGCCCTCGATGGTCCAGTGCCCGGAGTTGTGCGGGCGCATCGCCAGTTCGTTGACCACGACGCGGCTGCCGCCCGGGGCCGCCGGATCGGCCACCTCGAACAGCTCCACCGCGAGCAGGCCGACCACTCCGAGCGCGGTGGCCAGGTCGATGGCGAGCTGCTGGGCCGAGACCGCCAGCTCCTCGTCGAGGTCGGGCGCGGGTGCCAGCACCTCGACGCAGATGCCGTCCCGCTGCACCGTCTCCACCACCGGATAGACCGCGACCTGCCCGAACGGCGAGCGGGCCACCTGCACCGCCAACTCCCGGCGCAACGCCACCCGCTCCTCGACGATCAGCGTCGTCCCGCCGTCGAGCAGGGTCCGCACCAGGTCGTCGGCGACGGCGGCGTCGGCCACCGGCCACACGCCCCGGCCGTCGTACCCGCCCCGGGCCGCCTTGAGCATCACCGGCCAGCCCACCTCGTCGCCGAAGGCCACCACGTCGGCCGGGACGGTGACGGGTCGCCACGCCGGATTGGGCGCGCCGAGCCCGCCGAGCCGCTCCCGCATGACCTGCTTGTCCTGGGCGTGCACGAGTGCGTCGGCGGGCGGGAACAGCTTCACCCCCTCGGCGGTGAGGGTGCGGATGTGCTCGGTGGGCACGTGCTCGTGGTCGAAGGTGACCACGTCACAGCTCTTGGCGAACATGCGCAGGGCGGCCAGGTCGGTGTGGTCGCCGTACTGAACGTCGGCGGCGACCAGCGCCGCGCCGTCGTCCGGGGTGAGGGCGAGCACGCGCAGCGACTGGCCGAGGGCGATCGCGGCCTGGTGGGTCATCCGGGCCAACTGGCCGCCACCCACCATGCCGACAACAGGCAGACCGGTACGGGAATCCATAGCGGCGCCAGCCTATCCGGGCCGACCGGAGTGCCGGTCGGCGGACACCGGTGTCACCGCAGTTGCGCCACCAGGTCGTCGACGCCGCTCACCGGCCGTTGGCAGACGAAACCCCGGCAGACGTACGCGGCGGGCCCGCCGTCGAGCAGCGGCCGGCCGGCCAGCAGCGGCACCCCCGGCTGGTCGGGCTGCCCGGCGACGATCACCGCACCGGGTGGGGCGTGCCGGTACGCCGCCGCGACCAGCGGATCGTTCGTCGGGTCCCCGGTCACCACCGCGATCTCGGACGGGCCGGCGAGCAGCGCCTCGCCCACGGTGGCCGCGTACCCGGTGAACCGGGCGTGCCGCCCGACGATCGGCGCGACGGTGGCCAACGCCGCCTCGGCCGCCTCCCGGTACCGGTTCTCCCCGGTCAACGCCGCGTAGCTGACCAGGGCGGCGACGATGGCGGAACGGCCGGAGGGGGTGGCGTTGTCGGTCGGGTCGGCGGGCCGGGCCACCAGCCGCTCCGCGTCGTCGGCGGTGTCGTAGAACGCACCCCCGGGTGCGGCGAAGTGCGTCAGGGCGGCGTCGAGCAGCTCGCCGGCCAGCTCCAGCCACCGCCCCTCGCCGGTGACCTGGTGCATGGCGCAGAACGCCTCGGCCACACAGCCGTAGTCCTCCAGTACGCCGGCCGGCTCCCCCACGCGGCCGTCCCGGGAGGCGCGGCGCAGTCGCCCGTCCACCACGTGCACCCGGGCCAGGTGCTCGGCGGTCTGCCGCATCGCGCCGTCGGCGACGATGACGACGCCGTCGAGCAGGTTCGCCTCCCCCTCGGTGCCGATCCGGCCGGAGGTCTCGACGAGCCGGACGAACTCGGCGAGCGCGGTGACGGCCAGCCCGTTCCAGGCGGCCACCACCTTGTCGTCGCGGGCCGGCTGCGGTCGGGTGTCGCGCACGGCCAGCAGCCGGCGGATCACGTCCTGCCAGCGGGCGCGGACCTCCGGGTCGGCGTCGTCGACGTCCCGGGCCAGCCGGAGCACGCTCTTGCCGTGTTCGAAGGTGCCGGTCTCGGTGACCGCGAAGAGGTCGGCGGCCCAGCGGCCGTCCTCCTCGCCGAGCGCCTCGACCAGTTGGGCCGGGGTCCAGGCGTACGTGAGCCCTTCGACGCCCTCGGTGTCCGCGTCCAGCGCCGAGGCGAAGCCCTGGCCGGGGCGGTGCAGCTCGTCGGCGAGGAACCGGGCGACGTCCCGGGCCACCCGCAGCGCCAACGCGTCACCGGTGAGCCGCCAGAGCTGCGTGTAGACCCGCAGCAGCAGGGCGTTGTCGTAGAGCATCTTCTCGAAGTGCGGCACGGTCCAGTGCTCGTCCACCGCGTACCGGGCGAAGCCGCCGGCGAGCTGGTCGTGGAGACCGCCCCGGGCCATCGCCTCGCAGGTGTGCCGGACGATCTCCAGGCTCCGCGCCGAGCCGGTGCGCTGGTGGTGCCGCAGCAGGAAGAGCAGGTTCATGTGCGGCGGGAACTTGGGGGCGCCGCCGAAGCCACCGTGCCGCTCGTCGTACTCGTCGGCCAGTTGGTCGGCGGCGGCGTCGAGCAGGTCGGCGGTGAGCGGGGCGGTGGGCCCGCCGACGGCCTGGGCGCCGCCGATCGCCTCCACCACCGCGGCACCCTGACGCAGTACGGCGTCGCGCTGGTCCCGCCAGGCGGTGCCGATCGACTCCAGCAGCCGGACGAAGTTCGCGCGGGGGAAGTACGTCCCGCAGAAGAACGGGGTGCCGTCCGGGGTGGCGAAGACCGTCATCGGCCAGCCACCCTGGCCGGTCATCGCCTGGGTAGCGGTCATGTAGACGGCGTCGACGTCGGGCCGCTCCTCGCGGTCCACCTTGATCGACACGAAACCCTCGTTCAGCAGCGTGCCGACGCCCGCGTCCTCGAACGACTCGTGCGCCATGACGTGACACCAGTGACAGGCGGAGTAACCGACCGAGATGAGCACCGGCACGTCACGTCGCTTCGCCTCGGTGAACGCCTCCTCGCACCAGGGCCACCAGTCGACCGGGTTGTCCGCGTGCTGGAGGAGGTACGGGCTGGTGGCATCCGCGAGTCGGTTCACCCGACGACCATATCCAGCCGGGCGGCCGGGTCGGGGTCAGGAGGCGCCGTCGGCGCGCAGCGGCAGGACGTTGGTGGGGCTCTGTCGGGACAGGGAGCCGAGGACCGCACCGATCTTGTCGGCGGGCATCGGCTTGAAGAAGTGGTAGCCCTGGGCGGCGGTGCAGCCCAACTCGGCCAGGGCCGACCGCTGGGCGGCGGTCTCCACGCCCTCGGCCACCACCCGTAGCCCCAGCTCGTGGGCGAGCCCGACGGTGCTGCGGACGATCGCCGCCGCCTCCGGCGAATCCGCCATCCGGAGCACGAACGAGCGGTCCACCTTCAACTCGTCGACCGGGATCCGGGTGAGGAAGGCCAGCGAGGAGAAGCCGGTGCCGAAGTCGTCCACGGCCAGTTGCACGCCCATCGACCGCAGCGTGGTGAGCACCTGGTCGATGATCTCCAGCTCGCTCATCACCACGGTCTCGGTGATCTCCAGCACCAGCCGGTCGGCCGGGACCTGGTGCCGGCGTAGCGCGTCGGCGATCTCCGCCGGCAGGCGGTGGTCGAGCAGGCTGCGGGCGGAGAGGTTGACCGAGATCGGGATGTCCAGGCCCTCGCGGGCCCAGCCGGCCGCCACCCCGAGCGCCTTGTCCAGCACGTACCGGGTGAAGGTGCCCAACTGCTCGCTGTTCTCCACCGGCCGGATGAAGTCGGCCGGACCGAGCCAGCCCCGGCGCGGGTGCCGCCAGCGGATCAGTGCCTCCACTCCGGTCGGTGCGCCGGTGGCCAGGTCCACGGCCGGCTGCAACACCAGCACGAGCTGATCGTCGGTCAGCAACGCCTCACGCAGCTCGGCGAGCAGGGCGAGCTGGTCGGTGCTGGCCCCGTCCCGGGAGCTGTCATACGCCGCCACGCTGCCGCCACCGGCCTTGGCCTGGTACATCGCTATGTCGGCCCGGCGCATCAGCTCGGTCAGGTCGGCGGCGCCGGCCGACGCCACCACCACTCCCACGGACACCTCGACCGACATCCGTACCCCGGCCACCTCGGTCGGCGCGGCCAGCCGCTCGGTGATCTCCCGGGCCTGGCGCAACGCGTACGCCATCGGGGCGGTGCGGTCGCCGAGCACCGGAACCGAGGTCAGCAGCAACGCGAACTCGTCGCCGCCGAGCCGGGCGAGCAGGTCGCCGCTGCGGGTCAGGGTGCCCAGCCGGTTGGCGGTCAACCGCAGGAGCTGGTCGCCGGCGGCGTGCCCGAGCGTGTCGTTGACCTCCTTGAACTGGTCGATGTCGAGCAACAGCAGTGCCACCGGGTGGTCGTGCCCGAGTTTCCGCAGCGCATGGTCGCCCTGGCCCAGCATGGCCGTGCGGTTGGCCAGCCCGGTCAGCGGATCGTGCACCGCCTCGTACGAGGAACGCGCGGTGACCACCCGCAGCTCACGGTGGGTGGCCGCGTCGTGCAGGGCGGCGGACAGCGCCTCGGCGAAGGTGACCAGCGCGTACCGTTCCCGGCCGGAGGCCGGAGCCGTCCGGGGCAACCGGACCCGTAGTCGACCGACCCGGTGCTCGCCGACCGACAGCTCTCGGAGCAGTTCGTCCGGACCGGGCTCGTCGTCGCCGGGGGGCGCGATCTCCCGGTCGACCACCTGACCGCTGGGATCGCCCCGGTAGCGGCGCCAGCGGCCGTCGCCCCGGACCACCTCCACGTCCACGAGTTCCGCCTCGAACACGGTGAGCGCACCGGTCACCCCGGCGGTCGCCACGCCGCGCTCGTCGAGCTGGTTGAGCGCCGCCGTCGCCTCCGCCAACGACCGCCACGTACGCCGTTCGCGCTCGTCGCGCAGCCGTTGCCGATAGGTCTGGTGGAGCAGCCACAGCGGCGCGGGCAGCAGCACCAGCCACCGTGGATCGAACTCGATCAGGGCCACCACGAGCAGAGCGGCCACCACGTTGCCGACGAACATCAGCAGCTTGCCCCGCAACGCGGCCAGCAGCGGGCGCCCGATCGACATGTCGTGCCGCAGCGCCAGCGTCACGCCGCCCAGCCCGGCACCGGCCAGCAGGTACGTGAGGGCGCCGGCGGCGAGGACGAGGGCGAGGGCCGGGGTCGGGGCGGCCAGCAGCGGCTCGGCCAGCGAGGTGGTGACCGACACGGCGAGGGCGACGGCGGCGGTCTGCGACGCGGCGATGCGCACGACGTCCCAGGTGGACCTGCCCTCGTCCACCACGGACAGGATCGTCCAGGCCAGCAGCATGCCGATCAGGGCCGCGCCCGGCAGCCATCCGGGCGGCACCAGATAGAGGCAGACGATCAGTGCGGCCTCGGCCCAGGTGAGCGAGACCACCCCGGCGGCGGCCCGGAACCGTAGCCGGGCCAACTGCGACAGTGCGAAGAGTGCGACCGCGATACCGAAACGGGTCAGCCCGCCGTACGGCCCGAACGGGTCGTCGGCCGGCAGCCCGACCGGCACGCGCAGCCCCACCACGGCGGCCACCACGGCGGTGAGGACGACCGCGGCCGTCAGCAGGTGCACCCTGAGCGGGGTGCGACGGCCTTCGGGCCGATCGATCGGATGACCGGCCCTGCCGGAGGTCACCGACCCACTCCCGTCGGGCGGGAACAGGGCGCACGGAGGGTGTCAACGACTGCGATGGTCATCGGCGCCCCCTCCCGCGCACGGCATGAGGACGTCTGGTCCTCCCGGCGGAAGGCTAAGCCAAACCGGATGGTCGCAACAGGGGGCGACCATCCGGTTAAGCGTGAATCATGCCCCGATCAGCCGTCGCGACGCTGCTGGCGCCGGTTGGGAGCGTCACCGGATGAATCCAGCATCACGTTCTCATCTGTCGGATCACCGACCGTTCGCTGCGTGGTGCCCGACTCGGCGGCGGGCTCCTGACCGGGGAAATGGTCGGGCAACCGGCGCAGCCGGGCGTTCATGTTGCGGATCAGCAGCACGGTGGCGGTGCCCAGGACGAGGATGAGGAACAGGCCCATCGGACCGGCGAGGCCCCCCGTGCGGGTGTCCCCGAAATTGTTCTGGGCGAGCACCTGAGCAGCGGTCAACATGGGATTCCTCCGGAGTGCGATGTCCGACCAGCGTAGCCCGCCGCCGGATCAGCGGGCATGGGCCGTCTCCCGGATGCCCGCGAACAGGTCCGACTCGGGCAGCGGGGAGTCGACCAGCGAGCGTACGAGTTGGAAGTCCTCCGTCGGCCAGGCCCGCCGTTGCAGGTCCATCGGCACCTGGAACCAGAAGCCGTCCGGGTCGACCTGGGTGGCGTGGGCGCGCAGCGCGTCGTCACGGACCGGGAAGTACTCGGCGCACTCCACCCGGGTGGTGATCCGGGGGCCCTTGTCCGGCCGGTCCTCCCAACGGTTGATCCACTCCGCGTACGGCGACTCGGCGACGCCGGTGGCCAGGATCGCCTCGTGCAGGGCGAGGATCTTGCCCTTGGAGAACCCGATGTCGTAGTAGAGCTTGAGCGGCTGCCACGGCTCGCCCAACTCGGGGTAGCGCTCCGGGTCACCGGCCGCCTCGAAGGCCGCCACGCTGATCCGGTGGCACATGATGTGGTCCGGGTGCGGGTAACCGCCCTCCTCGTCGTACGTGGTGACCACGTGCGGACGGAACTGCCGCATCAGGCGTACCAGCGGACCGGCAGCCACCTCGACGTCCTGGAGGGCGAAGCAGCCCTCGGGCAACGGCGGCAACGGGTCACCCTCGGGCAGGCCCGAGTCGACGAAGCCCAGCCATGCCTGCTCGACGCCGAGGATGGCGCGGGCCGCGTCCATCTCCGCCCGACGGATGTCGGCGATGTTGGCCCACACCTCGGGCCGGTCCAACTTGGGGTTGAGCACGCTGCCCCGCTCGCCGCCGGTGCAGGTCACGACGAGCACGTCCACCCCCTCGGCGACGTACTTGGCCGTGGTCGCGGCGCCCTTGCTCGACTCGTCGTCTGGGTGCGCGTGCACGGCCATGAGCCGGAGTTGTTCTGCCACGGTCGGCGCTCCTCGTCTCTGCCCACCGGTGGGCCACCGGCCACACCGTTGAACTGCCGGAATCCTCCCCCGTCGCGGTCCCGGCCCGTGCCGGCCTGTCATATTTGACCCCAGGAACCAGCAGTGCCCGGTCGAGAAGCAGTGCCTCGGTCGGAGGCAGTGCCCCATGGACAAGCAGTGCCAGTTGCAGCAATGCCCAGTCGGACAGGAACGACGGCGCTCTGCCATTCTTGCCGATGGGCCCGACAACGACGCCAGGAGATACCCGCCGGTGACCGAGACGCACGCCACATCTGCATCGACCGCGCCGGTGTTCCCGCCCGGCCGGTACGGCCGCCGTCGTACGCCCGGCCGACGTCGGCGGCTGCTGACCACGCTGCTGGTGGTCACCGTGCTGGTGGCGCTCACCGCCGTCTCGTTCCGGCTCTACCGGCAGTACGGCGACCCGGCCTACGACGCCCAGGTGATCACCTACGGCGAGATCACCGACCAGCAGGTGGTGGTCAACTTCCGGGTGAACCTGCCGGCGGGCGGCTCGGCGGTCTGTGCCCTGCGGGCCCGGGACCACGCCGGGGCGGAGGTGGCCCGCGAGGAGGTCCCGGTGACCGCAGCCGACGGGCAGCGCAGCGTCACCGTCCGGCACTCCCTCGCCACCAGTGCCCGCCCCTTCATCGGCGAGGTCGTCCGCTGCCGCCCGGCGGCCTGAGCCCACCGGAAGCGGCACCGGACCCACCCGGAACGGCGGCCCGGACCCGCTCCTGACGACGGGCCGGACCCGGTCCGACGGCAGGCCGTACGCACCCGGCCTGCGGCGGGAAGGTCACCGGGCGACCCGGGGTCGCCGGCCGCACCAGCGTGATCACCGACACTCCTTGTCGTAGGGCACTGGTAACTTGGAGGTTCACCTGTCAGCCAGCCCGCACAACCGAGGAGGACCGCCTGTGTCCAATGGCAACGAGGCGCCCGCCACCTGGCTGTCCCAGGACGCCTACGACCGCCTGAAGGCCGAGCTCGACGAGTTGATCGCCAACCGGCCGGTCATCGCCGCCGAGATCAACGCGCGGCGCGAGGAAGGTGACCTACGCGAGAACGGCGGCTACCACGCCGCCCGTGAGGAGCAGGGCAAGGCCGAGGGGCGCATCCTCTACCTGAAGGAGCTGCTCCGCACGGCCCAGGTCGGTGAGGCACCGACCGTCGACGCCGTGGCTCCCGGGATGGTCGTGACGATCTACTTCGACGACGACGCCGACGACACAGAGACCTTCCTGCTCGGGTCCCGTGAGATCTCCTCGACCACCGATCTCACCGTCTACAGCCCCGAGTCGGCCCTCGGCCAGGCGATCCTGGGCGGCAAGGCGGGTCAGGCCTGCACCTACACCGCGCCCAGCGGCGCGGACATCAAGGTGACCGTGGTCAGCTTCGAGCCCTTCTCCGGCTGAGCCACCCGCCGACCGACAGAGGTCGGCCGTTCCACCAACCCAGAGGCGTGACACCTGGCGGTGTCACGCCTCTGGCGCGATCGAGACCTGGTAGCCGCTGGCCCGCAACGCACTGATCAGTGTGTCCGAGTGCTCCACACCCCGGGTCTCCACCGACAGCGCCACCTCGACCTCACCGAGGCGCAGGTGCGGGTGGGCCCGCTGGTGCTCCACGTCCACCACGTTGGCCCGGTGTTCGGCGATCTGCCGCAGCAGCGAGGCGAGCTGCCCTGGCCGGTCGGAGCAGCGCACCGTCACCCGCAGGTATCGTCCGGCCGCCGCCAGCCCGTGCTCGATCACCCGCAGCATCAGCAGCGGATCGATGTTGCCCCCGGAGAGGACCGCCACCACCGGCGGCTCCACATCGACCGCACCAGCCAGCAACGCGGCCACCCCCACCGCGCCGGCCGGCTCCACCACCTGCTTGCCGCGCTCCAACAGCATCAGCAGCGCCCGGGAGATGTCCTCCTCGGTGACCGTGACGATCTCGTCGACGAGTTTGCGGACGTGGGTGAAGGTGACGTCACCGGGCCGACCGACCGCGATGCCGTCGGCGATGGTGGAGAAGTCGGGCAGGCGTACCGGCTCGCCGGCCACCAGTGACGGCGGGAAGGCCGCCGCGCCCGCCGCCTGCACCCCGATCACCCGCACGTCGGGCCGGAGCGCCTTGGCGGCCACCGCCATCCCGGAGACCAGCCCGCCGCCGCCCACCCCGGTGACGATCGTCCTGACCTCGGGACACTGCTCCAGGATCTCCAGTGCCACGGTGCCCTGACCGGCGATCACGTCCCGATGGTCGAACGGGTGGATCAGCACCGCGCCGGTGCGCTCCGCGTACGTCTGCGCGGCCACCAGAGATTCGTCCACCGTGGCACCGACCAACTCCACCCGGGCGCCGTACCCCTTGGTGGCCACCACCTTCGGCAGCGGCGCGTTGACCGGCATGAAGACGGTGGAGTGCGCGCCGACCAGGCCGGCGGCGAGAGCCACCCCCTGCGCGTGGTTGCCGGCGCTGGCCGCCACCACCCCCCGCTCCCGCTCCGCCGCCGACAGCCGGGAGATCCGCACGTACGCGCCACGCACCTTGTACGACCCCGCGCGCTGGAAGTTCTCGCACTTGAGCCAGACCGGCCCGCCGAGCGCCGCGCTCAGCGGGCGGAAGGGTTCCAGCGGGGTGGTGCGGGTGACCTCGGCGAGCAGTTCCCGCGCCGCCCGCACGTCGTCCAGGCTGACCAGTTCCGTCATGCCCCGATCGTGCCACCCGCCCCACCGGCGTTCCCCGGGGCCCGGACCGGCGTGGACGCCGAGCGCGGCACGTCCGGTACGGCGGCGGCCGGCGGACACCCGACGACGCGGGCCACGTCGACCGGGCCGCTCTCGTCGGCCGAGCCACCCGCGTCGGTACGCACGATCACGCGCTGGCCGGTGACCCCGTTCCGACGCGCGGGTAACCGGGAGCGTGCCGAGTCCACGGTGCCGCCATCTCGAACTGTCCGGCGACGCCGAGCAGCAGCAGTTCCGACCCGGGCGGCCCGACCAGTTGCACGGCCAGCGGCAACCCGTCCGGGCGACGGCCCACCGGGACCACCAGGGCGGGCAGGCCGGCGATGTTCCACGGTGCCGCGTACGGGGCGTACCTGATGTTCACCAGCATGTTGGCCCGCCAGGACCGGGCCGACCAGCTCGTGGCCGGGGGCGGGGCGCTGGCCAGCGCCGGGGTGAGCAGCAGGTCGACCGAGTGGTCGGCGAAGAAGCCGATGGAGCGCGCACGCCAGGCCGTCCGGTCGGCCTCCCGGACGTACCCGCGCCGCCACGCCCAGTCCCCGAACGTGACGTGCCGACGGCTGCGCGGTTGCAGGTCGCGCCGGTCGATCCCGGCGGCCCGCACGTCAGCGGCGGCGGCGGCGAACCAGGTCGCGATGCCCTGTAGGCCGAGGGCGGTCGGATAGACCGGGTCGGCCGGGACGGCGTCGTGCCCGGCGGCGGCGAGCAGCCGACCGGCGGCGGTGACCGCGTCGCGGTTCGGCGCGTCCGGCGAGACCCCGCGCACCGGCGAGCGCAGCGACAGCCCGACCCGCAGCCGCTGCGGCGGGACCAGCTTCTCCTGGGCCCGGCCGGCGAGCACCTGGAAGCCGACCGCCGCGTCGGCGACCGTGGTGGCGAGCATGCCGTGCTCGGTCAGCCCGAACCAGTCCTCCGCGCCGAGCTGGCAGGGCACCACGCCCCGGCCGGGCTTCAGGCCGACCAGGCCGCAACAGGCCGCCGGGATGCGGATCGAGCCGAGACCGTCGTTGCCGTGCGCGATCGGCACCAGCCCGGCGGCGACCGCCGCCGCCGCGCCGCCCGACGAGCCACCCGGGGTACGCCCCAGGTCCCAGGGGTTGCGGGTGACCGCGGTGCCGTCGTCGGTCACCCCCCAGAGGCCCAGCTCGGGCATCCGGGTGACGCCGAGGATCACCGCGCCCGCGCCGCGCAGCCGGCGGACCACCTCGTGGTCGGCCTCGGCCACCGGGGTACGCGCCGCAGCCGACCCGTTCCAGGTGGGCACCCCGGCCACCGGGGTGTTCTCCTTGACCGCCACCGGCACCCCGGCCAGCGGCAGGTTGCCCAGGTCCTCCTGCTCGTCGACCTTCTCCGCCTCGGCGACCGCCTCCCCGCCGCGTACCGTGCGGAACGCGGCGAGGTCGACGTCGGCCTTCGCGACGTGGTCGAGATGGTCGGCCAGAACCTGGGTGGCGGAGACGTCGCCCCGCCGTACGCCCCGGGCGATCTGTTTGGCGGTCGCCCCGACCCAGGTCGGCATGATGTCCTGCACGGCCACCCTCCCCAGCCAGCGGTCAGCCCAGCGCCTGCTCCAGATCGGCGAGCAGGTCTTCGACCGTCTCGATGCCGACAGACAGTCGCACGAGATCGGAGGGAACTTCAAGCGGCGAGCCGGCAGCGCTGGCGTGTGTCATCCGGCCCGGGTGCTCGATCAGGGATTCCACCCCGCCGAGGGACTCCGCGAGCACGAAGAGTCGGGCCCGGTTGCAGATCTCGACGGCGTGCTCCTCACCCCCGGCCGCCCGGAACGAGATCATGCCGCCGAACCGGCGCATCTGCTTGGCGGCCACCTCGTGACCGGGGTGCGACGGCAGACCCGGGTAGAGGACCTCGCGCACCTTGGCGTGCCCGTCCAGGTAGCCGACGATCCGTTCGGCGTTGTCGCAGTGCCGGTCCATCCGTACCCCGAGGGTCTTGATGCCGCGCAGCGTCAACCAGGCGTCGAACGGGCCGTTGACCGCGCCCATGGCGTTCTGGTGGTAGCGCAGTTCCTCGCCGAGCCCGGCGTCGGCCGCCACCAGCGCCCCACCGACCACGTCGGAGTGACCGCCGACGTACTTGGTGGTGGAGTGCACGACCACGTCCGCGCCGAGGGCGATCGGCTGTTGCAGGTACGGCGAGGCGAACGTGTTGTCCACCACCAGCAGCGCCCCGGCGTCGTGGGCGACGGCGGCGAGGGTGGCGATGTCCGCGATGCCGAGCAGCGGGTTGGTCGGCGTCTCCAACCAGACCACCTTGGTGGTGCCGGGCCGGATCGCGGCCCGGACGGCGTCCGGGTCGGAGACCTTCGCCGGGGTGTACGACAGCCCCCACCGCTGGGCCACCTTGGCGAACAGACGGTACGTGCCGCCGTACGCGTCGTCCGGGATCACCACGTGGTCGCCGGGGCCGCAGACGGTCCGCAGCAGCGTGTCCTCGGCGGCCAGACCGCTGGCGAAGGCGAAACCGACCGGCCCGCCCTCCAGCGCGGCCAGGCACTCCTGGAGCGCGTCCCGGGTGGGGTTGCCGGAACGGCTGTACTCGTATCCGAGCCGGGGCGCACCGACGGCGTCCTGGGCGTACGTGCTGGTCTGGTATATCGGTGGGATCACCGCGCCGGTGCGGGCCTCCGGGTCCTGGCCGGCGTGAATCGCGAGCGTCTCGAAGCCGTGGGTCATGACGCAGACGTTAGTCCTCCCCCGCGTCCCATCGTGTGGGAGCCGACTCACCGAGTCGCCCGGCCCACCATGTCGGTCCTGCGAGCGGTGCTGGGCGGGCCTGACGCTGCTGGCGGGCCGACAGGCGGAGTTTCGCCGCCGGCCATAACCTGAGCCGATGGCGGGATGTGTGTTCTGCGGGATCGTGGCGGGCGAGGTGCCGGCGTTCCGGGTGGTCGACACCGCCGACGGCGTGGCGTTCCTGGACACCCGTCCGGTGTTCAAGGGGCACGTCCTGGTGGTGCCCCGTACGCATCTGGTCACCCTCGCCGACCTGCCGCCGGAGTCGCTGGCCGGCTATTTCGGGCTGGTCCGGCGACTCACCGTCGCGGTGGAGACCGGGCTGGGCGCGGGCGGCACGTTCGTGGCGATGAACAACAAGGTGTCCCAGTCGGTGCCGCACCTGCACACCCACGTGGTTCCCCGGACCAAGGGCGACGGTCTGCGGGGCTTCTTCTGGCCGCGTACCCGCTACGCCGACGACGCCGAGGCGACCGCGTACGCCGAGCGTGTGCGGGACGCCGTGCCGGGCGGCGCCTGACCGCGCGCGGGGCGGGTAAGGAAGTGGGGTCCGCCGGTGTTGCACGCGGGGAAGGACGAAAGGAGTTCCACCGTGTTCCTCCGCAGCATGAAGGCCGAGATGATCTCTCCTGACCGTGCCCTGCCCGGCCGCGCGATCGCGATGCCGGTCGCCGACCGGCACGAGGTGCTCGGGACCCCCCTCAAGGGGCCGTTTCCCGAGGGCTCGCAGGTCGCCGTCTTCGGCATGGGGTGTTTCTGGGGTGCCGAGCGGTTGTTCTGGACCCTCCCGGGCGTCTACACCACCTCCGTCGGATACGCGGGTGGGTACACCCCGAATCCGACCTACGAGGAGGTCTGCTCCGGCGGGACAGGGCACGCCGAGGTGGTCCAGGTCGTGTACGACCCCGCGACGATCAGTTTCGAGGACCTGCTGAAGGTCTTCTGGGAGAACCACGACCCGACCCAGGGCATGCGCCAGGGCAACGACGTCGGCACGCAGTACCGCTCGACGATCTACACCACCACCGACGAGCAGTTCGCCACCGCCGAGGCGTCCCGGGAGGCGTTCGCGCCGATCGTGGCCCGGGCCGGCAAGGGCGAGATCACCACGGAGATCGACCGCCTCGGCGACTACTTCCTGGCCGAGGACTATCACCAGCAGTACTTGGCACCCACCAAGAACCCCAACGGCTACTGCAACCACGGCCCGAACGGGCTGAGCTGCCCGGTCGGCGTGGCGCGTACCGCCGGCTGACCGTCTCGCGTGCCGGCTCGCCCACCCGGGCGGGCCGGCAGGTGCCCGGAGATCGCCGATGATCCAAATTGCGGCGCTCGTCACAGTCGGGCAGGTAGGGCAAGTAGGACAAACCGCTACAGGCAGGCCCCGATCGCCCGCGCTCGCCGGGAGATGGCACCCGGTTGATCGCGCGGGCGCGGATGATAGCAATGCTGTTACACGACCGTCATGGTCTCAACAGGCGAATCGCAACAACCTCTGGCAGCATTGGCTCGCATGTGCGGACTAGCTGGGGAGTTCCGACGGGACGCGTCGCGTGCCGACGTCGGGACGGTGGAGCGAATGGCCGCCACGATGTGCGACCGGGGGCCTGACGGTGGCGGTGTGTGGGCCCAGGGACCGGTCGCTCTCGGCCATCGTCGTCTGAAGATCATCGACCTGTCGGCCGCCAGCGGCCAACCCATCGTCGACTCGGCCGCCGGCCTGACCGGCGTCTTCAACGGCTGCATCTACAACTACCGCGAGTTGCGCGCCGAGTTGGCGGCCAAGGGCCACCACTTCTTCTCCAGCGGTGACAGCGAGGTCGTCATCAAGGCGTACGCCGAGTGGGGGCTCGACTTCGTCGACCACCTGGTCGGCATGTTCGCCGTGGCGATCACCGAACGCGACACCGGCCGTCTGGTGCTCGCCCGGGACCGGCTCGGCATCAAGCCGCTCTACCTCGCCGAGACGCCCGGCGTGGTGCGCTTCGCCAGCACCCTGCCCGCCCTGGTGGCGGGTGGCGGCGTGGACACCACCATCGACCCGGTCGCGCTGGCCCACTACCTCAGCTTCCACAGCATCGTGCCGCCGCCGCGCACCATCCTGCGCGGCGTCACCAAGCTGCCCCCGGCCACCGTCCGGGTCTACGAGCCCGACGGCGCCACCCACGAGCGCGTCTACTGGGACCCGTCCTTCCTGCGTCGGGACGAGTACTCCGGCTGGTCGGAGAAGGACTGGCAGGACGCGCTGCTGGAGTCGCTGACCACCGCCGTACGGCGGCGCATGGTCGCCGACGTGCCGGTGGGCGTGCTGCTCTCCGGCGGCCTGGACTCCAGCCTGGTGGTGGCCCTGCTCGCCGGTGAGGGGCAGCGCGGGCTCGCCACCTTCTCGATCGGCTTCGACGCGGTCGGCGGCCGGGAGGGCGACGAGTTCCGCTACTCCGACGTGGTCGCCAAGACCTTCGACACCGACCACCACCAGCTCCGGGTCGCCGCCCAGGACCTGGTGCCGCCGCTGGAGGCCGCCGTGGCGGCCATGAGTGAACCCATGGTCAGCCACGACTGCGTCGCGTTCTACCTGCTCAGCCAGGAAGTCTCCCGACACGTCAAGGTGGTCCAGTCCGGCCAGGGCGCCGACGAGATCCTGGGCGGCTACCACTGGTACCCGCCGCTGGCGGAGGTCGGCCGCGAGCAGGCGCTCGACACGTACGCCAAGGCCTTCTTCGACCGCGACGCCAGCGGCCTGGCCCAGGTGCTCAACCGGGACTGGCTGACCGGCACCGACCCGGCGCGGGAGTTCGTCGCCGCGCACCTGGCGCGGGCCGGCGCGCAGACCGCGGTCGACGCCGGGCTGCGCCTCGACACGCAGATCATGCTCACCGACGACCCGGTCAAGCGGGTCGACAACATGACCATGGCGCACGGGCTGGAGGCCCGGGTGCCCTTCCTGGATCACGAGTTCGTCGAACTGGCCGCCGCCTGCCCCCCGGAGCTGAAGCTGGCTCAGGGTGGCAAGGGGGTGCTCAAGGAGATCGGCCGCCGGGTCCTGCCGCACGAGGTCATCGACCGGCCGAAGGGCTACTTCCCGGTCCCCGGCCTCACCCACCTGGAGGGCAAGCTCCTCGACCGGGTACGGGACGCGCTCTCCGCGCCCGAGGCCCGACGCCGCGACCTGTTCCGCACCGATTACGTCAACGCCCTGCTCGACGCTCCCAACGCCGAACTGACCCCGTTGAACGGAAACAAGCTGTGGCAACTCGGACTCCTGGAAATGTGGCTCCAGAGCCACGGAATCGACTGACCGTGACCGACACCCTGGCGACCGGGGTGGCCCGGACCGACCGAGGTCGAGGCGCGGGACGTCGCTACGAGCGGGTCGGGCCGGGCGGTGATCCGATCGCCGCGAGCCCCGGCGGGGACGCCACCGACGACGACCGTGCCGGCGGCGACGAGGGCGTCATCCTCGACTGCGGGTGGGGGCGGCTGGTCTTCGGCCAGACCTTCACCGACCAGGCCGCCGTCGCCGACGTGCTGCGCTCCGAGGCGGCCGGCGCGCGGGACATCTGCATCTATCTGCGGGACCCGCACGTGCTGGTCTCCCGGCTGCCCGACGAGTTGTTCATCGACCCGTCGCTGACCTTCCGGCTGCCGCTGGGCGGGGCCCGCTCGGGTCCGCGTCGGGCCGACGGCACGACCGAGGAGGCCGGCAACGCCGACACCCCGGCCGCCGTGAACGGGCGCGGCGAACTGCCCGGGGTACGCATCCGCCGGCTGCGCGACGCCGCCGACGCGGACGCCGTCAACAGGATCTACGCGGCCAACGGCATGGTCACCGCCCCGGTGGACATCCTGGTCGACAACGCCGCCACGGACCGTTTCCTGCACCTCGTGGCCGAGGCGGTGACCGGCGAGATCGTCGGCACCATCACCGGCGTCGACCACGTGGCGGTCTTCGACGACCCGGACAACGGGGCCAGCCTCTGGTGCCTGACGGTCGACTTCAACCAGGCGCCCCCCGGCACCGGCCAGGCGCTGATCACCGAGCTGGCCACCCGGCTGGTGGCGCGGGGCCGCGCGTACGTCGACCTCTCCGTGCTCGCCGAGAACGCCGGGGCGATCCGGCTGTACGAGCGGCTCGGCTTCTATCGCACCGCCACGCTCTGCGTGAAGCGGAAGAACCCGATCAACGAGCGGCTGTTCCTGCCGGCCATGCCAGCCGGTTACGACGAGCTCAACCCGTACGCGAAGATCGTCGCCGACGAGGCGATGCGCCGGGGCATCCGGGTGGAGGTGACCGACGCGGCCTGGGGTGAGCTGCGGCTGACCAGCGGCGGTCGGACCATCCTCACCCGGGAGTCGCTCTCCGAGCTGACCTCGGCGGTGGCCATGAGCCGCTGCGACGACAAGCGGGTCACCCGCCGCATCCTGACCGAGGCCGGCCTCTCGGTGCCGCGCGGGCGGACCGCCACCGGTGACGCCGCCGACGCGGAGTTCCTGGCCGAGGTGGGCCAACTGGTGGTCAAGCCGGCCCGGGGCGAACAGGGCAACGGCATCACCGTCGGCGTCCGCACCGACGAGGCGCTGGCCGCCGCCGTCGAACTGGCCGCCCGGTTCTGCCCCGAGGTGCTGCTGGAGGAACTGTGCACCGGTGAGGACCTGCGGGTCGTCATGATCGACCACGAGGTGGTGGCCGCCGCCGTACGCCGCCCCGCCTCGATCACGGGTGACGGCGTGCACGACATCACCGAGCTGATCGCGCGGCAGAGTCGCCGTCGGGCCGCCGCCACCGGTGGCGAGTCCCGCATCCCGCTCGACGAGATGACCCGGGACGTGGTCACCGAGGCCGGGTACGCGCTCTCCGACATCCTGCCCGAGGGCCAGGTGCTGGCCGTGCGGCGGACCGCGAACCTGCACACCGGCGGCACCATCCACGACGTCACCGGCGAGCTGCACCCGGTGATCGCGGAGGCGTGCGTGGCCGCCAGCCGGGCCCTCGACATCCCGGTCACCGGCCTCGACCTGTTGGTTCCCGCCCCGGACCGACCCGAGCACGTCTTCATCGAGGCCAACGAGCGGCCGGGGCTGGCCAACCACGAGCCCCAGCCCACCGCCGAACGCTTCGTGGATCTACTTTTCCCCGGGACTCGGGCACCGCAACGGTTGTGGACCCCGGCCGGTGCGGCACCATCTGGGGCATGACCGTACGCAAGACCACTCCGCTCCCCATCGACCTGGACTATCTGCGTCAGGTGATGGTGGAGTTGTTGGACATCCCGAGCCCGTCGGGGCGCACCGACCACGTGCAGCAGTACGTCGGTGAGCGCCTGTCGGCGCTCGGCATCCCGTCGACGCTGACCCGCCGGGGCGCGCTCAGCGCCTGCCTGCCCGGTCCTCGGGAAACCGGGGCAGACAGGGCGATCGTGGTACACACCGACACCATCGGCGGGATGGTCAAGCGCCTGAAGGAGAACGGTCGGCTGGAGTTGAACCCGATCGGCACGCACAGCGCGCGGTTCGCCGAGGGCGCCCACGTCCGGGTCTTCACCGACGACCTGGACCGGGTGGTCACCGGTCAGGTCCTTCCGCTCAAGGCCAGCGGGCACCGCTACAACGAGGCGGTGGACGAGCAGGGCATCGGCTGGGACCAGGTCGAGGTACGCATCGACGAGCCGGTAGAGGACATCGCCGGCCTGCGGGCGCTCGGCATCGACGCGGGCGACTTCGTGGCGTTCCTGCCCAACCCGACGGTCACGCCCAGCGGCTACGTCAAGTCCCGGCACCTGGACGACAAGGCCGGCGTGGCGGCGGTGCTGGCCGCGATGAAGGCGATGGTCGACGCGGGCGTGAAGCCCGCCGTCACCGCGCACCTGCTGGTCACCGTGACCGAGGAGATCGGCCACGGCGCGTCGCACGGGCTCGACCCGGACGTGGCCGAGATCGTCTCGGTGGACGCGGCGGTGGTCGCCCCCGGGCAGCAGTCCCGGGAGAACGCCGCCACGCTGGCGATGGGCGACGGGGTGGGACCGTTCGACTACCACCTGACCCGGAACCTCGCGGCGATCGCCCGCGAACACGACGTCGACCTGGTCCGCGACGTCTTCGACTACTACCGCTCGGACGTGGCGGCGGCGGTCGAGGCGGGCGCGCACGCCCGGGTGGCCCTGCTCGGCTTCGGTGTCGACGCCACCCACGGGCACGAACGCACCCACCTGGACGGGCTGCACCACCTGGCCCAGTTGCTCTGCCTCTATCTCCAGAGCGACCTGGTGTTCCCCGAGTGGGACGCCGAGCCGGAGGGCGACCTGGCCGACTTCCCGTCGCTGGCGGTGCAGCCGGCCAGCGCGGACGGCCCCCGCAAGGGCCCGATCGGCATCGCCCAGGACTGACCGGTACGCCCGGCACGGGCCGCCCCGACAGATGTGATCGAAATCCGTTGCCGGTGCGGCCGTCGCTGGATAACGTGGCGGTACACGTGAAAGGAGGTGGTCCAGACTTGTATAGCAATCGGACTCGTGAGGTGGCTGTCCGCTAGCCGCTGTCCTCGACAGTGACCGTCTGTTCCGCAGGCGGGCAGTAACAAGCGTCGAGACCGTGTGGCAGCGGTGCGGCGAATCCACGACAAGCCACCCGACCCCCGGGGTGCCGACTCAGTCCAGTCGGTCCGCGCCAGCGCGGAAACCCCGGGGGTCGCCCTTTGTCCGGGTCCCCTGGAGGTCGCCGTGTCCATGCGCGAGCTGGTGGTGCTGGGAACGGCCAGCCAGACACCGACCCGGGCCCGCAACCACAACGGGTACGTGCTCCGCTGGGACGACGAGGTGATCCTCTTCGACCCGGGCGAGGGCAGCCAGCGGCAACTGCTGCACACCACGGTCACCGCCACCGACCTGACCCGGATCTGCGTCACCCACTTCCACGGCGACCACTGCCTCGGCCTGCCCGGCACCATCCAGCGGCTCTCGCTGGACCGGGTGCCGCGACCGGTGGCGGTGCACTTCCCGGCCGAGGGCGCCGAGTACTTCGCCCGGCTGCGGCACGCCAGCTCCTTCCACGAGACCGCCGAGCTGGCCGTCACACCGATCGAGGCGGACGGCCAGCGCATCGCGCTGCGTTGCGGCACGCTGGAGGCACGTCGACTACGGCACCCCGTCGACACGTACGGCTATCGGCTGGTGGAGCCGGACGGCTACCGGATGCTGCCGGAGAAGCTGGCCGCGTACGGCGTCGACGGGCCGGCGGTCGGCGAGCTGCAGCGCGTCGGCCACCTCGACCGGGACGGGCGGCGCGTCACCCGGGAGGAGGTGAGCGTGCCCCGCCCCGGGCAGCGGTTCGCCTTCGTGATGGACACCGGCCTCTGCGACGGGGTGTACGCGCTGGCCGAGCAGGCCGACCTGCTGGTCATCGAGTCGACGTTCCTGGAGTCGGAGGCGGCACTCGCCGCCGAGGTCGGGCACCTGACCGCCGGCCAGGCCGCGCGGGTGGCGGCCGAGTCGGGGGTGCGCCGACTCGTGCTGACCCACTTCTCCCAGCGCTACGCCGACCCGTTCCGCTTCGCCGAGGAGGCCCGCCGGCACTACGACGGGGACCTGGTGATCGCCGAGGATCTGACCACGATTCAGGTGCCGCCCCGCCGGGTACCCTCGGCGGAGTGACTGTCACGCTGCGTGCCGCAACCGCCGAGGACCTGATGGCGGTGGGCCGGCTCCACCAGAGCTCGCGCGTCGCCGCCTACTCGTCGTTCCTGCCGCCGGAGGCGTTGGCCGACCCGAGCCCGGAGGCCATGGGTGAGTACTGGGCCGAGCGATGGATCTGGGAGCGTGACAGCCACCGGATGATCCTGGCCATGCGGGGCGACGCCCTCGCCGGCTTCAGCTACTCCGGCCCGGACGACGAGGACGACCCGGACACCGGGCTGCTGTGCGCGATCCACCTCGCTCCCGCCGAGCGCGGTAGGGGCGTCGGTCGGGCGCTGATGGTCGACGCCCTGGCGAGCATGCGGACGCGGGGCTGGCGCCGCGCGGCGCTCTGGGTGCTGCGCGAGAACGCGCCCGCCCGCCGCTTCTACGAGCGGGGCGGCTGGTCCCCCACCGGAGTCGAAAGCGTCGAAGTAATCGGCACGACCCGGACTCCCCAACTGCGCTACACCCGTGCGGTGTAAGGAAGGGCACCTTCTTAACGCCTGCGGTAGAGCAGGGGTCCCCTGCTAACAGTCGATCTCACAGCTTCCCGATGTCGACATCGCGGAGCCGCGTTCGGCGTTAGTAGGGGACCCCTGCTATGCACGAGGCGTTAAGAAGGTGCCCTTCCTTACACCCGGGCTTCGCTAGACCTCAGCGGGCGCCCAGGTGGGCGAGCAGGTCCTGGCGGGTGAGGACGCCCTTGGGCTTGCCGTCGATCAGCACCAGCGCGGCGTCGGACTTCTCCAGCAGGTTGACCGCCTCGCTGACCGGCTGGCCACCACCGATCATCGGCAGCGCCGGCCCCATGTGCCGCTCGATCGTGTCGTGCAGCTGGGCCTGGCCGGTGAAGAGCGCGTCCAGCAGGTCCCTCTCGGCGATCGAGCCGGCCACCTCGCCGGTCACCACCGGCGGCTCGGCCTTGAGCACCGGGAGCTGCGAGACGCCGTACTCGCGCATGTAGTCGACCGCGTCGCGGACCGTCTCGGTGGGGTGCACGTGGACCAGCTCGGGGAGCTGGCCCGGCTTGGCGGCCAGCGCCTGTGCCACCGTCGGCTCGGAGCCGGAGTTGTCCAGGAAGCCGTACCGGGCCATCCAGGCATCGTTGAAGATCTTGGACAGGTAGCCCCGGCCGCCGTCCGGCAGCAGCACCACGATCACGTCGTCCGGCCCGGCGGCGCGGGCCACCTCCAGTGCCGCCACCGCCGCCATCCCGCAGGAGCCGCCGACCAGTAGCCCCTCCTCGCGGGCCAGCCGCCGGGTCATCTCGAAGGACTGCTTGTCCGACACCTCGATGATCTCGTCGGCCACGTCCCGGTCGTAGGTCTCCGGCCAGAAGTCCTCACCGACCCCCTCGACCAGGTACGGCCGGCCAGTGCCGCCGGAGTAGACCGAGCCCTCCGGGTCCGCGCCGATGACCTTGACCTTGCCGCCGGACGCCTCCTTCAGGTAGCGCCCGATCCCGGAGATGGTGCCGCCGGTGCCCACGCCCGCGACGAAGTGCGTGATCCGGCCCTCGGTCTGCTTCCACAACTCCGGACCGGTGGTCTCGTAGTGCGAGCGGGGGTTGGCCGGGTTGGCGTACTGGTTGGGCTTCCAGGCGCCGGGGATCTCCCGGGCCAGCCGGTCGGAGACGTTGTAGTAGGAGCGCGGGTCCTCGGGCGCGACGGCGGTCGGGCAGACGACCACCTCGGCGCCGTACGCCCGCAGCACGTCCTGCTTGTCCTGGCTGACCTTGTCGGGGCAGACGAACACGCACCGGTAGCCCTTGAGCTGCGCCACCAGGGCCAGCCCGACACCGGTGTTGCCGCTGGTCGGCTCGACGATGGTGCCACCGGGCCGGAGGATGCCGGCGGCCTCGGCATCCTCGACCATCCGCACCGCGATCCGGTCCTTGACCGAGCCGCCGGGGTTGAGGTACTCCACCTTCGCCAGCACGGTCGCCTGGATGCCCTCGGCGACGGTACGCAGTCGTACCAGCGGGGTGTTGCCGATCATCTCGACGACGTTGTCGTAGTACTGCACCTCGTTGTGCCCTTTCCTCCGGCGCCGGCGCCGGAGGCCGGGCGGGTGACTCGCGTGATTCCCGCGCCCAGGGTACGTCGGGTCAGGGCACCACGTGCCCCGGGATCACGGAGCCGCCCCGCGCCTCCCACTCCAGGAAACGCTCGGTCTCGGCCAGCACGGCACCGGCCAACCAGGTCACCATCACCGCGTCGTCGATCAGCCCGAACACCGTCAGGAACATCTCCGGCACGGCGTCGATCGGCGAGACGATGTAGGCCGTGGCCGCCGTCATCATCGCCAGCCGCAGGCCGCCGTCGTACTGTCCGCGGGCGGTGGCCCCGATCATCCTGGGCAGCGCCCCGACCCGTGCGCCGATCGACGGACCGCCCCGGGCACCGGCCGTCAGCGCCCGGGCCAGGGCGACGAACGCCGCACCCCGTTTCAACGTCTTAGCCATCGTCGTGCTCCTCTCCACCGTGCAGCGTGACGACCCGGCGCAACCTCCACGATCCGTCACACGACGCCACAGCGCCAAGTACCCGGATCGGTCGTTTTCCAGGCATCAGCGCAGAGTGCTCGACGACAGCGAGCCGTCGTACCCGCGCGCTAGTGTCGCTTCATGGGGGTGGTTGATTCCGTCGTCTCGGATCGTCCGCGCTGGCAGCACGCGCGGCGGGTGGCCCTTGCCGCCGCGATCGGCACGGGTGCCACGGTGGCCGCCGCGGCGGCCACCACCGGGGTGCTGTTCGGCCAGGCCCGGCAGGCCCGACGGACCATCCCGATGGCCGAGGCACCACCGCCGCGCTGCGACGGGGTCTACGGTGCGAAGTTCCCGGGTACGCCGATCACCGTGGTCGTGCTCGGCGACTCCTCGGCCGCCGGCTACGGCGTGCACCGCCGCCGCGAGACGCCTGGTGCCCTGTTGGCGACCGGTCTGTCCCGGCGGCTGCGACGGCCGGTCCGGCTGCACCGCTTCGCCGTGGTCGGCGCCATCTCGGCGGGCCTGCGCTTCCAGGTCGAGGCGGCCGTGGACTGCGATCCCGACGTCGCGGTCATCCTGATCGGCGCCAACGACGTGACCAACCGGACGCCACCCGCCCTGGCCATCCGCCATCTCGCCGAGGGGGTTCGCGCGTTGCGGGCGGCCGGGGCCGAGGTCGTCGTCGGCACCTGTCCCGACCTGGGGGCGATCCGGCCGATCCAGCCGCCGCTGCGCTGGCTGGCCCGTCGGTGGAGTCGGCAGCTCGCCGCCGCCCAGACCGTCGCCGTCGTGTCGGCGGGCGGTTGGACGGTCTCCCTCGGTGACCTGCTCGGTCCCCGGTTCGACGCCGAGCCGGGACGGATGTTCGCCTGGGACCGGTTCCATCCGTCCGCCGAGGGTTATGCGGCAGCCGCCGCCGCCCTGTTGCCCACGGTGGTCTCCGCGCTCGGGCAGGGAGCCGAACGCGGGCCTTCGCGCATGCGCCCGGAAGGCGTACGGTCATTGCCGAGGGCCGCTCAGGAAGCGGCCCAGCACCCGGGGACGGAGGTCAGCGGAACGCAGGTCCGTGGCAGCGAGAGCGGGCCGGCCGGCCGGTGGGCACAGCTTCGCCGCCGGGGTTTCTTCGGGGGCGGCACGACGCCACAGCCGACCTCCGCGATCGACTCACCCGCAGTGGAGGGACTCAGATGACTGAGCGGATCAGGCAGCAGCACGGGCCACGGTGTACCGGCACGCGCCTGGGAGCGACACGATGACCGGGCGGTCGCCCGGCGCTCGGGTCGCCCGCACGGCCGCCGTCTCCCTGCTCGCCAGCACGCTCGGCGGTGCCGCCGTCCTGGCCGGTCAGGCCGTGGCGGCACGCAACCGCCGGTACGCCCAGCCGGAGCTGGGGCTGGCGCTGCGGGCCACGGTCGGTCGCAGCGACGCGCCGGTGCTGCGTCTGGTGCTGCTCGGCGACTCCTCGGCGCTCGGCGTCGGGGTCGACCGTCTGGGCGACACCATCGGCGGTCAACTGGCCGAGCTGCTCGCCGAGGGACCCGCCGGGCGGCAGGTGCAGCTGTCCAGCGTCGGCGTCTCCGGTTCCCGCTCGACCGACCTGGCCACCCAGGTGGCGCGGGCACTGCTCGGCGAGCGGCCGGACGTCGCGGTCATCCTGGTCGGCGCGAACGACGTGACCAGCATGCGCCGCCCGGCCGACGCCGCTGCCTACCTCGGTGCCGCCGTGCACCGGCTGCGCCAGGCGGGCGTCGAGGTCGTCGTCGGCACCTGCCCGGACCTGGGGGCGGTCCGCGCGATCGCCCCGCCCCTGCGTCAGGTCGTCGGCCTGGTGGGGCGCTGGGTGGCGCGGGCGCAGACCGGCGCGGTCCTGGACGCCGGTGGCACGGTCGTCGACCTGGGCACCGAGACCGGTCCGGTGTTCCGGGCCGACGCGGGCACGTTCTGCCACGACGGCTACCACCCCTCCGCCGACGGCTACCGGGTCTGGGCGCACGCCCTGCTGCCGGCCGTGGTCGCCGCAGCGGCGGTCACGCCTCGTCGCTGACCTGGGTCGATCAGGCCGACGTGGCGGGGTGACATTTCCCGACGGCGGAAAACTTCCGCTGCAAGTTACCGCCGAGTTAGCGTGAGCGCATGCCGATTGAGTCGTCCCGCGACGCCGTGATCGTCGCCACCGCCCGCTCCCCCATCGGCCGGGCCCACAAGGGTTCGCTCCGCGATGTCCGGCCGGACGACCTCGCCGCCACCATCGTGCAGGCCGCCCTGGACAAGATCCCCCAACTCGACCCACGCGAGATCGACGACCTCTACCTGGGGTGCGGTCTGCCCGGTGGTGAGCAGGGCTTCAACATGGCCCGGGTGGTCGCCGTCCTGATGGGCCTGGACGGCCTGCCCGGTGCCACGACCACCCGCTACTGCGCCTCGTCCCTGCAGACCACCCGGATGGCGATGCACGCGATCCGCGCCGGTGAGGGGGACGTCTTCGTCTCCGCCGGGGTCGAGACCGTCTCCCGCTATGCCCGGGGCAACTCCGACGTCCTGCCCCCGGAGGCACAGGCCCTGCTGGGACGCTGGGAGAACCCCCGGTTCGCCGAGGCGCGGGACCGCTCCAGGAGCCGCACGGAAGCCGGTGCTCCGGTCTGGACCGACCCGCGCGAGCAGGGCGCGCTGCCCGACGTCTACCTGGCCATGGGGCAGACCGCCGAGAACCTGGCCCAGGTGCACGACGTCAGCCGTGCCGACATGGACGCCTTCGGCGTCCGCAGCCAGAACCTGGCGGAGAAGGCGATCGCCGACGGCTTCTGGGCCCGCGAGATCACCCCGGTCACCACTCCGGACGGCACCGTGGTCACCGCCGACGACGGCCCGCGTGCCGGGGTGACGCTGGAGGCGGTCTCCGCGCTCAAGCCGGTGTTCCGACCGGACGGGCGGATCACCGCCGGCAACTGCTGCCCGCTCAACGACGGCGCCGCCGCCGTGGTCGTGATGAGTGCCCAACGGGCCGAGGAGTTGGGTGTCACCCCGCTGGCCCGGATCGTCTCGACCGGCGTCACCGCGCTGTCGCCGGAGATCATGGGGCTCGGTCCGGTCGAGGCCAGCCGGCAGGCGCTGGCACGTGCCGGTATGACCATCGACGACGTCGACCTGGTGGAGATCAACGAGGCGTTCGCGGCGCAGGTGATCCCGTCGTACCGGCAGCTCGGCATCCCCGAGGAGAAGCTGAACGTGGCCGGCGGCGCGATCGCGGTCGGTCACCCGTTCGGGATGACCGGCGCCCGGATCACCGGCACCCTGCTCAACGCGTTGCAGTGGCACGACGGGACCATCGGCCTGGAGACCATGTGCGTCGGCGGCGGGCAGGGCATGGCAATGGTCCTCGAACGCCTGAACTGAGGCGGTTCCTAGAGCGCGGTGCGGGTCGCGGCCACCTCGGCGGCGGCCCGCGCCAGCGCTTGCTCGGTGGGGCCGGCGGCCAGCAGGTCGGCGGCGACCACCCGGAGCTGGTCGGGCAGGACGAGGTCGTTGCCGAGCCGGGGCACGGTACGCCGGGGTTGCCCCTCCGCGTCGGCGGCCAGGTCGGCGATCTCCTGCACCAACCGGTGCACCAGGTCCGCCCGGGACACGTCGCCCCGGGAGGCGGTGGCCGCCCAGCGGGGGTGCTGCCAGTGCCCGACCTGCCGCACCAGCAGTTCGACTCCTCGCCCCACCTCGTCCCGCCCCGGCGAATCACCCATCCCCGCACTGTACGCACCGCCCGGGAACCGGCGATCATGCCCGCCGCCGACGGGTCCGACTACGAACGACGGCGCCCGCCCCACGGTGGGGCGGGCGCCGGTCGGTCGCTGGGCGGCGATGATCAGTCGTCGCCTTGGAAGTAGCTCAGCAGGCGCAGCATCTCGATGTAGAGCCAGATCAGGCTGACCAGGATGCCGAAGGCGGCGACCCAGGAGTAGCGCTGCGGCAGGCCCATCCGGACGCCGTCCTCGACCTCCTTGAAGCTGAGGATGAAGCTCAGCGAGGCGACCACGATGCAGACGATGCTGAACCCGATGGCCAGCGGGCTGCCGTCACGCAGACCGGTGTTCACACCGAACATCGCCAGCACCAGGTTGATCAGCATGACGGCGAAGAGACCCGCCATCACGGCGACCATGCCCTTGACGAACTTCGGCGTCGCCCGGATGACCTTCGCCCGGTAGAGCATGGTCATCACGAAGAAGACACCGAAGGTGGCGGTCACCGCCTGGATCACGATGCCGTCGTACAGCGACTCGAAGAACTTGCTCACCGCGCCGACGAGCACGCCCTGGACCACCGCGTACGCGATGACCAGAGCCGGGTTCGCCATCTTGGAGAACGAGATGATCATGCCGAGCACAAGGCCCACGACGGCGGCACCGATCCAGGCGACGCCGAGCAGCGCGTCGGGCACCATCACCCAGGCCGCCGCGCCGGTCACACCGACGATGGCCAGGAGCATGACGGTCTTGACCACCACGTCGTCGATCGACATGGGGGTGACCGCCGGCGGCGCGGACGGGTAACCCGGCGCACCGGGGTAACCGGCCTGCGGCGGGTACTGCTGCTGGGGGTATCCGGGCTGTCCGTACGGCCCGGTCGGGGCGTACCCGGCGGCACGCTCCCGCTCGGCCGCCTGGCCGAGCCGGGCGAGCACCGGGTTCGAAGTCTTCACTCTCTGGCCTCCCTAAGGGGGTCGTGGCACGTCAACGCGCGCTACAAGAGTAGACGGCCGGAGCAGCGCGATGTCGATCGGAATGCTGAGGGAACCCTGAGAGTGCCCGGGGCGGGGGTCGAACCCGCACGCCTTGCGGCAGCCGCTTTTAAGGCGGCCGTGTCTGCCGTTCCACCACCCGGGCGGGTGACCCCGACGCGACGACACGCGTGGTGCAGTGCCACGGTAGCGGGTTCCCGCCCGCTGCGGCGTCCCGCGCGGAGCACCCGCACTAGGGTCGAGGCCGTGAGCAGCGCCGCACCCACCGCACGCGAAAACGGCGTGTCCGAGCGGGCGATCCGCACCACCGATCGGGTACGCCTGCCACGCCGGGCCCGGCTGGTGGCGGCCGTCTCACGGCACCGGGCCGACCTGCTGGTGGGGCTGGTGTTCGTGATGCTGGCGGGCTGGCTCACACACGGGCTCTGGCCAGACCCCACGGGGCGGGTGCTCGCCCTCAACCCCGAGGACCAGGTCCTCTACGAGTGGTTCCTGACCGTGGACGCGCGGGCCCTGCTGGGCGATTTCGGGCTGCACACCGACCGGATGAACGCCCCGGACGGGGTGAACCTGATGGCCAACACCTCGGTCGTCGCCCTCGGCCTGCTGTTCGCACCGGTCACTCTGGTGTTCGGCGCGCCGGTCACCTTCGCCCTGCTCGCCGCCGGCAACCTGGCCGCCACCGCGACCGCCTGGTACCTGCTGTTCGCCCGGTTGCTGCGCGTGCACCGCCTGGCCGCCGTCCTGGGCGGCGCGCTGTGCGGCTTCGGCCCCGGGATGGTCTCGCAGACCAACAGCCACCTGCACATGACCGCCCAGTGGCTGCTGCCGGTCGTGGTCTGGCTGGTGGTGCGCCTGCTCCGGGCCGCCGACACCGGGCGGGCCGGGCCGGACCGGCGGCGGCTGGTGACCTCCGCCGTGGGGCTCGCCGCCGTGGTCTGCGCCCAGGTGTTCGTCGGCGAGGAGGTGCTCTTCCTCGCCGCCGTCACCCTGCTGGTGATGGCCGCGACCATGGCGGTCGTGGACCGGGACCTGACCCGCCGCGCGCTGCCCGCCTTCGTCGGCGGGATGGCGCTCGCCACCGGGCTGGCCCTGCTGGTGCTCGCCCGGCCGCTGTGGCTCCAGTTCGCCGGGCCGCTCGGCGTCGCCGACGGCATGTTCAGCCCGCACTACTTCTCGGCCGACCTGCGCAGCTGGTGGGCCGTCTCGCCGCTGACCCTGCTCGGTGACGAGCGCTCGGCCGCGCTGACCACCGGGCCGGCGGAGTACAACACCTTCCTGGGCTGGCCCCTGCTGGTGGTCACCGCGGGGTGTGCGCTCTGGCTGCGGCGGCGCCCGCTGGCGCTGGCCTGCCTCGCCGGCATCCTGGTGATGGGGACGCTCTCGCTCGGCCCCGAGGTGGTCCACCGGGGCGAGGGCACCGGCCTTCCCGGACCGTACGCGCTGCTGGCCGGGCTGCCGGTGGTGGACGGTGCGTTGCCGATGCGCTTCGCCCTGGCGGTGCCGCCGCTGGCGGCGACGATCCTGGTGCTCGCGCTGGACCGGGCGCTGCGCGCGGGCCGGCGCGCCCGACGACTGGCGCTGGTGACGGCCGGTGTGGTGCTCCTGCCACTGGTGCCGACGCCGCTGCCCACCGCCGCGCGCACGCCGGTGCCCGAGTTCGTCACCGCCGGGCACTGGCGGACCTGCGTCGAACCGGGCGGGGTGCTGATGCCGGTGCCGTTGGCGACGCCGAAGGACCCCTGGCCGATGCGGTGGTCGACGGCCGCCGACGCCGCCTTCGGCATGCCGGAGGGGTTCTTCATCGGCCCGCACGGCCGGGGCGGCAGCGCCGCGATGGGAGTGGCCCCACGGCCCACCTCCACGCTGCTCGCCGAGGTGGCCCGGAGCGGTCTACGGCCGGTGGTCGGTGCGAACCAGCGCCGCCGGGCCGCCGAGGACGTGCGGCACTGGGGTGTCTCCTGCGTGGTGCTGGCGGTCGCCACGGCGCACGCGGACAGTCTGCGGCTGACCCTGGAGGCGCTCTACGGGCCGTCCAGCCGGGTGGCCGACGCCTGGATCTGGCGGGTCTGAGCCCGCGCGGCCGGTGGGCCGCGCGGGCTCGGACCACTACGCCTTGGAGCCCGGGTAGGACGCCTCGGCGAACTCCTCGCGCGGGTCGTGCAACTGACCGAGGGCGACCACCTCACGCTTGAGGAAGAACGCCAACGTCCAGTCGACCACCACCCGGACCTTGCGGTTGAACGAGGGGATCCGGCTCATGTGGTACGTCCGGTGCATGAACCACGCCGGCCAGCCGGTCATCTTGATGCCGTAGACCTGGGCCACGCCCTTGTGCAGGCCGAGGCTCGCCACGCTGCCGGCGTGCTTGTGCTTGTAGTCGACCGGCTGCTCGCCACGGACCACGGCGACGATGTTGTCGGCCATCCGCTGGGCCTGGCGTACCGCGTGCTGGGCGCTGGGCGAGCAGAAGTTGCCCGGCGGCTTGGTCAGGTCCGGTACGGCGGCGCAGTCACCGGCGCTCCAGGCGCCATCGAGGACCCGGTCCCCGTCGACCACCTGGAGGGTGGGTCGGCAGGTGACCCGACGCCGCTCGTCGCGGGGGAAGTCGGTGGCGTCCAGCATCGGTGCCGGCTTCACGCCCGCCGTCCAGACGATGGTGTCCGAGGGGAAGCTGTCCCCGTCGGAGAGCACGACCACCCCGTCGACGCAGGACTCCAGGCGGGTGTCCAGCCGGATGTCCATGTCCCGCTTCAGCAACTGCTGCACGGTGTAGGCACCCATGTCCCGGTCGACCTCGGGAAGCACCCGTTGGGTGGCCTCAACCAGCACCCACCGCATGTCCGACGCCGTCAGCTCCGGGTAGTACTTCAGCGCGTGCCGGGCCATGTCCTCCATCTCGGCGAGCGCCTCGATGCCGGCGTACCCGCCACCGACGAAGACGAAGGTGAGGGCGCGGCGCCGTACCTCCGGGTCGGTCGTCGCGGCCGCCACGTCCAACTGCTCCAACACGTGGTTGCGCAGATAGATGGCCTCACCGATGGTCTTGAACCCGATGCCGTGCTCGTGCAGGCCCGGGATGGGCAGGGTCCGGGAGACCGAACCCGGTGCGACCACGACGTGGTCGTACGCGATCTCGCGCGGCGGGCCGATGATCGGCTGCACGGTGGCGGTCTTGCGGTCGTGCTCGATACGGGTCACCGCACCGGCCACCACCGTGCACTTGCGCAACTCGCGACGCAGCGGCACCACGGAGTGCCGCGGAGAGATGTTCCCTCCCGACGCCTCGGGGAGGAACGGCTGGTAGGTCATGTGCGGCTGCGGGTCGACGACGATGACCTCGGCCTCACGAGAGCTGAGCTTCTTCGACAGGCGCAGGGCCGCGTAGAGCCCGACGTGCCCGGCACCCACCACAAGGATCCGCTTCGGATTCACACTTACATCTTTCCCGCGCCAGCCCCGGTAACCCCGCTCGCGGCACCCTTCTGTGACCGAGCACAACCTGAGTGTGACCCGCGCTACCGCAGGGACGAAACCGGACGTATCACTGCGGCCCCGCAAGCCCCGGCGGCCCCGGCAGAACCGCCGTTCACCTGCGTCGCAGCAGCCAGGCCAGCATCGCGGTCAACCCGGTGACCACCAGCAGACCGGCGATGGTGACGGGAATCCGGCCGGTGCCGTCGCCGCCGACCCGGGCCAATTCGACGAGCAGCACCCCGAGGACCGACGTGGCGAGCACCACTACGCCCGCCCGTGTGAGCCAACGCACGATCAGGTCCGGGTCCACCGCGGCGTCGTACGGCAGCAGCGCCGCCAGGGCGGTCACCGTGTGCGCGAGGTAGAGCAGCGCCGCCACGGTCAGCAGCCGCCACAACGCGATCGGTCGCTCGTGCAGGTCGGTGGCGAGCACCCAGCCGGCGACCGTGACCAGCGCGGCGAAGCTCGGCCAGAACCGGTGCGGCGAGAGCGCGGGCGCCACCGCGACCACGGCCAACGCACCGAGCGTCGGCCCCTGGAGCATCTGGACGGGGTACGACAGCAGCAGTCCGGCGAAGGTGACGAGGAAGACGCCGAGACGCACCAGGACGGGGGCCAGGGTGATCCGGACGGCCGCCGTTCGTACCGCCTTGAGCCGTGCGATCACCGGCCACCCACCCGGGGTGCGGTGGCCAGCCGGGCCACGTCCCGCAGCACCTGGTCGAGGCTGCCCGCACCCGCCCAGGGCACCACCGGCACCCCGTGCTCGCGAAGCTGGGCGATCATCGTGTCCCGGTCCAGCCGCCACAGCCGGTACGCCACCTCGGCCCAGCCCCGGTCGGTCGGCGGGGTGAGGTCGGACGGCAGGGTGTCCACCGCGACCACGAACCGGCCCGAGCGGGCCAGCCGGGCCAGCATCTGCGCCGACCGCTCCTCCAGCAGCGGCGTGAGCACCACCACCAGTGCGTCGGCGGAGAGCACCTGCGGCCCGAACACCTGGTCGTAGGGCTCGTGCGGAGAGGACTGCGCCTTCACGTCCAGCAGCCACTCCAGGACCGTCAGGTACTGGCGGCGTCCGGTGGCCGGACGCAGGCGCCGGGCGCTCGGGCCGTACTCCAGCAACGCCACCCGGTCGCCCCGGTGCAGGTAGTGCTCGGCGATGGCGGCGGCGGCCCGCACCGTGGTGTCCAGCACCGAGGCGGTGCCGGCGACCCCGCCGGAACGTCCCGCCTCGGCGAGCACGTCGAGCAGCACGACCACCTCGGCGTCCCGGTCGGAGAGGGTGGACGCCACGTGCAGTTGCCGGGCCCGCAGCGACACCCGCCAGTCGATGCGACGCAGCCGGTCACCGGGGGCGAACACACGGACACCGGCCAGCTCGCCGCCCTCGCCGGGCCGGCGCGAATGGTGCGCGCCGACCAGGCCTGCGGCCCGGGGCATCGCCTCGACGGCGTCGAACGGCTCGGTCTTCGGGTACACCCTGGACCTGATCGGCTCGGCGTACACCGCGCGGGACGTCAGCAGACCCTGCCCGGCGGCGACCCGGGCACCGGCCGGCCCGATCCGGTGCCGCCCCCACCGCAGCGCGGTGCCGGAGAGTTCCAGGTCGACTGCGGTGTCCGGGCTGACCGAGGTGACGAAGGGCCGGTCGGTCGGCGAGGCGCGGCGGCCGGTGGGCGCGTCGCCACCGGCGAGGCCCGCGCGGGTCACCCGCAACCACGGCGAGACCCGGGTACGCAGCACCGCCACGTCGTACGGCACGGTGCCCGGGTTACCGACGCTGACCGTGCCGCTCACCTCACCGCCCTCCACCAGGTGCGCCTCGTCGGCACTGATCCACACCTGCGGCAGCTCGGTCGGTCGGCGGCGCAACGCGTACGCGGTGCCGAGCGCGAACGGCACAGCCAGCACGACCAGGTCGACCCGGCCCAACAGCACTGCGGCGGCCAGCAGCAGGCCGGTGAGCAGCACCGCTCGGCCGAGCGCCGCGGTGGGCGTCCAGCTGGGCGGGGCCGGTCGGTCCGGAGCGGTCACGACGGGTCAGTGTCCCGGTCCACCGGCGGCGTAACTGGGCAGCGCACCACTGGCCGGGGCGGGGGTGGCGTCCAGGACCTCGCCGACCACGAAGGACGGGTCGACCCGCCGCAGCCACATCTCCGGCCGCAACGTGATCCGGTGCGAGAGCGCCGGTGCCGCGACGTCCTTGACGTCCTCCGGCACCACGTAGTCCCGGCCGGAGAGCACGGCCCGTACCCGGGCCAGCAGCAGCAGTGCCAACGAACCACGCGGCGAGGCACCGACCAGCACCGACGGGTGCTCCCGGGTGGCCGCCGTCAGCGACACGATGTACCGGCCGACCGAGTCCTCCACCACCACGTCCTCCAACGCCGCCTGCATGGAGCGCAGGGTGGCGGCGTCCACGACCGGTTTGATCTCGGCCTCCTCGCGGCGGCGGGCCATCCGCCGACGCAGCACCTCCCACTCCTCCTCGTGATCGGGATACCCGAACGACACGCGCAGCAGGAAACGGTCCAGCTGCGCCTCCGGCAGCGGGTAGGTGCCCTCGTACTCGATCGGGTTGGCGGTGGCGAGCACGTGGAAGGGCTCGTCCAGACGGTAGGTGACCCCCTCCACCGAGACCTGCTTCTCCTGCATCGCCTCCAGCAGGGCGGACTGGGTCTTCGGCGGCGTCCGGTTGATCTCGTCGGCCAGCAGCAGGTTGGTGAAGACCGGGCCGGCCCGGAAGGTGAAGTCGCCGCTGCGCTGGTCGTAGAGGAACGAGCCGGTGACGTCGGCGGGCAGCAGGTCCGGGGTGAACTGGAGACGACGGAAGTCCAGCCCGAGCGCCTGGGCGAAGGACCGCGCGGTGAGCGTCTTGCCCAGGCCGGGCAGATCCTCCAGCAGCACGTGTCCACCGGCGAGGATGCCGGCGAGGACCAGTTCCAGCGAATCCCGCTTGCCGACGACGACCTGGCCCACCGCGTCCAGCACCGCCCGGGCGAGGCGGCCGACCTCGGCAGGGGGCATCGTCTGGCCGGCGTCGTTCATCAGATCTTCTCCAGTTCGGCGACGATCGCCGCGAGATCGCGCGGCGAAGGGGTACGGCGGGGCGGGGTGTCCAGGAACGTCGACAGTCGCTCACCCAGCAGGGCCCGGGCCCGGCCCGGATCCGACTCGCGGGTCATGCCGTGCTTGAGCCGGAGCCGCTCGTCGGCCAGCTCGGCGAGGCGGGGCAGGATCATGTGGGAGAAGCGTTCCGGCTGGCCCTTGGACCACTCCAGCGGAATCTCCCAACCGTTGATCGCGGTCCGCAACGCGTCCCGGGCGTCCCAGTTGTACATCCCGTCCTCCTCCCCGTGCTGCTGCGGTCGCGCCCCCGTCTGTCCGGAGCGCGACGGCGGGGCGAGCGTGGCGACGATACGGCGTACCGCGAACACGGTGACGACTCCGGCGACCAGCACCACCAGGGACACCCGCAACCCGACCGCCCGTAGCCCGGCGATCAGGACCACGGTCGCGGCGGCGGTGACGGCGAGGAACCCGACGACGCTCCGCAGCCGCCCACCCCGGGGCGCCTCCTGCTGGACCGGCCGTTCCTCCTCGAAACTGAGCAGGTCGTCGATACTGGTCTTGCTCATGCCGGCGCTCCGCTTCGCTGCGCGCCGACATGAGGCACCACCACACTGCGCCTGACGATTCGCTCGCTCCGCTCACTCATGCCATCACGTCCCGCTCGACGGTGGCCGCGAGTTCGCCGCGCAACCGGCGCAGGGCGGCGCGGGCCTGGTCGCGGGTGCGCTCGTCGACCGGGCGGGTCGCGTACCGCGCCTCGCGGTAGACGTGTGCCAACTCGGCCAGCACGTCGGCGCTGACGATAGCCGGCACCCCGTTCGCGGAGTCGCCGCGCAGCAGCCGGGTGACCAGGTCGGTCGGGGTGTCGCCGGCCAGCCGGGGCACCCCGACACCGGCGGCGGCCTCTTCGAGGCGGACCCAACAGGCGATCACCGCGGTCCTCGGGTCGGTGGCGCGGTCGTCCAGGTCGACCAGGCCGGCGTCGACTGCGGCGACCACCTCGCGGGCGGTGCCTGCGGCGCTGCGGCGAGCCGGACGGGCGGGCAGTCGCCGGGTGACCCGGTGCGCCATGCCACGGATCACCGTCCAGGCGAGATAGCCGATGACCACGAGCAGGACGACGCCGAGCAGCGCCAACGCCACCGTGCCGAGCCAGGGCGGGATCTCGGTCCGGGTCTGCTCGGCGACCTCGCGCGGCTCGGCCGGGATCGAGGGGCGTGGGTCGTCGGTCGGGTACTCCAGGACGAACGGGGCGTCCTGCACGGCCGGCGGGACGCGGCTCGCGCCGATCGACGAGTGCGCGGCGGCCAGCGTGACGAGGGCGAGCAGGCCGATCACCGCGGTGACGGGCCACCACTTGCGCAGCAGGTCCACTCCGACCTACCTTCGCTCCACCAGGGCGTACGGCGGGCTCGTCTGCGTCACGTCCGCCATCTCCACCACCCCGCAGCGTCAGTCCAGCCCGGCCAGTTGTCTCGCCCGGGCGAACACATCGTCAAGCATTCCTGGTGTCAGCCGTCCGGTGAAGGTGTTCTGCTGGCTGACGTGGTAGCAACCGAGCAGTTCCGGTACGGCCGTGCCGGACCAGTGTGCCCCATGGCCGAACGACGGTCGCGGGCTGGGCGGACGGACGCCGTACACGTGGCGCAACATCGGCCACCACGCGGCCCAGGCGAAGGCACCCAACGCGACCACCACCCGCAGCGTCGGCCGGATCAGGTCGACCTCCCGGTACGACCAGGGCGCGCAGGTGTCCCGCTCGGCCGGGAGCGGCTTGTTCTCCGGCGGGGCGCACCGCACCGCCGCGAAGATCCGGGTGTCCCGCAGGGTCAGTCCGTCGTCGGCGGACACGCTGGTCGGCTGGTTGGCCAGGCCGGCGCGGTGCAGCGCGGCGAAGAGCACGTCGCCGGAGCGGTCGCCGGTGAAGACCCGGCCGGTGCGGTTGCCGCCGTGCGCCGCCGGCGCGAGCCCGAGCACGGCGATCCGGGCCTCGGGGGCGCCGAAACCGGGCACCGGTCGACCCCAGTACTCCTGGTCGCGGAAGGCGGCACGTCTGGTCCGCGCCACCTCCTCCCGCCAGTCGACCAGCCGGGGGCAGGCGAAGCAGTCGGCGACGGCCGCGTCGAGGTCGGCGAGATCGGTCGCCCGCGCGGCGCGGGCGACCACGTCCGCCGGGGTACGCGACTCAGCCAAGCTTGGCCCGGAACAGTTCGAGGGTGCGGGCCCAGGCGCTGGTGGCGGCACGCAGGTCGAACTTCTCCGGCCGGTCCTCGTTGAAGAAGGCGTGCGCGGTGCCCGGGTAGTCGTGCAACTGGCAGGTGCCACCGGCGTTCTCGATCGCCCGGCGTACCGTCTGGACCCCCGGGTCGGTGGAGGTGCCGTCCGCCTCGGAGCAGTGCACGAGGGCGTCCTTGCCGGCGTAGTCGGTCCACTCCGGACGCATGCCCTCCCAGGGCAGCCGGGGATAGAACGCGGCGGCGGCGACGATCCGCTCGGAGTGGCTGGCCGCCCAGAGCGCAAGGCTCGCCCCGGCGCAGAAACCCGCGCAGCCGACCTTCCCGGTCACCTCGGAACGCCCGGCGAGGTACTCGGCGGCCACCGCGATCTCGCGTGCCGCCTCGTCCATCTGCGGGCCGTTCAACAGCCGTCGGGGCTCGCTCGGCTTGCCCGCCGGCTCGCCGTGCCGGAAGTCCGGCGCCAGCGCGACGAAACCCGCCTCGGCGAAGCGGTCCACCACCGACCGGATCTGCGGCACCAGGCCCCACCAGTCCTGGATGACGATGACCGCAGGGCTGGCCGTGCCACTGGCGGGCACCGCGAGGTACCCCTCGCCGGTACCTCCGTCGCCACGATAAGTAACCATCTCGCCCATCGGCCCATCCTCCTAGCGGTCAGTCAACGCTGGCTGGTCGCCCAGTGGTCGTACGTGTCGGTAGCCTGCCACGCGGTGACCGTCGCTAGGAAGATGCGGGAGCAGTGGTGTTCACCTCCCGTTCGCGTGCCTCAGGTCGTGGGCTGCGCCAGGCTCCACGCGATGCCGTCGAGGATGTCGTGCTCGGAGGCGACGACCGAGTCCATGCCGGCCCGTTCCATGATCACTCGGAGGACGAGCGCGCCCGCACCGATCACGTCGGCCCGGCCCGGATGCATCACCGGGATCGCCAACCGCTGCTCCCGATCCGCCGCCAGCAGCTCGGCGGTCACCTGCGCCACCCGGTCGTAGGACACCCGGGCGTGGTGGATGCGGGTCGGGTCGTACCCGGTGAGGCCCTGGGCGATCGCGACCACGGTGGTGACCGACCCGGCGAGCCCGACCAGCGTGGCCGCCCCACGTCCCGGCACCACCGTCAGCGCGCGGTCGACCGCCACCGCGATGTCGGCCTGCGCGGCGGCGATCTCGTCCAGCCCGGGCGGGTCACCGTGCAGGTGCCGCTCGGTCATCCGGACGCAGCCGATATCCATCGAGATCGCCGCGTCGACGCCGCCCTCCCGGCTGCCCACCACGAACTCGGTGGAGCCGCCGCCGATGTCCACCACGAGGAACGGCGACCGGGCGTCGGAGGGCAGGCCGCGTACCGCGCCGGTGAAGGAGAGCCGGGCCTCCTCGTCGCCGCTGACCACCTCCGGCGCCACGCCCAGCGTCTGCTGCACCATGTCCCGGAACTCGGCGGCGTTCTCCGCGTCCCGACTGGCCGAGGTGGCGCACATCCGCACCCGCTCCACACCGAGCTTCTCGATCTCGGCGGCGTAGTCGGCGAGCGCGACCCGGGTCCGCTCGATCGCCTCGGGGGCGAGCCGGCCGATGGCGTCGACACCCTGACCCAGCCGGACGATCTCCATCCGCCGGGACACGTCGCGCAGCGGCGCGGACGACCCGTCCGACGGGTCAGGCAGGTCGGCGACCAGCAACCGGATCGAGTTGGTGCCACAGTCGATGGCGGCCACACGCGTCGTCACGACGGTCACCCTACAGTGGCGTGCCGACCGGGCACCCGGCCTCAGAGGCGCAGCAGCATCCGGGTGTTGCCCAGCGTGTTCGGCTTGACCCGTTCCAGGTCGAGGAACTCGGCGACCCCCTCGTCGTACGAGCGCAGCAACTGCTCGTAGACCGGGTTCGGCACCGGGGCGCCGTCGATCTCGGTGAAGCCGAACGAGCCGAAGAACCGGGTCTCGAAGGTGAGGACGAAGATCCGGGCGATGCCCAGGTCCCGCGCCGCCTCGATCAGCTCGGCCACGATCCGGTGCCCGATCCGGCGGCCCCGACAGGTCGGGTCGACCGCCACCGTCCGGATCTCGGCCAGGTCCTCCCACATCACGTGCAGCGCGCCGCAGCCCACCACCGCGCCGTCGGCGACCCGGCTGGCGACCCGGAACTCCTGCACGTGTTCGTAGAGCGTGACGGTGGCCTTGCTGAGCAGCCGCCGGTCGTCGGTGTAGGTGTCCACCAGCCGGCGGATGGCGCGTACGTCGGCGGTGCGGGCGGGCCGGACCAGGATGTCGTCGGACCCGTCCGGAGCGGGCGCGCCGCTCACTCGGCGTCCGGCACGTCGACGCACCGGCCGGCCGCCCACCAGGGCTCGACCAGGTCCAGCGTCTCGTCACCGAACGGGTTCACGCCGGACCCGGCGCCGAGCGCGTGACCGAGATGGACGTGCAGGCACTTCACCCGGCCGGGCATCCCGCCGGCCGAGATGCCGGCGATCTCGGGGACCTGGCCGATCGACTCCCGCCGGGCGAGGTAGTCCTCGTGCGCGGCCCGGTAGCGGTCGGCCAGCTCCGGGTCGTCGGCCAGCCGGTCGGCCATCTCCCGCATCAACCCGGCCGACTCCAGCCGGCTGCACGCTGCGGTCGCGCGGGGGCAGGTGAGGTAGTACAGCGTCGGGAAGGGAGTGCCGTCGGCCAGTCGGGGCGTCGTCTCCACCACGTCGGGCAGGCCGCACGGGCAGCGGTGCGCCACCGCCCGGGTGCCGCGCGGCGGGCGTCCGAGCTGCGCGGCCACCGCGGCGAGGTCGGCCTCCGTGGCCGGTTCCCGCTTCGGTGGGGGTACGGAGGCCGCCGCCGGCTCCTGCGGTGGTACGACAGTCACGGGTGCCATCTCTCGTTCGTGCGGGGTGGGTCGGTGCTCAGTCGGCGGTCGGGGTCGCGTCGGCGGCGCGCACGCTCGACCAGAGCGTGTCGTACCAGCGGTCCGGCACGGACGGGGTGCCGGGCTCGGCGGTGCCGGCGTCCCGGGCGGCGCCGGCCGGGTCGTCGAGCAGCACCACCAATTTCTCACCGGGCCGGGTCATGAAGAACCGCTCCCGCGCCTTGGCCTCGATGAACGCGTCGTCCTGCCACTTCTCGGCCTCCTCGGTCAGCTCGGCGATCAGCTTGCGCTGGGCGTCCTGCGAGGACTCCATCCGCTCGATGTCGGCCTGCTGGTCGAGGTAGACCCGGACCGGATACGTGTAGGCGAGGGCGAGCGCGATCAGCACCGCGACGAGCACGGTGGCCCGGCCGGTGAGACCTCGGGATCGGGGTGCGGAGAGCCGGGTGACGCCGCCTGCGGCGGTACGCCGGGCGGCGGCGGGCCGCTTCGCGGAGCGTACGCCCTCGGCACCGCGGGCAGCCGACGGCGACCGGCCGGCGGTGGTACGCGACTCGGCGCGGACTCCTCCGCCCTCCCGGCCGACGCCGGGCCGACCGGTGCGTCCCGGCCGGCGGGCCGGACGTTGACCACCCGGCGTGCGGCGCTGCTGCATCACACCCCTCCCCCGAGGTTCACCACCCGTCAGGCGGAACGGTAACGCGGGAAGGCGCCCGCACCGGCGTACCGCGCCGCGTCGCCCAGCTCCTCCTCGATGCGCAGGAGCTGGTTGTACTTGGCCACCCGGTCGGAGCGGGCCGGGGCACCGGTCTTGATCTGGCCGCAGCCGGTGGCCACCGCGAGGTCGGCGATGGTGGTGTCCTCGGTCTCGCCGGACCGGTGGCTCATCATGCACATGAAGCCGGCCCGGTGGGCCAGGTCGACCGCGTCCAGGGTCTCGGTCAGCGAGCCGATCTGGTTGACCTTCACCAGCACCGCGTTCGCCGCCCGCTCGGCGATGCCCCGGGCGATGCGCTGCGGGTTGGTGACGAACAGGTCGTCGCCGACGATCTGGACCCGGTCACCGATCGCGGTGGTCAGCGTCTGCCAGCCGGTCCAGTCGTCCTCGGCCAGCGGGTCCTCGATCGACACGATCGGGTACGCGTCGGCGAGCTTGGTGTAGTACTCGCTCATCTCCTCGGCGCTCTTGGCGACACCCTCGAACGTGTACCGCCCGTCGGAGAAGAACTCGGTGGCGGCCACGTCCAGGGCGAAGACGATGTCGGTGCCGAGCGTGTAGCCGGCCTTCTCCACCGCCTCGGCGATCAGGTCGAGCGCGGCGGCGTTGGTGGGCAGGTTCGGGGCGAAGCCGCCCTCGTCACCGAGCCCGGTCGACAGGTCCTTCTTCTTCAGCACGGTCTTGAGCGCGTGGTAGACCTCGGCACCCGAGCGCAGCGCCTCCCGGAAGCTCGGCGCGCCGATCGGCGCGATCATGAACTCCTGGATGTCGACGTTGCTGTCGGCGTGCGCCCCGCCGTTGAGGATGTTCATCATCGGCACCGGGAGCAGGTGCGCGTTCGGCCCGCCCAGGTAACGGAAGAGGCTCAGCCCGGCACTGCCGGCCGCCGCCTTGGCCACCGCCAGCGAGACGCCGAGGATGGCGTTCGCGCCCAGCTCGCCCTTGTTGTCGGAGCCGTCGATGTCCAGCATCTTCTGGTCGATCACCCGCTGTTCGCTGGCGTCGTACCCGATGAGCTGGTCGACGATGCGGTCCTCGATGTTGGCGACCGCCTTTTCCACTCCCTTGCCCAGGTAGCGGCCCTTGTCACCGTCGCGCAGCTCGACCGCCTCGAAGGCGCCGGTGGAGGCGCCGGAGGGCACCGCCGCTCGGGAGATCGTGCCGTCGTCCAGCCCGACCTCGACCTCGACCGTCGGGTTACCCCGCGAGTCCAGGATCTCCCGAGCCTCGATTACCTCGATGGTTGCCACTGAGTCGCTCCTCGTTCGTGTCGTCTCGTGCGGTATGGGCCGCGACGGTGCGGCTGAGGCAGGTGTTGAACGCAGCGTATCGGTCCCCGTTCCGCCGCACCGCGACCGGGCGGGCCGCGACCCGCTCCGTGAGCGCCGACGGGTCGGACATTCCCGAATTCTCGTGCGTCAACCGGCAACGGGTTTGCACGAGCGGGACCTGATCGATCAGGCTTGGCGCCATGCCCGCCGCTTCGACCACCCTCCGTACGCTCGCCGTGTCGGTCATTGCGTTGCTCACCGTCACCGGCTGTCAGGCTCTGGACGACGCCGGACGGGCCATGGGACGGGCCGACGTGGTCAACGACCTCGCCGCCCGGATCGACCGGGCGCTGGAGTTGACCTACTCGGCGCAGTACCAACTCGCGGGCGGACGCACCGCGTCGATCAACCAGTCCCAGGACCCGGCCCGGTCCGCGTACGAGTGGCCGGACGGCAAGCTGACCGCCACCGCCGAGGCGACCACCCGCTGCGAGGCCGACGACGGGCGCACGGTCTGCACGCTCGAAGCGCCGCCCGCCCCGAACAGCAAGCCGCCGGTGGTCGTCTTCGCCGCCGCCGAACGCGAGGGCCTGGTCACGCCGCCGCTGGTGATGGGCCTGCTGACCAGTGCCGCGCTGGACCCCGGAGCGGTCATCACCCAGAGCGAGACCACCGTCGCCGGACACCACGCCACCTGCGTCGACGTCCGCCAGACGGCCGGGAGCTTCACCGCCTGCGTGACCGGAGAGGGCGTGCTCGGCAGCTTCACCGGCCAGATCGACGGCGTACCGGTGGAGCTGGCGTTGAGCCGCTACCAGGAGCAGGTCGACGGCGCGGCGTTCGAGCTGCCGCCGGGCGCCGGCGTGGTGGACCGCCGACCGAGCGATTCCTAAGCATTTCGCACTTCTCACCCCAGAAGCGCGCCTGAGTAGTGCTACTCACGCGCCGACCGGCCCGCGGTGGCCACAGTGACACCATGACCGAAACTCAGCGTCCGGCCCCCGGCCAGCTCCGCAGCCGCCGCGACCGGGTCGTCGCGATCGTCACCGTGCCAGCGTGGTACGCGGTGCTCTACATCGCCTTCGTCGGCTGGGTCGCCTGGCAGTCCCGAACCGGCGTGGACGGTTGGGAAGACCTGATCCTCTTCGCCGCCATCGCTTTCGGGGCGCTCGTGTTCGTCCTGAGCAGCGCGATCGGCATGGGGACCATGGCGATCCGGGCACGCAGCGCCGCGTGGACCGCCGGCCCGATCCTCTCCGGTACCGTCGCCGCGTTGATCGGGCTGGCCGGCTGCGCCCTGGTCGCCCTGGCCATCCGGCTCCTGGATCGATGATCCGCCGGGTGGGCTGCTGCGGACGGGCTGAGCGGTGACAGCTCGGCTGGTCCCACCACGGCGGCCTCACACCCCCAGGAGGGTACGCAGGTGGCGCGGCGGCGGGCAGTTGTGCGCCAGCATCTCGTCGTGCCAGTCCCGCAGGGGCACCTCGGACGGGCGGGCCCCGGCGATGTCGGCGACCTCCGCGTACCCGACGAAGTAGGTGGAGAGCTGGGCCGAGGTGAGCAGCGAGCGGCGCCACTTGCCGGCCGCCTCACCCTCCTCCTGGAAGCCCCGCCCGGTCAGCAGCGCCATCGCCTCCGCCTCGGGCACCTCCTCGGCGTGCACCAACTGGTCCAGCAACGCGTTGAGGGTCATCCGCAACTGCATCTTGAGCTGCTGCAACCGCACCGGTAGCCCGCCGAACCCGTGCCCGGCCATCAGCTCCTCGGCGTAGACCGCCCAACCCTCGACGAACGGACCCGACCGGGTCAGCGCCCGGACCCGGGTCGTGCCCCGGTGCCGACGGGCGTGGGCGAGCTGGAGGAAGTGACCCGGCATCGCCTCGTGCACGGTCAGGTTCCTGATCATGTGATCGTTGTACTCGCGGTAGAACGACTCCACCCGGTGCGCCGACCAGTCCGTCGGAGCCGGCGCGATGCAGTAGAACGTGGGCAGGTCGGCGATCTCCAGCGCGCCCGGCGCGTCGCAGTAGGCCACCGCCACGCCGCGCGCGAACTGCGGCATCACCTGGATCACGCAGGGGTCCTCCGGCACGCTCACCAGGTCGTACGCGCGGACGAAGTCACTCGCCTCGTCCATCGTGATCGAGGCCAGGTCGACGATGGTGTGGTCGTCCGGGTGCTCGGCGGCGAGCAGGTCCAACGCGCGGCGTACCGTCTCGTCGTCGGCCGGACCACCGACTAGCTCGACCGCCGCCGCGCGGATCTCCTCGCCGACCCGGTCCAGGTTTGCCCAGGCCCGCCGCTGGATCTCGGCCGCGCCCAACTCGGTGTCGAGCGTGTGCCACAGGCGCGCCTCCCAGCGCCGCCGCCCCAACCGGGGATCCCGCCCCGACCCGTCGTCGGCGGCCAACCCGAGACGCAGCCAGGCGACGAACTCCTCCAGCGCGGCGATCGCCGCAGTCGCCGCCGGCTCGATCCGGTCGGCCAGTGCCGGAGCCTGCGCGAGCAGTTCCGGCACCTCGTCCCGGACCAGCGCGGCGGCACCGGTGAACTGCCCGACCGCCGTCTCGGCGTGGATCCGGGGCATGTCGCGCAGCGTCGCCCGCGCGGTCGCCAACGCGTCCGGTACGGCGCCGAGCCGGCCGGCGAGCGCGGTCAGCCGCTCCTCGATCGGCGCGTACGGCCGGGCGACGAGGGCGTGCAGCAACGGACCGGGATTGTGCGCGAGCGGGTCCCACTCGTGCGCCCGGATCTCGGTCAGCTCGAAGAGTTCCCGGTCGACAGCCGCCGCGAGCAGTCCGTGATCCACCTGCTCCTCGACGTCACCCGGGTCCGGGTCGATCTCGCACAGCACGCTGGCCGCGTCCACGAGCATGGCCCGGTCGGCCGCCACCGCGTCGGCGGAGAGATCCGGCAACCGGTCGTCGTACCGGTGGTCCCCGACCGAGGTGGCCACCCCCGGCCGACTGACCAGCAACGCCTCGACGATCCGCTCCGCCACCACCTCGAACTTCTCCACCCCCCGACCCTAACCACCCGACCCACCCCCCGCCGCTGGAGCCGCCCCGCCCCAACCGGTGAGCCCCGCCCACCGCGCACGGGCCCCACCCCACCCCGGTGATCAAGGAGTTTGCATCGTGTCGACACGGTCTCTCGGACGCAAACCTCTTGATCACAAAGCCATGCCACCGGTGGGGGTGGGGGTGGGGGTGGCAGCGTAGCTGTTCGACACGCCGGGGCAGCGCCAGCCACACTGCCACGATCCGGCCATGCGCCAGCTCGGGCGGTGCGTCAGCTCGGGCGGGAGGGGGACTCGGTGTCGCGGATGACCTCGGCGTGGGCGAGGGTGACGCGACGCAGGGCGGTCTCCGGGTCCAGCCCGGCGTCACGGGCCTCGGCGACGGCGGTCAGCAGGGCGGCACCCAGGGCGGCCTCGGCATCCGGCTGGGCGTCCGGCGACGGCAGCGCGACACCGAGCCCGGCTCGGGCGGCGCGTTCCAGGATCTGGGCGGCCAGCGCCAGCGCGGGCTGACTCACCGCGATGCCGTCGAGCACCGAGTCGCGGGACTTTTCGGCCTGCTTGATCCGCTCCCAGCTCGCGGTGATCTCCTCCAGGCTGCCCGCCTGGGCGTCCGCGAAGACGTGCGGGTTACGCCGGACCATCTTGTCGACCAGGCCACCGGCCACGTCGTCGACGGTCCACCGCTCACCCTCGGGCAGTTCCTCGGCCAACCGGGCGTGCAGCACCACCTGGAGCAGCACGTCACCCAGTTCCTCGCGCAGCGCGTCGGTGTCCCCGGCGCCGATCGCGTCGTACGCCTCGTAGCACTCCTCCAGCAGGAAACCGGCCAGACTCTGATGGGTCTGCGCCCGCTTCCACGGATCGCCGCCCGGCGAGAGCAGCCGGTCCAGCACCGCGACCGCGTCGAGCAGCCGGGCACCCGGCGGATCCCACGAGCCGTACATCAGCTCCAGCTCCGCCAGCCCCGGCTCGCGGGCCAGCCGCAACCCCAGCTCCCGGGCAAGCGACTCGTCGCCGGCCGGACCGGCCAACCACACCACGGTCTCGTGCGTCGCCGACGCCTCCAGCAACGCGGGCACCGCCGGCCCGTCGAGGACCCGCAGATCGGCGCCCGCCACCCGCAGGGCCGTGGTCAGCTCGCTCTCCGCTCCGGCGAGCACCGGTGCGGCGCGTACGACGTCCCAGGCGGTCGCCGTCAGCAGACCGGCCGGCAACCGGGGTGAGGTCACCAGCAGGACGATCCGAGGCACGGTCAGCTGTCGGCCGGGCCGGTCTGCGCCGGCCTCGGGGTGGAGACGTCGGTGACCGCGTCGGAACCGGGCTCACCCAGCGGCACACCCACCGCCACCGCCTGGCCGGCGAAGCTGAGCACCGGGAACTGCAGCGGACGGTAGCGCGGGTTGACCGTCACGTCGTACGTGTCGACCGCCTCGGAGAGGGCGTTGCGGGTGGCCAGCGCCTGCCGGAGCTGTTCACCGTCGAGCTGCGGGGCGGCCTGCTCGACGGTCACGTCGGCGGGTACCGCACCGGCCCGCTTGCCCGCCGCGACCAATTCGGTCAGATCCTGCTCGGTCGGTGCCACCGGCGAGCCGACCGGGATGCCGGAGAGGCAGGTGTACAGCTCGGCGACCTGCCGCGCGTACGTGGCCTCGGGGCTGATGCCGAGCTGCTGGGCCACCTGCGCCGCCTCGGCCTGCCCCTGGGGGCGGTAACCCTCGGCGGCGGAGATCCGCTCGCAGACCTGGCCGAGCACCAGGGTGCTCACCACCTCGCTGCGCCCGGGCAGGCGTACCTGCTGCTGGCCGGGCACCTGCTCGGCCGCCTCGGTCGGCTCCGGGTTCTTGGCCCGGGCGTCGTCGATGACCTCGGTGACGGCGTCCTCGGTGATCCGGTGGTCACCGACGTACGCGGCGACACCGGGCTCGGAACGGCAACCGGAGAGGGCGACGAGGCCGACCGCCACGCTGGCGACGGCGACAAGACGGCGAGCACGCATGCCCGTCACTCTCTCATGCCCCCTACCCACCGGTGGCACCCGCACCCGCAGGCACCGCCGGGGCGCCGAGGACGTCGGAGAGCAGCTGCGCGCACCACTCCAGCAGAGCCTGGTCGCGCAACGGCTCGCCACCGATCCGGCGGGTCGTCGGCCGGGGCACACTGACCTGGTCGAGCGCGGACTTGTAGACCGAGTCCGGGTGGTAGCGCTTGAGCCGCATCTGCTTCGAGTCGGGCAGCGGCAGCGGGCCGAAGCGCAGGTGCCTGCCCTGCACGCTGACGTCGGTGAGGCCGTACCGGCGGGCCAGCAGCCGGAACCGCGCCACCGCGATCAGGTTCTGCACCGGTGCGGGCGGCTCGCCGTAGCGGTCGGTCATCTCGGCCGCCACCTCGCGCAGCCGTTCCTCGTCGCGCGCCTCGGCGAGCTTGCGGTACATCTCCAGGCGCAGCCGTTCCACGCCGACGTAGTCGTGCGGCAGGTGCGCGTCCACCGGAAGGTCGATCTTGACGTCCGTCTCCTCCTCGGGACGCTCGCCCTTGAACGCCTGCACCGCCTCGCCGACCATCCGGACGTAGAGGTCGAACCCGACGCCCTCGATGTGCCCGGACTGCTCGCCGCCGAGCAGGTTGCCGGCACCCCGGATCTCCAGGTCCTTCATCGCCACGTACATGCCGGCACCCAACTCGGTGTGCTGGGCGATGGTGGCCAGCCGCTCGTGCGCGTGCTCGGTGAGCGGCTTCTCCGGCGGATAGAGGAAGTACGCGTACGCCCGCTCCCGGCCCCGGCCCACCCGGCCCCGGATCTGGTGCAACTGGGCCAGGCCGAGCAGATCGGCCCGCTCCACGATCAGGGTGTTGGCGTTCGGGATGTCGATGCCGGACTCCACGATCGTGGTGCAGACCAGGACGTCGAACTCCTTCTCCCAGAAGCCGACCATGACCTTCTCCAGGGCGTCCTCGCCCATCTGGCCGTGCGCCACCGCGACGCGGGACTCGGGCACCAGCTCGCGCAGGCGGCGGGCCGCCCGCTCGATCGACTCGACCCGGTTGTGCAGGTAGAAGACCTGTCCGTCACGGAGCAGCTCGCGGTGGATGGCGGCGGCCACCTGCCGGTCGTCCTGCGCCCCGACGGCGGTGAGCACCGGGTGCCGTTCCTCCGGCGGGGTGGCGATGGTGGACATCTCCCGGATGCCGGTGATCGCCATCTCCAGGGTGCGCGGGATCGGGGTCGCCGACATGCTCAGCACGTCGACGGCGGCCCGCATCGACTTCAGGTGCTCCTTGTGCTCGACGCCGAACCGCTGCTCCTCGTCGACGATGACCAGCCCGAGCGACTTGAAGCGGGTGGCGGCCGCCAGTAGTCGGTGGGTGCCGATGACGATGTCGGCGGTGCCGTCGGCGACCATCGCGAGCGTCTGCTCGGCCTCCTTCGGCGTCTGGAACCGGGAGAGCTGCCGGATCGTCACCGGGAACTGGCTCATCCGCTCGGCGAACGTGTTGTAGTGCTGCTGCACCAGCAGGGTGGTGGGCACCAGCACGGCCACCTGCTTGCCGTCCTGGACCGCCTTGAACGCCGCGCGTACCGCGATCTCGGTCTTGCCGTAGCCGACGTCGCCGCAGATCAGCCGGTCCATCGGAACGCTCTGCTCCATGTCCCGCTTGACCTCCTCGATGGCGGCGAGCTGGTCGGGCGTCTCCTGCCAGGGGAAGGCGTCCTCAAGTTCCCGCTGCCACGGGGTGTCCGGGCCGAAGGTGTGCCCCTTGGACGCCTTGCGGGCGGCGTAGAGCTGGATGAGCTGGGCGGCGATCTCCTTGACCGCCTTGCGGGCCCGGGCCTTGGACTTCTGCCAGTCCGAGCCGCCCATCTTGTGCAGCGTCGGCTGCTCACCACCGACGTACCGGCTGAGCTGGTCGAGCTGGTCGGTGGGGACGAAGAGACGGTCGCCGGGCTGGCCGCGCTTGCTCGCGGCGTACTCGATGACCAGGTACTCCCGGGACGCGCCGTTGACCGTACGCTGCACCAGCTCCACGTACCGGCCGATGCCGTGCTGCTCGTGCACCACGTGGTCGCCGGCCCGCAGCTCCAACGGGTCGATCGTGTTGCGCCGCCGGCTCGGCATCTTGCGCATGTCCCGGGTGGAGACGCCCCGGCCACCGGTGACGTCGCTGCCGGTGAGCAGCACGAACCGGGCCGCCTCGTCGACGAAGCCGCCGGTGAGGCTGCCGCAGGTGACCAGGACCTCGCCCGACACGGGCGCGTCCGGGACCTGCTCGGTCATCCGGGCGCCCAGGCCACCGTCGCGGAGCACCTCGACGGCCCGGTGGGCGGGGCCGTGCCCCTCGAAGACCAGCGCGACCGACCAGCCCTCACCGGTCCAGCGCGTCAGGTCGGCCACCACCCGGTCGGTCTCGCCGTGATAGAGCGGCGCGGGCTGGGCGCTCAGGCTCACCGCGATGGCGTCGTCGGGGGTGACGTCGACCGCCTCCGGCGCGTCCTCCCACGGCTGCCGCTCCGGGGCGGCGTCCGGCTCGGCCATCCCGAACGGGGACAGTGTCCACCAGGGCCGGCGCCGCGTGGCGGCGGCCGCGCGGACGTCGGCCAGGGTGCGGAAGGCGGCGGCGCCGAGGTCGATCGGGGCCTGGCCGCCGACGGCCGCGGCGGCCCAGCTGGCCTGGAGGAACTCCTCAGAGGTACGCACCAGGTCGTGCGCCCGGGTGCGGATCCGCTCCGGGTCGCAGAGCAGGACGTGCGTGCCCTCGGGCATGCAGTCCAGCAGCAACTCCATCGAGTCGTCGCCGATCAGCGCCGGGGCGAGGGACTCCATGCCCTCCACCGGTATGCCGCCGGCCAGCTTGTCCAGGATCTCGGCCAGCTCGGGGTGCTGCCCGGCCAGCTCGGCGGCCCGCTCCCGGACGGCCGGGGTGAGCAGCAGTTCCCGGCAGGGCGGTGCCCAGAGTTGCGGCACCTGTTCGATGGTGCGCTGGTCGGCCACGGCGAAGGTGCGGATCTCCTCCACCTCGTCGCCCCAGAACTCGACCCGCGACGGGTGCTCGTCGGTGGGCGGGAAGACGTCCAGGATGCCGCCACGGACGGCGAACTCGCCCCGCTTGGTGACCAGGTCGACCCGCGCGTACGCCATGTCGGTCAACCGGCGCGCCACCTGCTCCAGGTCGGCCTCGTCCCCGGCGGACAGCCGCACCGGCTCCAGGTCGCCGAGTCCCTTGAGCTGCGGTTGCAGCATCGACCGGACCGGCGCCACGACCACCCGCAGCGGCCCGGTGCGCCCGTGCGCGTCCGCCGAGTCCGGGTGGGCCAGCCGGCGCAGCACCGCCAGCCGTCGACCGACCGTGTCGGAGCGCGGCGAGAGCCGCTCGTGCGGCAGCGTCTCCCAGCTCGGGAAGATCGCCACCTGCTCGGCGGGGAGCAGCCCACCCAGCGCCGCCACCAGGTCCTCCGCCTCACGGCTGGTGGCGGTGACCGCCAGCACCGGCCGCCCGGCACCGCCGACCGTCGCGTCCCGCCCCTGTTCGGCGGGGTCCGCGGCGACGGCGGCGACCGCGAACGGGCGCAACGCCGGTGGCGCGGTCAGGTCGAGGCCGTCGACCTGGGCCGCACCCGAGCGCGCCAGGTCACGCACACGGGCCAGCCCCGGGTCGGCCAGGGCGGCGGCGAACAGTCCGGTGAGCGCAGTCATGATCACTTCCGCGGGTGAGGACACGACGATCGCCCCGCGTCCGTCCGGACGGGGGGTTCCACCGGTCGACACTATCTCTCCGGTCGGACGATCCACCGCCGTCCACGACGTCCGGGCTCCGGCACGCCTGCGGCCTGCCGGTCCGCGCGTACGGTCGGGGCCACCAGCAGGATCTTGACGACTGCCGGGCGCTGTGGTCGGCTGCCCGGCATGAACGGGGAGTTTCGCGCACAGTTCGACGCGGACGTCACCTTCGCCAACGGCGGCGGTCTGCGCACCGAGGGCTTCCGGCTGGACATCCCCGGCCGGAGCATCACCGACGAGGACCTGGCGGCGCTCTTCGTCCGGCACCTCGGGCTGCTGATGGTGGCCGAGGTCCGCATCACCGGCACGACGATCGTCGAGGAGCCGCACAAGGGCGGTCGCGGCGTCACGGCCACCGCCCCGGGCACCGGCCACCGGTTCGTCGAGCTGAGTCATGTCGTCACCGACGGGATGACCACCCTGCCCGGCTGGCCGACGCCCCGGATCACCGAGTGGCTGACCCGGGAGGACTCCCGGAGCGCCTACGCCCCGGGCACCGAGTTCCAGGTCGGGCGGATCGACATGATCGCCAACACCGGGACGTACCTGGACACCCCCGCGCACCGCTACGCCGACGGCAGCGACCTGGCCGGCGTCGGACTGGACCGCCTGGCCGAGCTGCCCGCGCTCGTGGTGCGCCTGCCCGTCGGCACCCGTGCGGTGGACCGCCTGCTGCTGGCGCCGTACGACGTCGCCGGGAAGGCAGTGCTGCTGCACACCGGCTGGGACGCGCACTTCGGCACCGCCCGGTACGGCGCACCGGAGGCACCCCACCTGACCGGCGACGGCGCCCGGGCGCTTGTCGACGCCGGTGTCGCCCTGGTCGGCATCGACTCGATCAACATCGACGACATGAGCCCGGCGGCGGGCGGTACGCGTCCCGCGCACAGCATCCTGCTGGCCGCCGGTGTCCCGATCGTGGAGCATCTGACCGGACTGGACCAGCTTCCGCCCGACGGCTTCCGATTCACCGCCGCCCCGCCGAAGGTCGCCGGTATGGGTACCTTCCCCGTCCGCGCCTACGCCCGTATCGACTGAGACCGGAGAACCGTGACCTACCCGCCGCCCGGACACCCGCCCCAGCCGCCGTACGGCGGTCAACCCGCCCAGCCGCCGTACGGCGGTCAACCCGCCCAGTCTTCGCACGGCGGTTGGCCGTCGGGTCCGCACCCGACCCCCGTGGTCAAGCGCATCCCCGAGGACCAGCCCTTCGTCGTACGCCCCAACCTCGCCAAGCGCGGTCTGGTCATCGGTGGCGTCCTGCTGGCCGCCCTCGGCCCGCTCGCCTGCTGTGCTGGCTTCCTCGTTCTCGGCTCCATGAACTCGGCGGAACGCGGCAGCGCCGGACTCGGCCTGGCGATCGCGCTGGGCTGTCTGCTCCTCCTGGTCGCCCTGCCGGTCGGCCTCCAGCTCTGGCTGATCGGCTCCGGCGGTCCGGTGCTCGCACTGAGCCACGAGGGCCTCTGGATCCGCAGCCGGCCCACCCGTGGTCAGGCGATCTGGCTGCCGTGGGAGGCCGTCGCGCAGATCTCCCGCCGCCGGTGGAGCCTGGAGAAGATGCTGGTGGTCAAGCCGCACAATCCGGCGACGATGCCGAACCTGGGCGGCTACACGGCGTTCGACAGCGCGCCGTTGAACGTCCTGTACGGCTCCGGCCTGGTCGCCACCCTCAACTTCGCGGACAAGCCCGAGGCGGAGATCCTGGCGGCCGTCGCCCACTACAGCGCCGGCCGCTGCCAGCTCACCTGAGCGCCCCCGGGGTGGTGGTCCGGCCGCCGCCCCGGGACACGGGCCGTCAGTAGCGGACCGAGATGCGGCGGTCGACCGCGTCGACCCGCACCTCCCCGCCGTACGGGACGATCAACTGCGGATCGGTGTGACCGAGGTCGACGTCGAAGACCAGCACCGCGTCGGGGGCGTACTCGGCGAACGCCCGGGTCACGGCGGCGCGCTGCTCCCGGGCGTAGCCGGCCTTCTCGTCGGGGGTGAGCCGGCGGTCGAAGTTCCACGCCTTGGCGCGGCCGACCAGTGCGGCGGGAAAGCCGGCGAGCAGGCCGCGCTCGCCGAGGTTGCGCAACATGCGGTAGACCTCGACGGCGGGCGGCAACTCCTCCGAGGTCTCGATCAGAAAGACCGACCCCCGCAACGACTCCGCCGGGGCGACCCGGTCGGCGGCGAGCAGCCAGTGCAGCACCTCCAGGTTGCCGCCCCAGGTGCGGCCGGTCACCGTCGTGGCCGGTCCCTGCCAGCGCCAGCCCGCACCGGCGAACATCACCGGCTCCGCCGCCAGGCAGCCCGGGTCGTTCCAGTCGGCCGGTTCGTCGCCCCACTCCGGCGCCGCCGACAGGTCGTACCAGTCGGAGCCGAACAGCGCCGCGCGCAGCGAGTCGGCGGTCATCGGGTGCAGCGCGCCGGGGCGGCCGAGGTGCACCAGCACCGACCCGCCGTGGTAGCCGACGATCCCCAAGCGGTGCAGGTGATGGAGCAGGTTGGTGTTGTCGGAGTAGCCGAAGTAGGGCTTCGGGTTGGCGCGAAGCACGTCGTCGTCGAGGTGCGGGGTGACGGTGATCTGGTCGTCGCCGCCGATGGTGGCCAGCACGGCGGTGATCGTCGGGTCGGCGAACGCCTCGGTCAGGTCGCGGGCCCTGTCCCGCGGGTCGGCACCCATGACGCGGGTGGTCGGGTACTCCACCGGCTCCAACCCGAACTCCTCGCGCAGTCGGCGCAGGCCCAACTCGTACACGTGCGGGAAGAGGCCCGGCAGTCCGGCGGAGGGCGAGACGATCGCGACCCGGTCCCCCGGGCGGGGCTTCGGTGGGTAGCGCAACGACGGCATGGGCCGACGGTACCGCCCCTCGGCGGCGTGGCCTTGATCACCGCGGGTGGGCGGGCTCGACCCCGGATCTGCCCGCTGCATGGGGCGCCACCAGCGCGGACGTCCCTCACTCCTCCTTCCGGGTGAAAGGAGGGGACCCCTCCTATACAAAAGGCGATAACAAGGGGCCCCTCCTTTCACCCGGGTGCGCGCGGATACGATCGGGGAAGTCGGACAGCGCTGTCCTTCGTACTCACGTAAGGAGCGCACGGTGACCGACCAGCACGATCACGACGGGCCCGACGCCGCCCTACGCGCCGACATCCGCCGGCTGGGCACCCTGCTCGGGCAGACCCTGGCCCGCCAGGAGGGCCGCCCCCTGCTCGACCTCGTCGAGGAGATCCGCGCCCAGGTACGCACCGACGCCCCCGCCGCCGCCCGGCGGTTGGGTGGGCTCGACGTGACCACCGGCACCAAACTGGCCCGCGCCTTCTCCACCTACTTCCACCTGGCCAACATCACCGAGCAGGTGCACCGGGCCCGGGACCTGCGGCGTCGCCGCGCCGTGCAGGGTGGCTGGCTGGACCAGGCGGCCAAGATGATCGCCGAGCGCGGGGTACCGGCCGAGGAGATCGCGTCGGTGGCCCGCCGGCTGGCGGTACGCCCGGTCTTCACCGCCCACCCGACCGAGGCGGCCCGCCGCTCGATCCTGTCCAAGCTCCGCGCCATCGCCGACGAGCTGGACACCGAGACGGCCAACGCGATCCTCTACGGGGCCAGTGACGAGGGCCCGGCCAACCGCCGACTGGCCGAGCTGCTCGACCTGATGTGGCAGACCGACGAGCTGCGGCTGGACCGGCCGGACCCGACCGACGAGGCCCGCAACGCCATCTACTACCTGCGCGACCTGTACGCCGAGGCGGCCCCGCAGGTGCTCGACGACCTCGCCGAGACGCTGCGCACCCTCGGTGTGGAGACCTCGCCGACCGCCCGTCCGCTGACCTTCGGCACCTGGATCGGCGGCGACCGCGACGGCAACCCCTTCGTCACCCCGACGGTGACCCGTGAGGTGCTGGCCATCCAGCACGAGCACGGGCTGACCGCCACCGAGGCGGCGATGGATGAGCTGATCAACGAGGTCTCCGTCTCCCGCCGGCTGCGCAACGTGTCGCTGGACCTCTCCGCCAGCCTCGCCGCCGACCTGGACGCGCTGCCCGAGGTGGCGCCCCGGTTCCGCCGGGTCAACGCCGAGGAGCCGTACCGTCTCAAGGCCCGCTGCGTCCGCGCCAAGCTGGCCAACACGCGAGCCCGGTTGCGTCAGGGCACTCCGCACGTGCCGGGGCGCGACTACCGGGGTTCCGCCGAGCTGATCGCCGACCTGGATCTGCTGCGCGCCTCACTGGCCCGCAACTCCGGGCAGCTCACCGCCGTCGGCCGGCTCGCCTCGACCATCCGGACCGTCTCCGCGTTCGGCCTGCACCTGGCGACCATGGACGTCCGGGAGCACGCCGAGAAGCACCACGAGGTGCTGATCCAGCTCTACCGGGCGGTCGGCGAGGTCGAGGACTACCCGGCGTTGACCAGGCTGGAGCGCACCAAGCTGCTCGCCGACGAGTTGACCGGTCGTCGGCCGCTCTCCACCGCCGACACCCCGTTGACCGAGGCGGCGCGCAAGACGTTCGACGTGTTCAGCGCCATCCGCGAGGCGCAGGACCGGTTCGGCGGCGAGGTGATCGAGTCGTACATCATCTCGATGACCCTCGGCGTGGACGACGTGCTCGCCGCGGTGGTGCTCGCCCGCGAGGCCGGCCTGGTCGACGTGCACAGCGGTCGGGCGCGGGTCGGGTTCGTACCGCTGCTGGAGACCCCGGCCGAGCTGAACTCCGGGGGCGAACTCCTCGACGAGCTGCTGTCGCTGCCCGCGTACCGGACGCTGGTGGCCGCCCGGGGCGACGTGCAGGAGGTGATGCTGGGCTACTCCGACTCCAACAAGGAGGCCGGCATCACCACCAGCCAGTGGTCCATCCACCGGGCACAGCGGGCGCTGCGGGACGTGGCCGCCCGACACGGGGTGCACCTGCGGCTGTTCCACGGCCGGGGCGGCACGGTGGGGCGCGGCGGCGGACCGACGCACGACGCGATCCTGGCCCAGCCGTACGGCACGCTCGACGGCGCGATCAAGGTGACCGAGCAGGGCGAGGTCATCTCCGACAAGTACACGCTGCCCGCGCTGGCCCGGGAGAACCTGGAGCTGACCGTGGCCGCCGCGCTCCAGGCGACGCTGCTGCACACCGCGCCCCGGCAGCCCGCCGAGATGCTGGAGCGCTGGGACGCGGCGATGGACGTGGTGTCCGAGTCGGCGTTCCGGTCGTACCGGTCGCTGGTGGAGGACCCGGACCTGCCGGCGTACTTCTGGGCGTCCACCCCGACGGAGCTGCTCGGCGCGTTGAACATCGGCTCCCGGCCGGCGAAGCGACCGAACACCGGCGCCGGCCTGGGCGGGCTGCGAGCCATCCCGTGGGTGTTCGGCTGGACCCAGACGCGACAGATCGTGCCCGGCTGGTTCGGGGTGGGGTCCGGTCTGGCCGCCGCCCGCGAGGCCGGGTTGGCCGACGTGCTCTCCGAGATGAACCGCAACTGGCACTTCTTCCGCACGTTCCTGTCGAACGTGGAGATGATGCTGACCAAGACCGACCTCGACATCGCCCGCCGGTACGTGGAGACCCTCGTGCCGAAGAAGCTGCACCCGATCTTCACCAAGATCGAGGAGGAGTACGAGTTGACCCGGCGGGAGGTGCTGGCGGTCACCGACTCGCCGGACCTGCTGGAGAACTCCCCCGTGCTGCAACGCACCCTGGCGGTACGCGACACCTACCTGGAGCCGCTGCACCACCTCCAGGTGGCGTTGCTGCGGCAGTACCGCGACTCCGGTGCCGCCGGTCGGGCGGTGGCCACCGCACCGGGCGGCCGACGGGCCCCGAGCGACGGTACGGCTCTGGAGCGCGCGCTGCTCACCACCGTGAACGGCATCGCCGCCGGGATGCGCAACACCGGCTGACCGCGGCGAGGTTCGGAAGCACTGCAAGGAAGGGTCCCCTCCTAACGCCTGGCGTATAGGAGGGGACCCTTCCTAACATCTGCGGGCGCTGCCGCGACACATCTGCGGGCGCTGCCGCCGACGTCAGAACGCGACGTCAGAAGTCGCCACCGCCGAAATCACCGCCGCCGAAATCACCGCCACCGAAGTCGCCACCGCCGAAGTCGCCGCCCCCGTAGTCACCACCGCCCAGGTCGCCCGCGTCGCCGCCGAAGTCGCCGCCCTGGTCGTCCAGGCCCGCCGCCGCACCGGCGTCGTAGCCGGGGTCGCCGAACGAGGGCGAGAAGAGGGCGTCGGCGATCAGCATGCCGCCGAGTACGCCGACTCCGGCCCCCAGCGCCGTCTTCCACCAGGGAGTGGAGTACCAGCCGGACGGCACCGGTCGGCCCTGCATCCGCCCGCCCGGGTAGTAGTACGGCGTGTCCCGGCCCGGCTGCGGACCGGCCTTGAACTTCTGGCCCTGCACCTGGACCTGGCGCGGCACGGTCAGTTCGCCGGCCCCACTCGCGGCGGCCAGCGGTGGCAGGGGTGGCCCGGGATCGATGCCGAGTGCCGTCCGGGCCGCCCGGACGTAGGTCAGCCCCTCCACCGCGGTCTCCCGGGCCAACGTGAACTGCGTGATGCTCCTGGCCTGCTCCATCTGCGACCCGGCCGCGTGGTACCGCTCGGCGGCGTCGGCCAGCGCCTGACGCACCGCCGGATCGTCACCGCTGAGCGTCATCACCTGCCCACCGAGGCGTTCGTACCAGCGTCGGGCGTCGGCTTGGACATCGGCGAGTTTCCGGGCCTCACGCGCGGCGCGCTCCCGCTGCCACCAGACGAACGCACCGACGAGACCTGCGACAAGGAGTACGACCAGCAGAAGTTCCACCACTCCAACGTACCCACCATCTGCCAGCGGCCCACCTCCTGACGAGGTCGGACGCGGCACGCGGTGCCGATCGAGGCGCGAAGCGCTCATCTTTGGCAAGCTCGTCGGAATGGAGCTCTCGACTCTGGCGGTCGTCGTCGTCTGTCTCGGTGCCGGCGGTGCGGTGGGCTGGTTCGCCGCGCGGGCCCGCGCGGCGACCGAGATCGCCCGGCTGGACGCCACCCTGCGCGCCACCCGTGAGGGCGAGGGGCGGCTGGAGCAGTCGATGCGGGCGTTGAGCTACGAGGCGACGGCCCAGTCCCAGGAGGCGGTGGCCCGGGCGGTGGCGCCGCTGCACGACACGTTGCGCCGCTACGAGCAGCGGGTGGCCGAGTTGGAGCGGGACCGCGTCGACGCGTACGCGGAGCTGCGCGAACAGGTGCGGTCGATGAGCACGGTCTCGGGTGAGCTGCGTACCGAGACCAAGCAGTTGGTGGCGGCGCTGCGCGCTCCCCAGGTACGCGGCCGGTGGGGCGAGCACCAGTTGCGGCGGATCGTGGAAGCCGCCGGGATGCTGGAGCACTGTGACTTCTCCGAGCAGGTCACCGCCGCCACCGACCAGCAGACGGTCCGCCCCGACCTGGTGGTCCGGCTGCACGGGGGGCGCAGTGTGGTGGTGGACGCGAAGGCGCCGTTCGACGCGTACCTGACCGCGATGGAGGCGCGCGACGAGCGGGGGCGGGACACGCACCTCGACCTGCACGCCAAGCACCTGCGGGGGCACGTGGACGCGCTGGCCGCCAAGTCGTACTGGACGGCCTTCGAGTCCACCCCGGAGTTCGTGGTCCTCTTCGTGCCGGCCGACCCGTTCCTGGACGTGGCGCTGCAGCGCGATCCGACGCTGCTGGAGCACGCGTTCACCCGCAACGTCGTGTTGGCCACGCCGGCCACCCTGGTCGCGTTGCTGCGTACGGTGGCGTGGTCGTGGCGGCAGGAGCAACTCGCCCGGAACGCCCTGGCGGTCCACACGCTGGCCCGGGAGCTGTACGGACGGTTGTCGACCCTCGGCGACCACGTCGGCAAGCTCGGCGCGTCGCTGGGCGGTGCGGTGACCGCGTACAACCGGGCGGTGGGTTCGTTGGAGGCGCGGGTGCTGGTCAGCGCGCGTAAGCTCGCCGAACTGGGCGTTTCCGACCAGGAGTTGGCGGTGCCGAACCAGGTCGAGATCGCCCCTCGCCAGCCGCAGGCACCGGAACTGGTCGATGGTCTTTCCACAACGGATGGTCGAATTCGGCCGGACTAATCAGACCCTTACCACCTTCGATGTGACATTGCGCGTCTCGCGTATCACGAGATGGTCACAACGTACCTGCCGGTAGTGACATCGATGGTCGGCACCACGAAGGATTCGCCTCACGCGTGCCCTGCATCTGAGGGCGCCCTGTTCTCTGGAGGAAAGAGAACGTGAGTAAACCCCGAATCCTGAGCCGGCGTACCTCCGCCGCGCTCTTCGCCTCGGTCATGGCGGCGGGCGCCGTGACCGTGGTCAGCGGTACCGCCACCGCGAGCGCCGCTCCTGCCGGACCCGACGCCGCGCAGGCCACCCCCGCCGAGGCGCTCGGCGAGCACGACGCCAAGCTGCTCTCCGAGGCGGAGGCGAAGAAGGCCCCCACCGTCACGATGATCGTCGCCACCGAGAAGGGCAAGGCGAAGGACGTCGCGGACGACCTCAAGGACCTCGGTGCCGCCGTCACCGAGCGCTACGACACCATCGGCTACGTGTTGGCGAAGGTGCCGACCGGCAAGGCGGTCACGGCCGCCACCCTGCCCGGCGTCGCCGCCGTGGACCTGGACGAGAAGATCCAGCTCCCCGACCCGAAGCCGGAGGTCGTCCCGGGCGCGAAGAAGGCCGAGAAGCAGGGCTCCACGCTCAGCGGCCCCGGTGCCAAGACGCCCGCCGACAACCCCTACATGCCGACCGGCGAGATCGGTGCGGCCAAGTTCGTCAAGCAGAACCCCAAGTGGGACGGGCGCGGCGTCACCATCGGCGTGATGGACTCCGGTGTGGACCTGGACCACCCGGCGCTGCAGAAGACCACCACCGGCGAGCGCAAGATCGTCGACTGGGTCACCGCCACCGACCCGTTCGAGGACCCCACCTGGCGGCCGATGATCACGCAGGTCACCGGTCCCACGTTCACCGTCGCGGGCCGCACCTGGACCGCGCCGGCCGGCACCTACCGGTTCAACCTGTTCAGCGAGAACATCACCGCCAACAGCGAGCCGGGCGGTGACGTCAACCGCGACGGGGACACCACCGACCAGTTCGGCGTGCTCTTCGACCCGGTGACCAACAACATCTGGGTGGACACCGACCAGGACGGCGACTTCACCGACGAGGCCCTGATGCGGCCCTACAAGGAGAAGTTCGACGTCAACCACTTCGGCACCGACAACCCGGCGACTCCGATCACCGAACGGATGTCGTTCGTGGTCGAGTACCGCAAGAACGTCGACACCACCCCGCTCGGCGGCCCCGGCCTGGTCGACTACGTCAACATCGGCATCGTCGAGGGCTCGCACGGCACGCACGTCGCCGGCATCACCGCCGCGTACGGCATGCTGGGCAACAAGGCGTTCAACGGCGCCGCCCCCGGCGCCAAGGTCGTCTCCTCGCGCGCCTGCTCCTGGGGCGGCGGCTGCACGTACGCGGCGCTCACCACCGGCATGGCCGACCTGGTGATCAACCGGGGCGTCGACGTCATCAACATGTCGATCGGCGGCCTGCCGGCGCTCAACGACGGCAACAACGCCCGCGCCGTCCTCTACAACAACCTGATCACCACCTACGGTGTGCAGATGTTCATCTCGGCCGGCAACTCCGGCCCGGGTGTGAACACCATCGGCGACCCGTCCGCGTCCACCAACGTGGTCAGCGTCGCGGCCAGCATCAGCAAGGACACCTGGCTGGCCAACTACGGCTCGGTGGTCAAGCAGAAGAACGCCCTGTTCAACTTCTCCTCGCGCGGCCCGCGTGAGGACGGTGGTGCCAAGCCGAACATCGCCGCTCCGGGCTCTGCCATCTCCACCACCCCGGTCTGGCAGGCCGGCAACCCGGTCGCCGAGGCCGGCTACCCGCTCCCGTCGGGTTACGGCATGTCCAACGGTACGTCGATGGCCTCCCCGCAGGCCGCCGGTGGTGCCGCGCTGCTGCTCTCGGCCGCCAAGGCCACTGACCAGGGCGTGACCCCGGCCGCGCTGCGCCGGGCGATCTACAGCTCGGCCAAGCCGATCGCGAACACCGCCACCTTCGGTCAGGGCTACGGCATGTTCGACGTGCCGGGTGCCTGGAAGCTGCTGCGCAAGAGCAGCGAGCCGAACGACTACACCGCCGAGGCTCCGGTCTGCACCGTCCTCTCCGGCCAGCTCGCCACGCCGAACAGCGGCACCGGCGTCTACAACCGGTGTGACGCCGCCAACGGCGGACACAAGGTCAACCAGTCGAAGTCGTACCAGGTCAAGCTGACCCGGACCAGCGGCCCGACCGGCAACGTGAAGCACAACATCGGCCTGCGCGGCAACAACGGCACCTTCTCGGCGCCGAAGAACGTCACGCTGCCGCTGAACAAGACCGTCACCATCACGGTCACCGCGAAGCCGAAGACCGCCGGTGCCCACGGCACGATCGTCACGGTCGACGACCCGCGCACCAACACGATCGACTTCGAGTTCTCCGCCGTCGTGGTGGCCTCGAACGACGTCAGCAAGCCCGCCTTCGCCTACTCGGCGCGGGGCACCGTGGAGCGCAACAGCACCACGTCGTACTTCGTGACGGTGCCGCCGGGTGCCGGGGCGTTGCAGGTGAACCTCTCCGGCATCGCCACCGGGTCGCAGACCCGCTTCATCGCCTTCAACCCGTACGGCGTCCCGGTGGAGAGCACCTCCAGCCTGGCCTGCTACACCAACTTCGCCAGCACGGTCGTCTGCAACGCGTTCGAGCGTGACTACCAGAACCCACTGCCGGGTGTCTGGGAGATCGAGGTGGAGTCGCGGCGGACCTCGCCGGCCCTGAACAACCCGTACCAGCTCCAGGCACGGGTGCAGGGCGTTGCGGTCGAGCCGGCCGTGGTCGAGCTGCCGGCGGTCACCGCCGGTGTCCCGACCCCGGTGACCTGGTCGCTGAAGAACACCTTCGGCCCGGTCTCGGTGACCGGCCAGGGTGGCCCGCTGTCCAGCGTGCACACCGAGCGGCCGACCATCGTCGAGCTGGCCAAGCAGGAGTTCACCGTCGAGGTGCCGGCGGGCGCCACCAGCTTCACCGCCCGCATCGGCAACCCGTCCAACGCAAGCGCCGACCTCGACCTGTTCATCTACCGGGGCACCACCCTGGTCGGGCAGCAGGCCGACGGTGACTCGGAGGAGGCGGTGACCCTGACCAACCCGGTCGCGGGCACCTACCGGGTCGTCGTGGACGCGTACGCGGTGGACGGTGCGGGTGGCAGCACCCAGTACGACTACCGGGACTCGTTCTCGTCCCCGTCGCTCGGCACCCTGACGGCCTCGGGTGGCACGCTCACCCTGGCCAACGGCGCCACCGGCAACCTCTCGGGTTCGGTGACCGCCCAGTCCACCCCGTCGGCGGGTCGGGCGCTCTACGGTGAGCTGACCGTGGTGACCACCGAAGGCGCAGTCGTCGGCCGCGGCGCGGTCTCCGTCGGCGCAGTGAACTGACACCACCACCGCACCACCAGGAAGCCCGTCTCCGGTCCACCCGGAGGCGGGCTTCCGCCTTTTCGCTGTCCTCTCCACCACCGCCGGACACGCCCGCCGATCATGGACTTTTGGCGAGCAGTTGGGGGTGATACGCGCCTTCTGCCGCTGCCGCAACTCCATGATCGACAGGGCGCTGCGGTGCGCGCCCGGGGGCGCGTACCGCAGCGCGGGTGGGGTGGGTCAGCCGCGCTTGGCGGTGGCGACCTGGAAGGGGGTGCCCTGCTGGCACGTCGTCATCAGGCTCGGGTTGGGCCGACCGGTCACCGTCACCGAGGCACCGGAGGTGAGTACGTCACGTGGCCCGCCCAACAGCAGGTAGCCGTCGAGCAGCAGGCAGCCGGGCTCCACGCCGGCCTCGACCCGACCGGTGAGCGTCATCTCACCGGTGACCGGCGGCGAGGTCGGCACGCCCCGGGTCGTGCCGGCCGGCGGCGGGCTGACAGGGGCGGTCGGGTCCACCGGGTCGGAGGGCGGGGGCACGGGGCCGGTCGGATCCGGGGTCGGCAGCTCGGTCACGGGTGACGCTCCCGTCGGGGTCGGGGCGGTGGTGGGGCCGGTCCCGGCGTCCTGACCGCCGCAGGCGACGAGCGCCGTGCAGACGATCAGCGCGGTGGCGGCGATCCGAAGGGTCCTCATGCCGGTCTGACGTGTCCGGAAGGTCAACCGTTCCATCAGCGCGTGCCGACGGATCAGCTCTGGGCCGCCGCAGCGGCCTTCATGTCGCGCTTGAGTTCCTGCGGCAGCGAGAAGGTGAGGCGCTCGTTGGCGGTCACCACCTCCTCGACGTCGGCGAAGCCGCGCTCGGCGAGGTGCGCGAGCACCTGCTGCACCAGTTCCTCCGGCACGCTCGCGCCGGAGGTGAGGCCCACCGTCCGGGCGTCGGTCAGCCAGGCGTCGTCGATCTCGTGGGCGAAGTCGACCAGGTGTCCGGCGCGGGCACCGGCGTCCAGCGCCACCTCGACCAGCCGTACGGAGTTGGAGGAGTTGCGCGACCCCACCACGAGCACCACGTCGCACTCGGCCGCGATCTCCTTGACCACGTGCTGCCGGTTGCTGGTGGCGTAGCAGATGTCGTCGCTGGGCGGGGACTGGAGCAGTGGCAGCCGCTTCTTGAGCCGGGCCACGGTCTCCAGGGTCTCGTCGACCGAGAGCGTGGTCTGCGACAGCCAGACGACCTTGCTCGGGTCGCGCACGGTGACGCGGTCGGCGTCCTCGGGGCCGTCCACCAACTGGATGTGGTCGGGGGCCTCGCCGGAGGTGCCGATCACCTCCTCGTGACCCTCGTGGCCGATGAGCAGGATGTCGTAGTCCTCGGCGGCGAACCGCTTGGCCTCGTGGTGCACCTTGGTCACCAGCGGGCAGGTCGCGTCGATCGCCTTGAGCGACCGCTCCTTCGCCTGCTCGTAGACCTCGGGCGCCACGCCGTGCGCGGAGAAGATGACGGTGGACCCCTCGGGGACCTCCTCGTTCTCCTCGACGAAGATCGCGCCCTGGGCCTCCAGCGTCCGCACCACGTGCTTGTTGTGCACGATCTCCTTGCGGACGTAGATCGGGGCACCGTAGAGCTTGAGCGCCTCCTCGACGGTCTGCACCGCCCGGTCGACGCCCGCGCAGTATCCACGGGGCTTCGCGAGCAGCACGCGCTTACCGGTCCCGGAAGTCCTCTCGCCCTCAGTCACGCCCCCATCGTACGTGCCGCCCGCGCCCCCGGCACCGCGCGCGCCCCGCCGCCGACCCCGTCGGCCGCCGCCCCGGTCGTGATCAGCGAGGCGGTCGGTGGGTGGGCTTAGGGTGGGCGGGTGAGTACGGGTGGGACGGCGACCGGGAGCGGGACGGCTGCCGGCACAGGCGCCAGCACCGCGGAGGAGCCGTGGCCGGTGCGCGTGGTCAGTCAGAAGATCGGCGCCTGGGTGGCGCGCCTGGGCTGGGTCTGGGTCGACGGGCAGGTGGCGCAGATCAGCCGGCGGCCCGGCGCCAGCACCGTGTTCCTCACGTTGCGTGACCCGTCGGCGGATCTGAGCCTGACCGTCACCACCAACCGCGACGTGCTCGACACCGGCGCGCCGGAGCTGCGCGAGGGCGCCCGCGTCGTGCTGCACGCCAAGCCGGAGTTCTATGCCGCCCGGGGCACGCTCAGCCTGCGGGCCGACGAGATCCGGCAGGTGGGTCTCGGTGAGCTGCTGGCACGGCTGGAGAAGCTCAAGAAGCTGCTCGCCGCCGAGGGGCTGTTCGACCGGGCCCGCAAGCGCCGGCCGCCGTTCCTGCCGCAGCGGATCGGGCTGATCACCGGCCGGGCCAGCGCCGCCGAGCGGGACGTGCTCACCAACGCCCGTCGCCGCTGGCCGGCGGTGGAGTTCCGGACGGTGAACGTGGCCGTGCAGGGCCCCGGTGCCGTGCCGCAGATCGTGGACGCGCTCAAGGTGCTGGACGGCGACCCGAGCATCGATGTGATCATCCTGGCCCGGGGCGGTGGCGGCATCGAGGACCTGCTGCCCTTCTCCGACGAGGCCCTCTGCCGGGCGGTGTTCGCCTGCCGTACGCCGGTGGTCAGCGCGATCGGCCACGAGACGGACGCGCCGCTGGTCGACTACGTGGCCGACGTCCGCGCGTCGACCCCGACCGACGCGGCCAAGCGGGTGGTGCCCGACCTGGCCGAGGAGGTACGCCTGATCGGGCAGGCCCGCCACCGGCTGCGGCGCGCGGTGCACCACCTGGTCGACCGCGAGTCGCACCGGATCGAGGCGCTGCGCTCCCGTCCGGCGCTGGCCCGCCCGCAGGTGATGGTGGAGCAGCGGGCCGGTGACCTGGCCGCCCTGCGCCAGCGGGCCGTGCGCTGCCTGGACCACCGCATCGCCGCCGCCGACGACGACCTCCGGCACACCCTGGCCCGGCTGCGCGCGCTCTCACCGGCCGCCACCCTGGACCGGGGGTACGCCATCGTGCAGCGCGCCGACGGCCACGTGGTCCGCGCCGCCGGCGACGTGGCACCCGGTGACCCGCTGCGGGTACGCGTCGCCGACGGCGAACTGTCGGCCACCGTGAACCCCTGACCTGTCGGCCCTGTTGTGGGAGAGGCAAGCGATGACTGACGAGAAGACCGACGGGTCGGACGAGCGGCTCAGCTACGAACAGGCTCGTGCCGAACTGGCGTCGGTGGTGGAGCGGCTGGAGGCCGGCGGGACGTCGCTGGAGGAGTCGTTGGCCCTGTGGGAGCGCGGTGAGGCGTTGGCGGTGATCTGCCAGAGTCGCCTCGACGGCGCCCGTGCCCGGATCGACGCCGCCCGCCAGGAGTCGACGACCTGACGCCTGGACGTACCCCGGACACGACGCGGCGGGAGCCGGAAGGCTCCCGCCGCGTCTCGTCGCCGCCCCGCGAGGGACCGCTTACTTGAACAGGTTGTACAACTCCGGCGGCGCCTCGACGACCTGGTCGGCCGGGGGCTTCTGCGCGGCGGTCGCGTTGCCGTAGTCGCTGTACGTCATCTTGATCTCCTGGCCGGCGGCGGCCCCCGTCGGCGGCATCCGCAGCACCAGTTCGGTGAGGCGGCCCTGCGCGTCGGTGGTGGCGGTGAAGGGCACCGCGTTGGCCTCCGGGCCGAGCGCGGTGACCACGCCCTGGTCCAGCGAGCCGGCCTCGGCGGCCTTGGAGACGTCGATGGTGCCGGAGAAGGTGCCGTCACCGGTGCGCTGCACCTCGGTGACCGCCTGGGTGAGCGCGGCGCTCCCGGCCGGGTCGACCTTGTCGAAGTCGAAGCCGAGGTTGCGGTCTCCCTGGATCCGGCTCTGGTCGAGGTGCTGGAACTTGCCGAGGTTCAGCCGGTCGAGGCCGGGCACGCTGGTCGCGGCGCCGCCCTTGAGGTCCACCTTGACCCAGCTGTCCGGCTTGGCGTGGATCAGGTCGAGGCTGATCGCCAGGTCGTCGGTCGGCTCGCCCAGGCGTACCCGGATCTCGGCGCTCTGGCTCGGCTGGTGCACCTGGCCCTCGGCGACCGAGCCGACGCCGGACATGGTGAACCGGAAGTTGCCGTTGCTGATCTCCTTGGTCGAGTCCAGCAGCGCCTGCTTGGCCTCGGAGTCCGCGGCGCGTGCGCCGGAGCCGGTGGCGGACGGTGTGGCGGTGGTGGTGGGCGCGGTGTCACCGGAGGTTGTGCAGGCGGCGACTCCAGGCGTGAGCAAGGCGGCGGCCATGAGACCGGCGCTCAGTCTGCGAATGGTCATCGGTGTCTCCCAGCGGTCACCCGACGCTTCCCGCGCCGGTGGCTCGCCTCTCCTGTTCCCTGCCGACGCCGCCCGCAATCACCACGAAGCAGGCTCAGTCGACGGCGGTGGCCATCTCGCGCAGTTCGTTGTCCCGGGCGTCCCCGACGACGATCACGGTCCGCTCCGGTTCGAGCAACACCAATGCCTGCTCGTTGCCCCGCCCGGTGTACCGCTGCCAGGCGCCCGACCCGAGGTCGGCCTGCCCCTGCGGTCGCCCCTGCTCGGTCAGCTCGGTGGGCAGCAGCCGCTCCGGTGGCACGTTGCTCTGCACGAGTTGCAGACCACGCCCCTCGGGAGTGAGATAGCCCACCCGCAGGGTCGCGCCCTCCTCCGTGGTCCGGTACGCCGCACGTACGGTCTTCCACCCGTCGGGCAGCCCGGACGGCTCGGAGACCGGGAAGGCGGCGGCCGAGCGCGCCTGATCGAAGGCGGGGGTCGGGTTCACCGTGCTCGGCGCGTCCCCACCGAGGAAGCCCCGGGAGAAGGCGATCAGCAGGGCGATCGGGACCAGCAGCACCAGCAGCGAGATGGCCATGTCGCGGGGTCTGCGCTCGGAGCGTCCCGGGGCGGTCTCGGCCGCCGGTTCCCCGGCGGTCCGCGTCGGCTCCGGCCGGTCCTCGGGTACGTCCGGTCCGGCGGCCCGGTCGACGGTCGGCTGCTCGGCCGTCGACGGCTGGTCTGCGGTTGCGCGGTCGGCAGGCTGTGCGGGTTCCACCGGGCCATTCTCGCAGCCGCCCGACCGGCGGTATCCGGCCCATCACCGCCCCGCCCCGGTCGCGGGTCCGCCATCGTGTGAGGATCAGGAACGAAGCCGGCAGGACCCGGCCCGGTCAACCCCGCACCGCCGCGAGGAGGAGCCGTTCATGACGACCGCCAGGACGCGTACCCCACAGAACCTCGACCGCAACATCGCCCTCGACCTGGTCCGGGTGACCGAGGCCGCGGCGATGGCCGCCGGTCGCTGGGTCGGCCGGGGTGACAAGGAGGGCGGCGACGGCGCCGCCGTCGACGCCATGCGCAAGCTGATCAACTCGATCCCGATGAAGGGTGTCGTGGTGATCGGCGAGGGCGAGAAGGACAACGCCCCGATGCTCTTCAACGGCGAGGAGGTCGGCGACGGCACCGGCCCGGAGGTGGACGTCGCGGTCGACCCGATCGACGGCACCACGCTGATGAGCAAGGGCATGCCGAACGCGCTCGCGGTGCTGGCGGTCGCCGAACGGGGTGCGATGTTCGACCCGAGCGCCGTGTTCTACATGGAGAAGCTCGCGGTCGGCCCGGCGTACGCGGACGTGGTCGACATCAACGCCGGGGTGGCCGACAACCTGCGCCGCATCGCCAAGGTCAAGGGCACCGGCCTCGACGAGGTGACGGTCTGCGTACTCGACCGCTCCCGGCACGACGGGCTGGTGGAGGAGATCCGGCGTACCGGGGCGGGCATCCGGTTCATCTCCGACGGCGACATCGCCGGTGTCATCGCCGCCGCCCGGGGCGAGTCCGACGTCGACGTGCTGATGGGCATCGGCGGCACCCCGGAGGGGATCACCGCCGCCTGCGCGCTCAAGTGCATGGGCGGGATGATGCAGGCCAAGCTCTGGCCACGCGACGACGCCGAGCGGGAGAAGGCGCTCGCCGCCGGGCACGACCTGGACCGGGTGCTCACCACCGACGACCTGGTCACCGGGGACAACTGCTTCTTCGTGGCGACCGGTGTCACCTCCGGTGACCTGCTGAAGGGTGTGCGCTACCGCTCGGGTGGGGCGTACACGCAGTCGATCGTGATGCGGTCCAAGAGCGGCACGATCCGGGTGATCGACTCGTTCCACAAGTTGGAGAAGCTGGCGCTCTATTCGGCGGTGGACTTCGACGGCCGCCCCCTGGACCAACAGGCTTGAGTCAGGGCGCGACGGCGACCGGGCCGACGGTGTCGGCCGGTCGGCGGGCCGGTGCCGTGGCGCTGGGAGCCGTCGCCGGGGTCGCCGTCGCCACCCAGTCGCGGATCAACGGCGAGCTGGGCGTACGGCTCGACGACGGGGTCGCCGCCGCGTTGGTCTCGTTCGGCCTGGGGCTGCTGGTGCTGGTGGTGCTCGGCGTCGCCACCGGGAACGGGCGTCGGGGCCTGACCGCGCTGCGCGCCGCGCTCGGCACCGGCAGGTTGCGGCTCTGGCAGTGCCTCGGCGGGGTCTGCGGAGCGTTCCTCGTCTTCACCCAGAGCGCCACCGTCGGTACGCTCGGCGTCGCCGTGTTCACCGTGGCGGTGGTCGCCGGACAGTCCGGCAGCAGTCTCGTCGTGGACCGGGCCGGGGTCGGCCCGAGCGGGCCGCAGCCGGTGACCCTCGCCCGGCTCGCCGGTGCGGTCCTCACCGTGGCCGCGGTGCTGTTGGCCGTCGGAGATCGGCTGGCCGAACCGGCCACCATCGGTCTGGCCCTGCTGCCGCTGCTGGCCGGCGTCGGGGTGGCCTGGCAGCAGGCGGTGAACGGGCGGGTCCGCGAGGCCACCCGGAGCACGGTGACCGCCACGCTGGTCAACTTCGCCGTCGGTACGGCCGCCCTGCTGGCCGTCTTCGTGGTCAGCCTCGCCGTACGCGGTGTGCCCGCCGGTGACCTGCCCGCCGAGCCGTGGCTCTATCTGGGCGGGCCGATCGGGGTGACCTTCATCGCGGTGGCGGCGGCGGTGGTCCGCCTCACCGGCGTGCTGCTGCTCGGCCTGGCCACCGTCGCCGGTCAGGTCGTCGGCGCGGTGCTGCTGGACGTGCTGCTTCCCTCCGCGCAGACCCGCCCGGCGACGAGTACGGTGCTCGGCGCGGCGCTGACGCTGGTGGCGGTGGCGGTCGCCGCGCTCGGTGGCCGGATCGGCGCGGCCGCTCGGGCCCGGCGGCGTGACGGCGACGGGGTCAGGGCATCGTCATCGGGGACTCGGAGCGGTACGGCCCGTCGAGGTCGGTCCGGCGACGCCGGAAGATGATCGCGGCCACGATGCCGCCGAGCAGCCCGAACAGGTGTCCCTGCCAGGAGATCCGCTCGTCGGTGGGCAGGACGCCGACCAACTGGCCGCCGTAGAGGAGGCCGACCAACAGGAAGACGGCGAAGTTCCACCAGCTCCGCTCGAAGATGCCCCGGGTCAGCAGGATGCCGAGGTAGCCGAAGATGACACCGCTGGCGCCCACCACGATCGTGTTGGGCGAGCCGGTGAACCACACACCCAGCCCGCTGACCAGCACGATCACCAGGGTCGACCAGAGGAACCGGCGGGCGCCCGCGGCCAGCACGAAGGTGCCGAGCAGGATCAGCGGGATGCTGTTGCTGTAGAGGTGGTCGAAGCCGTGGTGCAGGAACGGTGAGAAGAAGACGCCGTCCAGCCCGTCGATGCGCTGCGGGATGATGCCGGCGGCGGCGTCGAAGCCGGCGCCGAGCCACTGGTCGAGACCCTCGATCAGGAAGAGGACCGGCACCACCGCGCACATGGCGACGAAAGCCCGGCCGATGGAGGCGTAGAACGCATCGGTGCCGAACCGGTGGGGGTCGCCGCTTCCGGGCTGCAGGGTCACCCGTCAAGAGCTATCAGCAATCGCGGGCAGCCGCCACTTTTCGCCCACCACCGGGGACGAAGACGGCGGTACGCGAGTGCCGCGTACCGCCGTCGTCAAGGTGCTCAGGTGGGACTCAGTAGTAGCCCGAACTCTGCGACTTCGCCCACGCGCCGCAGGGATTGCTGTACCGGCCCTTGATGTAACCGAGCCCCCAGGTGATCTGGGTGGCCGGGTTGGTCTGCCAGTCGGCGCCGACCGAGGCCATCTTGTTGCCCGGGTACGCCTGTGGGATGCCGTAGGCGCCGGAGGAGGGGTTGCGGGCCTTGTGGTTCCAGCCGCTCTCCTTGTTCCACAGCTTGTCGAGGCAGGGGAACTGGTCGATATTGAATCCTGCGTCGATCATCATGGCGCAACCGATCTTGCGGTTGCCGCCGTACTCCGCGCAGGAGGCGGGGATCGGGCCGTCGTACGGCCGGGAGGCGGCACGCGCCGCGGCCTCTTCTCGGGCCCTCCGCTCCTGCTCGGCCTTCTTCTTGCGCGCTGCCTCTTCGGCCTTGCGGGCCTTCTCGGCGGCGGCACGGGCCCGCTTCCTGGTCTCGGTGGCCTGTTCCCGAGCGGCGCGAACCTGACGGGAGACCCGCTGCGACTCCTGTCGGTACTCGACGTCGATCTCGGTGACACTTCCGGCCACCTGCGCGCCTGGGCCCTGGCGCTGAGACTGGCGGTCCTCGCTGAGGTAGAAACCGCCGGCCACGCCCATGCTCAGCAGCGCTACGGCTGTGGCGCGGGCGGTGAACCGGCTCCATGGCCGACTCACGTGGTGATCCCTTCGTCGGGGTCAGGGACGCGGCGTGACCACGGCCATACCGGGCCGAGGCGTGCCGCGAGCGCCCGCCACCGGTGAGGCCGGTGGCCGAAGACGCACCCCGTCCGCTTCCCGGCGAATCGGCCGACCCCCTCGTGGAGTGACGAACGATCACCAACGATGCGTCAGGTGCGTGGGCGCCCGCTGGACACCATCGCGCACGGTGAGGCTGATGGGAAACCGCCAGCCTCGATTGTGACATGGGTCACGGCAAATAACAGCTCTAAAACGCCCTAAGCGGGCATCATTGGGGGACATCCTCCAACAGGTCGGTCACCATGGCGGCGATCGGAGATCGCTCCGATCGGCTGAGCGTGACGTGCGCGAACAGGTGATGACCCTTGAGTGCCTCGATCACGGCGGTGACGCCGTCGTGCCGACCCACCCGCAGGTTGTCCCGCTGCGCGACGTCGTGCGTCAGCACCACCCGGGAGCCCTGGCCGATCCGGGACAGCACGGTCAACAGGACGCCCCGCTCCAACGACTGCGCCTCGTCCACGATGACGAACGCGTCGTGCAGGCTCCGACCCCGGATGTGGGTCAGCGGCAGCACCTCGAGCAGCCCCCGGGAGGTGACCTCCTCCAGGACGTTCTCGTGCACCACCGCGCCGAGCGTGTCGAAGACCGCCTGCGCCCAGGGCGACATCTTCTCCGACTCCGACCCCGGCAGGTAGCCCAGTTCCTGGCCGCCGACGGCGTACAGGGGGCGGAAGACGATCACCTTCTTGTGCCGGCGACGCTCCATCACCGCCTCCAACCCGGCGCAGAGCGCCAGCGCGGACTTGCCGGTGCCGGCCCGGCCGCCGAGCGAGACGATGCCGATCGACTCGTCGAGCAACAGGTCCAAGGCGATCCGCTGCTCCGCCGAGCGCCCGTGCACCCCGAACGCCTCCCGGTCGCCGCGCACCAGCCGTACGGTCTTGTCCGGCAACACCCGGGCGAGCGCCGAGCCCCGGGCGGAGTGCAGCACCAGACCGGTGTGGCAGGGCAGGCCGGCGGCGGCGTCCACGTCGATGGTCTCGCCGCCGTAGAGCCGGGAGATGTCCTCCTCGCCCAACTCCAGCTCCGCCATCCCGGTCCAGGTCGGGTCGCTCGCCTGGCCGTGCCGGTACTCGTCGGCCCGCAGCCCGACCGAGGCGGCCTTGACCCGCAACGGCATGTCCTTGCTGACCAGTGTCACCTCCCGCCCCTCGGCGGCGAGGTTCAACGCGACGGAGAGGATCCGGGCGTCGTTGGACTCGTTGCGGAAACCGGGCGGCAGCACCCCGTCGTCGGTGTGGTTCAGCTCCACCCGCAGCGTGCCGCCGACGTCGTTGGCGGGTATCGGCCGGTCCAGCCGGCCGTGGCGTACCCGCAACTCGTCCAGCGTGCGCAGCGACTGTCGGGCGAACCAGCCCAGCTCGGGATGGTGTCGTTTGCCCTCCAGCTCGGAGATCACCACCAGCGGCAGCACCACCTCGTGCTCGGCGAAGCGGTGGAACGCCGCCGGGTCGCTGAGTAGCACGGAGGTGTCCAGGACGAAGGATTGGCCCGCTGGTCGGGGCTCCCTGGTGTCCGCCGACCCGGCCGCGGCGGTCCGGCGGCTACGGGTGGTGCGGCGAGTCGTGGCAGTCGAGGCCGGGCTCTGGTCGGCACCGGGGGTAGTACGGCGAGTCGTCACAGGCCTGCTCCGGCGGATGGGCACCCGGCCACCCGCGGTCCGCCTCCTCCGGTGCCCGGCTGACACGGGGTCGGATGCGGGCCCCGTGTGCGAGGTCGCAGGCCGGGCGGGCCGGCTGGCTCGGGACAATCCCGCGCCATGCCTAGACGCTAGCCGCCCGCACCCGTCCCGGCTAGTGGCCTTTCGTTAACTGCTGGTGCCACCGGCGGATCAGGCGGCGGACCGGCCGGGATGCATGCCCCCTGCGCGCATCCCGGCCGGTGGACCCACCGTCACCGGACTCAGCCGGTCCGCCGGACCAGGGTGCTGGTCGGGTGCCGCCCCACGACCGAGGCGGCCGGCTCCGTGAACGACGATCCGGTGTACGTGGTGCCGGGTCGGACCACCCCGGCGGAGACCCGCTTGGCGGGCGCGGTCACCGCGAGTGCGGTGGCGATGGCCGCCTGCGCGTCCCGACGACGCCGGTTCCACGCTCCCCGGTCACCGTCGAAGTACCCCTGGCGGTAGCCGAAGCGGTAGCCGATCCGGTAGCTGAGCTGCCCGTGCAGCCGACCGGCGGCATAGCTCGTGGCGGCCAGCACCAGGACGAGGAAGATCGCGAGGAACGGGCTCATCCGGCGGCCCCGGTTCCTCGCCCGATCGTCATTTCTCCTCCGGTTCGACCGTGGTGGGGTCGGCGATCAGCAACCGGTCGAGATCGTCGGTGCCGATCTCCTCGACCAGCTCGACGCTGATCCGGCAGCCGTCCACCACCACCTCGGCCACCGAGGAGCGGCGGATCTCCCCGCCGGCGTCGTAGACCCGGACGCTGAGTTCCGGGCAGCCGAGGTGGGTACGCCAGGCGTTCCACTCGGCCCGGTCACCGACGGACAGCGACAGGTAGCGACAGCCCCGGGCGAGATAGAGCCGCCACGGCGCGATCAGGCCGGCGGCGACGCCCTCCGCGATCAGACCGAATGCCTGGGCACGGGTCGCGAGTTCGGTCACCACTCCCCCCTTGCACCGAGCGCGTGACGCAGCTGAGCACCTATCGTCTCATTCACGTGACACACCGTAGGTTGTCCCATGGGCGTGACAGTATCAGCTTTTCGTTTGTTTGCCTCGACCCCCACGGACATCTATCCTGCCCAGGTGACACCCCTCAAGAACAGCACTTCATCCCGAATTGCCAGGCCAGGATCAGCGTCACGCAAGCGTGACAAAGGCGTGCCCGGGACTTCTCATGAGGCGCATTCGCCGTACGGTCACCACGTGACCGAGACGGCCAACGCGCGGAAGATCGCCTTCGCCACCTTCGTCCGACGCGCCATCGATGAGGCCCGGGCCACCCGGGCGTGGAGCGGCACCGAGGTCTCCCGACGCACCGGCGTCTCACGCCAGACCATCAACCGCTGGGTCCGCGGCGACTGGGCCAGCGACCCGGAGGCGGAACGGGTGGTCGCGTTCTGCGAGGGGCTCGGGCTCGACCCGGCTGCGGCCTTCGCGGCGCTCGGCTGGGACCGTACGGCGTCGCGCCGGTCCGCCCCGCCGCCACCGCCGATGGACCCCGACGTCGAGGCGCTCCTGCGTCGACTGGTCGACCCGGAGGTCTCCGACGCGGAGAAGTTCCACATTAGAGAAACCATTCGTTATCTCGCATATCGCCCGACCCTGCCGGCCGGTGTCCGAAAACGAGGCGACGCCGCCAGTTAGTTCCTCAGATGGCGAAAGAACGGCAGGTCAGCCTCATTCGTTTCGCTACGGGGTCGGAACGGGCGCGCTAGCGTCCGTATTCGTACTGCTTGGGCTCGTCGTCGGCGGGGGGACGGGACAAGGCCGAACCCAGCCCTGCGGGACAGAAGGGGGTCTGTCATGACCCTGAAATGGATGGCGGTCGTGGTCGCGACGGTCTCGTTGACGCTCTGCGTCACCGGGAACGCGGTCACCCTGGCTCTGAACGGCGGGCAGCTTCCCCTGCTCGTGAACCTTCTCGCGCTCACCACCGCGGCCACCGCGATCGTCCTGGCCGTCCTCGCCGAGCTGCACGACCGGCTCGACGACCGGCTCACCGCGCTCACCGAGTTCCTGGTCGAGCGGCTCCGGGACATCGAGGCCCACACCGGCGACCGGAACACCGGTTTCGTGGAGGGCTACCTGCTCAGCCACGGCCAGGAAGCGGCCGTGGTGCCCTTCGTACGTCGGGGCCGGGGAGCCGCCGAACGCTGACCCCGCGCGCCGAACGCTGACCCCGCCCGACGACCGCGCCGGCTCCACGCCAGGAATGACCGGCCGAAGCCGGGGTACGCTGACGCGCGTGCCGCCGTTGAATCTGGGCAACCAGCCGCCGAAGACCCCGTTGAACGCCGACCAGGCCTGGCAGACAACCGCCGACCGGGCAGCCGAGACCATCCTCTTCTTCGACTTCGACGGCACACTCGCGCCAGTGGCCGACGATCCCACGCAGGTGCAACCCGCGCCGAAGGTGCTGGCCGCGATCGAGACACTCGCCCCGGTCGTCCGGCGGATCGCAATCGTCTCCGCGCGTCCGGTGGAGTTCCTGCGCGAGCACTTCGGCGGGCTCACCGGCGTCGACCTCTACGGGCTCTACGGCCTGGAGCACAGCCACTCGGGCGGCGAGACCGTCACCGAGCCGGCCGCGCTGCCCTGGGTGCCGACCATGGCCGAACTCGCCGACCTGGCCCGTGCCGAGCTGCCGCCGGGTGCCCTCGTCGAGTACAAGCGGCTCTCCGTGGCGCTGCACTGGCGTACCGCCCCGCAGTTGGCCGCCACCATCGAGGAGTGGGGTCGCGCGCAGGCCGAGCGCCTCGGCCTGCGGTTGCAGGTCGGGCGGATGGTGCTGGAGGTCAAGCCGCCGGTCGACCGGGACAAGGGCATGGTGATCGGCGAGCTGGTGCAGGGCGTCGGCGGTGCCTGGTATTTCGGCGACGACGTCTCCGACATCAAGGCCTTCGCCGCGTTGCGGGCCCGCGCCGCCGCCGACCCCGACTTCCTGGGCGTCTGCGTCGCGGTGGCCAACCCGGAGACCGGTGACGAGGTCGCCGAGGCCGCCGACCTCACCATCGACTCCCCCGCCGCGCTGGGCGACTTCCTCACCGAGGCCACGCACCACCTCACCTGAGGCGGTACGGCGGTGTCGCCTCAGGCCGATGCGACGGTCAGACGCCGTAGCGGCGCTGGCGGGTGGCGTACGAGCGCAGGGCGCGGAGGAAGTCGACGCGACGGAAGTCCGGCCAGTTGAGTTCGCAGAAATAGAACTCCGAGTGCGCCGACTGCCAGAGCATGAAGCCCGACATGCGCTGCTCGCCGCTGGTCCGGATGATCAGATCCGGGTCCGGCAGCCCCCGGGTGTAGAGGTGCTCGGAGATGTCGTCGACGTCCAGCGAGCCGGCCAGGTCCTCCAGCGTGCCGCCGTTGGCCGCCTGCTCCAGCAGCAGTGAGCGCACCGCGTCGATGATCTCCCGCCGGCCGCCGTACCCGACCGCGATGTTGACCTGGGCGCCGCCGCCGCGCTCCCGGGTGCGCTCCTCGGCTGCCTTGAGCGCGGCGGCATGCTGCGCGGGGAGCACGTCCAGTGCCCCGACCATCCGCAGCCGCCACGGGTTGCCCTGCTCGGCCAGCTCGGTCGTCAGGTCCTCGATGATCTGGAGCAGCGGGTCGAGCTGCTCCGCCGGCCGCGACAGGTTGTCGGTGGAGAGCAGCCAGAGCGTCACGTGCCCGACGCCGGCGGCGTCGCACCACCGCAGCAGCTCCTTGATGCGCTCGGCGCCCATCCGGTGCCCGTCGTTGGGGTCGACGAGCCCCATCTCCCGGGCCCACCTGCGGTTGCCGTCGCACATCACACCCACGTGCTGGGGCACGGGACGGCCCGCGAGCTTGGCGGTCAACCGCCGCTCGTAGACGGAGTAGAGAATTTTCCGCAGAGTCATCACCTTGCAGGGTAGCGAGCCCCCACCCGGATCCGGGTGCCGGTGGCCGACACCACGCCGTGGCCCTTCCGTACCGCCCCCGCACCCCGCCCACCACCTGCGCCGACGCCGCTACCACGCCGTCGCCGCGCCTCTCCCACGGGCTGTCACGTGGGTTGCCGGTCACCCCCGGAGCGCCCTTTGCTCTGCTTCACCCCACGCACCGAAAACGCATGAATTCTGTTGCGTCGGTTGAAGCAGAGCAAAGGGCCCGAGCAACACCTCCCATCCGGCCCGCCGACACGCCGGGCGCGGAGGTAGTCGGGTGCGGACGCGCGGCGGGATCAGGCCGGGGACGCCGGGGTGGAGACTCGGGCGGCCCGGCGCACGCCGTAGACGGCGAGGACGGCGGCGGCGACCAGTGGGGCGCCGTCCCGGACCAGACCGTCGACGCCGAGCAGCCACCAGCACAGCGGCAGGTCGACCGCGAGTACGGCGACGCTGACCACCACGAGCAGGGTGCCCGCCCAGCGTTTGCCCCGCAGCAGGAAGGCCGTGCAGAACAGCACCAGGTAGCTGGTCGCGATGCCGGCGCCCAGCCAGAACAGCACCGCCGGCACGGCGATCAGTCGACCGTCGACGATCCCGGCGGTGGCGACCAGGGCGGGCACCAGCATCAGCGGGCTGTAGGTGAACGCGGCGACCCGGCTGGTCAGCAGCCAGGCGTTCGTCTCCGGCCGGCGCGGCGGTGTCTCCCGCCAGGAGATGCCGGACCGGTCGATCACCAGCCGGGACCGGTGTCGCACCAGGTGCCCGGCGATCGCCGGGGACCGGTACAGCAGCCAGACCACGGTCGCGCAGAGCGCGGTGAGCAGGGCGAAGCCGAGCAGGCCCGGCAGGGACGGCACGCCCTGCCGGGGCACGATCAGCCGGCCCACCGCGAAGACCGTGGTGATCGCCAGGATCAGGCCGAGCGGGCGGGCCACCGTCCGGCCCCGGCGCACGTGGCCGATCAGCAGCAGGAAGCCGAACGAGCGCAGCATCGCCCAACCGGTACGCACCGCCAGGCCGAAGCCCTGCTCCGGCGCGTACCACCAGTTGAGCACCTCGACCACGACGGTGGCCGCAGCGGTCACGGCGAGCAGTGCGGTCAGCGCCCGGACGGCGGACGGCCGCCGGACCTCGGTCTCGGCGGCCGTCCTCATGAGATCCGATGATGCCCGGATCCGGCGTCGATCACACCCCGCGCTGCGGTTGCTCCGCGTCGAGTCGGGCGCGCAGAGCGTCCAGCTCCGCCCAGAGGACACCGGGCAGCTTGTCGCCGAACTTCTCGAACCACTCGGTGACCAGCGGCAACTCGTCGCGCCACTCCGCCGGGTCGACCTTCAGCGCGATCCGGACGTCCTCCGGCGTCATGTCCAGGCCGTCGACGTCGAGCGCGTCCGGCGTCGGGACCATGCCGATCGGCGTCTCCACGGCCTCGGCGCGACCCTCGATCCGCTCGATGACCCACTTGAGCACGCGGGAGTTCTCGCCGAAGCCGGGCCAGAGGAAGTTGCCCTCCGGGTCCTTGCGGAACCAGTTGACGTAGTAGACGCGGGGCAGCTTCGACTCGTCGCCGTCGGTGCCCTTGCCCATCTCGATCCAGTGCCGGAAGTAGTCACCGGCGTGGTAGCCGATGAACGGCAGCATGGCCATCGGGTCACGCCGCACCACGCCCACCGCACCGGAGGCGGCGGCGGTGGTCTCCGAGGAGAGCGTGGCCCCCATGTAGACGCCGTGCACCCAGTCCCGCGCCTCGGTCACCAGCGGGACGGTGTCCCGCCGCCGGCCACCGAACAGGATGGCGTCGATCGGGACGCCGTTCGGGTCGAAGTAGTCGTCGGCGAGGATCGGGCACTGGGTGATCGGCGTGCAGAACCGGCTGTTCGCGTGTGAGGAGAGGTTCTCGCTCTCCGGCGTCCAGTCGTTGCCCTTCCAGTCGATCAGGTGCGCCGGCGGCTCGCCGAGGCCCTCCCACCAGATGTCGCCGTCGTCGGTCAGGGCGACGTTGGTGAAGACGGAGTTGCCCTGCTCCAGCGTCCGCATCGCGTTGGCGTTGGTCTTCCAGTCCGTGCCGGGCGCGACGCCGAACAACCCGTACTCGGGGTTGACCGCGTAGAGCCGGCCGTCCGGACCGAAGCGCATCCAGGCGATGTCGTCGCCGATCGTCTCGACCTTCCAGCCCGGGATGGTCGGCTCCAGCATGGCCAGGTTGGTCTTGCCGCAGGCGGACGGGAACGCACCCGCGATGTGGTAGACCCGACCCTCCGGCGAGGTGATCTTGAGGATCAGCATGTGCTCGGCGAGCCAGCCCTCGTCCCGCCCCATCACGCTGGCGATCCGCAGCGAGTAGCACTTCTTGCCGAGCAGCGAGTTGCCGCCGTACCCGGAGCCGTACGACCAGATCTCCCGGCTCTCCGGGAAGTGCGAGATGTACTTGGTCTCGTTGCACGGCCAGGCGACGTCCTGCTGACCCGGCGCGAGCGGCGCGCCGATCGAGTGCAGCGCGCGGACGAAGTCCGCGTCGTCGCCCATCGCCTCCAGGATCCTGGCGCCCATCCGGGTCATGATCCGCATGGACGCGACCACGTACGGGCTGTCGGTGATCTCGACACCGAACATGGGCTTCTCGGCCTCGACCGGGCCCATGACGAACGGGATGACGTACATCGTCCGTCCGCGCATCGAACCGCGGTAGAGCGGGGTCATGGTCCGCTTCATCTCAGCGGGGGCCATCCAGTTGTTGGTGGGCCCGGCATCCGCTTCGTCCGCGGAGCAGATGAAGGTGCGCTCCTCGACCCGCGCGACATCCGTCGGGTCCGTACGGGCGTAGAACGAGTTTGGTTTCTTCTCGGGGTTCAACCGGATGAGCGTGCCGGCATCGACGAGTTCGTCGGTGAGGCGACGCCATTCCTGATCGGAGCCGTCCACCCAGACGATTTGCTCAGGGGTGGTCAGTTCAGCGACCTCACGGACCCAGGCGAGAAGTTTGGGATGGGACGTCGGGGCCTGATCGATTCCCCTGACGGTGGCCGGAGCAACCATGACACATCTCCTTGTGGTCGACGCTGACCGGTCTATGGAGTGCACGAGTCTCGGCGCCGCGATGCGTCGCCTTCGTGGAAACATGGGATTGGGCTCAGCGTAAACCGATGTACAGCCCCAGTCAGTGGTACTGGTTGTGAAGAACTGCACAAGGTGCGGCCACGCTGCGGCATCACGAGCCTTTACCCGCTTTCACGCGCAGTTTCACGCAAATCCTGCGGCGGACCTCAGGTCAACGGCGCTACGCCAAAGAGTCACAGGTCACTTTTCGACCTCGTGAGCGGAAGTGCGAAACAACACCGAATCGCAGCCGTCCGGTTACGCTCCGTTCGTGCCTGTCCGTACCACCGCCCCGGCGGGCCCCGGTGGCCGTTGCTACCCGATCGCGACCCCGGCAACCGGTACGCTCGCTTCGTGGCCGCCACAATGACCGGGGAGCCAGGCTCCCCGCAGACCCGCACGGGTCTGGTCCACTCCCTGGTCGACCGGTTCGGTCACCTCGTGCGGGAGATGAGCAAGTTCGCGACCGTGGGCGGCATCGCCTTCGTCATCGACTTCGCCCTGTTCAACTACCTGATCGGGCCGCAGAACGTCGAGCAGGTCACCGCCAAGACCATCGCCACGGTGATCGCGGCGACCTTCGCCTTCCTGGGCAACCGGTTCTGGACCTGGCGGCACCGCAAGCGCTCCAACCCGGCCCGCGAGTACGCGCTGTTCTTCTTCTTCAACGCGGTGGGCCTGGGCATCGCGGTGGGGTGCCTGGCCATCAGCAGGTACGGGCTGGGCAGCATCTGGCCGGAGATCTTCCAGACCCGCCTGGCCGACAACATCGCCAGCTTCGTCGTCGGCACCGGGCTCGGGACGCTGTTCCGTTTCTGGTCGTACCGACGGTTCGTCTTCGTCGAAGCGGGAACCCCGACCGGTGCGGAAGCGGACCCGGACCGGGACGCGTGACCTGCCGCCTCCGGTCCCGTCAGAGCCACCTGGTCCCGTCACAGTCAGCCGGTCCCGTCCGAAGCCAGCCGTACCCCGCCCACTGCCCTAAGGTGTTGCCCATGCCTCTCGTCCGTCTGCTGCCTGAGCGCTGGCAGAAGTTCATCCACGAGGCTCTCAAGTTCGGCCTGGTCGGCGGCGTCAACACGGTCATCAACTACGCCGTGTTCAACGCGCTCGCACTCACCGTCTTCGTCGATGGGCAGTTGAAGGCGACGGTCGTGGCCACCGTGGTGGCGACGATCACGTCATATCTGATGAATCGACACTGGACGTATCGCGATCGGCCCAAGTCGGCCATGCAGCGCGAATACGCCCTGTTCTTCCTCTTCAACGGCGTGGGTCTGCTGATCGAGCTGGGCGTGCTGGCAGCCGCCAAATACGGGCTGGGCGTCACCGGCCTGCTGGCCCTGAACGTCGCCAAGACGGTTGGTGTGCTGCTGGCGACACTCTTCCGCTTCTGGTCGTACCGCACGTTCGTCTTCCAGCCCGCACCGGCGGTCGAGCCCACCCAGACCACCTGGGCCGGGCTGCCCCGCGACGAGTGGGACACGATGGCCGGGATGGACCCGGTCGCCGAACTCGCCGAGGCCATGACGGAGCTGGAGGAGGAGGAGCCACCGGCCACTCCGCCACCAGTGCCGCCGCCGCTGGCGGTGCAGCCCCGGCCGACGCCGACGGCCCCGCAGGCCGAGCTGGCGGGGTTGGACAAGGAACTGGAGGAGGAGTTGGCCGCCCAACTCCAGCCGGCTCCCGCGCCGCGCCGGTTCCGGCGCCGCTGACCCGGACGACGAAAACGCCCGCCGGCACTCGCCGACGGGCGTTTCCCATGCCGTCCGGTCGTGGACCGGGTGGGGCAGCCTCAGAGGCCGCCACCCTTGGTGTCCCGTTCGGCGAGGATCTCGCGCAGTTCGCCGTCGCCGAGCGAGTGCTTGTCGTGGAAGGCCTCGACCAGCTCGTAGAGCTTCGTCTGCACCCGGTCCACCTTCGGCACGTCGGGAAGCACGGACTGGCCGCGTTCGCCGGCCGACTCGATGGTGAGCGTGCCGTAGCCGAGCAGCCGGCCGACGAACTGCTGGTTCATGGAGTGGTCGTTGACCCGGCTGAGCGGGATGTCCCGCCGCTCGCGGGAGAAGACGCCGTGCTGGAGCACCACCCGCTCGTTGGTGAACAGGAAGTGCGTGGTGCGCCAACCGATCCACGGCCAGACGGTCAGCACCAGTACGGCCAGCAACGCCAGGCCGCCGATCACGGCGAGCGTGATCGAGCCGCCCCCACCGGCGGGCAGGAACAGCACACCGACCGCCACCGCGGCGATGGCGAACACCAGCACCACGACCGGACGGACCATGGTCTTCCAGTGCGGATGCAGGTGCAGCACGACATGCTCGTCTTCGGTGAGCACGTCCTCGGGGAACGCCACGGAAACCTCCTCGCAGGAACGGACGCGCAGACCGTAACCCCCCAGTGCCACCCCCTCACATCCGCCACGCGGCCGACCTCGGCGGCGTACCCCGCCGACGATTCGGCCCGGCCGGGGTCAGCGCAGGTGGAGGACGTCGGCGGCGGCCAGGGAGCGTTCCCCGGCGGCGGTGGTGACCAGAAGCCGACCGTCGAGGTCGACCCCGGTGGCGGTGCCGGTGAGCTCCGTGCCGTCGGGCAGGAAGGCCCGCACCTCGCGGCCCACGGTCCCGCACACCGCCAGGTACGCGTCCCGCAGGCCGCAGGCGGCCGCGTCCCCACCGGCGGCACGCCAGCGGGCGTACCAGTCGGCGACCGCCCGGAGCAGTGCCCGCAGCAGGGGGTCCCGGTCGGTGGCCACCGCACCGGCCAGTTGCAGGGAGGTGGCCGGCAGTCCGGTCGGATGTTCCGGCAGCTCGTCGGCGCGCAGCGTGACGTTCAACCCGACACCGAGCACGATCGCGGGCGGATCCTCCGGACCCGGTCCGGGCACCGCCTCGGCGAGGATCCCGGCGCACTTGGCGTCCCCGAGCAGCAGGTCGTTGGGCCACTTGAGGGTGGCGTCCAGTTCCGCCAACAGAGTCACCGCCTCGACCAGCGCGACACCGGCCAACAGCGGCAGCCAGCCGTACCCGGACGGTGGTGCCGGCGACCAGGCACGGTCCGGCACGGCCTGGCCGGGCCGCAGCAGCACGCTGGTCGCGATGCCCGCGCGCGGCGGTGACTGCCAGGCCCGCCCCCGCCGCCCCCGCCCGGCGCTCTGCCGCTCGGCGACCACGACGAGGCCCTCCGGCTCCCCCGTCCGGGCCGCCTCGACGACGTCGGCGTTCGTGGAACCGGTCTCGGCCCTCAGATCCAGACGCGTCCACGGGCCGTACGGCGCCACCAGCGCCCGGCGCAACCGGGTCGCCGACAGCGGCGGACGATCGAGGTCGGTGTACGGCGAATCCGGCATCCGGCCAGCCTACGGGCCACGGGTGAGGCGAACTGCACAGCGGCGGCGACCTGAACCATCGTTATATTCCCAGGGTGACTACCGAGACCGGGACCAACATCCACAGCACCGCGGGCAAGCTGGCGGACCTGGCACGACGGGTCGACGAGGCAGTGAACGCCGGGTCGGCCCGCGCGGTCGAGAAACAGCACGCGCGAGGCAAGAAGACCGCCCGGGAGCGGATCGAGATGCTGCTCGACGAGGGCTCCTTCGTCGAGCTGGACGAGTTCGCCCGGCACCGGTCCACCAACTTCGGCCTGGACCGCTCCCGCCCGTACGGCGACGGCGTGATCACCGGCTACGGCACCGTCGACGGCCGGCAGATCTGTGTCTTCGCCCAGGACTTCACGGTCTTCGGCGGCTCCCTCGGCGAGGTCTTCGGGCAGAAGATCGTCAAGGTGATGGACCTGGCCATGAAGATCGGCTGCCCGGTCGTCGGCATCAACGACTCCGGCGGCGCCCGCATCCAGGAGGGGGTGGTGTCGCTCGGCCTCTACGGCGAGATCTTCTTCCGCAACGTACGCGCCAGCGGCGTCATCCCGCAGATCTCGCTCATCATGGGCCCGTGCGCCGGTGGGGCGGTCTACTCCCCGGCGGTCACCGACTTCACCGTCATGGTCGACCAGACCTCGCACATGTTCATCACCGGCCCGGACGTGATCAAGACGGTCACCGGCGAGGACGTGGGCATGGAGGACCTCGGCGGGGCGCGCACCCACAACACCCGCAGCGGCAACGCCCACTACCTCGCCTCCGACGAGTCCGACGCGGTCGACTACGTCAAGGCGCTGCTGTCCCACCTGCCCGCCAACAACCTGGACGAGCCGCCGGTCTTCGACGCCCCGGCGGAGCTGACCGTCACCGACGCCGACCGGGAGCTGGACACCCTCGTCCCCGACTCGGCCAACCAGCCGTACGACATGCACCGGGTGCTCGAACACGTCCTCGACGACGGGGAGTTCCTGGAGGTCCAGCCGCTCTACGCGCAGAACATCGTGGTCGGCTTCGGGCGGGTCGAGGGGCGTCCGGTGGGCGTGGTCGCCAACCAGCCGATGCACTTCGCCGGCACGCTGGACATCGCGGCCAGCGAGAAGGCGGCCCGGTTCGTGCGTACCTGCGACGCCTTCAACATCCCGGTGCTGACCTTCGTGGACGTACCCGGGTTCCTGCCCGGCACCGGTCAGGAGTGGGACGGCATCATCCGCCGGGGCGCCAAGCTCATCTACGCGTACGCCGAGGCCACCGTGCCGAAGGTCACCGTGATCACCCGCAAGGCGTACGGCGGCGCGTACGACGTGATGGGTTCCAAGCACCTGGGCGCGGACCTCAACTTCGCCTGGCCGACCGCGCAGATCGCGGTGATGGGCGCCCAGGGCGCGGTGAACATCCTCTACCGCCAGGAACTGGCCGCCGCCGAGGACCCGGCCGCGGTCCGGGCCGAGAAGATCGCCGAGTACGAGGACACCCTGGCCAACCCGTACGTCGCGGCCGAACGCGGGTACGTGGACGCGGTCATCCCGCCGCACGAGACGCGGCTCCAGATCGTCCGTGCCCTGCGGGTGCTGCGCACCAAGCGCGAGACGCTCCCGCCCAAGAAGCACGGCAACATCCCGCTGTAGGGGTTGCGTGCAAGGAGGGGTCCCCTGCTAACGCCTGGCGTATAGCAGGGGACCCCTCCTAACAACTGCGCCGCACACCGGCGTAGCTCACCAGAAGGCGATGCCGGCGTCGGTCAGCAGCGGCCCGGCCAGCATCCGGCCGCCCACCACCAGCACGACGACGTTGACGATGCCGAAGAGCAGCACCCAGAAGAACGGCGGCAGCGGCGTGATGCCCGCCAACTGGTCGGCGTCGGAGGCCGGCATCCCGCGCCGGGTGCGCAGCCGCTGCAACTCCACCACCGGGCGTACGCCGCCGAGCAGCAGGAACCACACGCCGGTCCAGGCGAAGGCGGCCTGCACCTGAGGGCTGGCGTACCAGGAGATCGCGAGCACCGCACCACAGGTGACCACCAGCGTCAGCGCCCCGTACACGTTGCGGATCATGATCAGCATCGCCAGCAGCAGGACCACCGCGAGCCAGAGCAGCAGCGTGATCCGGTTTCCGGCGAGCAGCCACGCCCCGCCCAGACCGACCAGCGGCGGGGCCAGATAGCCGGCGAGCAGGGTGAGCACCATGCCCGGTCCGGTGGGACGCCCGGCCGAGAGCGTGAGGCCCGAGGTGTCCGAGTGCAGCCGGATGCCGTGCAGCTTGCGTCCGGTGAGTACGGCCGCCAACGCGTGACCGCCCTCGTGCGCGATGGTGATCGCGTTGCGGGCGATCCGCCACGGCATCCGGGTGGAGACCACCACCAGCGCGACCAGGCCGGTCAGCAGCACCAGCAGCGGGGGCGGGTCGGGCTGCGCGCCGAGCAGACGGTCCCAGAACGCGGTCATGCCCTCGATCGACACCATGGGGCGGCAGCCTACGCCCGCAGGGCACGAAGGTCCCAGGGCGGGCTGTCTCGTTCCGGTGCCGGCCGGGACACCCGTCCGTGGTCGACCCGTACCGTATTGAAAGTTTTCTTAGTATCTCTTGCCTTGGCGGGCATTCACCTTCAAAGATGTCTGTCTATCGACAGTCGTCTCAGGAGGACGCCATGGGTCGGACCAGACCAACGCTGCGCCGGCTGACCGCCGCCGCGCTCACCGTACTCGCGACCGCTGCTGCCGGGCTCGTCGCCACCGCGACCCCCGCCGCGGCGGCCACCGTGCCCGGCATCGACGTCTCGCGCTACCAGGGCACCATCAACTGGACGAGCGTCCGCAACGCGGGCATCCAGTTCGCCTTCATCAAGGCCACCGAGGGTACGAGCTACAAGGACCCGAACTTCAACACGAACTACGTCAACGCGTACAACGCCGGGGTGATCCGGGGCGCGTACCACTTCGCCCGGCCGAACATCTCCTCCGGCGCCGTTCAGGCGAACTACCTGGCCTCCAACGGCGGTGCGTGGTCGGCCGACAGCCGTACGCTCCCCGCCGCGCTGGACCTGGAGGCGAACCCGTACAGCGGCGGCTACTGCTACGGCCTGAGCACCACCGGCATGCGCAACTGGGTGCAGGACTTCCTGAACACCTACCGCTCGCGTACCGGTCGCTACGCGGTCATCTACACCACCACCAGCTTCTGGAACCAGTGCACCGGCAGTTGGACCGGCCCATGGACCAACCACCCGGTCTGGGTCGCCCGCTGGTCCTCCTCGGTCGGCGCGCTGCCGGCCGGCGCCCCGGTCTGGAGCTTCTGGCAGTACACCGACTCGGGCAGCGTCGCCGGCATCAGTGGCGCGGTCGACCGCAACTACTGGAACGGCGACCGGAACCGGCTGATCGCCCTGGCCAACAACACCGCCTGACACACGTCACGACGGCGGGTCGACGTCCACCGAGTGGATTCGGGACGTCGGCCCGCCGCCGTGGCGTGACCACCGCCGGTTCAGGCCCGCCGTCGCGCGGCGAGTGCCACGGGTACGCCGACACCGCCGTGCCGGGCCACCGTGCCCCGACGGGTGACGGCCCACCCCACGTACGCGGCCCCGGCGAGCGTCACGACGCTCAGCAACGTGGCCAGCAGTGCGACTCCGAAGGTGACGAACAGTAGTACGCCGACACCCACCACTGCGCTCGTCCACAGTGTCAGTCGGGTTCGGGCATCCCTTGGTCGGTAACCCATCTCGGGCCTCCCTTCCGTCCTTCGAGATCAGGTACCCCGAACGACGGACGGTCATGCCTCGTCTCGACCGCCCTGCTGTCGGCGGACCTCAGTCCTGACGGTCCGGCACGAACTCGCGGAACGCCGTCTCGAAGTTCGGCAACTGCGCGTCCCACTCGCTGTTCGGCACCTCCCAGCGCAGGGCGAAGCCCCGGTTGCTGGCGGTGACGAAGCCCCGGTTGCGTACCCGCAGCTCGACCCCGTTGCGGGTCTGGTTCCAGTCCCAGTCAGCGCAGGTCCGCCACTTGCAGTCGATCGTCGAGATGTCGATGAACCGGTAGTTCTGCACGCCACGGACGTTCTTCCGACCCGGTTCGAGCTGCCGCCAGGTGGCCGCCGCGTCCCGCTGCGGCGACGAGGTGCGGTCGATGGTCAGCTCGCTGACGCCGTTCGGGTCGCGGTACTTGACCCAGGTGGAGCCGGAACTGCGCCGCCAGCCCTCCGGCACCGGCACCTTGAAGCCCACCGGGTCGTTCCGCAACGTCCAGCCCTCGGGCAGGCCACCGGCGGCGCTCTCGGACGGGGTGGGTGACGGGGACGCCGACGGGGAGGCGCTGGGCGGTGCGGCAGAGGTCGGTGGTGGCGCGGCCGGCTCCGAGGTCGGCGGTGCGGACGACTCGGACGTGCCGGCCGTGTCCTGCGGGGTGTCGCCGCCGTCGCCGTCACCGCTGGTGAGCAGCGGAACCGCCACCACCAGGCCGACGAGCAGCAGCGCGACCAGTGCGCCGACCAGCACGGCACGGCGGGTGCGCTCGGAACGGAGTTGGCCGGTCTTGAAGACGGAACCCCGAGCCGGTGCCGCCGGGCTCACCGGTGCCGACGGCATCAACGAGGTCGAGGCGGGCGCGACGGGGGTGGCGGCCGCCGTGGGAGCCGGTGGGCCGACCCGACGGGTCGGCTCGCCCGAGCCGGGCCGGTCGGTCGTCGCGCTCGCGTCGGCCTGCGCCTTCGCCTCCACAGCGGGACCGTCGACCTTGGTGACGTCGGCCGAGGCAGCGGCTGCTCCGCTGGTCGCGGCAGCCCGCACGGTCGCGTCGGATCCGTCCGGCGTCGTCGGCGTACCGGCCGGGGCGGTGTCCCCGCCGTCCTGGGCCGCCGGGGCGTCGTCGCGGCCGGTCGCGGTCTCCGTGGTCGACCCGCCGGAGTCGGCCCCGGAATCCGTCGCGGACGATGCCGCGTCCGCACCTGACGTCAGCCCCGCACCGGCGGCACCGGCAGCGGTCGACGCCGCGTCCACCTTCGTCGTCGGGTCCGCGTCCTGACCGGCGTCGACCTTCGCGGTCAGGTCGGCGTCCATCTTCGTGGTCGGATCGGCGTCCGCGCCGGTGGGAGCCGCGACCTTCGCCGTCGGCGCGGCGTCGGAGACCGGCGGCTTTCCGGCCGTCGCACCGGAGCCAGACGGACCGGAGGTGGTCGCGCCGGCTGCGGCGGCACCCGCCGCGAGCGGACCCACGGCCGAGGGCGTACGGGGCACGGGCGGAGTCACCGGCGCGGTGGGCTGCTCCCCCGACGGGCGGGGCGCGGGCACCATCGGCTGACGCGGTTCACGCGGCCCGTTCGGCCCCGGCCGGCGCACACCGTCGAGCAGCGAGATGCCCCGACTCCGCTTACCGCTGGCCCGGCGCAGCATCCGCTCGGCCGACTCGGCGGTGATCCGCTCCTCGGGGTCCTTGCGCAGCAGCCCGGCGAGCACCTGCTTGAGCGGTCCGGCGTTACGGGCCGGCGGCACCGGTTCGGTGGCGAGCGCGGCCAGGGTGCTGATCGCCGACGGTCGGGCGAACGGTGACTTGCCCTCCACGGCGGCGTAGAGCGTGGCACCCAGCGACCAGAGGTCCGCCTCCGGACCGGTGGTGCCGTCCCGGGCACGCTCGGGCGAGATGTACGCCGGGGAGCCGAGCACCATGCCGGTGCGCGTGACGTTCGGGTCGCCGGGGATCGTGGCCAGGCCGAAGTCGGTCAGCACCACCCGACCGTCGGTGCCGAGCAGCACGTTGCCGGGCTTGACGTCGCGGTGCATGATGCCGGCCTTGTGCGCCGCCTTCAGGGCGTTGAGCACGCCCAGCCCGATCTGCACCGCCTGGGCCGCCGGCACCGGCCCGTCCTCGGCGAGGGTGTCCTGCAACGAACGGGACGCGACGTACTCCATCACGATCCACGGGTCACCGTCGGTGCGGAGCACGTCGAAGATGCGTACCACGTTGATGTTGTTGAGGCGGGCGATGGCGCGCGCCTCCCGCAGCGAGCGTTCGCGCATCTCGCGGCGCTCCTCGTTGGTCAGGCCCGGCGGCGGGACCAACTCCTTGATGGCGACGTCACGGTGCAGCACCTCGTCGCGCGCCTTCCATACCCGGCCCATGCCGCCCTGACCGAGCGGCGAGAGGAGCCGGTACCGGTCGGCGACGAGTTGGGGGGAAGGCTCAGACATCGCTGAGACGGTACCCGCCACCCCCGACGCTCACACCGTCGGCACGCCACTGTGTGCCGGAGGTCGAGCTCACAGCGCGTACGCTGGGGTGCATGTCTGTCGAGGAGCCGCTGTTCCGGGTCGTCCGCGGCGTGCCGACCGCCGAGGAACTGGCCGCGCTGGTGGGCGCGATCGTCGTCCGCTCCCGCCCGGCCCCCGTCGCCGCCACCACCCCGGTCTCGGTCTGGGCCCGCAGCGGCCGACCGGCCGGTGCCACACTGCTCCCGGGAAGCGGCGCCTGGCGCGCCTCCGGTCTGCCCCGCTGACGCGGATCGGCGAGGCTGTCGACGGCGACCGGGGCTGCCGGGGAGGCGTCCAAGGATTAGCCTCACAGAGGGGAACCGGGCCGTTACAGTTTGGAGGGCCGATGATCCCTGAGGATGATCGACAGGCGTCCTGGTCAGGCGGCCACCGTGGCGTCGAGGCGGACCTCCGCCAGATGCGGGAATTCGCCGACACGCTCCGCGCCGAGGTGGACGGCAACTACACGCCCCACCTGCCGCGCATCGCGGACGACATGCTGACCCGGGTGCCGAATCCGGCCGACGCCTTCATCGAGCTGGTGCAGTTCATGCGGGCCCACTGGGAGACACAGCAGGCCACGACGAACGCCGTCTGGGGCCTCGGCCACACCACCGGCCACCTGGCGCGCGCCGCCAGACAGGTGGCCGACCGGTACGCCGACACCGACGCCTTCTCCGCAGCCCGCGTCGCCGACGTCCAGCAGGCGCTCGGGCAGCCGGGAGACGTACCCGCCCAGCCCACACCCTCACCGTCGCTGACCAATCCGACCGGCCCCGACAACGACGGGTCGGTGGTGCTGCCGTGAGGGACCCGGGAGTCGGCCGCAGCGGAGGCCTCACCGACTGGTACCTGATGAGCGTCGCCGACATGTGGGCCTGCCTCCAGGACCACGATCCCGACAACCACTGGCGGCACGTCGCCGGCTGGCGCAAGATCTCCGAGCTGGCCGACCAACACCTGCACCGCCTCCGGACGTACCGCCAGCGTCTCGCCCGGGCCTGGCCGCCCGACACCAACGAGGCCGCCCGCGCCTACCTCGCCGAGCTGGACGACCTGATCGCGCAGGTGCAGCGCACGCACGACGCCGCCAGCGCCAACCAGAGCGCGCTCACCGCCGCCACCCAGGCCATCACCAGCACCCGCACCGAACTCAAGAAGATCCACGACGAGTACGCGGACAAGCTCCGACAGAAGCGCGGATGGGAACAGACAGCCGCCGACCCGAAAGCCGTCGCCGGCAGCCGGAACAGCCGACCACCGGTGACCGATGCCGATCTGGAGCAGTTGAACGTCAGGGCGCGCGGCATCATGTACGGCCTGAGCAGCGACCTCCAACAGGCCCAAGTAACCCTCCGCCAGCCCCCGCCAGCAATACGAAGGCAACCTGCCAAGGATCAGCCAGAATCCGAGTTCGATGCAGGCGGCGGCACTCCCTTACCCGCCATTCCGCCCATTGTCCCAATGCCAGCAAACGTCAAAGTCACATCAGGCGACACTCAACTGCCCCGACTGTCGCAGTCGGCGACGACACCCGCAGCCGCTAACCCGGGTCCGGTGCTAGGCAACGCTAATCCGCCCCCTACTCCGGCAAACCCAACACCACCGTCCACGGCGCCAGCATCCTCCCCTGGCAGGGACGCACCGTCCATTCCATCGACGTCCTCTGTCACGCGACCTCTCGCCTCAGAGTCAAGGCAGGTGCAGCCTGGCCAAGCACAACGGCCGAAAACAGGCGCACCAAGCGTTACACCACGCCCAATGCCGCCAGGTGGAATTATCGGAGGGCCACCAGTTTTAGGCGTTGGCCAACCCGCCGCAGGAACCAACCATTCGCGCGGAGTGAACCCAATTGGCGGCGTGATTGGGGGCGGCGCAGCCGGCTCGGGCCCAACCGGCGGAGCCGGCTCTCGCCCCGGTGCGGGAAGAGGACTAGGTGCCGGCCATGCGTTTCCACCCTATGGCGGATCCCCACACTCGGGAGTCTCGATCGCGCGCGGGTTTCGCGGGTCGCCCGAACACCCCAGTCAACCCGGTCGCGATCCTAAGCACCCCCGCCACTGGGACCCAGAGAATCCTTGGGAAACTGATCAGGGCGTTAGCCCCATTGTAAGGCCACCCGACGACGACGGACCAATCGACCCAGGGCCAGCCATCGGCCTAAGTCGGTGAACTTAGACCATCGAGTTATGCGCATGGCTCTGCTATTGATCGCATTCACCGCACCGACACCCAGCCACGCGCTAGCCATTCCTTCAGAGCCGGACACCGTTCAGATACGCAAGCTGCAGGGCCATCTTGACTACCTTGGCGCAAAGAAGGCACATGCGACCAGCCAAGGAAAAGGAGTAGTAGTCGCTGTATTAGACACTGGCGTTGCACCGCACCCCGATCTGCGCAAAAACCTGCTTCCCGGTGCGGACATCGTGGCGGATAGCAACGGTGACGGTTGGCAGGATGTAGATGGCCACGGAACGGCCATGGCAGGCCTAATTGCTTCACATGGCCAATCCTCAGGTCGCGGCACACTCGGAATCGCACCTGAAGCCGAGATCCTTCCGGTCCGCTTCAAGTCGGCCGGACAGGAGGGCACAGCTCACGATCTGGCTCGCGCGATCGCTTATGCGGTCAACAACGGCGCCGACGTCATTAGCATCTCCTCCACCGGAGCTCCGGATATTCGACTTCAAAAGGCAGTTCAGTTAGCACAGCAGGCAGACGTTTTAATAGTGGCCGCTGCGGGGAACCTTCCAGAAGACGAGGCCGTAGGCTTTCCAGCGGCCTATCCAGATGTAGTCGCCGTGGGCGGAATCGACCAAGACGGCAAGCGATCTGCGATCTCGGTGTCCGGGGGCGAGATCGATGTCGTCGCGCCAGCGGTCGAGATCTACAGCACCAACTTTGACGGTGGATACCGGGTAGGAACAGGCACCTCGGGAGCTACGGCGATCGTGGCGGGGGCGGCGGCGTTGATTCGGGCCAAGTATCCGTATCTGCCGGCGGACGAGGTGGCGCACCGGTTGACGGCGACCGCGATCGACAAGGGGCCTCCCGGGCGCGACGACCAGTACGGCTACGGCGTGATCGATCTGGTGGCGGCGCTCACGGCAGACGTACCGCCGAGGGGTTTTGGGCCGAGCGGGTCGGCCACCCCTGGGCCGGGCACGACGCGGGCCGTGGGTCCTGAGGCCGATCAGGACGGTGCGGCCGTGCGAGGTCTGGTGACTCTGGCGGTGCTGCTGGCGGCCGGTGCCGGTGGGGTGTGGTGGGTCCGGCGGCGGCGACGGTCGGACGACCCGCCGCCACGCATCAGCCGCTGAGGGGTCTGGGCGGACGGTTGGCGGTACCGTCGTGCGCGTGTCTGATGTGCTTCCGCTCCGCCTCGTGCTCGCTTCGGCGAGCCCTGCCCGCCGTAAGACTCTGCAGGCCGCCGGCATCGAGCCGGACGTGCTGGTCAGTGGTGTCGACGAGAGTGTGGTGGTGACCGATCGGGCGGAGGATCTCTGCCTGGAGTTGGCCCGACTCAAGACGGAGGCGGTGCTGACCCGGCTGGCGCCCGGCGACGGTCAACGGACATTGGTGCTCGGCTGCGACTCGGTGCTCGCGTTCGACGGTGAGATCTTCGGCAAGCCCGACGACGCGGCAGACGCTACCCGACGGTGGGAGCGGATGCGGGGGCGCAGCGGAGTGCTGCACAGTGGCCACTGTCTCATCGACATCGTCAGTGGGCGTCGGGCCGAGGCCGTGGCCTCCACGGTGGTGCACTTCGCCGACATCAGTGACCGGGAGATCGCCACCTACGTGGCCACCGGCGAGCCGCTGGCGGTGGCCGGCGCGTTCACGATCGACGGGTTGGGCGGGGCGTTCGTGGAGCGGATCGAGGGTGATCCGGGCACGGTCGTCGGGTTGTCGATGCCGTTGCTGCGGCGGCTGCTCGACGAGCTGGACCTGCGGATTACCGATTTGTGGACGAAAGTGGCGCCCGGTAACCAGATCGTCGAGCCGCTCGGTTAGCGTCCGAACATGACGCTGAAGTCGATTCCGCTCACCGACGAGTTGCACGCGTACCTCGTCGCGCACGGCGCGCCACCGGACGAGATCGTCCGCGACCTGGCCGAGGAGACCCTCGCCCTCCTGCCGGAGCACGCCTCCATGCAGGTGGCGCCGGAGCAGGCCGCCTTCCTGACGTTCCTGACCCGCTTGCTCGGTGTCCGCAACGCGGTGGAGGTGGGCACGTTCACCGGTCTCTCCTCGTTGGCGATCGCCCGGGGCCTGACCGACGGCGGGCGCCTGACCTGCTTCGACATCTCCGAGGAGTACACCGGTATCGCGCGCCGGTACTGGGCGCGGGCCGGTGTCGACGACCGGGTCGAGCTGCGTATCGGCCCGGCCGGGGAGACGTTGCGGGAGTTGCCGCAGGAGCGGTATCTGGACTTCGCCTTCATCGACGCCGACAAGACCAGCTATCCGCTCTACTGGGACGAGTTGGTGCCCCGGATGCGGCCGGGTGGCGTGATCGCCGTGGACAACGTGCTGCGGCACGGACGGGTGGTGGCGCCGGAGAGCGAGGCGGACCGGGCCATCGCGGCGTTCAACGACGACGTCCTCGCCGACGTACGGGTCGACGCGGTGATGCTGCCGATCGCCGACGGCCTGACTCTCGCCCGCGTGCACTGACCGTTCACGCCGGCACCGGTCGCCTCCCCGGTTGGGGTACGCGGACCGGTGCCGGCGTCCGGATCGACGGTCGTCGGCCGTGCCGCTGAGTGTCGGTCGTGCCGCCGCTGGGTGAGCGGGGCGTTAACAGGGTGCCCGTGCTCTACCGCAGGCGTTAATAAGGTGCCCTTCCTTTCACGTCACCGGACGCTGCGGGCGAACTGGCGGGCCGCCCAATAGACGCCGGCGGCGGCGAGGATCGCGATGATGGTCAGCCCCTGCCAGACCCGGTCGTTGCCGATGTCGCCGTTGAACAGCGCGCGGGTGCCGTCCACCGCCCAGGAGAACGGATTCCACTTGGCGACGCCCTGCAACCAGCCGGGCGCGAAGGCGAGCGGGAGCAGAATGCCGGAGAGCAGCAGCACCGGCTGGGCGACCGTGTTCATCAGCGGAGCCAGCGCGTCCTCGCTCTTGACCTTGAGCGCGACGCCGTAGCTGACCGCCGACGTCATCAGCGCGATCAGGGCGAGCATCAGGTATGCCAGCAGCAGGTCGCCGATGAAGACCCGCAGGTCGAACAGGAGCGCCAGCAGGGTGATGATGACCGCCTGGACCATCAGCGACACCACGTCGCGCAGCGAGCGGCCGAGCAGCAGGGCGAGCCGGCTGACGGGGGTGACCCGGGAGCGTTCGATCACTCCGGCGCGCAGCTCGGCGATCAGGCCGAAGCCCTGGAACAGGCCGCCGAAGATGGCCAGCAGCACCAGCAGGCCGGGAACGAAGATCTTGTACGCCTCGGCCTGGGTCGGCGCGTTCAGCGCGGGCTTGAGCAGCGGGGCGAACAGGAGGAGATACATCACCGGCTGGAAGACGCCGACGAAGACCCACACGGGGTTGCGCAGCAGCAGGTGGAACTGCCGCTGGAAGATCAGCCAGGTGTCGCGGGCGAGCTTCATGGGACTTTCTCCTGGTCGGGTCAGGACTCGCGCAGCGAGCGGCCGGTCTTGGTGAGGAAGACGTCGTCGAGGCTCGGGCGGTGCAGCTCGATCGACTTGAGGTCGAGACCGGCACCGTCGACACGGCGCAGGATCCGCGGGATGGCGGTCGCGCCGTCGTCGACGAAGAGGCGCAGGCCGCCGTCCTCCAGACTCTCCAGCCGGTTCACGTACTCCTCGCCGTCGAGCAGCTTCTCCGCCTCGCCGGTGGCCACGATGTCGAGGCCGACCAGCACGACGTCGCCGGAGATCTCCCGTTTGAGGGCGGTCGGCGTACCCTCGGCGACCACCTCGCCGTGGTCCATGATCGCGATGCGGTCGCAGAGCGCGTCGGCCTCGTCCAGGTAGTGCGTGGTGATGAAGACGGTCATCCCGTCGGTCCGTAGCCGCCGGATCTCGTCCCACATGTGCGCCCGGCTCTGCGGGTCCAGGCCGGTGGTGGGCTCGTCCAGGAAGACGATCTTCGGCTCGTGGATGATGCCGAGCGCGATCTCGACCCGCCGTCGCTGACCGCCCGAGTACGTCTTGCACTTGCGGTCAGCGAACTCGCTGAGCTGGAACGCCTCCAGCGCGCGTACCGCCCGACGTTGGGCCTCGGCCTTGCCGATGCCGTACATCCGGGCCTGGAGCACGAGTTCCTCACGCGCGGTCGACTCGTCCCAGGTGCTGCCACCCTGGGCCACGTAACCGATCCGACGGCGTACCTCACCCGGGTTCTTGAGCAGGTCGGCACCGGCGATGGTGGCCTGCCCGCCGTCCGGCTCGATCAGCGTCGCCAGCATCCGCAACGTGGTGGTCTTGCCAGCGCCGTTCGGGCCGAGGAACCCGAAGATCTCACCGGCCGGGACGTCCAGGTCGACGCCGCGTACCGCCTCGACGGTCTTCGTCTCCCGACCGGCCCGGCTGCGGAACGACTTCCGCAGCCCTCTGGTCTCGATCATTTCCACTCCCCGCTCATGGCCACTCTCCGGCCATATCGTCACGGCACTCCACCACATCGGTACGACACCACGCCGCCGACGACCTGGCCAGACAGTGCGTCATCCCACACTGAGCGATCGTTCGGGGCACCACCGTGAGCTATAAACTCCCGGTCAGAAACCCGCCGGGAGGAGCCACCAAGGTGCGCAAGGTACTCATCGCCAACCGGGGCGAGATCGCCGTCCGGGTCATCCGCGCGTGCCAGGACGCCGGCCTGGGCAGCGTCGCGGTGTACGCGGACTCCGACCGGGATGCCCTGCACGCCACGCTCGCCGACGAAGCGTACGCCCTGGAGGGCGACACCGCTGCGAATACCTACCTCCGCATCGACAAACTGATCGACGTCGCTGCCCGGTCCGGCGTCGACGCGGTGCACCCCGGCTACGGCTTCCTCTCCGAGAACGCCGACTTCGCCCAGGCGGTCATCGACGCGGGCCTGACCTGGATCGGCCCCACCCCGCAGGCGATCCGCGACCTCGGCGACAAGGTCACCGCCCGGCACATCGCCCAGCGGGCCGGTGCTCCCCTGGTGCCCGGCACCCCGGACCCGGTGGACAGCCCGGACGAGGTGATGGCCTTCGCCGTCGACCACGGTCTGCCGGTGGCCATCAAGGCCGCCTTCGGGGGCGGCGGGCGTGGCCTGAAGGTGGCCCGCACCATGGAGGAGATCCCGCAGCTCTTCGAATCGGCCACCCGCGAGGCGGTCGCGGCCTTCGGTCGGGGCGAGTGCTTCGTCGAGCGGTACCTCGACCAGCCGCGCCACGTCGAGGCGCAGGTCCTGGCCGACCAGCACGGCAACGTGATCGTCGCCGGCACCCGGGACTGCTCGTTGCAGCGCCGGCACCAGAAGTTGGTCGAGGAGGCACCGGCGCCGTTCCTCACCGCCGCGCAGCGCACGCAGATCCACGAGAGCGCGAAGGCCATCTGCCGGGAGGCCGGCTACCACGGTGCCGGGACGGTGGAGTACCTGGTCGGCAACGACGGCACCATCTCCTTCCTGGAGGTCAACACCCGGCTCCAGGTGGAGCACCCGGTGACCGAGGAGACCGCCGGCATCGACCTGGTACGCGAGCAGTTCCGCATCGCCGACGGGGAGAAGCTGCGGCTCACCGAGGACCCGACGCCGCGCGGGCACTCCATCGAGTTCCGGATCAACGGCGAGGACCCGGGCCGGGGCTTCCTGCCCGCTCCCGGCACGGTGACCGCCCTGCGGCTGCCGAGCGGGCCCGGCGTGCGGGTGGACACCGGCATCTCGGCCGGCGACGTGATCGGCGGCAACTTCGACAGCCTGCTCGCCAAGGTCGTCATCACCGGGGAGACCCGCGCCGAGGCGCTGGATCGGGCCCGGCGGGCGCTGGACGAGATGGTGATCGAGGGGATGGCCACCGCGCTGCCGTTCCACCGCCTGGTGGTCCGTGACCCGGCGTTCACCGCCGAGCCGTTCACGGTGCACACCCGCTGGATCGAGACCGAGTTCGACAACACGGTTCCGCCGTTCACCGCGGTGGCCGACGGCCCGGCCGCCCCGGCCGAGCGCGAGACGATCGTGGTCGAGGTGGGCGGCAAGCGGCTGGAGGTCAGCCTCCCCGCCGGGCTGGGCGCGGGTACGGCGGGTGCCGCACCGAGCGCGAAGAAGCCCACCCGTCGGGGCGGCGGTGCCACGGGCGGCGCGGCGGCGGGCGGTGACGCGCTCACCTCGCCGATGCAGGGCACGATCGTCAAGATCGCGGTCGCCGACGGCGACACCGTGGCCGAGGGCGACCTGGTCGTGGTGCTGGAGGCGATGAAGATGGAGCAGCCGTTGCACGCGCACAAGGCGGGTACGGTCGGCGGCCTGGCCGCCGAGGTCGGCGCGGTGATCACCGCCGGCGCCGCCATCTGCACCATCGCCTGAGGCGTTCCCGGATGTAAGGAGGGGTCCCCTGCTAACGCCTGGTGTATAGCAGGGGACCCCTCCTTACATCTCAGCGCAGGTCCTGACATCTCAGCGCAGGGATTCGGCGGCCACCGTGCAGACGGCGGTGGTCAGCGCGGTCAGCACCGGCGAGTCGAGTCGCCAGTGCTGCCAGTAGAGCGGGGTGTCCAGCACCCGGCCGGGGGCGATGTCCACGCAGCGTCCGGCGGCCACGTCGGCGTCGGCGATCTGCTCGGCCATCATTCCCCAGCCGAGGCCGAGCCGGATCGACTCGTTGAACGCCGGGACCGACGGCACGTAGTGCACCGGTGGGTCGACCGCGTGCCCGGTCACCGTACGCAGGAAGCGGTGTTGGATCCGGTCCTTGCGGTCGAAGACCACCACCGGTGCGGCGGCTGCCGCAGCCCGGGTGAGGCCGTCGGCGAACCATCGTCGGGCCATCGACGGCGCGGCCAGCGCCCGGTAGCGCATCGTGCCGAGACGGCGTACCCGGCAGCCCTGCACCGCCTCGCGTTGGGCGGTCACCGCAGCGGTCACCACCCCGTCGCGGAGCAGGGCGGCGGTGTGGTCCTGGTCGTCCTGCCGGATGTCGAAGGAGAGTTCCGGCTGGTCGGGCAGCCGGGCCAGGGCAGCGGGGAACCAGGTGGCGAGCGAGTCGGCGTTGACCACGATCGCGACCCGGGTACGGTTCCGGTCGCCGCCGAGCGGCCCCCGGGCATCGGCCAGCGCCTCCCGTTCGAGCAGGGCGAGTTGCCCGGCCAGACGCAGCAGCGGTCGCCCGGCCTCGGTGGCGTCGCAGGGACGGTGCCGCCGGACGAGCACCTGCCCGACGGTCTCCTCCAGTGTCTTGATGCGCTGGCTGACCGCCGAGGGCGTGACGTGCAACAGGCGTGCCGCCGCCTCGAAACTGCCCTCCGCGACCACGGCGGCAAGTGTCCGGAGCTGGGTGGAGTCCAGACCGCCCATGCAGTTCAGCTTAACCGGATGAAGAATCTTTAGCTGGACTGATCCGTACCCGCGCTCCTACCGTCGGCGTCGTGCTCACCTCTGTCGTCGCCGGTTTCTCCCTCTCCATCGCCCTCATCGTCGCCATCGGCGCGCAGAACGCCTTCGTACTCCGTCAGGGTCTGCGCCGGGAACACGTGGTGCCGGTCGTCCTGACCTGCGCGATCTCCGACGCCCTGCTGATCGGCGTCGGCATCGCCGGGGTGGGGTCGGTGGTGGCGGCCCGACCCGACCTGCTCACCGCGATCCGCTGGGGCGGGGCCGCCTTCCTGCTCGGGTACGCGGCCCTGGCCGCCCGCCGCGCGTGGCGTCCGAGCGCGCTCACGCCGGCCGAGCGGCCCCCGGCGCGGCTCGGCGCGACGCTGCTGGCCTGCCTCGCCTTCACCTACCTCAACCCGCACGTCTACCTGGACACCGTGCTGCTGCTCGGCGGCATCGCGCAGCAGCAGCCGCACCGGTGGCTGTTCGGCCTGGGCGCGGCGGTGGCCAGCGTCGTCTGGTTCAGCGCACTCGGCGCGGGGGCGTACCGGCTCGCGCCGATGCTCGCCCGGGCCCGGGTCTGGCAGGTGCTCGACGGCGTGATCGCGCTGGTGATGGTGGTGGTAGCGGTCGCGCTGTTGGTGAGCTGAGGGAATGATGGCCGGGTGCGGTTCCTCAGTGGCGCGACTCCCGGGTACGACCTGACCTACAACGACGTCTTCATGGCCCCAGCCCGGTCGGAGGTGGGTTCACGGCTGGACGTCGACCTCTCCACCGGCGACGGTACGGGCACCACGATCCCGCTGGTGGTGGCGAACATGACGGCGGTCGCCGGCCGGCGGATGGCCGAGACGGTGGCCCGGCGCGGCGGCATCGCGGTGATCCCCCAGGACATCCCGATCGAGGTGGTGGCCGAGGTCGTCGCCTGGGTCAAGCAGCGGCACCTGGTGCACGACACGGCCATCGCGCTGGGCCCGAACGACACCGTCGGTGACGCGATCCACCTGTTGCCCAAGCGGGCGTACGGCGCGGTGATCGTGGTCGACGAGGAGAGCCGCCCGATGGGGGTGGTGACCGAGGCGGACACGGTCGGGGTGGACCGCTTCGCCCAGTTGCGCGATGTGATGTCGGCCGATCTGCACACCGTGCCGGTGGACGCGGATCCGCGTACCGGCTTCGACCGGCTCAGCGTGGCGCGGCGGCGGTTGGCGCCGGTGGTGGACGGCGAGGGTCGGTTGGTCGGGGTGCTCACCCGGCCGGGCGCGTTGCGGGCGACGCTCTACCGACCTGCGGTGGACGCCCAGGACCGGCTGCGGATCGCGGCGGCGGTGGGCATCAACGGCGACGTGGCGGGCAAGGCGTCGGCGCTGCTGGAAGCCGGGGTGGACACCCTGGTCGTGGATACCGCGCACGGCCACCAGGAGCGGATGATCAGCGCATTGCGGACCGTCCGGGGTCTCGACCCGGGCGTACCGGTGGCGGCCGGCAACGTGGTCACCGCCGACGGCGTACGCGACCTGGTCGCGGCCGGTGCGGACATCGTCAAGGTGGGCGTCGGACCCGGCGCGATGTGCACCACCCGGATGATGACCGGGGTGGGTCGCCCGCAGTTCTCGGCGGTGCTGGACTGCGCGGCTGCCGCCCGCGAGCTGGGCCGGCACGTCTGGGCCGACGGCGGGGTACGGCATCCGCGTGACGTGGCGCTGGCGCTGGCCGCCGGTGCGTCGAACGTGATGGTGGGCTCCTGGTTCGCCGGCACCTACGAGTCGCCCGGTGACCTCTACACCGACGAGGACGGCCGGCGGTACAAGGAGAGCTTCGGGATGGCCTCGGCGCGCGCGGTCAGCGCCCGGACCGGCGACGACAGCCCCTACGACCGGGCCCGGAAGGCGATCTTCGAGGAGGGCATCTCGTCGGCCCGGATGTACCTGGATCCGACGCGGCCCGGGGTGGAGGACCTGATCGACGAGATCATCTCCGGCGTACGCAGTGCCTTCACCTACGCCGGCGCACGGAACCTGGACGAGTTCCACGATCGGGTGCTGGTCGGGGTGCAGAGCACCGCCGGTTACACCGAGGGGATGCCGCTGCCGACGAGCTGGTGACAGTCGGCTGGTGACAGTCGGCTGGTGACGGCCGGGGTTCGCTCAGCCGGGGTCCGCCGCCGGAGTGAAGAGGCGCTCGATCACCGTTCGGGCAACCTCTCGCGGGTCGTCACCCACCCCGGGTGGTAGCGCGTCGGCCAGCCAGAGCGTGGCGAAGCCGTGCACGATCGACCATGCGGCCAGGGCGTCACCAAGCGGCCCGTGCACGCCGCCCCGCCCGTCGCCGGCGTCCGTCGAAGCGGCGGGCAGTGCCGTCACCCCGGCGTGCAGGGCGGCACCGGCACGGTCCCGGGCGGCCCGGACCTCGGCGGCATCGGATCGGTAGAGATCGGGGTGGAACATCACCTCGAAATGGGCGCGGTGCCGCACGGCGAAGTCGACGTACGCCACGCCGAGGTCCAGCAGTTCGCCGCCGGTCGATTCCAGCGCCTCGGCGAGCAGGTCGAAGCCCTGCACCGCGAGCGCGGTGAAGAGGCCGGCCCGGTCGCCGAAGTGGTGGGCCGGGGCGGCGTGCGAGACGCCGGCACGTCGGGCCAGGTCACGCAGGCTCAGCGCCGCCGGGCCCGACTCCCTGATCGCCTCCTCCGCCGCAGCGAGCAGGGCACGAGGCAGGTCGCCGTGGTGGTAGCCGCGGGTGCCGGTCATCACCCGAGCCTATCTTGCCATTGACAAGATACGCCATCACGAGCCAATCTTGTCGGCGACAAGATTGGTCTTCGAGGAGGTACCGATGGCTCCGCTGATCGCCCTGGTGGCGGGCACCGCGCTCGCCCGACTGGCCGGCCTGGTCGGGATTTCCGTGCTCGACGGCTGGCACCCGGCCCTGCGGGTCGGGCTGGCCGTGATGTTCGTGCTGACCGGGATCGCACACTTCACCGGCCGGCGACGCGACCTGATCGAGATGGTCCCACCCCGACTGCCCCGACCGGACCTGCTGGTCACGGTGACCGGCGTGCTGGAACTCGTGGGCGCGGTCGGCCTGCTGGTGCCGGCCACCGCCCGCTGGACCGCCGCCGGACTGGCCGTACTGATGCTGGCGATGTTCCCGGCGAACGTCTCGGCCGCGCGCCGAGGACTCACCCTGGGCGGGCGCCCGGTCACCCCGCTCGGCGTCCGTACCGCACTCCAGGTCGTCTTTCTCGCCGCCGCCGTCGCGGTCGCCGTCGGGCCATGACCGATCAACGCCGCCGGGTTCTCACCCGTCATCAACGGTGGCGGGCGGCGGAGGGTGGCCGGGCCGCTGGCACGGGACCTGCCAGCGGCCCGGCGGCGACCCGGGCACCAGGAACGGGGGACCCGGCGCCCACTGGGCCGCGCGCCGACAACGGTACGCGTCCCGACGCCGATCCCGCGACCATCGATTGGCGACGACCCTGCCCGATCTCCCTGGTAGTAGTGCCGAAAGGTGCCCGTCGGCCCCGGGGCGGGAGACGGTGCGGCTGGTCATCAGCGCCCGCGACCGACGCGGTGATGTCGGACACTCCGTCACTCTCGGTATGTTCCGGTCAACTCACCCGGTGACCGGACAGAGGTGACACGCTCCCCTCCGGTACCCCGACGCCCGTCACCGGGGAAAGCCGGATCGACACTCGGGGTGTCCCCGAGGACGGATTTCGGTGCTCGTCCCGGATCCGTCTGAGGTGCCCGCCGCGACAGGCTGAGCCATGCCTGCAACCCGGAACAGCGCGACGCTGGCGCTCGGCGGCATCGTCCTCGCGGCACTGCTCGCCGTGATCGGCCACGCGGGTGTCGAGGACCTGGACCCGCTGCACCTCACCGTCAGCGACTACGCCGTCTCCGAGTCCGGCGGCGCCATCCACCTCGCCATGCTCACCCTCGCCGCAGCGTCCGCCGTGCTCGTCCTGGGACTGCGCCGCCTCGACCGACCCGCCGGACCGGCCGGTACCGGCCGTGGTGGAGTCGGCGCGGCCCAGGTGCTGCTCGCCGCCTGGGCCGGGGGGCTGCTGCTGGCCGGACTGGTACCCACCAACCCGCCCGGCACCGAGATGGACACCGCCGCCTACCTGCACCGGTATGCCTCAGTGGTCGCCTTCCTGGCCCTGCCGCTCGCCGGTTGGCTGATCGCCGCCCAGTTGCCCACCACCGCTCGCACCGCCAGCACGGCTGGTACCGCCAGCACCGCTCGCACCGCCCGGTGGCTGCGCGCGCTGGCCGTCGCCAGCCTGCTCCTCGCCGCCGCGATGATCTGGTCCGCCTACCCCGGCGACCGCGCCTACTACGGCCTGATCGAGCGCGCCCTCATCCTCGCCGAGGTTGTCCTGCTCACCGTCCTGGCCGCCACCCTCCTCCCCACACCCCGCCCCGGGCCTCTCCCCGGCGATCCCGGCGATCCCGGCGATCATGGAGTTATGGCTTCGACAAAAGCCGCCGAAGTGCACCTATCGGCAGGCACAACTCCATGATCGCGGGGGCTCAGCGGGCGGGGACGGGCACGGCGGGGGCACGGCGGGGGTGCGGCGGGCGGGTGGTTATTCGAGTTCGTGGAGCATGAGTTGGCGGGCGGCTTCGGTGAGGGAGCCGGAGAGGCTGGGATAGATGGTGATGGTCTGGGCCAGCTCGTTGACGGTGAGGTTGTTCTCCACCGCCATCGTGATCGGCAGGATCAGTTCGCTCGCCTTCGGCGCCACCACCACGCCACCGATCACCTGACCGCTGGCCGGACGGCAGAACAGCTTGACGAAACCGTCGGCCACCTCGTCCATCTTCGCCCGGGCGTTACCGGCCAACGGCAGCATCACCTGCCGGGCCGGCACCTTGCCGGCGTCCATCTCGTCCTGCGACACACCCACGGTGGCCAGCTCGGGGTCGGTGAAGACGTTCGCCGAGACGGTACGCAGCCGCAACGGCCGGACCGCCTCGCCGAGCGCGTGCCACATGGCGATCCGGCCCTGCATCGCGGCGACACTGGCCAGCGGCAGGACACCCGTGCAGTCACCGGCCGCGTAGATGCCGGGGACGTTGGTGCGGGAGACCCGGTCCACGGTCACGTAACCGCCCCGGGCCAGCGTGACGCCGTACTCGGCCAGGCCCAGCTCCTCGGTGTTCGGGATCGAGCCGACCGCGATCAGCGCGTGCGAGCCGTACACCTTGCGGCCGTCGGAGAGGACGACCTCGACGCCGTCGTCGGTCCGGCGGACCCCCTCGGCGCGGGAGTTGTTCAGGATGCTCATGCCCCGGGCCCGGAAGACCCGCTCGATCGCCTGCGCCGCGTCGGCGTCCTCGTGCGGCATCACCCGGTCCCGGCTGGAGACCAGGGTGACCTCGACCCCCATCGCCAGGTAGGCGCTGGCGAACTCGGCGCCGGTCACGCCGGAGCCGACCACGATCAGGTGCTCGGGCAGCTCGGGCAGGTCGTACACCTGCCGCCAGGTGAGGATGCGCTCGCCGTCGGGCACGGCGGTGGGCAGTTGGCGGGGGGTGGCGCCGGTGGCGACCAGCACCGTCGAGGCACTGATCGAGTACGGTGCCGCGCCGCCGTCGGGCGTGACGATCACCCGGTGGGTGTGGCCGAGGGTGTCCTCACCCAGCCGGGCCTGCCCGGAGACGAAGGTGACCCCGGCCTTGAGCAGCTTCGCGTGGATGTCGGACGACTGCGCCAGGGCGAGCCGCTTGACCCGCTCGTGGACCGCCCGGGCGTCGACGGTGACCGCCTCCAGGCCGTCGGAGTGCACCCCGAACACCTCGGTGTCCCGATATCCGGTCACCACCTCGGAGCTGGCGATGAACGTCTTCGACGGTACGCAGTCGGACAGCACGCAGGCTCCGCCCGCGCCGTCGGCCTCCACCACGGTGACGGCGGCGTCCAGTTGAGCGGCGACCAGCGCGGCCTCGTAACCGGCCGGCCCCCCGCCGATGATCACGATCTGGCTCACCACGACCGCCCTTCGTCCATGCTCACAGTGACTTTCTTCTCCCCGACGCGTCCGACACGCACCGTCGTATTCTCCCCCACCCGCCCGGCGGGCTATCGTCATCGCCGTGCGTCTGTACGCCGCCTACGGCTCGAACCTGGACCCTGCCCGAATGCGGGCCTACTGCCCGCATTCCCCCATGGTGGGCATCGGCTGGCTGGAAGGCTGGCGACTCACCTTCGCCGGCGAGGACGTGATCGGCTGGGAGGGTGCCGTCAGCACCGTGGTCGAGTCCCCCGGCGACCGCGTCTTCGTGGCGCTCTACGACATCCACGCGTACGACGCGGCCCAGCTCGACGAGATCGAGGGTGTCACCGCCGGTACGTACCGGAAGCTGACCGTCCGGGTCTCGACGCTGGACGGCGACGTGACGGCGTGGGTGTACGTCTTCGACGGCTACGAGGGTGGCCTGCCCACCTCGTGGTACGTCTCGGAGATCGCGAACGCCGCCGAGAAGGCGGGCGCGCCGGACGACTACGTCGTCGAGCTGCGGTCCCGCCCCACCGGCACGGCGTCGGCCTAGCGCGTCTCCCACACCCCCAGTCTGCTACCGACCGGCGGCGCCCTGCCCGGCACCCCCGCCGAGCCGGACGCCGGTCACCGCCCGACACCGCCGGTCAGCCCTGCGTGTGCGCCCGCGCCTCGGTCAACAACTCGACCAGTTCGGCGCCGTCGGCCGGGCCGAGCACGGCGAAGGCGGGCGCGACCAGACGGTCGGTCACCGCCTCGGCCCAGAGCCGGCGACGCACCAGCGGCCCGACCGGCGGGTACGGTGGCGGCCACCCGCAGGCCATCGCCCCGCTCTCGCCCTCCGGCCCGGCCAGCACCGCCTCCAGCGGCGTCATCCCGCCGGCCCGTACGGCCACCAGGTGCGCGCCGGTGAAGTGCTCGCGGAGCAGGCGCAGCCCGGCGGCGGCCCGCGCACCCGGGCTCCCCGGCTCGGAGGGCACGGCCCGCCAGGCGGCGAAGAGCGGCATGGCGCTGGCGTCGGCCGCCGCGACGGTCCGTTCCAGGAGGGTGGCGAGCCGGTCGACGCGGGGCAGCGCGGAAAGCTGGTCCTCGCCCCAGCGACAGCACTCGGCCAGGCTGGCGGCGGCCACCTCGGTGGGGCGTACGGTGCGGGCGGCGGCGTCCCAGCCGTCGGCGACGGCGTCGGGGGCGATGAACCCGAGCGCGGCGGCGACCGTCTCGGCCCGTACGTCACCCAGTGCCCCGGCGCGCCCGGTGATGTAGAAGGCCCAGCCGGAGATGCCGAGCAGCCGGGCCCGACGCAGCGTGGTGGGGCACCGGACGTACGCCTCGCCGAGCGCGAGCACCACCGGCTTGCTGGCCGCCGCCACCTGTTCCGGGGTCATGCGGTGCCGCCCGGCGCGCAGGCGTCCGAGCGTCCGTCCACGAAGGATCCGACCGAAGGTCCGTCCATGACGGATCAGTCTGCCGCGCCGGTGCCCGAGTCGGCATCCCCCTCCTCGGCGGTCAACGCCTCCATCGCGGCCTCCACCTCACCGGTGCGTCGCCGGGCGACGGCGGCGGCCCGTTCGGCGGCCCGGCGGGCCAGTCGGGACCGGCTCAGTTCCTGCTCGGTGACGGCCCGGCGGCGTTCCATCTCGGCCAGTTCCGTCTCGACCGCGTCCAGCGCGGCCGTGCCGGCGCGCTCGGCGGACTGCGCGGCGTCGAGGTCCGTCTCGGCCCGTTCCTGGTCGGTACGCGCCCGGGTCAGCTCCTTCTCCAGCGCCCTGCGGCGGCGGGTCAGCTCGGCACGGGCGGCCCGTCGGGCCTGTTCGGCCCGCATCGCGCCGCGGTCCTGCCGACGGTCGGATGGCGCCGGTGCGGGCGGCTCCTCCTCGCCGGTGACCAGCCGCAGTTGGGGCCGGGGCACCTCGCCGAACCCGGCGTAGTGGGCGGGGCGGAGCAGTCGACCGGATCGCACCTGCTCGGCCACGCCGGGGTCGGCGAGGGCCGCGTTGAGGGTCGCCTCGACCTCGGCCAGCGGCAGCTTCCCGGCCGACGGCGCCCCCGGCACGTCGGCGGCGAGCCGGCGTACCTCGGCGACCAGGGCGGCGACCACGGACCGCCGCTGCGCGGAGAGTTCCCGCAGGCGCGGACCGCGTAGCTCGCGCTGGGCGTCCCGCAACGCGTCGGCCAACTGCGCCAGGTCGCCCACCAGCTCGGGTCGCTCGATGGCGAGCAGGTTGACCAGCCAGGCGGCGACCGTGGGGCGACGAAGTCGGGCGATCTCGCGGGCTCCCCGCACGTCCCCGGCGTGCCGGGCCTGCGCCACCGCTTCGTCGCGGGCGGCGACGAAACGGTCCGGTGGCGTGCGGTAGAGCCGCGGCACCGGGTCGGACGGCGGTGCGGGCATCGACTCAGCCGTCGAGCCGGCTGCCCGGCTCCAGCCGTCGGTACTCGCTGCCGGACAGGGCGGTGTACTGCCGGTCGAGCACCGCGAGGCCGTTGCCGTTGAGCAGGGCGTCGTGCAGCGCGTAGACCCGGCGCGGTGCCACCGCCCGGATGAAGTCGACCACCTCGGAGAACTTCGACCAGGGCGCGTGAATCGGGGCGAAGAGCGTGTCGACCTGGATGTCGTCCGGCACGAACAGCGCGTCGCCGGGGTGGTAGACCACCTCGTCCAGCAGGTAGCCGAGGTTGTCGACGAGCGGGATGTCCGGGTGGATGACCGCGTGCCGACCGCCGTAGGCGCGGACCGGGACACCGGAGGCGGTGAACGTGTCTCCGGGGGCGACCGGGCGCAGCGCCTCGGCCGCGTCGCCGAGCGGTCCGGCCACCGAGGCCGGTCCGTGGATGGTGAACGGCCGCCGGGCCAGTTGCCGGTTGATCGCCTCGGCGTCCACGTGGTCCTGGTGCTCGTGGGTGATCAGGACCGCGTCGGCCCCGTCCAGTGCCACGGCGGCCTCGCTGAACACACCCGGATCGACGACCAGCACTCCCCCGTCGTGCTCGACCCGCAGGCACGAGTGGGCGTACTTGGTGATCCGCATCGTGATGCCTCCCATATCGAATCGTGACGTCCTGAGCGCAGTCTGCCGGAACCGGGGAGGCAGCGCTCGACGTCCGAGCTATCACCCGCTCAGGGTCGAAGAAGGGAACATCGATGACTCCGACAAGAGCCCGCCGGCACGCGGCGACGGGACTGACTGCGCTGGTCATGCTGCTGGTGGTGACCGGCTGCGGCAGTGGCGACAGCGGCAGCGACAGCGCGGCGACCTCCGACGAGGCGGGCCGGGCCGCCGCGCCGCAGGCGGCGGACGGCGCCGGTCCGGCGGGCGAGCGGCCCGGTCCGGCGGATCAGCGGGGCGGTGCCGGCGCGGCGGCGGACACCCGGGTCGACCAGCGGTCCATCGTCTACACCGGATCCATCCGGGTGCAGGTGGACGACGTGGAGGCCGCGGCACGGGCGGCGACCGGTGCGGCCACCCGGGTGGGTGGCTTCGTCGGCGGCGACCAGCGCCGCAGCTCGGACGCGGACGCGGTCGCGGAACTGACCCTGCGGGTGCCGGCGGACCGGTTCTATCCGGTGGTCGAGGAGTTGGCCGGTCTCGGTCGGCAGGAACGCCGGCAGATCGACACCGAGGACGTCACCGAGGAGACCGTCGACCTCGATGCGCGGATCGCCACCCAGCGGGCCCGGGTGGAGAGCGGTCGCCGGCTGCTCGACCGGGCCGACTCGATCGCCGACCTGGTCAGCCTGGAGAACGAGCTGGCCCGACGGGAGGCCGACCTCGCCTCGCTGGAGGCGAAGAAGCGGCGGCTCGCCGATCTGACCGCGCTCTCCACGATCACCGTGACGCTGGTGGGGCCGGACGCCAGCACCGCCGACGAGGAGCGGGAGATCGGCTTCCTGGCCGGGCTGAGCGGGGGCTGGACGGTCTTTCTCGCCTCGATGACCGTCCTGCTCACCGTGCTCGGCGCGGTGCTGCCCTGGCTGCTGGTCCTCGGCGTACCGCTGGGCGCGCTCTGGTGGTGGAGCCACCGCCGACGCCGCCGGGTCCGCCCCGAGCCGGTGCTGGTCGCGCCGATCGGCACGCCGCCACCGCCCGGGGTGGGCCTCGGGTCGTCGTCGGTCAGCGAACCGCCGCCAGTGCCTGGAGCGCGGTCTGCACCATGAGTCGTACGCCCGCCGGGATGCACCGTTCGTCCACGTCGAACGACGCCCGGTGCAGGTCCACGTTCGGCCCGGAGCGGCCGACCCCGAGCCGGGCCAGCGCGCCGGGGACGTACTCCAGATACCAGGAGAAGTCCTCGCCGCCCATGCTCTGCGGGGTCTCGGCGACGCCCTCCGGGCCGAGCGCGGCGACGGTGGCCGAGGTCAGCACGTTGATCGCCGCCGCGTCGTTGCAGACCGGCGGGCGGCCCCGCAGGTACTCCAGGTCGACCGTGGCCCCGGTGGGGGCGATCACGTCCCGGACCACCTGGGTGACGATCTTCGGGGCCTGTTCCCAGGCGTCCCGGTCCATCACCCGCAGCGTGCCGGAGGCGGACGCCTCGGAGGGGATGACGTTGTAGCGGGTGCCGGCGGAGGCGTGGCCGAAGACCAGCAGCAGCCCGCTGTTGGCCGGCACCCGGCGGCTGATCAGCGCGGGCACCTCGGTGATCAGCCGGCCGAGCGCGTCGACCAGGTCGACGGTCAGGTGCGGGCGGGCGGTGTGCCCGCCCGGCCCGGTGAGCCGGACGGTCACGTTGTCGGCGGCGGCGGTGATCGGCCCGACCCGCAGGCCGACCTTGCCGACCGGCTGGTTCGGGTCGCAGTGCAGCGCGAAGATCTGCACCACGTCGTCCAGTCCGCCCGCCTCGATCACTTCGAGCGATCCGCAGGGCAGGATCTCCTCGGCCGGCTGGAAGATCAACCGGACCCGGCCGGGCAGCTCGCCCAGGTCGGCGAGTTGGGCGAGCAGCATGCCGACACCGAGCAGGATCGTGGTGTGCACATCGTGCCCGCAGGCGTGGCAGACCCCGTCCACGGTGGAGCGGTACGGCACGTCCTTGACGTCGGTCAGCGGCAGCGCGTCGATGTCGGCGCGCAGCGCGATCACCGGCCCGTCGGGGCGGCCGTTCACGTCGCAGATGACCCCGTTGCCCTTCGGCAGCATCCGGGGGCTGAGCCCGGCCAGGGTGAGTTCCCGGGCGATCAGGGCGGCGGTGTCGAACTCCGAACCGGACAGCTCCGGATGCGCGTGAATGTGACGGCGCGTGGCGATAAGGCCCGGTACCCGGAGGGCGAGCAGGTGGTCCAGCTCGGACGGCAGGGGCTGGCCACCGGTCGGTGGCGCCTCGGGCCAGGACGACGCCAATTGCTCGCCGGTCGGCATGGTCAACGCACTCGTCACGTCGAATTCTCGATCACTAGAAATGGATGGATCATCGGGGACAGCAGACAGCGTAGACCCCTGAAGGTAACTCTGCGCAACCTCGTTCCGGTGATGGTCGGACCGCACAGCGTCACGTATGCCCTGCTTGGAGTGCCCGTAGACGGGTGGGACAGCAGGTAGATCGCGTTCGTACGCTGCCATCCGCCCCCCACCTCCTACAACGCGTAATCGGGGATGCGGGCGGAGAATCTTGTCGAAACTCGTCGCCCGTCGTTCCGAATTGTCGCATTAGTCGGCGCGATGAACTGACGGTACGACAATTACCCGACCACCCACGGCGATCGGCACCGGTGGACGTTCACACGTCCGGACAGTCCTCGACCGCACAGGGTGTGCGTCAACGAGATCATTCGGACGGGATACCCGGAGACGGCCGCGTCGACACGTACAGCGACCGGAAGAGTGGCGAGAAGCGACCGGAAGAGTGCCGAGAACGACTCAGAAGCGGTCGGTCGGGCGGTAGACGCCCCACACCTCGCGCAGCGCCCCACACACCTCGCCGACGGTGGCCCGCTCCCGCAGGGCGGCCTTCATCGGGTAGAGCACGTTGCCGGTGCCCGAAGCGGCCTCCCGCAACTCGGTCAGGGCCCGCTCGACGACCGCGCCGTCCCGCCCGGCCCGCAGCTTGGCCAGCCGCTCGCCCTGCGCCGCCTCGATGGCCGGGTCGACCCGCAGCGGCTCGTACGGCTCCTCGGCGTCGATGGTGAACCGGTTGAGCCCGACCACCACCCGCTCACCCGAGTCGATCTCCTGCGCGATCTGGTACGCGGACTGCTCGATCTCGCGCTTCTGGAAACCCGCCTCGATGGCCTCCACCGACGACCCGAACTCGAAGACGCGGCCCATCAGCGCGTCCGCCGCCGCCTCGATCTCGGCGGTCATCGCCTCCACCACGTACGACCCGGCGAACGGGTCCACCGTGGCGGTCAGGTCCGTCTCGTACGCGAGCACCTGCTGGGTCCGCAGCGCCAACCGGGCCGCCTTCTCGGTGGGCAGCGCGATCGCCTCGTCGAAGCTGTTGGTGTGCAGCGACTGCGTGCCGCCGAGCACCGCGCCCAGCCCCTGCACCGCGACCCGGACCAGGTTCACCTCGGGCTGCTGGGCGGTCAACTGCACGCCCGCGGTCTGGGTGTGGAAGCGGAGCATCAGCGACTTCGGGTTCTTCGCCCCGAACTCGTCGCGCATGAGGCGAGCCCAGATCCGCCGGGCCGCCCGGAACTTCGCCACCTCCTCCAGCAGCGTGGTGCGGGCGACGAAGAAGAACGACAGCCGGGGCGCGAAGTCGTCCACGGCCAGCCCGGCGGCGATCGCGGCGCGGACGTACTCGACGCCGTTGGCCAGCGTGAAGGCGATCTCCTGCACCGGGGAGGCACCGGCCTCGGCCATGTGGTAGCCCGAGATCGAGATGGTGTTCCACTTCGGCACCTCGGTCCGGCAGTAGCCGAACGTGTCGGCGACCAGCCGCAACGACGGCTTCGGCGGGAAGATGTAGGTGCCCCGCGCGATGTACTCCTTGAGGATGTCGTTCTGGATGGTGCCGTTGAGCGCGGCGCCCGGCACCCCGTTCTCCTCGGCGACGAGCTGGTAGAGCAGCAGCAGTACCGAGCCCGGCGCGTTGATCGTCATCGAGGTGGAGACCTTGTCCAGCGGGATGCCGTCGAAGAGCAGCCGCATGTCCTCGATGGAGTCGATGGCGACCCCGACCTTGCCGACCTCGCCGGAGGCGATCGGGTCGTCGGAGTCGTACCCCATCTGGGTGGGCAGGTCGAAGGCGACGGAGAGACCCATGGTGCCGGCCCGCAACAACTGGTGGTACCGCGCGTTGGACTCCGTGGCGGTGCCGAAGCCGGCGTACTGACGCATGGTCCACGGGCGGGAGGTGTACATGGTGGGATAGACCCCACGGGTGTACGGGTACTCGCCGGGAGCGCCCAGCCGGGAGTCCAGATCACCCGGCAGGTGCTCCGCCGTGTAGACGCCCTCGATCGGGAAGCCGGACTCGCTTGACCGCCGCCGTTCGCTCATCACCGGATGGTAGGACGAATGTGCTGGTCACTGGGTGAGGGATAGCGCACACTGGCCCGCTCGACGCCACCACTCGACGTGAGGACCTGCACACGTACCGTTCCGGTCGGTAAACGTCCGCCGCGCCGGGTTTCGCATCGGGCGTCTGAACCAGCAAGATAGAGAGGTTGTGTCCCAGCCCCCTCGACTTCCCCCGGTGGCTTTTCTGTGACTCAGATCCCGACGTGGAGCGGCGGACCAGTCAGCATCCCTACCAACGGCCGCGCGACACCCGGCACCGTCATCGGTGACCGGTACTCGTTGCGTTCCACGGTGGGCAACGGTGGCATGGGCACGGTCTGGCGGGCCACAGACACACTTCTGCGGCGCGACGTGGCGGTCAAGGAGGTCGTCCTACCGCCCGGCCTGGCACCCAGCGACCGCGACGCGATGTACGAACGCACCCTGCGCGAGGCCCGCGCGGCAGCCGCCATCGCCCACCCGGCGGTGGTCCAGGTGTACGACGTGGTCACCGAGGCCGGACGCCCGTGGATCGTGATGGAGCTGCTGGACGCCCGCAGCCTCGCCGACATGGTGATCGAGGACGGGCCGATCGCCCAGCGGGTGGTCGCCAAGATCGGCATCGCGCTGCTCGGCGCCCTGGAGGTGGCTCACGCCATCGGGGTGCTGCACCGCGACGTCAAGCCGGCCAACGTGCTGATCTGCTCCGACGGTCGCTGCGTGCTGACCGACTTCGGTGTCGCCCGGATGCCCACCGACGTGCAGCTCACCACGCCGGGGATGGTGCTGGGCTCGCCGCACTTCATCTCGCCCGAGCGGGCCATGGGCCAGGAGTTCGGCCCGCCCAGCGACCTGTTCTCCCTCGGCGTGACGCTCTACACCGCCGTGGAGGGCCGACCGCCCTTCGACCGGGGCGACCCGATCGAGACCATGCACGCGGTGGTCGAGGACCCGCCGGCCCCGCCGCAGCGCAGCGGCCCGCTGACCCGGGTGCTGATGGGCCTGTTGGAGAAGGACCCGGCCCGTCGACTCGACGTGCACACCGCGCGCGCCATGCTGCGCGAACTGCTCGCCGGCCCGCTGAGCAGCACCGCGTCCGCGGTCAACTCGATGACCGACCCCTACTCCGTGGTGCGGATGCCGCAGCAGTCCGCGCCGATCACCGCGCCGGCCGCCCCGGCGAAGAAGTCCACGCCGTCCGCCGAGATCGGCGGCCCGGCGATGCTCGCCCCCGGTGAGTCGCTGACCGACCGGCTGGCCGCCCTCAGCCGGGGTGAGCGGCCCGGCAAGGCCACCGCCGCCAGTGCCGCCGCGATGGAGGACACCAGCGCCGACGCGCTGGCCCGCCCGGGTCAGCAGAACGCCGCCTCGTCCGCCGGCCGCACCTACGGCGGCGGGGCCGAGGCGACCCAGCGCATCGGTGGTGCGGAAGCCACCCAGCGGATCGGTGGTGCGGAGGCGACCCAGCGGATCGGGGCCGACGCCACCCAGCACATCGGCGCGAACGCCACCCAGCGCATCGGCGCGGACGCGACTCAGCACATCGGTGCCGGGGCGTACGGGTTCGGTGCCCGGCCGGAGGCCACCCAGCAGCTCGGCGGCGACTACGGCGGTCGCTGGCCCGCCGCGCCCCGCCAGCCGTACGGCGCACCAGCACCGCCCGCCGGTGGTGGCGGCAGCAGCCCCCTCGACAAGGCCAAGGCCACGGGGACCCGCGCGGTCGAGACCGTGAAGGGCTGGCCGCGCAAGGTCCAGCTCGCGGCGGCCGGTGGCCTGGTGCTGGTCCTGCTGATCAGCGTGGTGGCGCTCTCCGGCGGCGGCGACCCGCCCGTCACCGACCCGGTCGCCGGACCCGGCAACTCCTCGGACGAGGGGGACCCGGTCGAGATGCAGGAGCACTCGGCGCGCGGCGTGCAGATGCTGGTGCCGAAGGGCTGGAAGCGGACCGCCCCGGCCGGGGCCGTCTACATCGACTACACCGACCCGGACGACAGCGGTCGCCGGGTCCGCATCCTCAACGAGAAGTGGGCCGGCAGCTCGACCCGCTGGGCGCAGAGCGCGGAGAACAACCTCAGGACGCGGTCCAACTCCTGCGCCAAGCCGTACACGCAGATCTCGATGGCGGACAAGGAACTGGCCGGCAAGCCGTCGGCCGAGTTCGAGTACACCTGCGGTGACGGCGAGGCCATGCGGCACGGCGTCTGGCACGGGGTGGCCCACGAGGGCCGGATCTACTCCTTCTATCTGACCGTCAGCGACGCCCGGTTCGACGAGAGCAAGCCGATCTACGACGAGATGCTCAAGTCGTTCCAGCTCACCTCCGCCGGCTGACCGGGGAGACGTCCACGGTGATCCGCCGCCGTGCTATCAAGAGGCAATGGCGGCGGAGACCACTGACATCGACACCATCCGCGAGCAAGCCCAGCGCTGGCTCGCCGACGACCCCGACCCGGCCGACCAGGCGGAACTGCGGGCGGTGCTCGACCGCCTGCCGGACAGCGCCGCCGAACTGGCGGACCGCTTCGCCGGGCCGCTGACCTTCGGCACCGCCGGGCTACGCGGCCCGCTGCGCGCCGGTCCCAACGGCATGAACCTCGCCGTGGTCACCCAGGCCGCCGCCGGGCTGGTCGCCTGGCTCGCCGCCGAGGGCGGCACCGGCCCGGTGGTCATCGGGTACGACGCCCGGCGCGGCTCCCGCGCGTTCGCCGAGCAGACCGCCCGGGTGGCCACCGGGGCGGGTCGCCCGGCCCTGCTGCTCCCCCGCCCGCTGCCCACTCCGGTGCTCGCGTACGCGGTGCGGCAACTGGGTGCGGTCGCCGGGGTGATGGTGACGGCGAGCCACAACCCGCCGCAGGACAACGGCTACAAGGTCTATCTCGGTGCCGAACTGGGCGGCGACTCCGGTGCCGGAGCGCAGGTCGTGCCGCCGGCCGACACCGGCATCGAGGCCGCCATCCGGTCGGTCGGCCCGCTGAGCCGGGTGCCACTCGGTCCCGGGGGCGAGGTGCTCGGTGACGACCTGGTGGCCGCTTACGTGGCACGGGCGGTGCAGGTGGTGTCGCCCGGCGGATCCCGCGACCTGACGGTGGCGTACACGCCGCTGCACGGCGTCGGCGCGGCGGTCCTCACCGCCGCCTTCGCCGCCGCCGGTTTCCCGGTGCCCGGCGTAGTCCCGGAGCAGGCCGAACCGGACGCCGACTTCCCGACGGTCAGCTTCCCCAACCCGGAGGAACCGGGCGCGGTGGACCTGCTCGTCGCGCTCGCCGACACCACCGGCGCGGATCTCGCCATCGCCAACGACCCCGACGCCGACCGCTGCGCCGTAGCGGTCCGGACCCCGGCCAGCGCGCCCTCTGCCCCCGTCGCGGGTGGGCCGAGCGGCGCAGCGGGCGGTGCGGGCTGGCGGATGCTGCGGGGTGACGAGGTGGGGGTGCTCCTCGCCGACCACCTGATGCGGCACGGGGTGACCGGCCTGTACGCCACCACCATCGTCTCGTCGTCGCTGCTGCGGGCGATGTGCACCGCCCGGAACCTGCCGTACGGCGAGACGCTGACCGGGTTCAAGTGGATCGTGCGGGCCGGGGACGGCTCCGCGCCGCTGGTGTTCGGCTACGAGGAGGCACTCGGCTACTGCGTCGCCCCCGACCACGTACGCGACAAGGACGGCATCACCGCCGCGCTGACCGTGGCCGAGTTGGCCGCCGACCTCAAGACCCGGGGCCGTACGCTCACCGACCGGCTGGACGAGTTGGCCGCCGAGTTCGGCGTCCACCACACCGATCAACTCTCGGTCCGCGTCGACGACCTGCGGCTGATCGCCGACGCGATGGCCCGGATCCGGGCGGCCACCCCGGACACGCTGCTCGGCCAACCGGTCACCGAAGCACAGGACCTGCTGCCCGAGGCGGACGTGATCATCCTGCGTACCGGGGCGGCCCGGGTGGTGATCCGGCCCTCCGGCACCGAGCCGAAGCTCAAGGCGTACCTGGAGGTGGTCGAGCAGGTCGCCGACGGTGACGTCGCGGCGGCCCGTGCTCGCGCGGAGGCGGCCGTCGGAGAGTTGCGGCTGGAGGTTGCGCGGGCTTTAGGGATGTAAGGAAGGGCACCTTATTAACGCCTCGTGCATAGCAGGGGTCCCCTCCTAACACCCGAGCACAATCACCGAGCGCTACCGCTTGCCCGCGTTGCGCGTCGACAAATAGCATCACTCCATCAACCATCGCCATTTCCGCATCCGGCGGAAACGAGTTCGCAATACGTTTCCTCGACGGCGGAATCTGGTTGCATTCTGGAACTGAGGAGTGTTGCACGGTGCATGCAACGAACGGTTCGACCGTCCCGCGACGGCAGCTCGGCAGGCTGCTCACCCAACTGCGGGTCGATGCCAGGGTCAGCATCGAGGCGGCAGCCGACCGGCTCGACTGCTCGCGACAGAAGATCTGGCGGATCGAGCGCGGCCTCTCCCCGGCCAGGGGTCCGGACGTGCGCGTGCTCTGCGAGCTTTACCAGGCCACACCCGACCAGGCGAGCGTGCTGGTCGGGCTCGCCGAGGTCAGCAAGGCCGAGGGATGGTGGCACGCGTACGGCCAGTCCATCCCCGCCTGGTTTTCGCTCTATGTCGGGCTGGAAAACGTGGCGAGTAGCGTGCGGTACTACAACGCCGAACTGGTGCCGGGGATTCTGCAGACTCCCGAGTACGCCACCGCGCTCTTTCTGCACAACCGGCCCGATCTGGGCGAGGAGGAACGGAAGAAGGTGGTGCACTTCCGAATCCAGCGGCAGGGACTACTGACGCGACGGCTTCCACCCGCTCCGGAACTGACCGTGATGCTGAGCGAGGCGGTGCTGCGCCGCCCGGTGCCCGACCGGCCGGTGATGGCCGGTCAACTCCGCCACCTGCTTGCCGTCGGCCAACGGCACAACATCTCGATCCGCGTCCTGCCGCTCGCCGCCGGCCCGCCACTCGCCGCCGAGGCGGGCACTTTCGTGCTGCTCGACTTCCCGGATTCCCTGCTCGGAAGCCCGTCCGAACCACCCACCGTCTATGTCGAAGGGCTCACCGGCGCGCTCTATCTCGACCAGCCGCACGAGATCGCCGCCTACGTGCGGGTCTGGCGAGGGCTGGAATCCATCGCGCTCGGGGAGGGAGAATCGATGGAGCTCATCGATGCCATCCGGGGAGAGTGCTATGAGTGATCTGACCGGCGCACAGTGGCGCACCAGCACCCGCAGCGGCACCAACGGCGGCGAGTGCGTCGAGGTCGCCGACAACCTGTCCGACGTCGTCGGCATCCGCGACAGCAAGGACCCGACCGGCCCGACCCTCACCGTCACGCCCACCGCCTGGTCCGCCTTCGTCACCGCCGTCCGCACCACCCACCTACCGCACTGACCTCCCACTCCACCGGGCAGCGTCACGACTGCCCTGCACGCGTGGCCTGAGCGAGATGCCGCGCTCGGCCGAACCCGTCGTGTCGCACGTCGGCGCGTCCATCGACCGACGTGTACGAGCTCGATCGCCGCCGGCCGGGCTGTGCACGCTCGACCGAGGTGCACAGCCCCTGCCGGGACCTGGATTCCTCGCGAGCTTGACCATCACTGGAACAGTGGATGCCCGGAGCGACAATTCGACGCAGGTTCCTTTGCCCCATCAAGGCGCGTCATCCAGGGAGGTTCCCGCATCAATGGACGTCATGATCTCGCTTCTCGTCGGGATTCCAATCGGTGTCTTTCAGTCGATTCTCATGCTCTGGATAGTCTTCCGAGTGTTTTCCCCACAACTTGCCTGGTCCTCGCCGATGGCCGTGACGCCGTCCGGAGCAGGCGAGGGAACGACGGAACTCGTCGCCACGGTGTCCAACGTCGGGCATCGCGATGCGGTCGACGTGGCATTTCACGCCGAACTCCGAGTTGATCACGAAAGAACCGCCGACGGACTGACGCGCATCCTGATCAAGCTGCCGCTGAACTCGTCGTGGATGCCCCGGATCCGCCGAGGCAGCTTCAGACGCATTCGGATCGAGGACGTCCGCGTTCCCGCCGGCGAGTGGGAGCGCCTCAGAGTTCGCACGGGCATCGAGGCCGACACGGTCGTCGACGCACTCCGGGGACACCCGAACGCGCACGTCCGCCTGTACGGGCTGGCTTCGGATCCCTTCAGCGGCTCGCGTCAGGTGTTCGTGTCACTGGATCTCTACGACGGCGACTTCAAGCCGGTCGAACCCCCGCTGGATGCCTAACCCCGTCCAGACCGACCACCCGCGCCCCCGACCCTCGCCACCACCCCTCCCCGCCCCACCACGCCTCCATCCACACCCACGCGATCATGGAGTTATGGCGGTCGCGAAGGTGGACAGATCAGTACGATTCACCAAACGCAACTCCATGATCGGCGAAGCGCTGGGCGAGACCGGCGAGGGGGAGGCGGGGCGGCGGGGCGGCGGGGCGGCGGAATGAAGGGTGTGGCAGGCCGGTCAGCGACGGGGGCCGAGGGCGGCCTGGACGGCGCGGCCCAGGGCGGCGACCACCAGGCCGACCGAGGGGCGGACCACGGAGCTTTCCAGGCCCACCTCGCCGGAGAAGCCGGCACCACTGGCGATCTCCTCCAACCGGCGGAGGGCCTCGGTGGCGTCCTCGCCGGTCGCCCCCAGCGCCGACTCCATCCGGAGTACGGCGACCAGCGTCGCCAGGGCGGCGGTCCGCTCGTCGGGTGCCTCACCGGTCAGCGCGGCGGCGAGCCGTTGGCGGGTCTCCGCCTCCACCGAGGGGTCCAGCACCGGGTAGCGGTGCACGTGGATGAAGCCCATCTCCGTCTCGTCGACGTCCCGGACCACCCCGTGTGCGCACAGGTCACCGAGGACCTTGTCGCGCAGACCGTGCCGCAGCCGCTGCACCCAGGAGGACGGGCTGTGCGGGGTGTCCGCCGCGATCCGGGACAGCACGTCGTCGGTGATCGGCTCGCCCGTCGGTGTCGCGTCGACCACCGTCAGAGCGCCTTCGGCGTACGCGATCCGGCCCGCCAGGGCCAGCTCGATCAACACGGCGGCGGCCATGCCCAGGTCGAGGCTGATCCGGGGCATGGTCGCCTTGCCGGTTTCGTCGTCGTACGCCAACAGGAGCAGTTCCTCGGCGAGCGGAACACCAGTCATGGCCCGAGACGGTAGCCGCTCGATGCCACCGCCCGCACGACAAACCCGCCACCACGAGCGTGGGACGACGACAGACGGATCAGAACCGGGGCATGCCGCCGAACTGGCGGTCCCCGGCGTCACCGAGACCGGGCACGATGAACATGCTGTCGTTGAGACCGTCGTCGATCGACGCGGTGACCAGACGCAGCGGCAGGCCGGACCGCTCCAGCCGGGCGATGCCGGCCGGTGCGGCGAGTACGCAGAGCACCGTGATGTCGGTGCAGCCACGGTCGGCCAGCAGCCGGCAGCAGTGCTCCAGCGAGCCACCGGTGGCCAGCATCGGGTCCAGGACCAGCACCGGCAGGCCGCTCAGGTCGCGGGGCAGCGACTCCATGTAGGCGCGCGGCTCGAAGGTCTCCTCGTCCCGGGCCAGCCCGACGAAGCCCATCGACGACTCCGGCAGCAGACCCAGCGCGGCGTCGGCCATGCCGAGACCGGCCCGCAGCACCGGCACCAGCAGCGGCGGGTTGGCCAGCCGGGTGCCCTCGGTGCCGGTCACCGGGGTCTGCACCGGGTACCGCTCGATCGGGAAGGAGCGCGCTGCCTCGTACACCAGCATGGTGGTGAGTTCGTGCAGCGCCGCCCGGAACGAGGCGGAATCGGTCCGTTCGTCCCGCATGGCGGTCAGCCGGGACTGGGCGAGCGGATGGTCAATGACGTGTACGTCCACGATCGCTCAACCTACCCGCCCCGGACCCCGACGCACGGGCCCCGGCCCCGAGCAGCGACGTCGCTCACCCGGGACACCCGCCCGCCGTCATGATCAAGATCGGGTGGCTCCCGCCTGCGTAGACTTCGGCGCATGACGGCGACAGCGACGTCGGCCCGGTCGGACCTCTCCGAGCTGGGACGATCCGAGACCGCTCTGCGGACCTTCCTGCACGGCCTACCGGGCGTGGACCAGGTCGGCGCGGAGCAGCGGGCAGCCCAACTCGGCACCCGCTCCATCAAGACCACCGCCAAGGCACAGGCGATCGACCTCGCGATCCGAATGGTCGACCTCACCACGCTCGAAGGCGCGGACACCCCCGGCAAGGTACGCGCGCTCGCCGCCAAGGCGCTGCGCCCCGACCCGGCCGACCCCTCCTGCCCGCATGTCGGCGCGGTCTGCGTCTATCCCGCGATGGTCCCCCACGTGGCCGAGGTGCTGCGCGGCTCGAACGTGCACCTGGCCAGCGTGGCGACCTCGTTCCCGTCCGGTCAGGCGCCCTTGGAGATCAAGCTCGCCGACACCCGGGCCGCCGTCGAGGCGGGCGCCGACGAGATCGACATGGTGATCAACCGGGGCGCGTTCCTGGCCGGTCGCTACGCCGAGGTGTACGACGAGATCGTGGCGACCAAGGAAGCCTGCGGGGACGCCCACCTCAAGGTGATCCTGGAGACCGGCGAACTGGCCACCTACGACAACGTACGCCGTGCCTCCTGGCTGGCGATGCTGGCCGGCGGCGACTTCATCAAGACCTCCACCGGCAAGGTCCCGGTCGCGGCCACCCTGCCGGTGACGCTGGTCATGCTGGAGGCGGTCCGCGACTTCCGGGCCGCCACCGGTCGACAGGTCGGCGTGAAGCCGGCCGGCGGCATCAAGACCACCAAGGACGCCGTCAAGTACCTGGTCATGGTGAACGAGACCGTCGGGCCGGACTGGCTGGACCCGGACTGGTTCCGCTTCGGCGCCTCCAGTCTCCTCAACGACCTGCTCATGCAGCGCACCAAGCTGACGACCGGTGTCTACGCCGGTCCCGACTACTTCACCCTGGACTGAACGCGATGTTCGAATACGCACCCGCCCCCGAGTCGCGCTCGGTGGTGGAGATCAAGCCCTCCTACGGCCTGTTCATCGACGGCGCCTTCGTCGACCCGGCCGACGGCGGCAGCTTCAAGTCGATCAGCCCCTCCTCGGAGGAGGTACTCGCCGAGGTCGCCGAGGGCGGCAGCCAGGACGTGGACCGCGCGGTCCGGGCCGCGCGGACGGCGTACGAGAAGGTCTGGGGTCCGATGCCGGGCCGGGACCGGGCCAAGTACCTGTTCCGGATCGCCCGCCTCATCCAGGAACGCTCGCGTGAGCTGGCCGTGCTGGAGTCGCTGGACAACGGCAAGCCGATCAGGGAGTCCCGCGACGTCGACCTGCCGCTGGTCGCCGCGCACTTCTTCTACTACGCGGGCTGGGCGGACAAGCTGGAGCACGCCGGGTTCGGCGCGAACCCGCGACCGCTCGGCGTCGCCGCGCAGGTCATCCCGTGGAACTTCCCGCTGCTGATGCTGGCCTGGAAGATCGCCCCGGCGCTCGCCGCCGGCAACACGGTGGTGCTCAAGCCCGCCGAGACCACCCCGCTGACCGCGCTGCTCTTCGCCGAGATCTGCCAGCAGGCCGACCTCCCGGCCGGTGTGGTCAACATCGTCACCGGCGCCGGCGAGACCGGCCGCGCCCTGGTCGAACACGACGGCGTCGACAAGGTGGCGTTCACCGGCTCCACCGACGTCGGCCGGGCCATCGCCCGCGCCGTCGCCGGCACCGACAAGAAGCTCACCCTGGAACTCGGCGGCAAGGCCGCCAACATCGTCTTCGACGACGCTCCCGTCGACCAGGCGGTCGAGGGCATCGTCAACGGCATCTTCTTCAACCAGGGGCACGTCTGCTGCGCCGGATCCCGGCTGCTGGTCCAGGAGTCCGTCGCCGAGCAGGTGTTGGAATCGCTCAAGCGTCGGATGGCGCTGCTGCGCGTCGGCGACCCGCTGGACAAGAACACCGACGTCGGTGCCATCAACTCCGCCGCCCAGCTCGCCCGGATCCACGAGCTGACCGAAGCCGGCGCCGCCGAGGGCGCGCAGCGCTGGTCGCCACCGTGTGAGCTGCCGGACCGTGGCTTCTGGTTCGCGCCGACCATCTTCACCGGCGTCACCCAGGCCCACCGGATCGCCCGCGAGGAGATCTTCGGCCCGGTGCTGTCCGTGCTGACCTTCCGCACCCCGGCCGAGGCCGTGGAGAAGGCCAACAACACGCCGTACGGGCTCAGCGCCGGAATCTGGACCGAGAAGGGTTCCCGCATCCTGTGGATGGCCGACCGGCTGCGCGCCGGAGTCGTCTGGGCCAACACGTTCAACAAGTTCGACCCCACCTCGCCGTTCGGCGGCTACAAGGAGTCGGGCTACGGTCGCGAGGGCGGCCGGCACGGGCTGGAGGCGTACCTCAATGTCTGAGCGGGTCGCGGTACGCAAGACGTACAAGCTCTTCATCGGCGGGAAGTTCCCGCGTAGCGAGTCGGGACGGTCGTATCTCGTGCAGGACTCCAACGTGTCGCTGGCCTCCCGCAAGGACGCCCGGGACGCCGTGGTCGCCGCCCGCGCCGCCGTGAAGGGCTGGGCCGGAGCGACCGCGTACAACCGGGGTCAGATCCTCTACCGCGTCGCCGAGATGCTGGAGGGCCGCCGCGACCAGTTCATCGGTCTCGGCGTACCCGCCGACGAAGTCGACGCCGCCACCGACCGCTGGGTCTGGTACGCGGGCTGGTCCGACAAGCTGCCGCAGGTGTACGGCGGCGCGAACCCGGTCGCCGGCCCCTACTTCAACCTCTCCGCACCCGAGCCGACCGGCGTGGTCGCCGTGGTGGCCCCGGAGAGCCCGCCCCTGCTCGGCCTGGTCAGCGTGATCGCTCCGGCGATCGTCACCGGCAACACCGTCGTGGTCGCCGCCTCCCCGGACGCGCCACTGGCCGCGATCACCCTCGCCGAGGTGCTCGCCACCTCCGACCTGCCCGGCGGTGTCGTCAACATCCTCACCGGGCGGCTGCCGGAGACCGTACCCACGCTCGCCGCCCACATGGACGTCAACGCGATCGACCTGACCGGGGTCACCGACGCGGACCTGGCGGTCGACCTGGAGATCAAGGCCGCGGAGAACCTCAAGCGGGTACTCCGTCCGGTGGGCTCCGGGCACGACTGGTCGGCTGATCCGGGGCTCGGGCGGATGACGGCGTTGCTGGAGACGAAGACGGTGTGGCATCCCAAGGGGGTGTGATTCCTTTCTTGCTGTGGGGGTTTCCGGGGGGAGCCCACCCGCTCCGGGCGGTCAGGCTTGATCCCTACGCGGGTGGGCTCCCCCCGGAAACCTGACCTGGGCGCGGTCGGAGTTCTGGTGGCGGCTTTCGGGTGCCGCCTTTCGCTGAGTCACCGGTTGCGGGGGGTGTTCGCGGGGCGTGCTCTCGCGCCGCCGGGGGCCGGGTGCGGCGATCATGGAGTGGGGGCGCGGGCAAAGGGTGCATATCCTGCCTGAAGCTCTGCCGGAGCTCCATGATCGGCGGGGCATGTGGGGAGCGGGTGTGGGGAGCGGGTGTGGGAGGCGGGTGCGGGGCGGGGGGTCTACTACGGGGGGTAGGATTCAGGGGTGACTCGGCTGGGGGATCTTGAGCGTGCGGTGATGGACGTGCTGTGGGACACGGTTCCCGCCGCGTCCGACGGGGTGACGGTGCGCGAGGTCGCCGACGTGCTGGCCGGGCGCGAGTTGGCGTACACGACGGTGATGACGGTGCTGGACCGACTCGCCGGCAAGGGCATGGTGCAGCGCGAGCGGGAAGGGCGGGCCTGGCGCTATCGGGCCACCGCCAGCCGCGAGGCGTACATCGCCCAGATCATGCTCGACGCCCTGGACCTGGGTGGCAGCCGCGACGCGGCACTGGTCCGCTTCGCCCGCTCGGTGACGGGCACCGAGGCCGATGTCCTGCGGGCCGCGCTCTCCGCCGAGGCCGGGATGACCCCGGGTACGCCGGACGGGCCGGGCGACGGTGCGGCGTTGACCGATCAGGTCGAGGCACCCGCACCGGAACAGGCGATCCGACGGGACCGGACGACCCGGCCGGGTCGGGCCGACGAGACCGCGGAGCGGTAGGGGCGACGACGTGGCGCAGACCGTGCACTTCGCCGCCGCGATGCTGGCCTGCTGGCTGATCGCGCAGGTACTCACCCGTTCCACCTGGACCTGGCGTACCCCTCGGGTCGCGATCCTCTGCTGGCAGGCGGTCGGCCTGGCCGCCGGCCTCTCCGCGGTGGGCCTGCCGATCGCGATCGGGCTGGCCGCGTACGACCGGGGCACCGGCAGCGCGCTGCTGGCGCTCGCGAACGACCTGTGGCACAGCACGCTTCCGGTGGGCGTCGGCCCGGTGCACCTGGGGCTGGTCGGCGTCGGGTTCGGCATCGGCGCGGTGCTGCTGACCTCGACGGTACGCAGCATCCACGGCACGGTGCGCGCGCAGCGGCGGCACCGGGACCTGCTGGCTTTGGTGGCCCGGCAGGACCCCACCGTGCCCGGGGCGCTGGTGCTCGACCATCCGAGTGCGGCGGCGTACTGCCTGCCGGGAGTGAAGCCCCGGGTGGTGGTCAGCGCCGGCACGTTGAGTCTGCTCGACCGGGCCGAGCTGGAGGCGGTGCTGACGCACGAGCGGGCGCACGCCGAGGAGCGGCACGATCTGGTGCTGATGCCGTTCACCGCGCTGTGCCGGGCGTTGCCGTGGCTGCGCTGGGTGCACGAGGCGCACGAGCGGGTGTCGCTGCTGGTCGAGATGCGTGCCGACGACAAGGCTCGGGAGCTGCACGCGGAGGCCCCGCTGGCCGGTGCGCTGCGCCGGTTCGCCGCTGCCGAGAACCGGATCACGCCGGTCGGCACGCTCGGTCTGGGCGACCGGGACCTGGACGTACGGGTGCAGCGGCTGATGGTCGCGGAACGCCCCGCCCGGCTGATCGGTGCTACCGCGCTGACCGTGGCCACCACCGTGGCCGCCCTGCCCATCTCGCTGTTCCTGAGCTGACGACCGACGTGGTGTCCCGCGTACCCGCTCCGCGCTCGCGGGCGCTCGGCGCGTCCCGACTAGGCTGCCAGGCGATGTGCTGGCGGATTCTCCGGGGACGGACCGACGGTCGGGCACCGGTGCCCTGGTGAGCCGCCGCCCCTTCGACCCACGGCTGCTGCGCCGGGTCCCTGCGGCCCGACGCGACCTCGTGCTGCTCGCGCTGCTCGGGGTGCTCGCCGCCGGACTGGTCGTGGCGCAGGCGACCGCCCTGGCGATGCTCCTGGCGACCGCGTTCACCGGGCGGCTGGACCGCGTCGCGCTGGCCGGTCTGGTGGCCGCCGTCGCGGCCCGCGCGCTGGTGGTGTGGGCGCAGGGCGCGGTCTCGGCGCGGGCGGCGGCCACGGTGAAGGCCGCGCTGCGGGCCGATCTGCTGGGCGCGGTCGCCCGGCACGGTCCGGGCTGGGTCGCCGGCCAGCGGGCCGGACAGTTGGCCACGCTGGCGGGGCGTGGACTGGACGCGCTCGACGCCTACTTCACCGGTTACCTGCCGCAGCTCGTGCTGAGCGTCACGGTGCCGGTGGCGGTGCTCGGTCGGGTCGTCTTCGCCGACTGGAGTTCGGCGGTGATCATCGCACTGACCCTGCCGCTCATCCCGATCTTCGGAGCGCTGCTCGGCTGGCAGGCCCAGGCCGCCACCGAACGGCAGTGGCGGCGGCTGTCCCGCCTCGGCGGGCACTTCCTGGACATGGTGGCCGGGCTGCCCACACTGCGGGCGTTCGGGCGGGCCCGCGCGCAGACCGACGCGGTGCGGCGGATGGCCGACGGGCACCGGGTCGCCACCATGCAGACCCTGCGGATCGCCTTCCTCTCCGCCCTGGTGCTGGAGCTGGTGGCCACCCTGTCGGTGGCGCTGGTCGCGGTCCCGGTCGGTCTCCGCCTGCTCGACGGCGGGCTGGCACTCCAGACCGCGCTGCTGGTGCTGCTGCTCACCCCGGAGGCGTACCTGCCGTTGCGGGCCGCCGGCAGCCGGTTCCACGCCAGCATGGAGGGCCTCACGGCGCTGGACGAGGCGCTCACGCTCTCCGGTTCCGCGCCGACGCCCGTACCCCGCTCCGGTGCGTCGCCCGACGGGCGCGGCGAGATCCGGTTCGAGGCGGTGACGGTCGCGTACGAACGCACCACCGCGCTGCGGGACGTGTCGCTGACCATCCGGCCCGGCGAGCGGGTGGCGATCATCGGCCCGAGCGGCGCCGGCAAGAGCACCCTGCTCGGGCTGCTGCTCGGCTTCGTCGCACCGACCACCGGGCGGGTCACCGTCGGCGGTGTCGACCTGGCCGGCGCGGACGCCGACGAGTGGCGTCGACAGGTGGCCTGGGTGCCGCAGCGGGCCCACCTGTTCGCCGCGTCGCTGGCCGACAACATCCGCCTCGGCCACGCCGACGCCGCACCGGAGGCGATCACCGCAGCGGTGCGCGACGCGGCGCTGGACGAGGTGGTCGCCGCGCTGCCCGACGGCTTGGACACCGGGCTCGGCGAACGCGGGCACGGCCTGTCCAGCGGCCAGCGGCAGCGGGTGGCGCTGGCCCGGGCGTTCCTGCGGGACGCACCGGTGGTGCTGCTCGACGAACCGACCGCCCGCCTGGACGCCGCCGCCGAGGCGGCGGTGCTGTCGGCCACCCGTCGACTGGTGACCGGACGGACCGCGCTGCTGGTCGCACACCGCCCCGCGCTGCTGGAGGACGCCGACCGGATCCTGCGGGTCGAGGACGGTCGGGTCACCGAGCTGACCCCGCAACCGGCCGGGGAGGCCCGATGAGCACCGCTCCGGCCACCACGACCCGCCGTGTCGACTCGTCGCCCGAGGCGGCCGTACTCCGGTTGGCCCGGCCGTACCTGCGACGGCTGGTCGGAGCGGGACTGCTCGCGGCGGCCACCGAGTTCGCCGCCCTCGCCCTGATGGCCACCGCCACCTGGCTGTTGATGACCGCCGCCGGTCGGCCGGAACTGGACCGGCTCACCGTGGCGATCGTCGCGGTGCGGGCGCTCGCGGTGAGCCGGGGCGTGCTGCGCTACACGGAACGGCTGGCCGGGCACGACGCGGTGCTCCGGCTCGTCACCGACGTCCGGGCCCGGGTGTTCGCCACGCTCGCCGCCCGACGGGGTGCCCCGCCGCGCACCGGAGACGCGCTCAGCCGTCTGGTCTCCGATGTGGAGGCGGTGCAGGACCTGCTGCTGCGGGTACTCGTCCCGGCCGCCGCCGCGGCGACGGTGAGCCTGGTGGCCGTCGGCCTGACCGCACTGATCTCGCCGCCGGCAGCGCTCACCCTCGCCGTCGGCCTGCTGGTCGCAGGCGTGGGCCTGCCGCTGCTGGCCACCGCGTTGACCCGGCGGGCCGCCGCCGAGATGGCACCACTGCGCGGTGCCCTCGCCACCGACGCGGTCGACCTGACCCACGGCGCCGCCGACCTGGCCGCCTTCGGTGCCACCGCCAGCGCGCTCGACGCCGCCGGTGGGCGGGCCCGCCGTCTCGCCCGGCTGGAGCGGCGGCTCGCCGCGCGCGGCTTCGCCGTCGACGCCCTCGGGGTGCTGGTCGCCGGGCTCACCGCCGGTGCCGTGGTGGTCGTGGCGCTGCGGACCGACGTGTCCGGCGCGTGGATCGGGGTGTTGGCGGTCGGCACGCTGGCCGCCGTGGAGATCGCCCTCGCGCTGGTCGGTGCCGCCCGGCAGTGGACCGGTCTGCGCTCCGGACTGGCCCGGGTCGCCCCGCTGCTGACGCCGGCCGCCGAGAGCCGCGACACACCGGCCGCCGCCGGGGAGCCGACCGGTGGGCGGGACAACCCGTCGACGGAGCGGCGCGACGTCCCCCGGGTACGGTTCGAGGAGGTCACGGTCCGTTACCGGGCCGGGGTGCCCGCCGCGCTCGACCGGTTCGACCTCGACCTGCCGCCCGGCCGCCGGATCGCGGTGGTGGGCCCGAGCGGGGCCGGCAAGAGCACCCTCGCCGCCGTGCTGACCGGTGCGGTACGCCCGGACAGCGGTCGGGTGGGTCTGGACGGCCACGACGTGTCGACGTACCCGCCGGAGGACCTGCCGAGGGCGGTCGGCGGGCTGCTCGCCGAGGCGTACGTCTTCCACGCCACCGTCCGGGACAACCTGCTCCTCGGCCGCCCCGACGCCGACGAGGCAGCACTGGCCGCCGCCACCGAGGCCGCCGGCCTGGCGGACTGGGTACGGGCGCAGCCGGAGGGCTGGGACACCGTGGTCGGCGAGGAGGGTGGGCAGCTCTCCGGTGGTCAACGGCAGCGGTTGGCGCTGGCCCGCGCGTTGCTCGCCGCACCCGGCGTGCTGGTGCTGGACGAGCCGACGGAGGGTCTCGACCCGGTCGCCGCCGACGAGGTGCTCGCCTCCACCCTGGCCGCCACGCCGGCCGGGCATTCGGTGCTTCTGATCACGCATCGACTCACCGGTCTCGACGGGCTCGACGAGGTGCTGGTGCTCGACGCCGGGCGGGTGGTCCAGCGGGGACCACACGCGGACCTGGTCGACGCCGAGGGCTGGTACCGCGACCAGTGGGTGGTGCAGCAGGCCGCCGAGCACGGTTACCTCGCGCTCTCCGGCCCGCACCGGCCCTGACCTGTGCGGCGCGTCACCGATGCCGGGCCGACCGGCACCGGCCGGCGACGGCGCGGCGTACGGGTTGTCGGGACCGCCATCGGGGTGCGGGCACCGATTACCCAGAGCAGCCCATTAGGGTATGTGCCCAGAGTCACTCATCGACATCGAGTCGGTGAGTGGGCAGCCCGACGCACACGGAGGTCACCGTGGCCCGCCAGTCGCCCCAACGGCCGGACGCCGACGAGCCCGAGCTCGATGACACCACCGGCCCCGCCAAGCCGGACGCCACCGAGCCGGAGGCCGTCGCCGAGCCGGACCCCGCCGAGCGGGAGGCCGACGACGAGTCGTCGGACGTCGAGGAGGCGGACAGCGCGGCGGCCCAGGCGTCCCGCGCCCTCTGGGACGAGCTGCGGATCGACCCGATCGAGGTCGCTCTGCCCGCCGGCACCGGCTTCACCCTGCGGGCCTACCGGCCGGCCCGTGAGTTGACCCCGACCGACGTCGCGGAACGCGACGCCGACGACCCGTTCCTGGCCCGTCGGCAGGTCGTCGAGACCGACGACGAGGACGACGACGTCGTGATCCTCGACGAGGACGTCGCCCGGGAGTTCGCCGAGAGCGACGAGGACGAGAAGCAGGACAAGGACGAGGAGTCGGGCAAGTCCGCCTCGGGCAAGTCCACCTCGAAGAAGGACTCCGACGCCGACGAGGACGCCGACGAGAAGGCGGACGACGACGGCGACGAGGAAGTCCCCGTCTTCCTGAGTCACCGGGGACGGCTGCTGCTGTTCAAGACCCCGGAATCCCTGGTCAGCTTCGTCCGTTCCGGTGCGCCCAACGATATGTCCCAGCTGGACAGCTGGAATGAATTGTCCGAACGGGTGGAACCGGCGGACATCGCCCCGCTTGAGGAGGACGTCTACGAGCTCGATCTGGTAGTGGAGAACCTGCGGGGTGGCCACGACAGCTGGGCTCCGACGCTGCTCATCGAGGCGGGCGAGGTCGCTCGCGACCTGTCGTACGCGCTGCGCCTGCCCGCCGTGCTCGACATGCTGTCCAGCGGCTCCAGCCTCGACGATCTGGACGACGCGCTACGCGCGTCTGTCAAGGGCGGCATCGGCGGATTCCTCGGTCGACGTAAGCTGAAGAAAATTGGGGCACAAACCGCAAGTCTGGGTTGGCGGACCATTGTCGGAAAGATCTCTGCGGTCGTGGACTGGCGCGACTGACGCGCACCAGGGAGCATCAGTCTCTGGCAGAGAAGACCCTGTGTTCCGGGAGGAGGACGACGCCGTGGCGCTCGTGCGCGTGTACTGCGGTCTGGCCTCGGCGGATCCGGCTGGCCGACCGGTCTCGGCCGGTTCGACGCTGACGTCCGCTGTGGTCGACGACGCAGGCCGTCTGCTGCATGTCTGCGAGGTGAGCGACGACCCGGCGGGTTACGCCCGGCTGGTCACGCTGCTCGTGGAGCGCTCAGGCGGGCCGAGCGGTGCGGCGATTGCCGCCGACAGTGACGACCACACCGTCACCTCGCTACTCAGCGCCGCCGGTCGTCCGCTGGCGATCGCCGACGACGACTCGGTCGACGACTTCGCCGAGCGGTTCGCCGACGACGACTCCTTGGAGGAGATGCAGGCCCCGCCGGCCGTCCGACGGGCTGTCGGACTGGCTCGCGCCCTCCAGGCCGGCGCCCTCTCCGCGGTGACCCTGCCGGCACCCCGGGACCTCGCCGGTTACAAGCAGGTGCTCGCGGCGCACGCCGCCCTGGCCGCCGGCCGGCACTCCGCCGCAGCCGCGCTGCGCGAGGTGCTGCGCGAGCTCTACCCGGCCGCGTTGCGGGCCTACCCGGATCCGGCCGAGTCGATCCCGCTGGCGGTGCTGGACGCGCTGCCCGAGCCGGGCATGCTCACCGACGCCGCAGGACGCGGTCGTGACGCGGCGGTCACCGCCGACGCCGTCACCGCCCAGCTCGCGGCCGAGGGCGCGGGCGAGGCGGACGCGATCGACGAGGCGGTCACCGCGCTTCGGGTGGCGATCTCCGAAACGCCGCGCCGGTCCACGGTCAACCGGGCCCTCACCTCCGCCGCCGCCGAGACGATCCGACAGGCGGTCGCCTCGGTCCGGGCCTGCGACGCCGGTTGCGAGGCGCTGGTCGGCGCCCTGCACGCCCGCACCGCTCCCCCCGCACCGGCCGTCGGACGCCGGGCCGCCGCCCGACGGGGCGAGCCGGTGGGCGAGCTGGCCTCCACCGCCGCCGCGCCCGCTCCGGCTCCCGCCCCCGGTCTGCGCCCGGTCCGGCCCACCGGGCCCGAACCGGCCGGTGGTGGCCGCCGCAGTCGGCCCGAGCCGCAGCCCGGCAGCGGTCCCGCGTCGCCGCGTCCGCTCGGTCCGCCGCCGGTCGCCCCGGCACCGGTCGCACCGCCGCCCGTCGCACCCATGCCGCTGACGCCGGCTGCGATGTCCGGCCCGCCCGTCTCCGCGCCGTCGACGCACGCCGAGCCCGGCCCGTCGCGCATCGACGGCCCGACGAACCGTCCGATCTCGACGCCGCCCCCGCCGCCGCCCGGCATCACGCCGATCGCGCCCTCGCAGCGCGGGACGGTGCCGCCCGCCGAGGCCGGCGAACCGTTCCGGCCGACACTCACCACCGCAGCGATCAACAGCGCGCGGGCCGAACGGCAGCGCACGATCATCCCGCCGCGTCCGAAGACCAACGGCGAACCGCCGACCGGCGGGTTCAGCGCCACCGACCTCAGCGTTCCGGTGCCGGCGCCCCGACCCGATCAGGAGCCGACGGCACCCCCGGGGTCGCGGGCCAACTGGCCGCTGGTGAACAACCCGGAGAACCCGGCGGACGTCACCTCGCCGCTCAATCCGGTGGTCACCTCCGCCTACGACGACCGGAAGCGGCACGAAGCACCGCAGCCCCCCGCCGACCTCGGTGCGGAGCGTCGGGTGACCCCGCCGTGGCTCGCCGACGACCTGCCGCCCGAGCCGCCGGTGCTGCGACTGGTCGAGCCGCCGCCGCTGGCCGACCGTGCCCTGCGCAGCTCCGCCGAGTCGGCCCAGGAGACCCCGCCGCTGCGGCTGGTCGACCGGGGTGACCCGGCACGTGGCGGGCGTCCGGTGGAGCGGTTGGACCTCACCCCGCCGGCGCGCCGCGCGGAGCCGCCGGTGGAGCACCGGCCGCCGCCCGTCCCCGACGAGGGCGACGGCGACCTGTTGATCTTTGCTCAGGCCAGGTCCGCCTGGTTCGTCGGGCACGGCGAGAGCGCCGACCTGGAGTGGTCCAGCCTGGCCGACACCGGTTGGGAGGCCGCCGAGCAGGCCGCCCGTCCGGCGGTGGGTGCCGAGACCGGGGCCGGGTTGCCCAAGCGGGTGCCGCAGGCCAACCTCGTGCCCGGCTCGCCGCTGCGCGAGGAGCGTCCGCTGCGCATCGTCCGGGACGCGGCCAGCCTGGCCGAGAACACCACCGGCTACTTCCGCGGCTGGCGTCGCGGGCAGGAGATCGGCGGTTTCGCGGTCGGCGGGCGACCGGGCCGGGAGTCCGCCGGTGGCTGGGACTTCACCCGGGACTCCGGCGAGCGCGACGACGACCGGGAGTACGAGTACCGTTCCGCCGGCTACCGGTCCTGACGCCTGCCACAACCCCGCTCACCTGCGTTTTTTCACCCACGCCCGGTTGATTCGACATCGAGTCGACCGGGCGTGTGCATGACCAACGCACCAACCCCGCAGGTCATGATCGTGCACCGCGTGCCGCCGGGGTGGAGGTGGTCCGCACGGTAGGGCTCCCCGTGTCATTCGCCGGCGTCATCCACGCCGCCCAGCGCGCCGTGACGGCCCGATCGGACGCCGTGGTGGTCCCGGGGACATCAGCCCGCTCCGGAGCCGCCACACGCACGCTGCGCAGTCTCGCGGTCCACCCGACGTGGCCTGGAACCGCCCGAGCTGAGCGGTCGGCCGGGCGGCCCCGACCGAGCCGCCGAACCTCCGGCCGGGCTGCGGACAGCATTGCGCGCCCGGTGCCCTCCTGGTCGGCACCGGGCGCGGCAGCCGATCGTCAGGCGGGAGCGACGGCCCGGGTACGGCGCATCGTGAGCACGTACTCGACCAACGAGATCAGCACGTGCTTCGTCGACTCGCGGTTCCGGGCGTCGCAGGCCACCACCGGCACGTCGCTGGAGATAGCGAGCGCCTCCCGGACGTCCTGCGGATCGTGGTACTGCATGCCGTCGAAGCAGTTGATGGCCACCAGGTACGGCAGCCGCCGGTGCTCGAAGAAGTCGATCGCCGCGAAGCAGTCCGCCAACCGGCGGGTGTCCACCAGCACGACCGCGCCGATCGCGCCCCGGACCAGTTCATCCCACATGAACCAGAAACGGGTCTGACCCGGCGTACCGAAGAGGTACAGGATCAGGTCACGATCGATCGAGATACGACCGAAGTCCATGGCCACCGTGGTCGTCGTCTTACCCGGCACCTGCCGGGTGTCGTCGACGCCGACACCGGCGGACGTCATGATGGCCTCGGTGGTCAGCGGCGTGATCTCCGAGACCGAGCCGACCAGCGTCGTCTTGCCGACGCCAAATCCACCGGCGATAACGATCTTCGCCGACGTCACGCGCCCGCTCGGGGTCGGCGGACGGTGCGACATGTCAGAGCCTGCGAAGTCCACTCAGCACCCTCTCCAGCAATTCAGTGCCCACCGCGTCGTCCGAGTCGTCCAGGATGGTCGGCTCGTGGATAGCGACCAGGCCGTCCGTCGCCATGTCGGCGATGAGCACCCGGGCCACGCCGAGCGGAAGTTGCATACGCGCCGCGATCTCAGCGAGCGACTGCACACGTCCGTCACACAGCGCAGCGATGTACTGGTGCTCTCGGCCTTGCCCGCCGTTGCCTGTGGCAACGGCCCGACCGCGCACCGTGGTCTCGACCAGCGCCTCCAGGGCGATGTCGAGGCGAGGACGGGTACGACCGCGGGTCACGGCGTATGGACGGACCAAAGCGCCGGTCGGCTCGTCACGATCGGCCATGTCGCCGCTCACCTCCTTCGTCCCCGGCACCGGCTCGCACCGGCGCTACTCCTCGTAAGTCGTGTTCGCGCCTCACCCGCCCCACCGGCTGGCGCGACGCTCAGCCCATCATCCCGACGGCGGTACGTGGCGCCGGAGTCAGCGCATCGCCCACCCGGTCCACGAGCAGAGCCATCTCGTACCCGACCTGTCCCACGTCGCTGGCACGCGCGGCGAGGACCGCGAACGACGAGCCGTCGGAGATCGACATCAGGAACAGGAAGCCGTTGTCCATCTCGACCACGGTCTGCAGCACCGCCCCTCCCTCGAAACAGCGGGCGGCACCCTGGGTCAGGCTGACCAGGCCGGAGGCAATGGCCGCCAGCTGGTCCGCCCGATCCCGCGGAAGGTCTCGTGACGACGCCAGGAGCAGGCCGTCCGCGGAGACGGCGACCGCGTGCGCGACACCGGGTACCCGATCGGCGAAGTTGGCCAACAGCCAACCGAGATCCTGCGTACTAGTCATCCTTCTTGCTCCTTCTGCCCGCTCCCGGCCACCGGGCCTGAGCCAGACTGCGAGGATTGCTGCCCGCCCGAAGTTCCCTCCGGGCCGGTCGGGTTGCTGTCCGACGGGTGGTTACGTCCCCGTTGGACACCCCGGTGGTAGGCGGAGAGCAGACCGCGCACCGACTCGGGGTTACGTTTCTGCACCGTGGCCGCCGGCTTCTCGACCGCACCCGGCACAAGCTGGGCCATCGGCGTCCGCTTCGGCAGCCCGGTCTGCGTGGTGGCGGCGGCCGCCGCCGGCGCCTGGCTGGCCGCGCTGGCGGCCCGCCAACCGTCGTCGGCCGCGGTCTGCCACACATTATCCTGCGGCGCGGACCGGTACGAGGGCCTGTTCTCGCCGCCACCGCTGGGACGGAACCCGCCGTTCCCGCCGGACGCGGCTGCGGCCGTCGGTGCCTCTGCCATCGGCGGCTTGGCTGCCGGCGCGGCCGGAGGCTGCGGCGCGGGCCGACCCGGGTCGATCGCGGTGATCTGCTGGGTCGTGGCGCCGTTGGCCGCCGGCTGGCGGGCGCCGGCCGACTCCTCCGGCCCCGGACGACGGGTGCGGAACCACGCGGACTCCAGCTCCCGGAAGATCGGCAGCTCCATCGTCTCGTCCGCGTACCGCTGCCGGTTCTGGGCCTGCGGCGGCGTGGGCGTGGTCGGCTGGGGCTGCGGCGCCGAGGTCGGCCAGGCGGACGGCGTCTGCTGCGGCGTCTGACGCGACACCCGAGGCAGTTCGGTGGTCATGTCCAGCGCGGCGGCCAGTCGCTCGGGCACCGCCGGGGCGGCCGTCTCCCCGGCGACCGGCGGCCAGGCCGGCGGCGCCGAGGGCTGCTGGTATCCGGTGCCCGGCGAGACGGGCCGCTGCGGCAAGCCGCCCGGCGCACCCGAGACCGGCGAACCGGAGACCGGGTGCCCGGAGACCGGGGCGCCGGAGACCGGCGGCGCGGAGTACGGCGTACCCGAGACCGGCGGCGACGAGACCGGCGGCACCGGCGGCGCGGACACCGCGGGCGGCGCGTAGGGAGCCGCCTCCGGGCTGCTCGGAAGCTGACGCGGGATGTTCGGCTGCTGCCCCGAGTGCGGCTCGTCGGTGTGGCGACGCTGCGGCAGCGGGTCGTGCGACGACCCGTTCGGGTTCCGCGGGGCGAAGTTGTTGCCGCCCGGGACGCCGCTGGCACCGGTCAGGTCCGACCAGGCGGGCAGGTTGCCCGCGCCGGCCATGAAGCCGGGTGCACCGGCACCGTTGCGGCTGGCCGGGTCGAAGGGTCGGCCACCCAGGGTCACCTGGTTGCCGGAGCCACCGGGACGCTGCGTGGGAACCTGCGGCATGCCCGGACCGTGGCCGTTGTGACCCGTCGGCGGCATGCCACCGAACGCGGGGGCCGGGCCGGGCTGGGGGGCGGCAGGAGGCAGCGCGGGGTGCTGCTGCCCACGGCCGGAGAGCGCACGCGGCACCAGCACGGTCGGCGGCAACGTGACGTCGGCGACGGTGCCCCGGTCGTTGCCAGGACGCAGCTCCACCCGGACGGCGTGCCGGGACGCCAGCCGGGCGACCACGACCAGGCCCATCATCCGGGAGACCGCGACGTCCACCTGCGGCGGCGTGGCGAGGCGCTCGTTGAGGTCGGTCAACTGCTCCGCGCTGATGCCGATGCCGCGGTCCTCGACGTACAGCGTGGCGCGGTCACCGACCCGGCGGGCCTCCACCAGCACCTGGGAGTCCGGCGGAGAGAACGCGGTCGCGTTGTCGAACAGCTCGGCGACCAGGTGGACCAGGTCGTTGACGGCGTGCGCGGCGACCTCGATGTCCCGGTCGATGACGCCGAACTCGATCCGGGTGTAGTGCTCGACCTCGGACTGGGCCGCCCGGAGCACGTCGATCAGCGCGGCGGGCTCCCGCTGGACACGGGTCGAGTCGGCACCGGCGAGGACCAGGAGGTTCTCGTCGTTACGGCGCATCCGGGTGGCCAGGTGGTCGAGCTGGAACAGCTCGGCCAGCCGGTCCGGGTCCTCCTCGCCGCGCTCCAGCCGGTCGAGGTGGCCGATCAGCCGGTCGACCAGGATCTGGGAACGGCGGGCGAGGTTGACGAACATGGTCGCGACGGACGCCCGAAGGGCGGCCTGCTCGGCGGCGGTCCGGACCGCCTCCAGGTGGACGGCGTTGAACGCCTCGGTCACCTGCCCGAACTCGTCCTTGCTGCGCACCGGCAGCGGCTCGGCGATCTGGTTGGCGAGCTGCATCGGCGAGAGCTGGCCGGTGACCTGCGGGTCGCGCAGCCGGGCCACCGCCTGGGGAAGGCCGTACTGGGCGATGGAGAGCGCGCCCTGTCGGAGGTCACGCAGCGAACGGGCCATCGAGCGGGCCACCAGGAACGCCAGGAAGATAGCGAAGAGCAGCGTGGTCAGCAGCAGGCCGGTCTCCAGGAACACCTGCCGCTGCACGTCGGAGCGGAGGGTGGCGGCCTCGGCGGCGACGTCCGAGTCGAACTTGGACTCCACCGACCGGATCAGCCGACCGTTGGCGACCAGCGCCGTGTCCCACTGCTCCGGCGTGAAGTCGAGTCCGCCGAGGGTGTCCGAGGTGTCGGCGTTGACCTGGCTGATATAGATCGTCGCCTCACGCCGGTCACCACCACCGACGGTCTGGGCGTGGAACTCCGCCTCGGCCTCGGTGGCGACCGCGTTGAAGCTCTGCTGCGCCTGCTGCTGGCCGGTCTCGCTGGAGATGTAGTCGGTGCGCAGGGTCGAACTCATGCCGCCCTGGATCATGGCGCGGTGCACGACCACCCGGCGGACGGAGAGCCACTCCTTCTCCCGCGCGACGGCGGCGGAGGCACGCATCCGGTCGCTCAGGTCGTTGTCACCGGCGAGCTGGCTGGCCGAGTCCCGCACGGAGAGCAGCTGGTTGATCAGCTCGTCGTACGACTGGAGCGTGTCGGTGATCTTGAACTTGCCGTTGATCACCTGGCTCCGGGTGCCCGGCAGGTCACCGAGGCGCTCGTCGATCGCCGTCAACAGATCCTGAAGGCTGGGCGGCAGGTCGGTGAGGTCGGAGCGCTGCGACGAGTAGGGATCCGTGGCCCGGTCGACGGCGCCCGCGACATCGGTGTAGCGCGCGGAGGCGTTCTTCTTCGCCTCCGACTCGGCCTGCCCGGCCGACTGCGGCGGCACGCCGAGGAGCAGGACGGCAGCCGTCCGCTCGTCCTGCAGACCGTCCACCAGGGCACCGGAGTGCCCGATGAGTTCCGCGAGGTCGCCGGCCCGGTTGGCGTCACTGAGCGAGTCCAGGTGGTCGACCAGACCGCTCGTGCCCACGACGACCGTGGCGATGGTCGGCACGATCATGATGAGACCGAGCTTGGACCAGATCGGCATGTCGCGGAGCCGACCGACCGGTCGACCCATACGCGACAGGAAGGAGCCTGCCGTCTTCGGTCGTTTGCTCACGTCACCGCCCTCGTGATTGCAGCGTCCGCGTTGTCTTGCGGACAACGCCCAGCAGCCGACCCGGCGGGTCGGACCATCCGAGATTCCATCACGCCTCTCCGGAAAGAGAAAGCCCAGGTTGGCCCCAGCCAAAGGTGTGATGAGATGTTGACGCAATTTGATCGCGGTCCGTCTGTTCGGAGTCACTGAAGGTAATGAAGCCCCCGCACCGAGTCGTCCTGCTCGCCGGCCCCTCCGGCTCCGGGAAGTCGTACGTAGCGCGACAAACCGGCCTGCCAGTGCTCTGTTTGGACGATTTCTACAAGAATGGCGATGACCCATCGTTACCACGCCGAGACGGCCAGATCGACTGGGAGTCGCCCGCCTCGTGGGACGCCGAAACAGCCGTTGAGGTGATAACCCGACTGGCGATGGACGGTCGGGCAGACGTCCCGGTATACGCCATCAATGAGGACCGCCGGGTGGCCAATCGGCCGTTCGAGCTGGCCGACTCGCCACTTTTCGTGGCCGAAGGGATCTTCGCCGCGGAGATCGTCGAGGAGTGCCGACTCCGGGGCGTGCTCGCCGGGGCGTACGCGCTGCGCCGACCGCGCGGGGCGACCTTCCTCCGTCGACTGGCCCGCGACCTGGCCGAGCAGCGCAAGGGCCCCCGGGTGCTGCTGCGCCGGGGCGTGACGCTGCTGCGGGCCGAGCCGGCCGTGCTGCGCCGCCAGACCGGACTGGGCGCGGAGGCCGCCCGCGCCCGGGAGATCCTGCGTCAGGTCGCCGGCCTGCACCGCCCCGGCCACCCACCGGCCCGGTGAGCCGGCGCCGCAGACTCAGGCCAGCAGCTTGGCGTACGCGGGCTTGATGACCTCGTCGATGATCCGGAGCCGCTCGTCGAACGGGATGAAGGAGCTCTTCATCGCGTTGATGGTGAACCACTGCACCTCACGCCAGCCGTAGCCGAACGCCTCGCAGAGCAACGCCATCTCCCGGGACACCGAGGTGCCGCTCATCAGCCGGTTGTCGGTGTTCACGGTGACCCGGAACCGCAGGTCACGCAGCAGCCCGATGGGGTGCTCGGCGATCGACGCCACGGCACCGGTCTGCACGTTGGACGACGGGCAGAGCTCCAACGGGATCCGCTTGTCCCGCACGTACGCGGCCAGCCGGCCGAGCACCGGCTCCGCGCCGACGGTGATGTCGTCCACGATGCGTACGCCGTGGCCCAGCCGGTCGGCTCCGCACCACTGGATCGCCTGCCAGATGGAGGGCAGCCCGAACGCCTCACCGGCGTGGATCGTGAAGTGGAAGTTCTCCCGCTGGAGGTACTCGAAGGCGTCCAGGTGCCGGGTGGGCGGGAAACCGGCCTCGGCACCGGCGATGTCGAACCCCACCACCCCGTGGTCGCGATGGCGAACCGCCAGCTCCGCGATCTCCTGCGAGCGCGCCGCGTGCCGCATCGCGGTGAGTAGCGTGCCGACCCGGATCGGCGTACCGGCCTCGGCGGCGAGCGCACTGCCCTCGACGAACCCGGCCAGCACCGCCTCGACCACCTCGTCCAGGCTCAGATTGCGTTCCAGGTGCTGCTCCGGGGCGAAGCGCACCTCCGCGTAGACCACCCCGTCCGCGGCGAGGTCCAGTGCGCACTCCCGGGCCACCCGGCGCAGCGCCGGAGCGGTCTGCATCACGGCCACGGTGTGCGCGAACGTCTCCAGGTAGCGCTCCAGCGAACCCGAGTCGGCCGCCGCCACGAACCAGCGCCCCAGCTCCGCCGGGTCGGTGGTGGGCAGCTCGTGACCGACCTCGGCGGCCAGCTCGACGATCGTCGCGGGCCGCAGACCGCCGTCCAGGTGGTCGTGCAGCAACGCCTTCGGCGCCTTGACGATGTCCTCATACCCGATGTTCGCGGCCATGACCAGACCCTAGTCCGCAGCGGACCGCTGGGTACGCTCGGGAGCGTGGATCTGGCCTGCAACCTGCTGTGGTGATGGAAACTCGCGTCGTCGAGCGGCTGCGTTGCCCGGTCTGCGCAGACCCGCTGGGCGAGGTCTCCGCCGGTGCCGCCGGCACGTTGACGTGTCCGCGTCGGCACAGCTTCGACATCGCCCGGCAGGGCTACGTCAACCTGCTCGCCGGCCGCGCCCCGCACGGCGGCGACAGCGCGGAGATGGTCGCCGCACGGGCGGACTTCCTCGCCGCCGGCCACTACGACCTGATCTCCGCCGCCCTCGCCGAGGCCGCCACCCGCGTCACCGGGCAGGCCGCCACCCCGCACCCAGGTGTCCCGCGCTGCCTTTGCTCTGCTTCAACGGACGCACCGGTTTCCGGGCGTGTCTGTTGCGCCGAGGTAAGCAGAGCAAAGGGGCCGCACCAGGATGTCCCGACCGACGACGTCGGGGCGTACCCGCTGGTGGTGGAGGCGGGCGCCGGCACCGGTCGGCACCTCGCCGCGGTGCTGGCGGCGCTGCCGGCGGCCGTCGGTCTTGCCCTGGACGTCTCGAAGCCCGCGCTGCGCCGGGCCGCCCGGGCGCACCCCCGGATCACCGCGGCGGTCGCCGACACCTGGCAGCGTCTGCCGCTGGCGGACGCGTCGACGGCGCTGCTGCTGAACGTCTTCGCGCCCCGCAACGGCGCCGAGTTCCACCGGGTCCTCGCACCGACCGGGCGGCTGCTGGTGGTGACGCCGGCCGTCGACCACCTCACCGAGCTGGTCGACGCGCTCGACCTGCTCCGGGTCGACCCGGCCAAGGCGGACCGGGTCGCCGCCGGCCTCGGCGGGCACTTCGTCGAGGAGTCGCACACCGCGCACCGACAGGAGCTGCGCCTGACCGGTGCGGACGTGCGGACACTCGTCGGCATGGGACCGAGCGCCTGGCACACCGACCCGGCCGGGCTGGCCGACCGGATCACCGCCCTCGGCGAGCCGGTCCGGGTGACCGTCTCGGTCCGGCTCGGCGTGTACCGCCCGCGTCCCTAGGTGGAGAGGTCGACCTCTTCCCAGCCCGGGGGCTCGTCGTGGTACGGCCCGCGCAGCATCACCGCCCACTCCAGCGCCCAACGGCGCTGGCCGATGGCGTTGGCGTCCACCAGCCCCGGCAACAACCGCCCGGCCCGGCTCACCTCCAGGTACGCCCAGTCCAGGCAGTAGTGCAGGTCAAGCAGGGCGGCGGCGTCGGCCGGATGCTGCGGCGCGGTCAGGATGCGGGCCTGCCAGCGCCGGAAGGTCTCCCCCTCGACGATGTTCGGCAGACGCTCCACCAGCCGCTCGTCCACCGGCAGCGTGGGATCGAGCTGCTTGGTCAGGCCGAGCACCCAGGTCAGGGCGAAGAGCGCGTCGTGGTGCAGCACGAACGAACGGTGGTCGCCCTTGGCGCCGGTGACGAACTGGAACTCCGGCGGGGTGACCATCTCCAACAGGTGCGACGCCAGCAACCAGCTCATCGCCGCCTGCGGCGGCATACCGAAGCAGCGCGCCTGGATCAGGTGCAGGACGGCGATCCGCGCCTCGACCTCCGGGGTCGGCCGCAACTCGATCTCGTCGCCGGGCTCCCACACCAGCGGGAACTGCGGTGGCGGCAGTGGCAGCCGCAGCCGGGACAGCTCCTCCAGGCTCGCTTCACGCACCTCGCGAGGGTCGGGGGCAGGCACGATCACGGCAACATCCCTGTCTGGTCATGATGTCTCGGGCGCCGATTGTCCCCCCTGGCCTGCGAGGATAGCGGCCAGACCGGCCCGGCACCATGGGGCGCGACCAGGGTGGACTCACTCCACCCGTTCGAGGACCAGTGGATTCGGGACCGACGGTGTCGCCGCGAGAGTCACCGCCCGGGCCGCCTCCGCCAGCGCCCCCGGAATCCTCTCCGGACTCTCGGAACGCAGCTCGTAGAGAGGGTCACCGGCCCGCACCGGGTCACCGGGCCGCTTGTGCAACAGCACCCCGGCGGGGACGCTGACCGGGTCCTCCTTGCGCGCCCGGCCGGCGCCGAGCCGCCACGCGGCAACCCCCATGGCGTACGCGTCGACGGTCGCGACGTAGCCGTCCGTCTCGGCGCGCACCACCTCGACCTCGGGCGCGGTGGGCATGGGCGCGTCGGGGTCACCGCCCTGTGCGCGGATCATCGACCGCCACACGTCCATCGCCCGCCCGTCGCGCAGGGCGGCTGCGGGATCGGCGTCGGGCAGCCCGGCGGCGTCGAGCATCTCCCGGGCCAGTGCCAGCGTCAGTTCCACCACGTCGGCCGGGCCACCGCCGGCCAGCACCTCGACCGACTCGGTGACCTCGACCCCGTTGCCGATGGCCAGGCCGAGCGGCGTCGACATGTCGGTGAGCAGGGCGACCGTGCGGACGCCGTGCGCGCCGCCCAGCTCCACCATGGTCCGGGCCAGCTCACGGGCATCGTCGACCGACTTCATGAACGCGCCGGAGCCGACCTTCACGTCGAGGACCAGCGCGCCGGTGCCCTCGGCGATCTTCTTGCTCATGATCGAGCTGGCGATCAGCGGGATCGCCTCGACCGTGCCGGTGACGTCCCGCAACGCGTACAGCTTGCGGTCGGCCGGGGCCAGCCCCGACCCGGCGGCGCAGATCACCGCCCCGAGATCGCGCAGTTGGGCGGTGAACTCCTCGTTGCTCAGCGCGGCCCGCCAGCCCGGGATCGACTCCAGCTTGTCCAGCGTGCCGCCGGTGTGCCCGAGGCCGCGCCCGGAGAGCTGCGGCACCGCCGCGCCACACGCGGCCACCAGTGGGGTGAGCGGCAGGGTGATCTTGTCACCGACACCGCCGGTCGAGTGCTTGTCCACGGTCGGCCGGGACACCGACGACAGGTCGAGCCGCTCGCCGCTGGCGATCATCGCGGCCGTCCACCGGGCGATCTCCGGTCCCGTCATGCCGTTCAGCAGGATCGCCATGGCCAGCGCCGACATCTGCTCGTCGGCCACCGCCCCCCGGGTGTACGCGTCCACCACCCAGTCGATCTGCGCGTCGGAGAGCACTCCCCCGTCCCGCTTCGCCCGAATCACGTCAACCGCAGTAAACACACTCACCCTTGAGTCCCATCCCACCGCACCGGAATCTCCACCGGCGGCTCACCCTCACCGGCCCAGAAGATCGTCCCCGACGCGTCCACCACCACGACCCGGGGCGTACGCGCCAACCCCCAGGTGATCGCCTCCGCCGGGTCGTCCCAGGTCGGCGCCTCCTCCAGCACCCCGGTCTCGGCGCCCGCGTCGTCGCCGGCCGACCGTTCCCAGTAGGCCGTCCAGATCTGCTGGCCGGCGGAGAGGTCGGGGTGCACGAAGACGGTGCCGCGTCCCCGCCAGGCGGCCAGTCGGTCGGGGACCACCGGCACCGGCCGTTCCCGGGTCACCGCGTCGAGGTCGGCCACGTCGAAGGCGTGCGGCAGCAGCTCCGCCATCCGCAGCGGACCGCCCCTGGCCTCGATCAGACACTCCGGCCCGCCCTGTTCCCAGAGCAGTTGCCGGCAGCGCCCGCACGGCATCAGCGGCTCACCGGTGGCGTCGACGCAGGACAGCGCGACGATCCGGCCTCCGCCGGTGGCGTGCAGCGAGGAGATCACGCCGCACTCGGCGCAGAGCACCACACCGTACGCGGCGTTCTCGACGTTGCAGCCCACCACGACCCGGCCGTCGTCGACGAGTGCCGCCGCGCCCACCGGGAACTTCGAGTACGGCACGTACGCGTGCCGCATCACCTCGGTGGCGGCGGCGCGCAACCGCGCCCAGTCGATCTCCATGCTGCGCTCCCCTGGATCAGCCCTTGATGTACGGCTTGCCGTCGGCGGCGGGTGCCCGGACCCGGCCGACCAGCCCGGCCACGGCCAGGATCGTCGCCAGGTACGGCAGCATGGCCAGGAACTGGCCGGGGATGATGCTGTTGATCGCGCCCAGGTAGGTGGCCAACTGGTCGGCGAAGCCGAAGAAGAGCGCGGCGAGCAGCGCCCCCGTCGGGCTCCACCGACCGAAGATCAGTGCGGCCAGGGCGATGAAGCCCTTACCGCCGATCATGTTCTTGGTGAACGAGTAGAGCGCCAGCGTGTACGACGCGCCGCCGATGCCGGCCACCACCCCGGCCAGCAGTACGTTGCGGTAGCGCACCCGCAGCACCTTCACGCCCAGGGTGTCCGCCGCCGTCGGGTGCTCGCCGACCGAGCGGGTCCGCAGACCCCACCGGGTGCGGAACAGCGCGATGTGGATCACGAGCACCAGCAGCAGGGCGAGATAGAGGAAGATGTTCGCCTGGAACAGCGCCGGCCCGAGGACCGGGATGTCGGAGAGCAGCGGGATCTCCCAGTTGCTGAACCGGGGAGCGCTGTTGTAGCGCGCCGCGTCGGTCTGCATCAGCCGCTCGTAGAGGAAGCCGGTGATGCCGACCGCGAGCAGGTTCAGCACGATGCCCATGACCACCTGGTCGACCAGGTAGCGGATGCAGAAGACGGCGAGCAGCAGCGAGATGAACGCGCCGCCGATCGCGGCGGCGACCAGGCCCACCCAGATGCTGCCGCTGATGCTGCCGAACAGCGCGCCGCTGAACGCGCCCATCAGCAACTGACCCTCGATGGCCACGTTGACCACGCCGGAGCGCTCGCAGAGCACACCGGCCAGCGCACCGAAGATCAACGGCAGGGCGAGCAGGAACGTGCCGCGCACGATGTTGACCAGCGGCATGAAGTTCTGCCCGGTCGGTGCGGCGGAGACCTGCCAGCAGAGGAAGGAGAGCACGAAGGCGACCAGACCGACGGCGAGCACCGGGACGAACCAGCGCTTCGGCAGGCGGGTGGCGAGCATCGCCACCCCGGCGGCCAGCGCGATCAGTCCGAAGAGGACCGCGCCGACCGTCCCGTGGATCTCCAACGCGGCCCCGGCGGAGTCCTCGCTGAGCGTGAAGCGGGCCTGCTCACCGGTGGCGAGCGCGCCGAACAGCACGGTGGCCAGCAGGCCGAGGGCCGACAGCACCAGGCCCACCTTGCGGGTCCGGGTCCAGAAGCCCTCGTCGACCTGCGCGACCGCGACGTCGGGGACGGCCATGGTGGACATGCCTCACCAGCCCTTCGCGAGGCTCGTCTGCAACCGGGCGGCGCGGGCCGCCCGGAGCTGGAAGATCGCCTTCACCAGGGCCGGCGCGGCGATGAAGATGACGATCAGCGCCTGGAGCACGGTGACCAGCTCCAGCGAGATCCCCGAGTACGACTGCATCCGGTTGCCGCCGGCCTGCAACGCGCCGAAGAGCAGCGCGGCCAGCGCCACTCCCCACGGTTTCACGCGACCGAGCAGGGCTACCAGGATGCCGTCGAAGCCGATCTGCGCGACCACCAGCGGGGTCAGGGCGGCGGCCGTGGTGCCGAGCACCATCTGCGAGCCGCCCAGTCCGGCCAGCGCCCCGGCGAAGACCATGATCAGCACGTACGTCCGGGTGACGCTGATGCCGGCGGTGCGGGCGGCGTCCGGGTTGGCGCCGACCGCGCGCAGCTCGAAGCCGAGCGTGGAGCGGTTGAGCAGCCAGGCGACCGCCAGGGTGGCCAGCACGGCGAGGATGATTCCGGCGTGCGCCCGCAGCCCGTCCCCGAACAGCCGCGGCAGTTGGGCCGAGGCGTCCACCGGCCGGCTGATCGCGTCGGTGCGGTTCGGGTCCTGCACGCCGTTCTGCACGATCAGCCAGGTCAGGAAGTAGACCGCGATGTAGTTGAGCATGATCGTGTTGATCACCTCGTGGGCGCCGGTCCGCGCCTTGAGGATGCCGGGGATGAAACCCCAGATCGCGCCGCCGACCGCACCGGCCAGCACCGCGACCAGCAGGTGCAGGCCGGGCGGCAGCGGCAGCAGGAACCCGGCCAGCGCGGCCAGGATCACGCCCATGGTGGCCTGTCCCTGGGCACCGATGTTGAACAGGCCGCCCCGGAAGGCCAGCGCTACCGACAGGCCGGTGAAGACCAGCGGCGCGGTGTAGGTGAGCGTCTCCGAGATGGGGCTCAGCGCCGCGTTGACGGTGGTGGCGGCCGGGTCGAAGACGCTGCCCTTGAACAGGTTCGCGTACGCCTCGCTGACCAGCGTCCAGCTCGCGTTGAGCGCGTCGGTGGGGCGGGCGGTGAAGTAGGCGTAGGTGCCCAGCACGTCCGGATCAGAAATGATCATGAGGATGGCGCCGACCACCATCGCCAGCACCAGCGACAGCAGCGTCACGGTGAACGTGTTGGCCGCCCACAGGTTCTCCAGGAACAGCCGACCCAGGGTGGGCCGTCCCTGCGGGGACTGCCCGGTGGTGGCCGTCTCGGCGCGCTCGGTGTTGCCGATCGCCGTCCGGTTGGCCTGCTCCTCGCTCGCCGGTTCCTTGTCCGGCGAGCCAGGCTGGGAAGAAGTGGTCATGCCGGCACTCCGCTTCGCTCCGTACCGTCATGAGGCACCACCGCACTGAGCCTGATGATTCGCTCGCAGAGCTCGCTCATGCCTTCTCGTCCTCGTTGCCGGGACCCTCGGGGGCCGGGGCCACGCCGTCGGTGGTGGCCGTGACGTCGCGGTCGGTGGTCGCGGTCGTGCCGTCGGCGCTCGCCGCGTCCGCGTCGGTCACCGCTGCGTCGTCCCGGTCGATGGTCGCCACGGCGGTGCCGTCGGCGGCTGGGGTGCTCTCCGGGGAACCGCCGGTCGCGTCGGGGGTGATGCCCGCCATCAGCAGACCGATCTCCTCGCGCGGGGTGTCCGGGCCGACGATGCCGATGACCCGGCCGCGATACATCACCGCGATCCGGTCGGCCAGCCCGATCACCTCGTCGAGTTCGCTGGAGACCACCAGCACGGCGGTGCCCACGTCGCGCTCGCGGATGACCTGGCTGTGGATGAACTCGATCGAACCGACGTCCACGCCCCGGGTGGGCTGGGCGGCGATGAAGAGCTTGAGCGGCCGGGACAGCTCCCGTGCCACGATCACCTTCTGCTGGTTGCCGCCGGAGAGCGTGCCCACCGGCGCCTGCGCCGACGAGGTCCGGACGTCGAACTGGTCGATCCGCTCCTGCGCCGACTTCGCGATCGCGTCCGGCTTGAGCGACAGCCCGCTGCCGAACGGCGGCCGGTCGTAGATGTCCAGCACCAGGTTCTCGGCGACGCTGAACTCCTTGACCAGGCCGTCGACACTGCGGTCCTCGGGGACGTAGCCGACCCCGGCGCGCAGCACCTTCTTGGTGCTCCAGCCGTCGACCCGCTGACCGTCGAGGCTGATCGTCCCGGCGAGCACCGGGCGCAGCCCCATGACCGCCTCGATCAGTTCGGTCTGCCCGTTGCCCTGCACGCCCGCGACGCCGAGCACCTCGCCCGCGCGTACGGTCAGGTCGATGCCGTCCACCGCGCGGACCTGCCGGTCGTCGTCGACGACCAGGCCGGAGATCTCCAGCACCGGCTCGCCCGGCGTGGCCGGCGCCTTATCCACGGTGAGCCGGACGCTGCGGCCGACCATCAGTGCGGCCAGCTCGTCCCGGCTGGCGTCGGGCGACGCGGTGCCCACCGTCTTACCGCGCCGGATCACCGTGATCCGGTCGGCGATCGCCTTGACCTCGCCGAGCTTGTGGGTGATGAACACGATGGACTTGCCGGCGGCCTTGAGCGACCGCATCACGGTGAGTAGTTCCTCGGTCTCCTGCGGGGTGAGCACCGCGGTGGGCTCGTCCAGGATGAGCAGGTCGACGTCGCGGGTCAGCGCCTTGACGATCTCGACCCGCTGCTGGACGCCGACCGGCAGGTCCTCGATCACCGCGTCCGGGTCGACCCGCAGGTTGTAGCGCTCCGAGACCTCGGCGACCTCGCGGCGCGCGCGGCGCCGGTCCAGGAATCCGGCGATGCCGCCGCGCACCTGTTCGGCGCCGAGCATGATGTTCTCGGTGACGGTGAAGACCGGTACGAGCATGAAGTGCTGGTGCACCATGCCGATGCCGGCGGCGATCGCGTCGGAGGGGCCGCGCAGCTTGAGCGGCGTGCCGTCGACCAGGATCTCGCCCTCGTCGGGCTGGTAGAGCCCGTAGAGGACGTTCATCAGGGTCGACTTGCCCGCGCCGTTCTCGCCGAGCAGGGCGTGGATCTCTCCAGGCTCCACCGTCAGGTCGATGTGGTCGTTGGCGACCAGATCACCGAACCGCTTGGTGATGCCGCGCAGTTCGAGTCTCAGCGCAACCTCCTGGAGTGCGAAGCGATGGTGCAGCGTAGCTGCTGGCGGACGGTGTGCGGCCGGGACCCGACCGGGGGCGCGGACCGGCCGCCCCGAGCGCGGGTCTCCCCGCGCCGGAGCGGCCGGATCATGATTCGGCTCCGCGTACCGGTCGCCCCGGTGATCGTCTCACCGGGGCGACCGGTGACGGGTCACTTCGGCTGGGCGGCCGACTCGACCTTGACGGTGCCGGCGGCGATGTCCGCCTTGAGCTTGTCGACCTCGGCCTTGAGCTCGGCCGGGACCTTGCCTTCGAACTCGTGGTACGGGGCGATCGAGACGCCGTCGTTGGCCAGCGTGCCGACGAAGCCCTCCTCGGCGTTGAGCTTCTCGCCACCGGCGGCCTTGAGCACGGCCTCCTTGACGGCGCCCGGGATGTTCTTCACCACGGTGGTGATGATCGCCGAGCAGTCCGGCGTGCTCTCGCAGCCGTCGACGTCCACCCAGATGGTGTTGTACTTGCCGCCGGAGGCCTTGGCCGCACCGGTGGTGCCGAGGCCGGCGCCGCCGGCGACCGGCATGATGATGTCCGCGCCCTGGGCGACCAGCGCGTCGCTGACCTTCTTGCCCTCGTCCTGCTTGATGAAGTCGTTGGTGAAGGAGCCGTTCTGGGTCTCCTTGTTCCAACCCAGGGCCTGCACGTCGGCGCTCTTGGCCTGGTTGTAGTGCGCGACGCCGTCGACGAAGCCGTCCATGAAGATGGTCACCGGCGGGATCTTCATGCCGCCGTAGGTGGCCACCTTGCCGCTCTCGCTCATGCCGGCGGCGACGTATCCGGCGAGGAAGCCGGCCTGGGCGGTGTCGAACTCCATCGGGTAGACGTTGCCCACCCCGGGGTTGGCGTCGACGATCGCGAACTGCTGGTCCGTGTTCGCCTCGGCGATCTTCTTGGTGGCGTCGGTCATCAGGCCACCGACGGCCAGGATGAAGTTGCAGTCCTGGTTCACGTACTGGGTGAGGTTCGGCTCGTAGTCCGCCTCGGCCTTGGACGCGGTGTTCTTGATTTCGATGTTGCTGTTCTCAGCCTTGGCGTCCTGCAGGCCCTTCCAGGCCGAGGCGTTGAACGACTTGTCGTCGATGCCGCCGACGTCGGTGACCATACAGGCGGTGAACTTCTCGCCGCCCGTACCGGCGTTGTTGTCCTCATCCGGGGCCTCGCCACAGGCGGCGGCGCTCAGTACGAGCCCACCCGCCGCGATGACCGAGGCGATCCGCATCCCACGCACCGAGCGCAAGACGTCTCCTTCCCACTGCACACCGCGTGGTTGCGGTGGCTCCCTTGAACCGGCTTGCGCTGTGCCGCCGGCATCCCACGTTACGGACGCAGAGCGTACGCCCGCGCCCACCTGCCGAACGACAATCGTGCAGGACTGTTGGAGGCCTGTTACCCGTACGTAATGCTCCGGTGGGGCAGATCACTCAGGGTGGCGACAGGCGGGCGAAGGTGCGTCCGTTAAGTCCCTTTCCGGCGATGATCGACGGGCTCGCCGCTCACCGCCAGAAGACCGCGACAGCGGCGTTGACCAGGGTCAATCCCACGATGGCGAGGAAGTGCCCACGGTTCACCTCGTCCCGCTTGCGGGAGAAGAAGACCATTACGAAGATCAGCAGCGCGAACACCAGCTTCGTCACAAGCTTCGCCGGTGCCGGCTCGTCGCCGTCGCGCAGCGGGGCGGAGAGTCCGATGCCGGTGGCGAGTTGGATCACCGCGCCCCAGAGCATCGCGGCGTTGATCCGGATCTTGCCGGTGAGGTATTGGGCGATCGCGCCGCCGAGCAGCAGCGCGAAGCCGATCAGGTGGCCGTAGAGGAGGATGAGTCGAAGTGCTTCCACCCGACCCATCCTGCCCTATCAACGACGGTTTGTAGTAGAGGGCCTTCCGGTCAGCCCTTCGTGCCGCCCGCGGTCAGGCCGGAGACGAGGTGCTTCTGGGCGACGAAGAAGACCAGCCCGGCCGGGACGGTGACCAGGACGGCGGCGGCCGTCAGGTACTCCCACTGCGGGTTGAACTGCGGCACGAACTGCTGGAGGCCGTAGGCCAGGGTGAACTTGTTGTCGGTCTGGATGAAGGCCGACGCGTACGCCACCTCGCCCCACGCGGTGAGGAAGGTGTAGAACGCGGTGACCGCCACCGCCGGGCGGGCCAACGGCAGCACCACCCGCCAGAAGGTGGCGAACGGACCGCACCCGTCCAGCGCCGCCGCCTCGTCCAGCGAGGTCGGGATGGAGTCGAAGTAGCCCTTCAACATCCAGGCGCAGAACGGCACCGCGATGGTCAGGTACGCGATGATCAACGCGGGCATGGTGTTGATCAGCCCGAGCCGCGCCATGATCGTGTAGATCGGCACGATCAGGATGGCCACCGGGAACATCTGGGTGACCAGGAAGACCATCATCAGCGGCCGGCGACCCGGGAAGTTGAACCGGGACACCGCGTAGCCGGTGGTGGCCGACAGGAAGATGCCGATGCTCATGGTGAACGCCGCGACGATCACCGAGTTGAGGAACCACCTAGGGAAGTTCGTGCTGGTCAGCACGTAGCTGTAGTTGGCCAGCGTGGTGTCCCGGAACAGCGTCAGCTCGCTGCTCTGGATCGCGTACCCGGGCTTCAGCGACGACAACAGCACCCAGGCGATCGGGCCGACCGCGATCAGCGAGGCCAGGATCAACGTGCCGTGCAGCAGGACCGACTTCAGCGGCGAACGGCGACTGCGGCCGGGTCCGCGCACCTGCGCGGGTCTGCGTGCCTGCGCCATCACCACACCTCGCCTTGCTTGCGCAGGGCCCGCCGGTAGAACATCGAGAACACCAGCAGGATCGACAGGATCAGTACGCCGTACGTGGAGGCGAGCGAGTAGTTGCGGATGCCCTCGAACGCCGCCCGGTAGGCACCGGTCACCAGGATCTCGCTCTGCCCTGCCGGCTGCCCCTCGGTCACCAGAAAGATGATCGGGAACATGTTGAAGGTCCAGATGGTGCCGAGCAGCACCACGGTCATGCTGACCGGACGCAGGCCGGGCAGGGTGATGTTGACGAACCGCTGCCACGGCGAGGCGCCGTCGATCTCGGCCGCCTCGTACAACTCGGACGGGATGGTCTGCATCCCGCCGAGCAGGGCCACCATCATGAACGGCACGCCGAGCCAGATGTTGGTGACGATGGCGGTCAGCAGCGCCGTCCACCGGTCGGCGAACCAGGAGACCGGGTCGATGCCGACCGCCGAGAGCAGGGCGTTGGCCAGGCCGAAGCGCTCGTTGAAGATGAACTTCCAGGCGAAGGCGCTGACGAAGGCGGGCACCGCCCAGGGCAGCACCAGCAGCACCCGGTACATGCTGCGGCCCCACATCGGCCGGTTGATCATGGTGGCCAGCCCGAGGCCGAGACCGAAGTGGCAGGCCACGCAGACGAACGTCCAGATCAGCGTGACGCCGGTCCACTGCCAGAAGTCGCCGACCTGGCCGGTGAGGACCCGGACGTAGTTGTCGAGGCCGACGAACTCCCACTTGTTGGGGTTGTCCCGGCACACCTCGCTGCCGGTGATCGACTTGGTGCAGATCTCGGCGACCTGGTTGGCCTCGGTGAGGTCGGTGAAGGAGAGCCAGATCCCGCGGAAGAGCGGGTAGAAGATCAGTACCGCCAGGACGATCACGACGGGCAGCACCATCGCCCAGGCGTACCAGTGCTTGTCCCAACTGCGGCGCAGCCGGGACGTTCGAGCGGACCGGCCGGGCGGCGTCGTGGACGACGGCGCCGGGTCGGCTGTCACGGTGGTCATCAGCGCTCCCGAGGAGAAGTCCGGCAGGGGCGCGCGACCGCGACGGCCGCGCGACCCTGCCGGGTGCCGAAAGGTCACCGGCCGGAGCCGGCGCGGACGGTCAGAGCCCGTAGCCGGGCACGACCTCGGCCTTGTACTTCCGGGCCACGGTGTCCAGCGCGGCCTTCGGGTCCTTGTTCTGGATCAGGACCTCGGTGGCCATCTGGTCGAGCGGGCCGAAGAACTGACCGGCCTCGGGGATCCACGGACGGCCCACACCGGCCTCCACGACCGGCTGGAACGCGGCCACGACCGGGTTGTTCTTCACCGCGTCGAGGGCGTACGCGGAGGTGCGGGTCGGCAGCAGGCCGAGCTTCTCGGACAGGAACGCCTGAGACTCGGCGGAGCTCATGAACTTCACGAACGCGACGGCGGCGTCCACCTTCTCCTGCGGCATGCCGGACCAGATCACGTAGTTGTGGCCGCCGACCGGGCCACCGGCCCGCGCCGAGCCGCCCGGCACCGGGGCGACGCCCAGGTTCTCCAGGCCGCCGAAGCCGGGGGCCGACGTGACGTTGTTGACCTCCCACGGGCCATTGATGATCATGGCGACCTTCTTCTCCTTGAAGAGGGTCATCATGGTGCCGTAGGCGTCGTTGGCGGACGGCTTGGCAGCCGCACCGCTGGTGATCAGGTCCTTGGCGATCGCCAGTCCGGCCGCGTTCTGCTCCGAGTTGATGACGATCTTCTGGCTCGCGGTGTCGACCAGGTCGCCACCCTCGCCGTACATGAACGGCAGCATGAAGTAGCCGGCCGGGTTGACGTACACGCCCTCGGCGTCGGTCTTCTCCTTGACCGCCTGCGCGGCGGTCTTCAGCTCCGCCCAGGTCTTCGGCGGCGCGTCGACGCCGGCCTGGCTCAGCAGCTCCTTGTTGTACATCAGCGCCAGGCTGTCGGTGACCTGCGGGACGCCGTACGTCTTGCCGTCGAACCTGTTGGAGGCCAGCGGCGTCTCCAGGAAGTCCGAGGAGTCAGCGAGCAGCTCGGAGCCGTCCAGCGCGTAGAGGTAGCCCAGCGAGGCGAACTCCGGCACCCAGGCCACCTCGGCGCGGAGGATGTCCGGAGCGCCGCTCTTGGCCTGCGCGGCGGTCTTGAACTTGTTCTGCGCCTCACCGAACGGGACCGACTGATAGTTGATCTTCACGTTCGGGTGCGTCTGGTTGAACTTGGCGATCAGCTCCTGGAACGCGGGGCCCTCGTTCTGCGGGTCCGAGGTGTCCCACCAGGTCAGTTCTGCGGTGAGGGAAGCGGGGTCGACGGTGGACTGCCCATCAGCCGGGTTGTCCTCTCCGCCGCCGCAGGCGGCGACGGAGAGGGCGAGGGTGGCGGAGGCGAGTACGGCGATCCCCCTGGCTGTGCGACGCATGTTCGCTCCTAGATTCCTGCCGGGTGTCGGCGGGACAGTAGCAAGAACTTGCGTAACTCGAAACCCCTTGCGAACATCACCGCAACAACCGCGCTGGATCCGCAACCCGACCACTCCACAACTGCGGCTTTACCGGCATTTCCCAACGGTCCAGCCGCCCGCAGACGGCGACTGGATCACGCTCTGCACACCGGAAACACACCCACCGTCCCGATGGAGGCCGTTGCGACAGCGCCGATGTGGGAGCGAATCGCCGCCTGCTGCCCACTTCTGCAAGTTCTTGCCGACCACTGCGCAAGAAGTTGAGGGTGAGCTACAGTGCGGCCATGCGCGCTCGCCTGTCCGACATAGCCCAGCAGGCCGACGTCAGCGAGGCCACGGTGTCGCGGGTGCTCAACGACCGGCCCGGCGTGGCACCCGAGACCCGGCAGGCCGTCCTGACCGCCCTCGACGTGCTCGGCTACGAGCGCCCCGCCCGGCTCCGCAAGCGCAGCGCCGGGCTGGTCGGCCTGGTGGTGCCGGAGTTGGACAACCCGATCTTCCCCGCCTTCGCCCAGATCATCGAGTCGGCGCTGGCCCCGACCGGGTTCACCCCGGTGCTCTGCACCCAGACCCCCGGCGGTGTCCGCGAGGACGAGTACGTGGAGATGCTGCTCGACCGGCAGGTCTCCGGGATCGTCTTCGTCTCCGGGCTGCACGCCGACACCGCCGCCGACCACGACCGGTACCGCACCCTGATCGCCCGGCCGCTGCCGATCGTCATGATCAACGGATACGCCCCCGGCATCCCGGCGCCCTTCGTCTCCTGCGACGACCGCGAGGCGGCGGAGTTGGCCGTCTCGCACCTGGGCGCCCTGGGCCACCGTCGGATCGGCCTGATCACCGGGCCGGACCGGTTCGTGCCGGTGCAGCGCAAGGTCAGCGGATACAAGACCGCGATGGCGCGCCTCGTCCAGCTCGACGACGACGAACTGCGCGAGCTCACCGAACTCTCCCTGTTCGGCGTGGAGGGCGGCGAGGCCGCCGCCGGCCGCCTGATCGAGCGGGGCGTCACCGGGATCGTCTGCGGTTCGGACCTGATGGCACTCGGCGCGATCCGGGCCGCCCGGCAGCGCGGACTCTCCGTCCCGGAGGACCTGTCGGTGGTCGGTTACGACGACTCGCCGCTGATGGCCTTCACCGACCCGCCGCTGACCACCATGCGCCAGCCGGTGACCGCGATGGCGGTCGCCGCGGTCCGGGCCCTGGTGGACGAGATCAACGGCCACGCCGCCCCGCGCTCGGAGTACCTCTTCCGTCCCGAGCTGGTGGTGCGCGGCTCGACCGCGGTGGCCCGTCGGGACGACAGCGCCCCGCAGGGCGGCCAGGGTCGGCGACCGGCGTCGCCGGTGCTGTCGATCCCGGCGTGACGCCGGACACCTGCCACCTCCGCCTGGCGTGAAGGTCGGGCTGATTCCGGCCGCCTGCCGCCCTCGGAGCGGCACATCCACCGCCCCCCTTGCGCAAGAAATGCTTGACTCTTGCAGAGGCGGGGCGGCATCCTTCTCAGACACCCGCGCCACCTCGCCCACGCCCGGGTGCCGCCGTCCCGCACCACAGAACGGGGAACACCCGATGACCGCCAGCACTCCGTCGCCGCTGACCTCCGACGCCGACTGGTGGCGATCCGCCGTCGTCTACCAGGTCTACGTCCGCAGCTTCGCCGACTCCGACGGCGACGGCATCGGCGATCTCCAGGGCATCCGCGAACGTCTGCCCTACCTGCGTGACCTCGGGGTGGACGCGCTCTGGCTGACCCCCTTCTACACGTCGCCGATGGTCGACGGCGGCTACGACGTGGCCGACTACCGCGACGTCGACCCGATGTTCGGCACCCTCGGCGACTTCGAAGCGATGATCACCGACGCGCACGCGCTCGGGCTGCGGATCATCGTGGACCTGGTCCCGAACCACACCTCCGACCAGCACCCGTGGTTCCAGGCCGCGCTGGCCGCCGCCCCCGGCGCGGCCGAGCGGGCGCGGTACCTCTTCGCCGACGGCAGGGGTGAAGACGGTGCGCAGCCCCCGAACGACTGGGAGAGCATCTTCGGCGGCCCCGCCTGGACGCGGGTCGACGACGGCCAGTGGTATCTGCACCTGTTCGACCCGACCCAACCCGACCTGAACTGGCGCCACCGGGAGGTACGCGCCGAGTTCGAGGACGTCCTGCGGTTCTGGCTGGACCGGGGCGTCGACGGGTTCCGCATCGACGTGGCCCACGGCATGATCAAGGCGGAGGGCCTGCCGGACGTCGGCTTCAGCTCGATGACCACCGGCCGTCGCCAGTCCGAGTTGCTCGGCAAGGGCCGCCTGCCCTACTTCGACCAGGACGAGGTGCACGACATCTACCGCACCTGGCGTCCCATCCTGGACAGCTACCCCGGCGGCCGGATGGCCGTGGCCGAGGCGTGGGCGGAGACCCCGCAGCGACTGGCCCGCTACATCGGCCCGGACGAGCTGCACCAGGCGTTCAGCTTCGACTTCCTCGACGCCACCTGGTCGGCCGACTCGTTCCGCAAGGTGATCGACACCGCGCTGGGCGAGTCCACCATCGTCGGCGCCCCCACCACCTGGGTGCTCTCCAACCACGACCGGCAACGGCACGTCACCCGGTACGGCGACGGGGAGGTCGGGCTGCGCCGGGCCCGCGCCGCCGCGCTGCTGATGCTCGCCCTGCCCGGGTGCGCCTACCTCTATCAGGGCGAGGAACTGGGGCTTCCCGAGGTGCTCGACCTGCCCGACGAGCTGCGTCAGGACCCGGCCTTCCTGCGTACCGGCGAGAGCCGCGACGGCTGCCGGGTGCCGATCCCGTGGAGCGGTGACCTGGCACCGTACGGCTTCGGACCGGCCGGCAGCGCGCTGAGCTGGCTACCGGCCCCGGCGACCTGGCAGTCCCTCTCGGTCGCCGCCCAGGCCGGCGTGCCCGGCTCGACCCTGGAGCTGTACCGGGCGGCGCTGCGGATCCGGCACACCCATCCGGCACTGGCCGGCGTCGGCGGCATCACCTGGCGCCAGACCGGCCCGGACGTGCTCGCGTTCCACCGGGAGGTCGACTCCGTGGTGCTGACCTGCGTGGTGAACACCGGCGACTCGCCGGTGCTGATCGACGGGTACGGCACGCCGCTCGTGGCCAGCGCGCCGCTCACCGAACGCGACGGCGGCCACCTGCTCCCGGGTGACACGGCCGCCTGGTTCGAACGGCGCTGACCGGGGTATCACCCCCGACGACCTGGTCCCCGCCGGGATGACCGGGACGACGACCCCTTGTGGTGGGGGGTGCGGTGCGGGCACCGGTGCCCGGACGACGACGTCCGGGCACCGGTGCCGGGTGGTTCGTCAGCCTCCGGGGAGCCGCGTCGCGATGCGGGCGAAGCCGGCCCGCAGTTCGTCCTCGTCCGGCACCGGCAGCGGCCCGCCCGTGTCCCCCCGCTCGGCCGCCGCCATCTCCTCCTCGTCGACGGTGTCCTCGTAGTCGCCGTACAGGTCGGCCTGGTCCACCCGGACCGTCTCGTCGGTGGCGGCGAGCTGCGCGGCGGCGATCTCACCACGGATCTGCGCCACGTTCACCGCCGGCACCAGCGGCTCGACCACCGCCATCAACGACTCCTCGGCCACCACCGCCTCGGCCAGCGCCAGCGCGTGCGGCCGCTCGTACGGCCCGCAGACCACCGGCTCCCACTCGTCGGCGTCTCCGAGCGGCCCGAACGTGATGATCCACGGCAGGTCGAGCATCGGTGAGTCGCTCGGCAGGTCCAACGTCACAAGTGCCCCCACGGGCCCATCATCGTCGGTGCCCGACGAGGTGGGGGCGGGTTCCCCACACATCACGGTCAACCGGCCCCGCCGGGGGTGCCGGGATCGCTCTCCACGTCGAGGTCGACGGGCCGGGGACGGCTCGCCAGGTCGACCACCTGGCCGCGTCGGCTGGTCGCGGCCAGCGCGGCACCGAAGAGCACCAACTGGTTGAGCAGGTAGAGATAGACCAGCAGGCCCACGGCGGTGGCCACCACGGTGTACGCCGGGTTGTGCTCCACCCGCCCCACCCAGAACCGCCCGACGGTGTTGAGCAGCGTGATGCCGACCGCGACGAGCAGCACCACCGGCCGCAACCGGGCCCGGCTCATCCGCAGCCGGGGCACCGCCACCAGCAGCAGCGTCGCCAGCACCGCGTTCACCACCACGCTGAGCACCGCGCTGACCGTGGTCAGCCCGACGGAGCCGGTGCTGCGCAGCAGGAACCGCAGCAGCGTCTCCAACGCGTCGACCGCCGCCACCGAGACGCCGAGCAGCACGAAGACCACGAGGAGTACGCCGAGGTCGACCAACCGGCGGACGACCAGGTTGCCGGGGTGCTGGTCCAGGCCGTGGATCAGCCGCTGCGAGGACCGGATCGCCTCCACCCAGCCGATCCCGGTCAGGATCAGGATCAGCAGGCCCACCACGCCGACGGTGCCACTGCTCTCGGCCACCTGCGCCGGATCGAGGAACGGCAGGTTCTCCCGGAGGAACTCCTCCGCCCCCGCGCGCAGCTCGTCGTTCTCGTCCAGGATCGCGCCGAAGGCCGCGTACGACACCAGGGCGAGGGCGAAGACCGCGAAGAAGCCGTAGTAGGCGATCGCGGCGGCCAACCGCCCGCCGTGCAGGTCGGTGTAGCGCACCCCGGCCCGCCACAGGTGCCCGAAGGCCGGGGAGCGGTGCCGGGCGCTCCGCAGGCCACGGTCGACGCCCGCCTCGACCCGTCCCAGCAGGTTCACCGGTCAGCCGCCCAGCCGGAAGTACCGGCGGGGCTGCCACCGCGTCTGCCCGCTGTGCGAGAACAGGGTGAAGCCCTCCACCTCGAACATCGCGGAGAAGTCGGCGAGGTCCTCGTACGCCCGGTCGAGGGCCTCCGGCGCGACGTCCTGCGCCACCGTCACGTGTGGATGGTAGGGAAAGCGCAGCTCACGGCGAAGTTGAGGGGCCGCGTTGATGGCGGCGGCGAGCAGTTCGCACTCGCTGATGCCGGCCGCCACCGTCACGAAGACCACCTGCGTCACCGGCCGGAAGGTGCCGGTGCCGCGCAGGTGCAGGGTGTACGGCAGGTGCTCGGCGGCGACCCGGTCGAGGTGCCCCTCCACCGCGGCCAGCGCGGACACCGGGATCTCGGTCGGCCCGAGCAGGGTGACGTGTGCCGGGACCGTGTTCGGGTCGCCGGAGGCCAGTCGGCGCCGGGTCAGCTCGCCGCCCCACGGCTCGGGGATGTCGACGGCGATGCCGATCTGGACGATGTCGTCGGTCGACGGGACACCGCTGCCCTGATCCACGCTCCGCGTCACCTCTCCGGCCACCGACTGCTCGCCCTCGCGCGGGCGACTACTCGCCGCGTACCGGCGGGAAGAAACCCACCCGCTCGTACGCGGTGCGCAGCGTGGGCGCCGCCACCGCCCGGGCCTTCTCCGCACCGCCCGCGAGGAGCTTGTCGAGCTGGGCCGGGTCGTCGAGGTACGCGCGGGTGCGCTGCTGGATCGGCGTGACGAACTCCCGCACCACCTCGCCGAGGTCCTTCTTGAGGTCGCCGTAGCCCTTGCCGGCGTACGCGGCGACCAGGTCGTCGATGCCGCGCCCGCTCAACGCGGAGAAGATGGTGAGCAGGTTGGAGACGCCCGGCTTGGTCTCGGCGTCGAAGATGATGTCCCGACCGGTGTCGGTGACCGCCGAGCGGATCTTCTTGGCCGAGCGGGCCGGGTCCTCCAGCAGGTCCACGATGCCGCCCGGGGAGGACGACGACTTCGACATCTTGGCCGTCGGGTCCTGCAGGTCGGTGATCTTGGCGGTCTCCTTCACGATGTGCGGCGCGGGCACCGTGAAGGTCTTGCCGAACAGCGAGTTGAACCGCTGCGCCAGGTCCCGGGAGAGCTCCAGGTGCTGCCGCTGGTCCTCGCCGACCGGCACGGCGTGGGCCTGGTAGAGCAGGATGTCCGCGGCCTGCAGGATCGGGTACGTGAACAGCCCGACGCTGGCGCGCTCGTTGCCCTGCTTCTGCGACTTGTCCTTGAACTGGGTCATCCGGCTCGCCTCGCCGAAACCGGTGATGCAGCCCAGCACCCAGGCAAGCTGCGCGTGCTCGGGCACCTGCGACTGCACGAACAGGGTGCAGCGTTCCGGGTCCAGCCCGACGGCGAGCAGCTGCGCGGCGGCCGTCCGCGACCGCTGGAGCAACACCTTCGGTTCGTGTCCCGCCGTGATCGCGTGCTGGTCGACCACGCAGTAGAAGGCGTCGTGCGACTCCTGCAACGCCACCCAGTGCCGGACCGCGCCCAGGTAGTTGCCGAGGTGGAACGAGTCGGCCGTCGGCTGGATGCCGGAGAAGACGCGCGGGCGGGCGGGAACGTCGGACATGCCGCCGATTCTGTCAGCAACACCCTGCGTCCGTCATGACGGGCCGGCAGGTCGCGCCCGCTCGGCGACGCCGCCCGGATCGCGACGCTGTTCGGGCAGGCGGGCGACGGTGACCGCGAGCCGGGCCACCCGGCGTCCCTCCAGGGTGAGCACCCGCAGCAGCCAGCCGCCGGACGCGGCGGGATCGTCGCCCGCCCCGGGCACCGGGATTTCGTCGCCCGCTGCGGGCAACCGACCCAGCGCCGCCATCACGAAGCCGCCCACCGTCTCGTAGGGCCCGTGCGGCAGGTGCACGCCGGTGCGCTCGGCGAAGTCGGTCAGGTTGAGCCGTCCGTCGACCACCGTGGGCAGCCCGGCGAGAGCCGGTTCGGGCGAGTCGGCGTACTCGTCGTGGATCTCGCCGACCAGCTCCTCGACCAGGTCCTCACAGGTGACGATGCCGGCGGTGCCGCCGTACTCGTCGATCACCACGGCCAGGTGGTGCCCCTCCCGCCGCATCTCGGTCAACGCGGCGAGCACCCGCTTGCTGGCCGGCAGCCGCTTGATCTCCCGGGCCAGCTCGCCGACGGTGGTGCCCGGGTCGCGGTCCGGACGCAGCAGCACGTCGCGCAGGTGCACCACACCGACCACGTCGTCGTGGGTGCCGTCGACCACCGGATAGCGGGTGTGCGTACCGGCGCGGACCAGGGGTGCGGCCTCGGCGACGGTCAGCGCCGCGGAGAGGAACACCACCTCGGTGCGGGGCATCATCACCTCGCGGACCAGGCTGGCACCGGCCACCAGCACCTCGTCGATGATGCGACGACCGACCGGGTCGAGCACGGTGTTCGCGGCGACCAGGTCGCGCAGCTCGGCCTCGCTGATGCGTTCCCGACCGGCGGCCGACCCGGCGCCGAGCAGGTCGGTGACGAGTCGCAGGGTGCCGTCGGCGGCCCGCACCACCACCCGGGCGACGGCTCTGGCCACCGGCCCGGGCTGGCGGCGGGACCGCTGTGCGCCCCGTCGCCTGGGTCCGCGCCGACGCGCTGCCCGCATGACAGTGATGGTAGTCAGCGGAAGGCGGCACGGTGGTGTTCGACTCTGTTCAGAAATGGTCGGTCGTGGTGGAGTTGTAGGGTGACCACTACAGGTCCAGGTAGGAGGAGAACGACGTGAAACTGCTCGTCACCGGCGGCGCCGGCTTCATCGGGAGCGTGGTGACCCGGATGCTGCTCGACGCCGGGCACGACGTGGTGGTCCTGGACGACCTGTGCACCGGCCACCGGGAGGCGCTCGCGCCCGACGCCACCCACGTCGAGGCCGGCATCCACGACGCGGCCCGGGTGCTCACCCCGCAGGCGGGATTCGACGGCGTGCTGCACTTCGCCGCCCTGATCGCCGCCGGCGAGTCGATGACCGCCCCGGAGAAGTACTGGCACACCAACACCGTCGGGTCACTGGCGCTGATCGACGCCGTCCGCGCCGCGGGCGTACCCCGGATGGTCTTCTCCTCCACCGCCGCCGTCTACGGCAACCCGACCGAGCTGCCCATCCCGGAGACCGCCGTCAAGGCCCCGACCAACACGTACGGCGCGACCAAGCTCGCCGTCGACATGGCGCTCACCTCCGAGGCGACCGGGCACGGCCTGGCCGCCGTCTCGCTGCGCTACTTCAACGTCGCCGGGGCGTACCTCGACGGCGACACCGCCCTCGGCGAGCGGCACGACCCGGAGACCCACCTCATTCCCATCGCGCTGGAGGTGGCCGCCGACCGGCGGGAGAAGCTGCAACTCTTCGGCGACGACTACCCCACCGCCGACGGCACCTGCGTCCGCGACTACATCCACGTCGCCGACCTGGCCCGCGCCCACCTGCTCGCCCTCGACGCGGCGACCCCGGGACGACACCGCATCTACAACCTCGGCAACGGCAACGGGTTCACCAACCGGCAGGTCGTCGAGGTGGTCCGCGAGGTCACCGGCCACCCCGTGCCGGTGGAGGTGGCACCGCGCCGCGAGGGCGACCCGGCCGAACTGGTCGCCTCCTCCGCGCTGGCCCGCGCCGAGCTGGGCTGGGAGCCGCGCAAGCCCACCCTGCACGACATGGTCTCCGACGCCTGGACCTTCTACCGCGCGCACGTGTCGGGTCGGCCGTGACCGACGTCGCCGCCCGCGCCGAGGCCGGCTTCCGGCAGGCGTACGCCGCACCACCCGCCGGCCGCTGGGCGGCTCCCGGCCGGGTCAACCTGATCGGCGAGCACACCGACTACAACGACGGCTTCGTGCTGCCGTTCGCGCTACCGCTGCGCACCGTCGTCGCCGCAGCGCCCCGGCCCACCGAGGACTGGACGGTCTGGTCCGAACTGACCGGCGAGACGGTCGACTTCGGCGCCGACGAGGTGGCCGCCCCCGGCCGGGTCACCGGCTGGGCCGCGTACGTGGCCGGGGTGGTGTGGGCGCTGCGCGAAGCCGGCCACCCGGTGCCCGGCGCCCGGTTGGCCGTCGCCTCCGACGTGCCGCTCGGCGCCGGCCTGTCCTCCTCGGCCGCACTGGAGGCCGCCGTGCTCACCGCGCTGGTCGATCTCGGCGGGCTGGACCTGCCCGCCACGCTCCAGCCGAGGTTGGCGCAGCGCGCCGAGAACCACTACGTCGGCGCGCCCACCGGCATCATGGACCAGTCGGCCGCGATCCGCTGCCGGGCCGGGCACGCCCTCTTCCTCGACTGCCGCACCGAGCAGGTGGACCATGTCCCGTTCGACCTGGACCACGACGGCCTGGCGATCCTGGTGATCGACAGCCGTGCCCCGCACCGGCACGCCGACGGCGAGTACGCGTCCCGCCGCGCCACCTGCGAGAAGGCCGCGCACCTGCTCGGTGTGCCGGCCCTGCGGGACGTACCCGCCGACGCCCTCGACGACGCGCTGGCCCGACTGCCCGACGACGAGACCCGCCGCCGGACCCGGCACGTCGTCACCGAGAACCAGCGGGTACGCGACAGCGTCGCCCTGCTACACGCCGTGGAGATCCGGCGCATCGGTCCGCTGCTCACCGCCTCGCACGCCTCCATGCGCGACGACTTCGCCATCACCGTCGCGGAGGTCGACACCGCCGTCGACACGGCGCTCGCCGCCGGTGCACTCGGCGCGCGGATGACCGGCGGCGGTTTCGGCGGCTGCGTCCTGGCCCTGGTCGAGGCGGACCGGGCCGATGCGGTGGGCGACGCCGTCGCGGCGGCCTACGCCGCCCGTGGCTACGCCACCCCCACCCGGTTCACCGCGCTCCCGGCCGCAGGCGCGACCCGCCTCGCCTGACCCACACCGACGAGATGTCCTCGCTTCTCGCACGCCCGGGGTGTCCTCACCCACCGCCTGTCGAGCTGATGGCGTGGACGGATCAGCTCGCCCGCCACCGCACACACCGCCTACTCGCGTCCCACTCTCGCCGCACATACCGCCCATGATCACGCTCGATCCCGGATGGAGTGGCCTCGTGGCGGCACCGAGACCACTCGATCCAGGATCGAGCAGGATCTGGCAACTCGTCGCCGCGCCCGGGGTCATCGGGTGAGGCGACGAGGGTAACCAGGGTGGCGAGAGCGGGCAGGGGGGCGCCGTGGGGAACGGGTATCTGCCCGGCCGCCCCGTGTGCTCAGGCGGTCTCGACGATCATGGCGGCGCCGACGGTGCGGTTGGTGGTCTCGTCGATGATGACGAAACCACCGGTCGTACGGTTGCGGCGGTACTCGTCGGCCAGCAACGGGACGGTGGTCCGCAACCGCACCCGGCCGATCTCGTTGAGCCGCAACTCGGTCGCCGTCTCGTCGCGGTGCAGCGAGTTGATGTCGAGGCGGTAGTGCAGGCCACGCACGATCGCCCGGGCCGACCGGGTGGTGTGCTTGATGGCGTACTTGCCGCCGACCTGCAACGGCCGGCTCTCGTCCATCCAGCAGACCATCGCCTCGATGTCCTGCGCCACCGCCGGGGCGTTGTTCGGGCGGCAGATCATGTCGCCCCGCGAGATGTCGATCTCGTCGGTCAGCCGTACCGTCACCGACATCGGCGGGAACGCCTCCCCGACCGGCCCGTCGGCCGTCTCCACCGACGCGATCCGGCTGGTGAAGCCGGACGGCAGCACCATCACCTCGTCACCCGGCTTGAGCACCCCCGAGGCGACCTGACCGGCGTAGCCGCGATAGTCGGTGACCACCCTCGACTGCGGCCGGATCACGTACTGCACCGGGAACCGGACGTCGACCAGGTTCCGGTCGCTGGCGATGTGCACCCGCTCCAGGTGGTGCAGCAGCGCCGGGCCTTCGTACCAGGGCATGCTCTCCGAACGGGTGACGATGTTGTCGCCCTTGAGCGCGGAGATCGGCACCACGGTCAGGTCCGGCACGTCCAGCTTCGCCGCGAACGCGGTGAACTCGTCGGCGATCCGGTCGAAGACGTCCTGCGAGTAGTCCACCAGGTCCATCTTGTTGACGCAGAGCACCAGGTGCGGCACCCGCAGCAGCGAGCAGAGGAAGGCGTGCCGGCGGGACTGCTCGACCAGGCCCTTACGGGCGTCGACCAGGATCAGCGCCAGATCGGCCGTGGACGCCCCGGTGACCATGTTCCGGGTGTACTGGATGTGCCCGGGGGTGTCGGCGATGATGAACTTGCGACGGGGCGTGGCGAAGTACCGGTACGCCACGTCGATGGTGATGCCCTGCTCCCGCTCGGCGCGCAGGCCGTCGGTGAGCAGCGCCAGGTTCGTGTACTCGTCGCCCCGGGCCGCGCTGACCGCCTCCACCGCGGCCAACTGGTCGGTGAACAGCGACTTCGTGTCGTACAGCAGCCGGCCGATCAGGGTCGACTTGCCGTCGTCGACACTGCCGGCGGTGGCGAAGCGCAGCAGGTCCATCGGTCGGGCCTCCGACCCGACGGCCCGGCCCTCGGCGTCGCCCGGCGCGAGCGTCTCGGTCGTCATCAGAAGTAGCCCTCCCGCTTGCGGTCCTCCATCGCGGCCTCGCTGACCCGGTCGTCACCACGGGTCGCCCCGCGCTCGGTGATCCGGGTCGCCGCGACCTCCTCGATGACCTTGTCGACCGTGTCCGCGTCCGAGCTCACCGCCGCCGTGCAGGAGGCGTCGCCGACGGTGCGGTAGCGCACCTGGGCCTTGAACCGCTCCTCCCCCGCCCGCGCGGGCAGGAACTCGTTGACCGCGTAGAGCATCCCGTCGCGCTCGACCACCTCGCGCTCGTGCGCGTAGTAGATCGACGGCAGCTCGATCCGCTCCCGGGCGATGTAGTGCCACACGTCCAACTCGGTCCAGTTGGAGAGCGGGAACACCCGGATCGACTCACCCGGGTGGTGCCGGCCGTTGTAGAGCGACCACAGCTCCGGACGCTGGTTCTTCGGGTCCCACTGGCCGAACTCGTCACGGAAGCTGAACACCCGCTCCTTGGCGCGGGCCTTCTCCTCGTCCCGCCGGGCCCCGCCGAAGAGCGCGTCGAACCGGTGCTTCTCCACCGCCTCGAGCAGCACCGGCGTCTGGATGCGGTTGCGCATCCCGTCCGCCGACTCCCGGACCAACCCGCTGGCCAGTGCCTCCGGCACGCTGGCCACGACGAGCTGCAGGTTCAGCTCGGCGACCCGCCGGTCCCGGTAGTCCAGCACCTCGGGGAAGTTGTGGCCGGTGTCGACGTGCATCACCGGAAAGGGGATCTGGGCCGGAGCGAACGCCTTCTGCGCCAGGCGCAGCATCACGATCGAGTCCTTGCCACCGGAGAACAGCAGGACCGGCCGCTCCATCTCGGCGACCACCTCGCGCATCACGAAGATGCTCTCCGCCTCCAACGCGTCGAGATGCGTCACCTGGTAGGCAGCGGTGGCGGTCATGACACCGGCTCGATTCGCTCGGTCATCCGATTTCCAGACCTTTCCGGTCGGGGATGTCAGAAAGTAGCGCCAGGCTACCCGCTATGCCGGTGCAACGCTGCAAGTAACCGGCTGGCGAGATCCGCACGGCACACCAGCAGGTCAGGCAGACGCGGGTCGGCCTCGTTGTATTTCAGCGCAGAACCGTCGATCCGGGAAGCGTGCAGTCCGGTGGCCGTCGCCACAGCCACCGGCGCCGCCGAGTCCCACTCGTACTGACCCCCGGCGTGAATGTAGGCGTCCACCTCGCCGGTCACCACTGCGGCGATCTTCGCACCGGCCGATCCCATCGGCACCAACTCCGCCCCGACCTCCTCGGCGAGGTCGGTCAGGAACACCGGCGGCCGACTTCGGCTGGCCGCCAGACGCAGCCGCCGGCCCTCGCCCCCGGCCGCCTCCGCCGGGTACGCCGGAGGGACGTCCGTGGCCAACACCTGCTGCTGTGCCGGCAATCCGACAGCACCCGCCACCAGACCGTGGGATGTCGACGCGTCCCGCGCCCAGAGCGCCACGTGCACCGCCCAGTCCGCGCGCCCCTCCTCGCTGAACTCACGGGTACCGTCCAGCGGGTCGATGATCCACACCCGCTCGGCGACCAGCCGGGAGATCGACGCCTCGTTCACCTCGGCCGTCCACGCCAGCCGGGAACCCTCGTCCTCCTCGGAGAGCACCGCGTCGTCCGGACGCCACTTCGCCAGCTCGGTCCGGATCAGGTCGTGCGAGACCTTGTCCCCCGCCGCCTTCAACGCACCGGCGTCGGCGAACCCCGTCTCCGCCCGCAGGCGCAGCAACGCCTGACCGGCACGGGCCGCCAACCACCGCGCGAACGCCCCGTCGGCCGTGGGTGGACTGCTCATACTCGCGCTCCCGTCGTCACAGCCGTACCTCAGGCACCGTGGTAGAGGTTCTGCGTCGGTTCGACGCCTCGGATGACCACGGATTCCACCACGTCCGCCGCCCTATCCACCAGGAACTCCAACTCCTTGCGCTCCACCGCGCCGAAATCCGACAGCACGTAGTCCGCCGGATCCTGCCGCCCCGGCGGACGCCCGATCCCGAACCGCACCCGTACGTAGTCCTTCGTGCCCAGCGACTTCGACATCGAGCGCAGACCGTTGTGCCCGCCCTCGCCGCCACCGCACTTCACCCGCACCTGGCCGTACGCGATGTCCAGCTCGTCGTGCACCGCGATCACCTGCCCCGGCGGCACCTTGTGGAACTGCGCCAGACCGGCCACCGGCCCACCCGAAAGGTTCATGTACGTCAACGGCTTGACCAGCACCAACTTCGGGCCACCCAGACCGAGGCGCCCCTCGGCGACCTCCGCCACCGCCCGCTTGTGCCGACCGAACCTGCTGCCCAGCCGACCCGCCAACAGGTCCGCGACCAGGAAACCGACGTTGTGCCGGTTGCCCGCGTACTCCCGACCCGGGTTGCCCAGACCGACCACCAGCCAGGGCCCGGTCTCGTCCGTCACCGCCCGCCCCTTTCCTCGTCCCGGCGGACCGCCACCCGGCGGCCGCCCCCGATACGTCGACAGGCGCCCCCGGAGCACGGGGACGCCTGTCGCACAGCCTGCGGACCGATCAGGCCTCGGTCTTGGCCTCGGCGGTCTCCTCGCCGGCCTCGGCGGTCTCGGCGGTCTCCTCGCCGGCCTCAGCCTCGGCCTCGGCGTCCGCCGCCTCGGCCTCGGGCAGCGTCGCCTCCAACTGCTCCGCGGTCGGTGCCGCGGTGACGGTGGCGACCGCCATCTCCGGGTCGGCGGCCAGCTCGACGCCCGACGGAAGCTGCACGTCGGCGGCGGTGACCTGGGAGCCGGCCTGCGCACCCTCGATCGACGCCTCCAGGTGATCCGGCACCTTGGTGGCGTCGGCGGTCACCGAGAGGGTGTCGTGGTCGTGCACGATCAGCGTGTCCCGCGCCGCCTCACCGGTCAGCTGCACCGGCACGTCCACGGTGACCTTCTCGCCCCGACGCACCAGCAGCAGGTCGACGTGCTCGAAGGTGTCCTTGATCGGGTCCCGCTGGATCGCCTTCGGCAGCGCCAGAGCCTGCGTGCCGTCGCTGATGTCGAGCGCCAGGAGCTGGTTGGCGCCACCGTTACGGATGGCCGCCGCGAACTCGCGGGCCGGGAGCGCGATGTGCTTGGGCTTCTCGCCATGGCCGTACAGCACGGCGGGCACCTTGCCGGCCCGGCGGGTACGGCGGGCACCACCCTTGCCGAACTCGGTGCGGGGCTCGGCGCTGATCTTTACCTCGGACACGGGGAAACTCCTGATGCTTCGCTACGGCAGCTTGTCGTCTGGCGGTGCTGGGCGGGGGGCTCGCAAGGGCTCATGCGTCACAACGACTGCCCGGAGCACCGCGTCGATCACGGTGCCTCCGTGCGGCGCTTCTCAGCGGCCCGCAGGGCACCCTCGCCGTGGCAACCGCACCAGTCTACCCGAGCGGATTCCCGAAGTTCCGGCAGTCCCCGCCGGAGCCGACCGGGCAGCTCACCGCCGCCGACCAGCCGATCATCGACGCCCCCGGACGGGCCGGTCCGATCGACCGACCCGCCCGGACCGACGTCAGCTCAACCCGCCGAACAGGGTGGTCACCGAGCCGTCGTCGAACACCTCACGGATCGCCCGGGCCAACAGCGGCGCGATGGAGAGCACGGTGAGCTTGTCGAGCTGCTTCTCCGGCGGCAACGGCAGCGTGTTGGTCACCACGACCTCGCTGATCGGGCTGTTCTTCAGCCGCTCGGTCGCCGGGTCGGAGAGCAGCGCGTGGGTGGACGCCACGATCACGTCCGCCGCGCCGGACTCCTTGAGGATGTCCGCCGCCTTGCAGATCGTGCCGCCCGTGTCGATCATGTCGTCGACGATCAGGCAGACCCGACCCTCGACCTCACCGACCACCCGGTTCGCCACCACCTGGTTCGGCTTCATCGGGTCCCGCGTCTTGTGGATGAAGGCCAGCGGGCAGCCGCCCAACCGGTCGGTCCACCGCTCGGCCACCCGCACCCGACCCGAGTCCGGCGCGACCACGGTCATCGGCCGGCCCGCGTACTTGCGCTCCACGTACTCGGCCAGGATGTCCATCGCGAACAGGTGGTCCACCGGCCCGTCGAAGAAGCCCTGGATCTGCGCCGTGTGCAGGTCCACGGTGAGGATCCGGTTCGCCCCCGCCGTCTTCAACAGGTCGGCGATCAGCCGGGCCGAGATCGGCTCCCGCCCCCGGTGCTTCTTGTCCTGCCGCGCGTACGGATAGAACGGCAACACGACCGTGATCCGCTTCGCCGACCCGCGCTTCAACGCGTCGACCATGATCAGGGTCTCCATGACCCACGTGTTCACCCCGTGCGTGACGGACTGCACCACGAAGGCGTCCGACCCCCGCACCGAGTCCTTGAACCGTACGAAGATCTCGCCGTTGGCGAACTCGTACGCGTCGGCCGGCGTCGGCGCGACGCCGAGCACCTCACCGATCTCCCTGGCCAGCTCCGGAAACCCACGTCCGGAAAAGAGCATCAGGCTCTTGCGGTTTTCGGCGACGATGCTGCCCATGGGCCCGTCTGCTCCCGTATTGGTCGGTGGTACCCGGCCACGGTGGTGGTCGACCGGGGACTATTCGGTTGCAGTATCTCCCGCCCCCGGCGCACCGCCCACCGACTCGGCGGCGCCGTGGATTGCCTCACCTTCACTTGCGGCCGAGGTCACACCCGGAGCACCCTGCAAGGCCCGCTCGGCAGCCGCCGCCGACGTCGTACCCGACCGCCTGCGGGTCACCCAGTCCTCGACGTTGCGTTGTGGCGCCCGCGTCACACCCAACGCACCCGGCGGCACGTCCTTGCTGATCGCACTGCCCGCCGCCACGTACGCGCCGGCGCCCACCTCGACCGGGGCGATCAGGCTGGTGTCGCAGCCGACGAAGGCGGCCTCGCCCACCACCGTGCGGTGCTTGTTCACCCCGTCGTAGTTCACGAAGATCGTCGCCGCGCCGATGTTGGCCCGCGCCCCGATCGTCGCGTCACCCACGTACGACAGGTGCGGCACCTTGGCGCCCGGCCCCACCTCGGAGTTCTTCACCTCGACGAACGTGCCCACCTTCGACTTCTCGGCCAGCCGCGCCGCCGGTCGCAGGTACGCGTACGGCCCCACGCTCGCGCCCGCGCCCACCTCGGCACCGACCGCGTGGCTGCGCAGCACCGTCGCGCCCGGCCCGACCACCGTGTCGATCAGCGTCACGTCCGGGCCGACCACCGCGCCCGCGCCGACCACCGAACCGCCGCGCAACTGGGTGTTCTGGTCCACGACCGCGTCCCGGTCCAGGGCCACCGTCACGTCGATCCACGTCGTCTCCGGGTCCAGCAGACTCACCCCGGTACGCATCCAGCGCTCGTTGACCCGGTCCCGCAGCAGCCGCCGCAGCGCCGCCAACTCCACCCGGTCGTTGCAGCCGAGCGTCTCGGCGTGGTCGCCGGCCAGGTGCACGCCGACCGGCTCACCGGCCGACACGAGCAGCCGGAAGACGTCGGTGAGGTACTCCTCACCCTGGTCGTTGTCGGTGGAGAGCTTGCCGAGCACGTCCCGCAGCCGGCCCGCGTCGAAGGCGTAGATGCCGGCGTTGATCTCCCGGACGGCGAGCTGTGCCGCAGTGGCGTCGCGCTGCTCGACGATCTGCTCCAACCGGCCGTCGGCGTCGCGCACGATCCGGCCCAGGCCGGTGGGATCCGGCACCTCGGCAGCCAGCACCGTCGCCGCCGCCCGCTCGCTCTCGTGCGCCGCGACCAGCCCGGCCACCGTCTCCGGCCGCAGCAGCGGCACGTCGCCGTTGAGCACCACCACCGTGCCGGACGCCTCCGGTGCGGCCTCCAGCGCGATCCTGACCGCGTGCCCGGTGCCGAGCTGCTCGGCCTGCAACACCGGTACGGCGTCCGGCGCGGCCTCGGCCAGATGCGCCCGGACCTGGTCCGCGCCGTGCCCGACCACCACCATCGTCCGCTCCGCCGACAACGGCTGCGCCGCGTTCAGCACGTGCCCGAGCAGCGTCCGGCCGAGCAGCGGGTGCAACACCTTGGGCAACGCGGACTTCATCCGCTTGCCCTCCCCGGCGGCAAGGACGACGACGGTACGGGGGTAGGGCTCGGACACGAGGTGGCTCCCGTCGGGACGCGGACAGTCTCGCGGCCATGCTAACCAGGCTTCAGCCACAGATCAGGTGAAGCTCCCGGGAGAGGACTCGAACCCCTACAATCAGGACCAAAACCTGACGTCCTGCCATTAGACGACCCGGGACGGTCTAAAACGGACAAACTAGCGGCTTGCCGTACCCCTACACTTTAGCGTCCCGCGTCGCCGACGCCATCGCTCATACCCTTCATGATCCCCTCGATCTTCCAATACAACCGACGGGACCGCGGCACTTCGACACTCAGGCAGCCCCGATAGGTCGGTCCGATGTTGAGCCGAACCGTGGTGGGCCGGTGCCGTTTGAGGGTCGTGGGCTGGAAGACGTCGGGCGACACGCCCACCTGCTCGGCCCACCAGCCGACCGCTTCCGCGGCGTCGGCGGTCTCGTGGATCGCGACGCGGAATCGCAACGCTTCCCGCCGCTCGCCCAGCGCCTCCAAGAAGCGTACGAACAGTCCGATCAGCGCCGGGTCACTGTTGACGAAACGCACTCGGCAGTCGTGCGGTCGCCAGGGTTTGGCCTTGGTGCCCTCGGCCCAGTACAGCGCCGCGCCGACCAGCACCAACTCGCGGTATCGCAGGCTCTTCACCCACCCGGCGCTCGCCTCGACGGTGGCGGCACGCGCCGCGTCGCGTGCCTGTCGGTGCTCGCCCCATTGGGCGTCGGTCATGGCCTTGGAGTGGGCACGCCGACGCTCCCGCTCGTCATCTGGGTCGCGCTTCAGGGGAAGGTGCCGCACCCACAAATAGGCCGTCGAGCGACTGACCTGCAACCGCCGCGCGATCTCCGGAACCGAGTGACCGGCCGACCGCAGCACCACCGCCTCGGCACGTAACTCGTCCTTGGCACGGGAGCGCCGGACGCGAGAATCGGTCATGGGGTGCAGGCTAGGGCGGGGGTGTGACACTCCGGGCATCGGTAAGCATCGCTGCCAGATGTGATCTTCCGGCGGCTTAAGTTACGGTGACGTAGGCGTAGTTTGCTGTCTCATCGTTCCCTGCGAGGTGCCATGTCCAGCGCTGTTCTCGACTCCCACCCGACCGGGCCGAAGCCCCTCACCGAGGGCACCCAGTCGCGCGGCATCCTGATCGCGCTCTGGGCGTTCGTGGTGATTCCGTTCGCCGCACTGGTCGCCGCCGTACCGGTCGCCTGGGGCGGCTGGCTGAGCTGGGTAGACGTGGGTGTCGCGGCATTCTGGTACGTGCTTGCCGGCCTGGGCATCACGGTCGGCTACCACCGCTACTTCACCCACGGGTCGTTCAAGGCGAAGCGGTGGCTGCGGATCGCGCTGGCCGTCTCCGGTTCGCTCGCCGTGCAGGGCGACATCATCCAGTGGGTCGCCGACCACCGGCGTCACCACGCCTTCTCCGACCTGGAGGGGGACCCGCACTCGCCGTGGCGGTTCGGGACGACGCTGCGTGGACTGACCAAGGGCCTGTTCCACGCGCACGTCGGCTGGCTGTTCGGCCGTGAGCTGTCCAACCGGGAGCGCTTCGCTCCGGACCTGTTGGCCGACCGGGACATCCGCCGGACGAGCGCGCTCTTTCCCCTGTTGGCGGCCGCCTCGGTGCTGGGTCCGGCGCTGATGGGCGGGCTACTGACGTGGAGCTGGCAGGGGGCGCTGACCGCGCTGTTCTGGGCGGGCCTGGTCCGCATCTCCCTGCTGCACCACGTCACCTGGTCGATCAACTCGGTGTGCCACGTCTACGGTGAGCGACCGTTCATGATGCGGCAGGGTGACCGGGCGGCCAACTTCTGGCCGCTGGCGTTGGTGTCGTTCGGGGAGAGCTGGCACAACCTGCACCACGCCGATCCGACGAGTGCCCGGCACGGGGTGCTGCGCGGCCAGATCGACATCTCGGCCCGGGTGATCTGGCTGTTCGAGAAGGCGGGAGCCGCCTGGGACGTCCGCTGGCCGAAGCCGGAGCGGCTCGCGTCGAAGCTCGTGAAACCGGCGGAACCCGGGCCGGCCTGACGGCGACGGGCGACCGACCGACAAGTTACCTGGCAGTATGTTCGGGTGACCGGGCAGAGCGCGAGCAGGATCCCACGACAGGGCGTCACGGAGCGCCGGCGAGGTGACGAGGTGGCCGAGGTGACGAGCGACGAGAGCGGCAAGCGTCGTCGGCGCGCGGTGCCCGCCACGTCGACGAAGGCGCCGTCCCGGGTACGCATGTCGGCGGCGCAGCGCCGTGAGCAGTTGATCTCGATCGGTCGGCAGATCTTCGCCGAGCGCGGTTTCGACGCCACCTCCATCGAGGAGGTGGCGTCCCGCGCCAAGGTCTCCAAGCCGGTGGTCTACGAGCACTTCGGCGGTAAGGAGGGGCTCTACGCGGTGGTGGTGGACCGGGAGGTCCGCGCACTTCTGGACCGGATCACCACCGCGTTGACCGCCGGTCATCCTCGGGAGTTGCTGGAGCAGGCGGCGTTGGCCCTGCTCGGGTACATCGAGGAGGAGACCAGCGGTTTCCGGGTACTGGTGCGGGAGTCGCCGGTGCTCTCCGCGACGGGCAACTTCAGCAGTGTGATGAACGACGTCGCGCATCAGGTGGAGCACATCCTGGGCGCGGAGTTCTCCAGCCGGGGGTACGACGCGAAGCTGGCCGAACTGTACGCGCAGGCGCTGGTCGGAATGGTGGCGTTGACCGGCCGGTGGTGGCTGGAGGTGCGCAAGCCGCGCAAGGAGACGGTGGCGGCGCACCTGGTGAACCTGTCCTGGAACGGGTTGTCGCACCTGGAGGCGAAGCCGGGACTGACCACGACGCGCGTCCGCTGAGGGCTCCCGACGGGGGCGACGTCCCGGGGGCGACGCGGGTCAGTGGCGGCGGTGGACCTCGGCGACCGGGTGGTAGCGGCGATTGCGTTCGTCCTCGGCGTGCTCGGGCGGGCCGACCTTGTCGTACAGGCCGGTGCCGAGCAGGATCAGGCCGAAGAGCATCGAGACGACCACGGTCGACATCGAGAAGTTCAGGAAGTTGGCCTCGGTCTGGAGCACCGACATCATCAGGATGCTGGTGACCAGGAAGACGATCCCCGCGGTCAGGTTCATGTAGTGGCCGAGGTTGCCACGCCGGGACGCGCCGACGATGAGCACGATCCCGAAGACGATGGAGACCAGCGAGAAGGCCAGGTTGGTGCGGAGCCCGAGAGCCCAGTTGCTGCCTCGGGCGAACAGCGGCTCGCCCCAGGTGAGTGCGGTGCCCCAGACGCCGAAGACCAGGATGTAGAGCCCGATCAGGCCGGAGAGCACCCGGTAGATCGGCCGCGCCGGGTGGTTGATCGGAAAGTGCGGCATCGGTCCTCCACCAACAGGGGAACAATCAGGACAATTGTCCCCCACTGAGAAGCCGACCAAGGGCAGAACCTGCGGAGAATCAGTCTCGAACGGGCCCCGGCACGACAGGTTTTCGCCGGAGCCCGACCCGCGCAGGGATCAAGCCTGACCGCCCGGAGCGGGTCGGGCTCCGGCGAAAACCCACCACCGCAACCCCGGCGAAAACCACCACCGCAACCGAAAAGATCAGAGCACCAGCCGAGCCTTCTGCCACGCCTCGTGCTCGTCCTCGCTACCGACCTTGCCGTACATGCCGGCCATCAGCAGCGCCAGGCCGAGAACCATCAGCACGACGACACTGGCCACGCTCATGTTGAAGATGTTGGCCTCGGTGCGGATGAAGGCGAGCCCGCCGAGGCTGACCACCATGATCACGTAGGCGGTCCACTGATTGATCAGCACGTCCAGGTTGCGACCGATCACGGTGCCGAACAGGATCAGACCGCCGACCACCAGGCAGAAGATCGAAAATCCGAGGTTGGTGCCCTGCCCCAGGACCCGGGTGTCGCTCAGGCCGAAGGCGGGCTCACCGGTGCTGCTGACGAGTCCGAGCACACCGAAGACCACCAGGTACAGACCGGTCAGCCCGCCGATCGCCCGGTAGATCGGCCGCGCGGGGTGGTTGACGGGAGTGTGCGCCATGTCTGTGTCTCCAACGCCGTTGGGTGAGGGTCGACGGCGATTCTCCCGTACCCGGCCGTGTGACGCCGCACACGGGGTCCCCGGAGGTCGCAGGTCGGGCGGACGGGCCGGCGGTCAGCCGGCGGGGATCTCGTCGGCCAGGGCGAGCCAGGCCTCCTCGACCTGCTCCCGCTCCGCGCGGACCTGACCCAGTTGGGCGTCCAGCTCGGCCACCTTCGAGTAGTCGGTGGCGTTGGCGGCGAGCTGGTCGAGCAGTGCCGCCTCCTTCTGCTCCAGCTTGCCGACCTGCCGTTCGAGGCGGGTCAGCTCCTTGCGCGCCTGCCGGGCCTCCGCGGCGCTCATTCCCCCGCCGCCGTCGGTGGGCGCGGCAGCCGGGGGCGTGACGCTGCGCCCCGGGCCCGGCCGGCCGGCGGTACGCGCCAGGTACTCCTCGACGCCGCCGGGCAGGTGCACCAGTCGGCCGTCGCCGAACATGCCGTACGCGGTGTCGGCGACCCGCTCGATGAGGTAGCGGTCGTGGCTGGCCACCACGATGGTGCCGGGCCAGGAGTCGAGCAGGTCCTCCAGCGCGGCCAGGGTGTCGGTGTCGAGGTCGTTGGTGGGTTCGTCGAACAGCAGCACGTTCGGTTCCCCGGCGAGCAGGCGCAGCATCTGGAGGCGCCGCCGCTCCCCGCCGGAGAGGTCACCGACCGGGGTCCAGAGACGCCGGTCGTCGAAGCCGAACACCTCGGCGAGTTGCGCGGCGGAGATCTCCCGGTCGCCGAGGCGTACCCGTCGGGCGACCTCCTCGACGGCTTCCAGGACCCGGAGTTCGCTGGGGAGTTCGGCCAACTCCTGGGAGAGGAAGGCCGGTCGTACCGTGGAGCCGGTGACCAGTCGCCCGCCGTCGGGGCGGGTGATGCCGGCGAGCATCCGCAGCAGGGTGGTCTTGCCCGCACCGTTGGCACCGAGGATCGCGACGCGGTCGCCGGGGCCGACCTGCCAGGTGGCGTCCTCCAGGATGGTCTTGGGACCGGCGTGCAGGCGGACGCCCTCCAGGTCGTACACCTGCTTGCCGAGCCGGGCGGTGGCCAGCCGTTGCAGCGACATGGTGTCGCGCGCCGGCGGCACGTCGGCGATGAGGGCGTTGGCGGCGTCGATGCGGAACTTCGGCTTGGAGGTCCGGGCCGGCGGGCCCCGGCGCAGCCAGGCGATCTCCTTGCGGAGCAGGTTCTGCCGCCGGGCCTCGGTGGCGGCGGCGATGCGTTCGCGTTCGGCCCGGGCGAGGATCCAGGCGGCGTAACCGCCCTCGTAGGCCCGGACCGCCTGGTCGGCGACCTCCCAGGTCTGGGTGCAGACCGCGTCGAGGAACCAGCGGTCGTGGGTGACCACGACCAGGGCGCCCTTGCGGCCGAGCAGGTGGTGGGCCAGCCAGTCGACGCCGCCGACGTCGAGGTGGTTGGTGGGCTCGTCGAGGATCAGCAGGTCGGCGTCGCGGACCAGCAGCGCGGCCAGCGCCACGCGGCGGCGCTCACCGCCGGACATCGGCCCGACCTGGGCGTCGAGGCCCAGGTGCGGCATGCCGAGCCCGTCGAGGATGGCGCGGACGCCCGCGTCGCCGGCCCACTCGTGTTCGGCGCCCATGCTCTCGGCGAGCCACTCGGTGCCCAGGACGACGTCCCGGACAGTGGCCTCGGGACTGAGGGTGAGGTTCTGCGGCAGCCAGGAGACGCGCAGGTCACGGCGGTGGGTGACCCGTCCGTCGTCGGGTTCCTCGGTCCGGGTGAGCAGCCGTAGCAGCGTCGACTTACCGGCGCCGTTGAGCCCGACCACACCGATCCGGTCGGCGTCGTCCAGACCGAGCGAGACGTCGGTGAGCAGCGGCCCGGCGGCGCCGTAGCCCTTGGACACCCGGTCCAGGTTGACGATGTTGGCCACGAACCCACCTTCCATGATCAAGGCGTCCCGGTGCCGGCGGGCACCTGGGGACGCCTGGCCTTCCAGGGTACGCGGAACACCGCCACCCCTCGGCGCCCGCCCGACCGGGCCCGCCACCCCTCCGGCCCACCCTGCCCCGGTAGCACCGACCCACCGACGCTCACCTTGCTCCCCACGCGCCCATGACCAGGGTGACGTCCCCCGGGGCGGAGCCGACACCTGCTGGAGCTGGCTCTCCCACGGCAACGCGCGGCCCGTCCGCCCGCCGTGCTCCCTCGCCGTGTTCCCGCCGTGTTTCCCCGTTCGACGGTCCGGCAGGACCTCTGCTGGGCTGCCTTTCGAGCTGATCCGCCGATGCTCTCGCCACCTCGGCGCCACCCGAACCACCCGAACCACCCGAACCCGAGACCGTACGCCCGGTTCAGCGCGAACATGCCAGCAAGGAACTGCACGCAGCGTGACAAGCGCAGAGCAGCCGTCTCCCGAGCATGATCCGTTCCCGCCATCAGCTCGGAGGGCGGTGCTCCAGCCACGGCCCCGCCGCCTGACACCACGCGTGAACTGTCCCCGCCATCAGCTCGACAGGGAACGTACACCAGGCCGCCTCGCTCGGCGCCCCTGCTGGGCGCCACAGCCGGCCGCCTGACACCACGCGCGATCCGTCCCCGCCATCAGCCCGCTGTGGCCGCGCCCCGGCCACGACCCCCGCCGACTGACAACCCGCGCGATCCGTCCTCGCCGTCAGCTCGACAGGGACCGCGCACGACCACGACCTCACGCCTGACGCGAACCGTTCCCGCCGTCAGCGCGACAGGACCGCACCGTGAACACGGCCCCGCGCCTGACGCGGCTCGGGGTCAGGGGCCAGCCCGGTGCGGTGGTGTCAGGTGACGCGGGCGCCGTGGACCGGGCCGTGGGCGACGCGGGCCTCGCGGCACACGCCGGCGGCCTCCAGTTCGGCGGCGATACGTTCGGCGTCGGCGGCGCCGGCGGTGAGGAAGACGCACGTCGGACCGGAACCGGAGACGATGCCGGCGAGCGCGCCGGCCGCCTCGCCGGCCTTGAGGGTGTCGGCGAGGGCGGGACGCATGGCCAGTGCGGCGTCCTGCAGGTCGTTACCGAGGGTGGGGGCGAGCACCCGGGGGTCGCGTTGGCGCAGCGCGCCGAGCAGTCTGTCGGTGCTGCCGAGCGGCTCACCGGCGGTGCCGGCGTCGCGGAGCCGGTCGAGTTCCCGGTACGCCTGTGGGGTGGAGAGGCCACTGTCGGCGATGGCGACGACCCAGTGCCAGGAGGTCGGCCGGGCCAGCACGGGGCTGACCGCTTCGCCCCGGCCGGTGCCGAGCGCGGTGCCGCCGTGGATCAGGAAGGGGACGTCCGAGCCGAGGTCCGCGGCGATGCCGGCCAGTTCGTCGCGGGACAGGCCGGTGCCCCAGAGGGCGTCGCAGGCGACCAGTGCGGCGGCGGCGTCGGCACTGCCACCGGCGAGACCACCGGCGAGCGGGATCTGCTTGCGCAGGTGCAGCCGGGCGTGCGGCATCACACCGCTGTAGCCGGCGAGGGCGTGGGCGGCCCGGATGACCAGGTTGGAGTCGTCGAGGGCGAGTTCTCCGGTGCCCTCCCCCTCCATGGTGAGGGTGAGCGTGTCGCCCCGCCTCGCGGTCAGCTCGTCATAGATCGAGATCGCGTGGTAGATGGTGTTCAACTCGTGGTAGCCGTCGCGTCGCAGCGGGCCGACGCCCAGGTGCAGGTTGATCTTGGCGGGCACCCGTACGCGGACCGGTCCGCCGGCACCACGCCGTTCCTCACCCTCCGGTCGCCATGCCTCGGTCACCGGACGGTGTCCCGTGGACGCATCCGGGTGTCGAACGGCTTCTCCACGATCAGCTCCTCGGCGGTGTCGGCGACCGGTACCGGCGTCCGCGTCAGCCTACTGCGCGGCCGACGGGTGGTTCGGGGCCGACGCGGCAATGGCGGCGAACTGCTCGACGGTGAGTGACTCGCCACGTGCACCGGGGTCGACTCCGGCGGCGGTGAGCGCCGCGGCGGCCCGGTCGGCACCGCCGGCCCAGCCGGCGAGGGCGGCGCGCAGGGTCTTGCGGCGCTGGGCGAAGGCGGCGTCCACCACGGCGAAGACCGCAGCCCGGGGTACGTCGGCGCGGGGTGGTTCGCGGCGGGTGAAGGCGACCAGGCCGGAGTCGACGTTGGGCACCGGCCAGAACACGTTCGGGGGCACCTTGCCGGCGGCCCGGGAACGGGAGTACCAGGCGAGCTTGACCGAGGGCACGCCGTACACCTTGGAGCCGGGACCGGCGACGAGCCGGTCGGCGACCTCCTTCTGCACCATCACCAGGCCGTGCCGGAGGCTGGGCAGTTCGGCGAGCAGGTGCAGCACCACCGGAACGGCGACGTTGTAGGGCAGGTTCGCGACCAGCGCGGTGGGTGCCGGGTCGGCCAGGTCGGCGGCGCCGATCCGGAGCGCATCGGCGTGGTGCACGGTGAGCCGGGTGGCCTCCGGGCCGGCGTGCCGGGCGGCGGTGTCCGGCAGCGCGCCGGCCAGCGTCGAGTCGATCTCGACGGCGTGCACGTGGGCGGCGGCGCGGAGCAGGCCGAGGGTGAGCGAGCCGAGGCCGGGACCGACCTCCAGGGCCACGTCGTCCGGGGCCAGCCCGGCGGTGGTGACGATCCGGCGGACGGTGTTCGGGTCGTGGACGAAGTTCTGACCGAACTTCTTGGTGGGGGCGACGCCGAGCCGGGTCGCGAGTTCCCGGATCTCCGCCGGGCCGAGCAGGTCTGCGGCCACGGTCAGGACCACGGCCCGAAGGCGCGTTCGCCGGTGGCGGAGATGGCGGCGCAGAGGTCGTCCAGGTCGGCGCCGGTGTGGGTGGCCAGCGCCCGGACGGTCACCGGGATCAGGTACGACGCGTTGGGGCGGCCCCGGTGCGGCATCGGGGTCAGGTACGGCGCGTCGGTCTCCACCAGGATCTGGTCGAGCGGGGTGAGCGCGGCGGCCTCCCGTAGTGCCCCGGCGCTGCCGAAGGTGACGGTGCCGGCGAAGCTGAGCAGGTAGCCCCGGCGGACGCACTCGGCCGCGAACTCGGCGTCGCCGGAGAAGCAGTGCAGCACCACGGTCTCCGGTGCGCCCTCGTCGTCGAGGATGCGCAGCACGTCGGCGTGCGCGTCACGGTCGTGGATGACCAGCGTCTTGGCGTACCGCTTGGCGATGGCGATGTGGGCCCGGAAGCTCTCCTCCTGCGCGGCCCGGCCCTCGTCGCCGGTGCGGTAGAAGTCCATGCCCGTCTCGCCGATGCCGCGTACCCGGTCCTCGGCGGCCAGCGTCTCGATCTCGCGCAGCGAGGCGTCGAGGTCGTGGCACCGGGGCGCCTCGTTGGGGTGCAGCGCCACGGTCGCGACCACCGCCGGGTACGTGCCGGCCACCTCGGCGCCCCAGCGGGAGGACTCGACGTCGACGCCGACCTGCACCAGCCGGTCCACGCCGACGGCGGCGGCGACCTCGATCGCGGCGGCGACCGGGTCGGCGGCGCTGCTGCCCTGCGGGACGCCGACCTCGTTCACCGTGATGTCCAGGTGGGTGTGGCTGTCCAGCACCGGCCGGGGCAGCGGCTCCGGCGCGGGTGGGAACTCGCCGGCGCGGCGGGACGCGCGCTGGCGGCGGGACTCGGTGGGCTCGCTCATCAGTCGACAGCATCACACACCGCCCGAGTCCACCCGCCCGCCACCCGTGGTTCACCTCGGCTACGCCGGAGACCCCTACCGTCGCTCCGGTGAGTATCGGGCCGCGAACGGACGACGACACGGCGCGGCAGCGGACCGGACTGCGGGTGACGTACGGCGGCGCGGTGTACGCGGCCGACGAGATCGCCCGAGGTGCGGCGTACGAGGTGTTCAGCGCCGACGAGGTGACCGGTTTCGAGTGGGCGCCCCGGCCGGGTTCGGCGCTGCCGTGGCGGCGGTTCGTGCACGCCAGCGAGGTGACGGCGGTGCACGGTGCGGCTGCGCCGAGCGAGGAGCCGGAGGCGCCGCTGCTGGTACCGCTGCACCGCGAGCACGGCTGGTCGCAGGTGCACCGGCTCAGCCAGCAGCCCGACGCGGCGGACGATCCGCTGGTCACGGCGGTACGCGCCTCGGCGGTGGTGCGTCGGGGCACCCGGATGGTGAAGGTCCTCTCGGCCCGGCAGCTCGCCGGGTTCGTGCGGGGCTGGTTGCCGCACGGCTTCTGCTTCCGGGAACACGACGTGGCGCATCTGCGGACGCCGGCGGCGACGTCGGTGCTGCGGGCCGACGCCGGGGGCAGCCAGGACGGCGTGGACGTGACGTACGCGGTGCGGTGGCGGGCCGCCGACCCGACCGACTACGACGTGCCGGCCGGCGCGGCTTACCGGGGGCTGGCGGCGTTGGGGTCGCGCGACCGGGTGGGGCCGGCGGTGCTGGGCACCGGGTTCACGCCGAGCAGCCATCACCTGATCCCGGAGTTCGTCACCCGCGACTTCGCCGACCTGCCGATGCCGGCCAACGCCACCCTGCTGGCGTACCCGGCGCAGGGGCCGGAGGTGGTGCTCTACGCGTACCAGGCGGAGCAACGCGGCTGGTTACGGATGGCCGGGCCGCAGTGGCGGCACCTGCTGGCCGCCGTGCCGGGGTTGTCCCCGGACCAGGAGTACGTGCCGACCGGCGAGGCTCCCCGGTCGACGCGGCTGGTCGGCGCGTACGGCGGCGGGGAGTACGAGGCGGTGGCGGATCTGCCCGGCGGGTTCCGGGTGCTGGCGCTGACGCGGGCCGCCCGCTACCCGGTCGACGGGGTGAGCCGTCGGGTGCGGGTCGCCACCTGGCGCGGGGTGCCGTGTCTGGTGTTGCGGGAGGAGTCGGGGTGGCTGCGGTTGCGGCTGCGACGCCCGAATCCGGACGCGGTGCTGGCGACCGGGGCGCAGTGTCACGAACGGGGTGTCTACGAGACCTGGGCGCCGGGTGTCGAGGTGACCGACGACCGGGTGGTGGACCACCCGTACGTCCTCTGACGCTGGGGCGGTTCGGGCATATCGGCAGGTCACGCGGGAATGCGTGAGCGACCGCGTTGTCTGAATCGTAGGAGTGGACATGCCCTTCATCACTGTCGGGACGGAGAACTCCGCGCCCATCGACCTGTACTACGAGGACCACGGCTCGGGTCAGCCGATCGTGCTGATCCACGGGTTCCCGTTCAACGGGGCGACCTGGGAGAAGCAGATCGATCCCCTGCTCTCGGCCGGGTACCGGGTGATCACGTACGACCGACGGGGCTTCGGCAACTCGGCGCAGCCGGCCTTCGGGTACGACTACGACACCCTGGCCGCCGACCTCGACGTGCTGATGACCGAGCTGGACCTGCGCAACACGATCCTGGTCGGGCACTCGATGGGCACCGGCGAGGTGACCCGTTACCTGGGTGCGTACGGCTCGGACCGGGTGGACCGGGCGGTGCTGCTGGCGCCGCTGGCGCCGTACCTGCGGCAGGCTCCGGACAACCCGGAGGGGGTCGAGGCGAGCCTCTTCGAGGGGTTCAAGAAGGCCATCACCGAGGACCGGTTCGCGTACCTCACCGATTTCTGCAACACGTTCTTCAACTACGACGAGAACCGGGGCAAGCTGGTCAGCGAGGATGCGTACCGGGCGCACTGGGAGATCGGCGCGCGGGCCTCGGCCAAGGCCACGCACGACTGCGTGGACGCCTGGGGCACGGACTTCCGGGCCGACGTGTCGCGGATCGACGTGCCGATGCTGCTCGTGCAGGGCGACAAGGACATGGTCCTGCCGTACCCGAAGACCGGTCAGCGGTTGCAGCCGTTGCTCTCGGACAGCCGGCTGGTGACCCTCAAGGGTGCCCCGCACGGCATTCCGTGGACCAACGCCGACCAGGTCAACGACGCGATCATGGAGTTCATCGGGTCGCCGTCGATGGTCCGGGCCTGACCCGGTCACCGGTGCGGGCGTAGGCCCGCGCCGGGCGACGCGCGGCGGGCGCGATCCCGGTGTCGGGGTCGCGCCCGCCGCACGTGTCGTCACCGCTCGTCGACGTCGCGACGACCTCCGTGTCTGGCCCGGGTCAGCTCTCCAGCCGGGCCAGTTCCTCGTCGACGATCGACGGGTCGAGCTTGCGGAACACCGGCTTGGGCGCGGCGAGCGGCCGGCCGACCGCGAGCGGCACCGACTCCCAGCGTGCGCCCTGCGTGTAGTCCCCGGTCAGCACCGGGTACCCGGGCCCGCCGTCGAGGTCGTCGACCTCCTCGATGACCGGCATCGGCGCGTGCACGCCGGTGCCGCCGAGCAGCTCGTGCACCTTCTGTGCGGAGTGCGGCAGGAACGGGGTGAGCAGGGTGTTGGCGTCGCTGACCACCTGGAGGGCGACGTGCAGGACGGTGCCCATCCGGGGCTTGTCCGCCTCGTCCTTGAGCTTCCACGGCGCATGGTCGGAGAGGTACTTGTTGGCCTCCGCGACCACCTTCATCGCCTCGCCGATGGCCTGCTTCTGCCGGTGCCGGCCGATCAGGTCGCCGACCGTGGCGAAGCCGGTCCGGGCCACCGCGAGCAGCGCCTCGTCGGCCTCGGTGAGGCCGTCCGGGCCGATCGGTGGGATGGCGCCGAAGTTCTTCGCCGCCATCGACACGCACCGGTTGACCAGGTTGCCCCAGCCGGCGACCAGCTCGTCGTTGTTGCGGCGGAGGAACTCGGCCCAGGTGAAGTCGGTGTCGTTGTTCTCCGGGCCGGCCACGGCGATGAAGTAGCGCAGCGCGTCGGCGTCGTAGCGCTCCAGGAAGTCCCGCACGTAGATGACCACCCGCCGGGAGGAGGAGAACTTGCGTCCCTCCATGGTGAGGAACTCGCTGGATACCACCTCGGTGGGCAGGTTGAGCCGTCCGAGCTGGCCCGGCTTGCCGCCCTTGTCGCCCTCGCCGGAGTAGCCGGCCAGCAGCGCGGGCCAGATCACCGAGTGGAAGACGATGTTGTCCTTGCCCATGAAGTAGTACGACCGGGTGTCGTCGTCCGTCTCGCCGTCGGCGTCCGGCTGGTGCCAGTACCGGCGCCACGCCTCCGGGTCGCCTGAGCGGCGGGCCCACTCGACGGAGGCGGAGAGGTAACCGATCACCGCGTCGAACCAGACGTAGATGCGCTTGTCGGTGCGGTCGCGCCAGCCGTCGAGCGGGATCGGTACGCCCCACTCCAGGTCCCGGGTGATGGCCCGGGGCTGGAGGTCGTCCAGGAGGTTGCGGGAGAACCGCAGCACGTTGGGCCGCCAGCCGTCCCGGCTGTCCAGCCACTGCCGCAGCACGTCGGCGAGGGCGGGCAGGTCGAGGAAGAAGTGCTCGGTCTCGACGAACTTCGGCGTCTCGCCGTTGATCTTCGACTTGGGGTCGATCAGGTCGATCGGGTCGAGCTGGTTGCCGCAGTTGTCGCACTGGTCGCCGCGCGCGCTGTCGTAGCCGCAGATCGGGCAGGTGCCCTCGATGTAGCGGTCGGGCAGGGTCCGGCCGGTCGACGGTGAGATGGCGCCCATGGTGGTCTTCGGCACGATGTAGCCGTTGCGGTACATCCCCTCGAACAACTCCTGCACCACGGCGTAGTGGTTCCGCGTGGTGGTGCGGGTGAACAGGTCGTAGGAGAGACCCAGGCCGTGCAGGTCCTCCACGATCACCCGGTTGTACCGGTCGGCCAGCTCACGGGGCTTGAGGCCCTCGGCGTCGGCCTGCACCTGGATGGGGGTGCCGTGCTCGTCGGTGCCCGAGACCATGAGCACGTCGTGGCCGGCCATCCGCATGTACCGGGCGAAGACGTCGGAGGGAACGCCGAAACCGGAGACGTGGCCGATGTGGCGCGGGCCGTTGGCGTACGGCCAGGCGACCGCCGCGAGAACGTGACTCATGCCCAGCAAGCGTAGTGACCCACCTGGGGCGGCTGCGAACCAATAGGCCCGCCCGCTCGACAATCCGGCGATTCCGGACCCTCGGCTGGTCCGATTTGTCGCCGACACGCTGCCTGAGCTGCGTGTCCGAGCATCCCCACCGGTGTCCAATGAAGCGCGTGACTGGCAGCCGCGCCGCCCGCGACCACGAGGACGGCCTTCCCACCGAGACCTGGCCGGATCCGGCCGCGTCGGCGCGTACCCATGCCGTGGCGCCGCACCCCCGGACGGTGACGCCCGACGGGGCGAACCCGGCCGGTGGCGCCCTCGGCGAACCGGCGGCGCCGGAGCAGGGTGTCGAGGTGGAGCCGACCACCGGCGCCCCGGTCGGCACACTGCCGCACCGGGTGCCGGTGCGTTCGGCGCGGCATCTCGGCGCGGATCCGTTCGCCGACCCCGCCGACGTCGACGAGGAGGACACGTTCTGGGCACCGATCGAGGAGGTGCACTGGGACGGCACGCCGGTGCGGCAGGATCCGCCCGGCGAGCGCGGGCTGTTTCGTCGGCTCCGGCAGGTACGCCACCGGGAGCGGAGCAGTCATCCGCCCGACCCGCTGCCGGGACTGGCCGCGCTGGTCGGCCTGAGCCTCGTGGCGGCGTTCTTCGCCTGGGTCAGCGCGGGCCCGATCCTGCTCGCCGCCGGGCAGGGCACCTCGGGCACCGCAGTGGTGACCGGGTGCACCGGTGACGGGTTGACCCAGCGCTGCCGGGGGATCTTCACCGCCGCCGACGGCGGGTTCCGCACCCACGGCGTACGGGTCAGCGGGGTCCCGGAGCAGCGGACGATCGCCGGGACGGCGCTACCCGCCCGGGTGACCGGTCCGGACGCCGCCGTCGCGTACGCCGATCACGGTGTCGGTGCGCACCTGCGCTGGCTGCTCGGCCTGCTGGGGGTGCTCGGCTGCGGTGCCGGGATCGCCCGCTGGACCGGCGCGACGCGCCTGCCCGATCCACGGGGCCGCCGTTGGGCGGTCACCGTCGCCTTCGCCGGCCCGCTGGCGATCACGCTCGGCTTCCTCGCCGCCGCCTGGTGAGATGTAAGGAAGGGACCCTTCCTATACACGAGGCGTTAGTAGGGGGCCCTTCCTTACACCACCTGGTGCACGACGGCGTACACGTCACGGCGACGCAGCCCGAAGGCCGTCGCCACCTCGGTGACGGCGTCCCGGCGACTCTGGCCGGCGGCCTCCCGCTCGGCGACCGCGGCGCGCAGGGCGTCGTCGTCGGGTCGGGTGGGTGGCGTGGCCGGCGCCCCGGCCACCACGAGGGTGATCTCGCCGCGCGGATCGCCGTCGGCGGCCCAGCGGGCCAGGTCCCCCAGCGGGCGGCGGAGCACCTCCTCGTACGTCTTGGTCAGCTCCCGGCAGAGCGCGGCGGGCCGGTCGGCGCCGAACGCGTCGGCGAGGTCGGTCAGCGCGGCGGTGATCCGGTGCGGGGATTCGAACAGGACCAGGGTGCGCTCCTCCGCCGCCAGCGCCCGCAGTCGGGCCCGGCGGGCACCGGGGGTACGCGGCAGGAAGCCCTCGAAGCAGAACCGGTCGCAGGGCAGCCCGGACAGCGCCAGGGCGGTGGTGACGGCGCTCGGTCCGGGGGCGCAGGTGACCGGGACGCCGGCGTCCAGTGCGGCGCGGACCAGCCGGTAGCCGGGGTCGGACACGCTGGGCATCCCCCCGTCGGTGACCAGTGCGACGAGGTGTCCGGCGGTGAGCACGTCGACCAACTCGGGGGTACGCCGCTCCTCGTTGCCCTCGAAGTAGGAGACGATCCGGCCGGGGATCGTCACGTCCAGGTCGCGGGCGAGCCGGATCAGTCGCCGGGTGTCCTCGGCGGCGACCACGTCGGCGGTGCCGAGCACGTCTCGCAGTCGGGTGGAGGCGTCGGCGGGGTTGCCGAGCGGCGCGCCGAGGAGGACCAGGCGACCAGTTTCGGACATTTCACCCACGAGTAGGCACTCCTTCATCGACGGTCGTACCGGATTCGGAGACGATGTACGCCAGCGACCCCCTCCGCAGCCTACGATCGCCGGGTGACGAGTGCGTCGACAGCACAGAGCGCGAACGCGGACCAGCCGGGACCGGAGCAGGCGGCCACCTCGACCGGTGACACGGGCGGTGGCACGACCGGCGACGCGGGCGGCGGTGGCGTACCGGCGACGATCCGCCGTCGGCTGGCCACCGTCGAGGCCCGCGTCGACCGGAGATCGTGGTGGGCCACCGCCGTGGTGGTGGCGATCGCGGCGGTGGTCCGCTTCGCCAACCTCAGCCACCCGGCCGGCAAGATCTTCGACGAGGTCTACTACGCCCGGGACGCCTGGGGGCTGATCGACAAGGGCGTGGAGTGGAACTACAAGGACGGTGGACCGTCGTACGTGGTCCATCCGCCGCTGGGCAAGTGGTTGATCGGTCTCGGTGAGTGGGCCTTCGGCTACGCCGACGCCGAACACGGCATCTCGGTGCCCGGCGCGCTGATGACCACCTCGCCGGAGTTCGGCTGGCGCTTCTCGGCAGCGCTGTTCGGCACGCTCTCGGTGCTGCTGCTGATCCGCATCGGCCGCCGGATGTTCCACTCCACCGTGCTCGGTTGCGCCGCCGGCCTGCTGCTCGCGCTCGACGGCTTCCACCTGGTGCTGTCCCGCACCGCGCTGCTCGACCTCTTCCTGCTCTTCTTCGTGCTGGCCGCCTTCGGCGCACTGGTGCTGGACCGGGACGCGCAGCGTCGGCGCTGGGCCCGGGCGCTGGAGGCGGGGCTGGATCCGACGGCCCGGGGCCGGGCGGGCCGCCCGCCCGGCGGCTGGCGGAACTGGCCCTGGTGGCGGCTCGCCGCCGGAGTCCTGCTCGGCTGCGCCTTCGCGGTCAAGTGGAGCGCGTTGTTCTTCGTGCCCGCGTTCGCACTGCTGATGCTCCTCTGGGACGTCGGTGTCCGCCGAGCGGCGGGGGTGCCCCGGCCGTGGCGGGCCACCATGCTCGACGGGGTGCCGTGGATGGCGCTCGCCGGCCTGCTGATGGCGGTCACCTACGTGGCGTCCTGGTCGGGTTGGCTGCGCAGCCAGGAGGGCTACTACCGGCTCGCCGAGCGCTACCCGGACGCCGGGCTCAGCGACCTGCCCGTGGTCGGGGCGCTGTGGAACCTGATCCAGTACCACCAGGCCGCGCTCGGCTTCCACGGCCAGCTCGACGACCCGCACAAATACCAGTCGTGGCCCTGGCAGTGGCTGCTGCTGGGCCGACCGGTCGCCTTCCACTGGACCGGCGACAGCCCCTGCGGCGCGGCGAGCTGCGCCGAGGAGATCCTCCTGCTCGGCACCCCGCTGCTGTGGTGGTCGTTCCTGCCCGCGCTGGTGGCGCTGGTCTGGCTCGGCCTGGCCCGCCGGGACTGGCGGGCCGGTGCGATCCTGCTCAGCGTGGCCGCCGGTCTGCTGCCCTGGTTCTGGATCGCCCTGGACGGGCGGACGATGTTCTCCTTCTACACCGCGCCCGCGCTGCCGTTCCTCGTGCTGGCGGTGGTCTACGTGCTCGGCGCGATCGCCTCGCCGGCCGGACCGAGCGGCACCCGACCGGTCGTCGACGACGAGGCCACCCGGGACCGCCGCCTGGTGGGTGGGGTGATCGTGGGGGCGTACATGGTGCTCGTCGTCCTCTGTTTCGCGTACTTCTATCCGATCTTCGTCGGTCAGTCGCTGCCGTACGCGGAGTGGTCCGCACGGATGTGGCTGGACGGTCGCTGGATCTGACACCGACGGCGAAGGGCCCGCACGCTGTGGCGTGCGGGCCCTGTCACGTCGGTCCGGGCACTCAGTCCGGACAATAGGACGCGCCCCGATCGCCTGCCACGGGGGAAGCGGGCGATTGGGGCGCGCCTCTGCAGCTTAACCACCCATGACCAGCGGCACAACGGGGCAGCTCGGGTCAGATTTCCGACCGGGGCCTGTCCCGACAAGGATCTCCACCGAACCGCGCCCTCGGCTGGAGGCGGAGAACCGCCACGCCCAACCGGAAACCAACTCACATTTTGCCTGGCCAGCGGCGTACCCGGTCCCGCCGACAGGGTGGCCACGATCACGTCGGCGGCGGACTCGCCGGGTCCCTCGGGCGGCGGGGCAGCCAGCCGAGGAACCGGTCCTGCAACGAGGTCGGTCCGGGCGCGTGCAGGTCCTCGACGGCGGCGGCCAGGCACGCGCCCAGATAGACACTGAGCATCGGCCGATCCGTCCCGTACTCGGTCAGCAACCGGGCACGTTTCGGCTCACAGGGCCAGTCCGCGCCGCAGGTGCCGCAGGTCCAGTCGGGAGTTGCCGGCGCATGTTCGGCCAGCCGCTCCACACCACCGGTCCCGGCCACCGCACTCCCCGAGCGATCCGCCACACCTGTCATCGCGCTCCCTTCCGCCTCCACACAGGACCACGGGTGGGCACCCGCCGCCGCGCCACGAGCGCCGTGCGCTTCGTACAGCGCCCGGGATCGACACGGTGTTACGTCATTGAGGTACGTTGACCAACCATGACCACCGCGACCCACCGTACGCGTCGCATTGACGCAGAGCACTCGCCGCCGGTCGACGGTACCGGGACGGGCCGCCGAACGCACCACCCGGTGATCGCGCGTGCGTGACCTGTTGCCTCCCGAGGTGGCGGTGGCGGTGGCCCGGGAGCAGGACTGGTCCGGGCAACTCCACGCCGAGGAAGCGGCCGGTCTCGGGGAACGCGTGGTGGACAGCCGGCGCCGTGACTTCACCGCGGGCCGGGTCTGCGCCCGCCGGGCCATGGCGGAGCTGGGCCTGCCGCAGGTCGCGGTGCTCGCCGCCGAGAACCGCGCGCCGGTCTGGCCGACGGGCACGGTCGGCACCATCACCCACACCCGGGGCTACTGCGCGGCGGCGGTCGCGCGCCGCAGCGAGGTGCGCGGGGTCGGCATGGACGCCGAGCAGCACAAGGAACTGAGCCCGGGCGTACGCCGGTTGATCTGCCTGCCCGAGGAGGAGGACCGGTACGCTCGGCTGCCCTCCGGCGTCTCCTGGCCGACGGTGGCGTTCAGCGCCAAGGAGACGGTCTACAAGGTGTGGCACCCGATCGTCGGCACCTGGCTGGACTTCCACGACGCGGTGGTGGAGCTCGACCCCGACGCGGGGACCTTCACCGCGCGGATCGCACCGGCCCGGATCGACGCCGCCCCGGTCGACCGTCCGCCCACCCTGGTGACCGGCCGGTACGCGGTCGACGCGGACCTGGTCCGCACCGCCGCCGTACTCCTGCCGGAGTGAGGCGTCCACGCCCGCCCTCGCCCGTACGCGCCTGAGCGTCACCGCCCCTGACCGGGCCGTACGGCCCCTGGCCCTCCTCCGCTCGGACCCCTACCGGTGGCCGCTCGGTGTTGCCCGCCCGAGGTAGCGTCAGGCGGTTCGCGTTAGACGTCAGGTGCCCGAGGAGTACGGTGAGCGACCCCCAGCCCCCATCCGGGCCGCAGGACCCCTACCAGCCGCCGCAGCCGCCCAGTGATCCGTGGGCACCCCTGCCGCCGGTCGGGCAGCCGGCCGACGCGCAGCCCGACGGCACGTGGGCCGCCCCACCCGACGAGCCCGACAGTGCCTGGGCCACCCCGCAGCCGCCGCCCGCGCCGCCGGTCTCCGGCGCACCCCAGCCTCCGGTCTCCGGTTCTCCCCAGTACCCGTCCGCCGGCTCGCCCCAGCAGCCGGTCTCCGGGTCGCCGCACTACCCGGCCTCGGGTGCCCCCCAGCCGCCCAGCTCGGGATCGCCGTACGCGCCGCACCAGGCAGCCGCTGGCGGGTACCCGCAGCACGACCCGTACCAGGCCGGTGCCGGGTATCCGCAGGCCGGTGCCGCGTACCCGTCGCACGACCCCTACCAGGCGCCCGGCGCCTACCAGCAGCCCGGACCGTACGCGTCGGGTGGCTACCAGCAGGGCGGCTATCCGCCTGGCGGCACCGGCTATCCGCCGGCTGCGCCCGGGTACCCGCTTGGCGCGCCACAGCCCAGCGGTGGTTCCGGCAGCAAGACCGCGCTGATCGTGGTGGCCGTGGTCGCCGCGTTGGCGCTGCTCTGCTGTGGCGGCGGCGTCATCGCGCTGCTGAACGGCACGGATGACGACCGGGAGACCGGCGCGCGGCCCATACCGTCGGCCGCCTCGCCGGCACCGGAACCGTCGCCGAGCGCCGCGCCGACCGAGGCCGCGCCCCCGCCGCCGCCTCCGCCCACCAACTCGCCGCCCAGCGGCGAGACGTACAACCTGAGCATCGGCACCACCCTGGTGGTGAACGACAACGACGGCACCGTCGAGATCACCGTGACCCGGGTGCGGACCGTGAACGAGGGCTGCCGGTCGTTCGCCCCCGAGCCACGGAAGGGCCGCTACCTGATCGCCGACGTGACGGCGACGGTGACCAAGGGCACGGCCTCCATCAACCCGATCTACTTCGAGTGGGTGGCGGCCGACGGGACCACGGTCAACGGCCTGGCCGGGATCCTGGCCGGCTGCGGTGAGACCATCGGCTCCGGCAACAACCTGCCGGCCGGCACCAAGCGGGTCGGCACGGTCGTCTTCGACGTCGCCGACACCAACGGCGTGGTGGAGTACAAGCCGTTGTTCCGCTCCGCCGGTTCCTGGCGGCCGTAGCGCACGCTAGGTCGTCTGCCGGCGGTACGTCGGGCGGGCCGTGCGGGACAGCCGGCTCGCCCGACGACCGGAGTGATCGTCCTGAGTGGACGTCGCTACACTCCGCCCGGTGATCAACAAGAGATGGTCGTCAGCCGCCCTGTTGGGGCTGCTGGCGGCGACCACGCTGGCCGGCCCCGCGCCGGCCCGAGCCGACGACGACCAGGCAGAACCCGTCGCCGAGCCGCCTCGCGTCCAGTTGGTGCTGGACGTGAGCGGCTCGATGCGGGCCACCGACATCGACGGACGCAGCCGCATCTCGGTGGCGCAACAGGCGTTCGGCGAGGTGGTGGACGCCCTGCCCGACGAGACCCAGCTCGGCATCCGGGTGCTCGGGGCCACCTACAAGGGCCAGGACAAGCAGCAGGGCTGCCGGGACACCCAGCAGATCGTGCCGGTCGGTCCGGTGGACCGGACGAAGGCCAAGGCCGCCGTGGCGACACTGCGTCCGACCGGATTCACCCCGGTCGGGCTCGCCCTGCGGGAGGCCGCGAAGGACCTCGGCACCGGCACCACCGCCCGGCGGATCGTGCTGATCACCGACGGCGAGGACACCTGCGCACCGCCGGACCCCTGCCAGGTGGCCCGGGAACTCGCCGCCCAGGGCACCACGCTGGTGGTGGACACCCTCGGCCTGGCACCCGACGAGAAGGTCCGCAAGCAACTGCTCTGCATCGCCGCCGCCACGGGTGGCACGTACACGGCCGCGACAAGCGCCGACGACCTCACGGACCGGCTCAAGCAACTCGTCGACCGGGCCCGAGACACGTACGCCACCACGCCGGCCAAGGTCGACGGAACCGACGTCTGCGAGGGTGCGCCGCTGCTCTCCCCCGGCGTCTACACCGACCGGGAGACCTTCTCCGAGCACCGCTGGTACCGGGTGCCGGTCCGGACGGGACAGGAACTGCGCGCCTCGGTCAGCATCGCGCTCGACCGGCCGATCAATCCCGACCACGGCGTACTGCTGCGGGCCACCGCGGCGGACGGCCGGGAACTGGTCCGGGGCGTGGACGCCGGCAGCGGACGTACCGACGTCGTCTCGGCCGGTCTGCGCTGGTCGGCCACGGAGGACGGCGACGACGCCGAGCGCGACGAGGACGCCACCCCCGCGCCGACGGCCAGCGCCACCCCGGCGGTGACCACCGTCTGTCTGGTGGTCAGCAACATGTTCTCGCCCCGGTCGGGCACCGCGAAGGACCCCGGCATGCCGGTCGAACTGACCGTCGACGTGGTCGCCGCCTCCCCCGCTCCGGACGGGCCGGACCTGGGGCGCGGCTGGGTGCTGCTGCTCCTGCTGACCCTGGCCGGTCTGCTCACCGGGCTCGTCACCGGCCTGCTCACCCGCTGGTGGGTCGCCACCTGGAGGGAGAACTGATGCGTACCCGATCGGCAACCGTGGCCGCGCTGCTGGCCGCCGGCATCGTCCTGGCCCCGGGCGCGGCGCTGGCCGCACCCACCCCCACTCCCTCACCCGGTGCCGCCACCGTGACCAAGGCCGGCACCACGTTCCTCAGCGCCACCCCTATCGCGGCGGGTCAACCGGTGCGGGTGGGCGCCTCCACCGGCGAGTACCTCTACTGGTCGTTCCCGGCGGCGGCGGGCGAGACCCACGAGATCACCGCGACGGTCTCCCTCGCCGAGCAGCGCACCGGCACGTCGACGTGGACCGTGGAGGTCTTCGACGGCCTGCGCCGCCGCCAGGCGTGTACGGCCGGCGCGCAGACCCCGACCGCCGACTCCTCGGTGGGTACCGTGGCCCTCGGTTGCACCCTGCGGCGTGTCCGGCCCTGGGCGGAGCCGTGGTCCGCCGATCCGCTGCCCGGCACGTACTACGTGCGCCTGTCCGTGGTCGACGTGCCCGAGCCCGACCTGGGTCGTCCGATCGACGTGGACCTGCTGATCTCCGCCAGCGGGGACGCCGGCAGCGCCCCGGAGGACGGTCGGCTGGAAGCCCCGCTGGTGGCGCCGACCAACGCCGGTGCCGTGCTGAGCACGGAGCCGACGGTCGCACCGGTCGACGAGGACGACGACGGCTGGAACATCGACCTCACCGGGTGGCTCCCCGAGGCCGGTTCCCGCTGGATCTGGACCACCGCCGGTGGCGTCCTCGCCGCAGTGGCCGGCGTGGTCGGTTTCGCCCTGACCCGCCGCCCGTCCGCCCGGCGGGTCCGCGCGTGACCCCACCCGTCCGGTGACCCCGCCGGCAGGTCGCGCCCGGGCGTGACCTGCCGGCGGTTCCGATCAGCAGGCCTGGGGCGCACCGGAGTAGTGGACACCGGCGCGGCCGATCACCGTCAGGTCGGTCAACGCGGTGTTCGCCGACCGCCGAATGTAGCAGGAGTACCGGTGCTGATTGATCACTTCGAGGTGGATGTGTGCGCCGGAGTCGCCGTTGACCTGGTAGCAGCTGGAGTAGCGGAACCGGCCGGTCTCGCCCAGCTTGGTCCACGGCCCGACAGTCGCGCCGACCACGATGCCGGCCGGCTTGTTGGCGACGTGCATGACGTCGGCGCGGGCGATGACCGCATCGAGCCGGTCGTCCCGGGCCTCCAGCCCGATGCGGTACCCGCCGTCGGCCAGGTTCCCGGTAGCGCAACCGGCCCGCACGGTGACCACGCGGACCGAGATCGGATGACCGGCGGCGCTCTTCGTGCCGAACGGCGAGACCACGGTCGCGCCGGGGTTGCGGTAGATGTCGACCGACCAGTCGTTGAGATATCCCCAGTTCGAGAAGACCCGGTGGTGGCTCGCCGGCCCGGAGAGCCCGAAGCGGTCCCAGGTGGACGCACCCTGGATAGGCGGATAGACGCTGACCGCGTCGGCCACGGCGTGCGCCTGGCCGGCACCGGCCGGGACGAGTGCCGCGCCGACGACGAGCAGACCGACGACGGCCTGACGGACCACGCTGCTGATCTTCACTGGGCCTCCTGATCCGGGCAGCCGGGTTCGCCCGACTGCCGCCGCACCGACGCACTCGTGGCGCGTCGACGTCCACAACGGAAGCGATCAATATAGATCAGTGTCGTCGGGTGGGCCACGGTCGCCGTCGAAGGCCCGTGCCAGGAAGAGGCCCTAGTCCAGGGCGAAGGTGGCCGACGCGCGCCCGGGGCCGTCCGACACGGCTTCCAGGTGCAGCAGCCCGTCGCGGTGCCGGACGTACTGGCCGGGGAAGTTCACCGCCTCCAGCGACACCTTCGCCGCGTCGGCGAGCCCGGCCCGGCGGGTGAACGTGGCGTCCTGCCGGAACAGGGTGGAGCCGTCGCTGCGCTCCACCCAGAGCTGGTGGTTACGGTGCCGCAGGTAGTAGCCGGGATAGTTGGTCGACTCCAACGAGATCGCCGACGGGTCGGACAGACCGGCGACGATCCGGAACTGCGAGTCGGCCAGGACGGCGACGTTCGGCTCCAACCGCACCCGGAACTCCCAGTGCCGGATGTAGCGGTCCGGCAGGTCGTGCGCGCGCAACCGCACCGGGCTGAGGCCGTCCGGCACCGGTACGCCGAAGTTCGGCGTACCGTCGGCGTTCCAGTAGACCCGCTGGAGCCGGGTACGCCGGTTCGGGTCGGTCAGCGGGTCGTAGCCGTTGCCGAGGTACCGCTCGTAGTTGCGGGAGTGGTAGACGATCACGTCGCTGCCGTCCTCGGCCACGGTGAACGAGTTGTGCCCCGGACCCCACTGACCCGTCCGGGCGTCGCTGGCCAGCACCGGCGTGGACCACTTGCTCCACGACGCCGGATTGAGCAGGTCACTGGTGGCCGAGGCGGTGAGCAGCCCGACCGCGTAACTGGCGTCGGTGGCGCTGGCCGAATACGTCATGAACACCCGCCCGTTGCGGATCAGCACCGCCGGCCCCTCGTTGACCCGGTACCCCCGGGTCTCCCAGGCGTGCGTGGGGGTGGCGATCAGGGCCGGGGTGCCCGCGTACGTCCACGGGTTGGTGGCACGGGCCAGGTAGATGTTCGAGTTGCTACCGGCGTACTCGGCCCAGGCCAGATAGCGGACTCCGTTGTGGACGAACGTGGTGGCGTCGAGCGAGAAGCCGCTGCGGGCCGGTTGGAGCTGTCCACGTTCCACCCACGGCCCGTCCAACGGGTTCGCCGCACTGCTCTCCAGCACGTACGGCCGAATGGCCCAGATGTCGTCGGTGCGGCCGGCGGCGAAGTAGACGTACCACTTGCCGCCGATGAAGTGGATCTCGGGAGCCCAGATGTGGGCGCCCATCTCGCCGCTGGCGTGCTTGCGCCAGATCACCCGCTCGGCGGCGGTGGCCAGTCCCTGGAGCGTGGTGGCACGGCGCAGCACGATCCGGTCGTACTCCGGGACGGTGGCGGTGAAGTAGTAGTACCCGTCGGTGTGCCGGTAGACGTGCGGGTCGGCACGCTGCTCGGCCAGTGGATTGGTGAAGGTGACCGGGGCGGCCTGCGCCGGCACCGCCCCCACCGCCACCACGGCGCCTCCCGCCAACACCAGGACCGCCGCCATCGCCACGACCCTGCGGACACTGCGCCGCACCATAGCCCCGCCCTTCCACCACGACAGGAACACCGCCACCGCATTGATAGCGCTAACAATCACCACCGTCAAGAGAACGTCATCTATACGAAACCCCACCGCAGCACACCGCCCCCCACACGCCCCCACCTCACGCCCCCCACGCGTTGATCAAGAGGTTTGCGCCGACGACGGCACCCCGGAGCGACCAAAACCTCTTGATCAACGCGGCGGCGGGAACTTGAGGTCAACGCGGAAGCGCTGGTCTTCGCTCGCCGCGCGCACCCGGAGTACCCGAAACGGCCTGAACCGGTCAGTCGAGGCAGAACTCGTTGCCCTCGACGTCCTGCATCACGAGGCAGGACTCGTTGAAGCCGTCGGATTCCAGCAGCCGGACCCGGGCGCCGCCGAGCGCGACCAGCCGCGCGCCCTCGGCTTCGAGCGCGGCCACGCGTTCCGCGCCGACGAGCCCGGTGGCGGCCCGCACGTCGAGGTGCAGCCGGTTCTTGACCACCTTGCCCTCGGGTACGCGCTGGAAGAACAGCCTCGGACCCGCGCCGGTCGGGTCGACGCAGGCGAATGCCGCGCCCTGCCGCTCGGGCGGCAACGCGCGAGTGAACTCCGCCCAGTCAGCGAAGCCCTCCGGTGGCGGCGGCACCACGTATCCCAGCACCTCGCACCAGAAACGGGCGACACGCTCGGGTTCTGCACAGTCGAAGGTCACCTGGACCTGCTTCACGGATGCCATCGACCCACCATAGGGGTAGTTCCTCAGGCCGGGGGCCCGCCCTGCAGCAGGCGCGCGATCCGCTCGTACTCGGCGGCCATCTCGGGGGTGGCCAGGAAGTCGTCGAGGTCGGCGGAGACCTGGTGGTCGACCTCCTCGACGGAGCGGAGCGCCAGCTCGTAGAGCTCGTCGCGCTGCCCGGTCTCCAGGTACGTCGTCCAGTGTTCGAGCGCGATCAGGGCGATGAGCAGGTCCGGGTCCATGTCGCCGTCGGTGAGGGCACCCTCCTCGATCCGCGTGATCAGCGCACGTGACGTGGCGGCGTCGGCCGTCCCGACGGTCTTCCGGGCGAGCGCGAACGCCGCCGCGGCGTCCTCGTCCAGTTCCCCGTCGGCGGCGACGTCGACCAGTCCCTCGTCGCGTACGAGGCGGGCCACCGTCTCGACGCCGAACACCCGGAGTTCGTCCTCTCCGGCCGTGTCCACGAGCCGACGGATCGCTGTTTCGAGCTGGTCGTATCGCACCACGGCAGTCTAGGGAACAGGTGAGACTTGACCCTGTCACGGTGTCAAGGTCTTCACTAGTGGTCGGAGGTGGTTCCCATCGACTCGACCGACCAGCCCACGCCCGACGCACGAGTGGTCGGCGCGTTGTCCGCCGACGACCCGTCGAGGCGGCTCAACGCGGCCCTGGCCCTCGGTACGCACCCGCATCCCGGTGCCGTGGACGTACTCGTGGCGCGCGGCGGGGTCGAACCGGACTTCTTCGTGCGCGACATGCTCACCTGGGCGCTGACCCGGCTGCCGTCGGAGGTCACGGTGCCGAGGCTGCTGGCGGAGCTCGACTCCACCCATGCCCAGGCCCGCAGTCAGGCGCTGCACAGCCTGTCCAAGATCAGGGACCGGAGCGTCTGGCCGGCGATCACGACCGCGTTGCTGCGCGACGCCGACGACACGGTGGCGCGGACCGCCTGGCGAACGGCCGTCGTGCTCGTACCCGACGCGGAGCGGTCGGCACTGGCCACGGAGCTGGCCACGCAGTTCGGTCGCGGGGACCGGGAGGTCCAGCTCAGTCTGAGCCAGGCCCTCGTCGAGCTGGCCGACGTGGTCGAGCCGGTCCTGGCGGCGGCGGCCACCCACCGGGACCCGGCGGTACGGGCGCACGCGCGCGCCACCGAACGCCTGCTGCTCGACCCGGAGGCCGGATTCGACCTCGCCGTGCACGAGGCGAGAAGGGTCGCGGTGCTCGGCCCGGACCGGGAGGAGACACCCGGTGCTGATCGGTGAGGTGGCACGACGGTCGGGGGTGAGCGCCCGGATGCTCCGGCACTATGACGCGCTCGGGCTGGTCCGTCCCACCGGTCGCACCGTGGGCGGCTTCCGGGAGTACACCCCGGAGAACGTCCGGCGGATCTTCCACGTGGAGGGGCTGCGCTCGCTGGGGCTGTCGCTGCGGGAGATCGGTCGTACCCTCGACGACCCCGCCTTCACCCCGGCGGCGCTGGTCGGCGACCTCATCCGGCGGACCGAGGAGCGGCTGCACCGGGAGCGCGAGCTGCTCGACCGGCTCCGCACGGTCGATGCCGCCGGGCCCACCGACTGGCCGGAGGTGGCGCGTCTGATCGAACTGCTGCACGGTCTCGGATCGGGCAGTGCCGCGCGCCGCCAGCAGGCGGTCCTCGTCGAGCACGAGTCGGCCCCCACCGAGTTGCTGGCCGAGGCGGTGCTCGGCGAGTCCGATCCGCACGTCGCCGGGGCGCTGCGGTGGGCTCTCGCGCGGGCGGCCGGTGCCGGTGTGGCCCGGGTGGCGTCCGGCCTGACCTCGGGTGACGCCGAGGTGCGGCGGCGCGCGGTCCGGGCGCTCGCCGAGTTGCCGGGCGACGAGGCGAGTGCCGCCCTCGTCGACGCGCTCGCCGACGCCGAGCCGGCGGTGCGCGGACCGGCCGCGCTCGCGCTCGGCGCCCGGGGCGACACCCGGGCGGTGCCGACGCTTGTCGGTCTCGTGGTCGAGGGTCCCAACGACGTCGAGGCGGCCGAACTGCTGGGCACCCTCGCCGAGGACGCGACGTGGGCGGAACGGATCATGACTGCGCTGGCCGACGAACTCGCCGATCCGGGCGCGGACTCGGCGGCGCGGATGCGGCTGACCCAGGCCCTCGCGGAGATGCCGGGGACCCTCGCGGCGGACACGCTGCGCCGGTTGACCCGCGACGACGACCGGCCGGTGGCGCTCGTCGCCTCGGCCCTGCTCGCCGTCCTCGACGGGCGCGACGGCGACGCCCGGAGCGCCGCGACCTGACGCCGGGTCAGGCCGGGACGTGCCCGTTCAGGTACGCGTTGATCTGGTCGATCTCCAACTGGTTGAAGATCTCGGGTTGGTCGGCGGCCTGGTTCGAGTTGATGATCCGCTTGAACAGGTTGTAGTGGGCCATCGACCGCAGCCCGATCACGCGGTTGGGGGTGACCAGGTAGCCGGTGCCGCCGGTGCTCCAGATGAGGTACATGAGTCCGTCCTTGGTGAGAATCGCGGGTGGCTGGCCGGTTGCCCCGGCGTAGGGAGCGCCGGTGAGGATCGACTCGGGGTCCACGCGGTGCCCGTTCGGATGGAAGATCTCCAGGTGCAGGTGCGGCCCGGTGGAGCGGCCCGTCGACCCGACGTTGCCGAGGTGCTGCCCGGCCGCGAGCTGCGCGCCGACCCGCACCACGGGTACGTCCCGCAGGTGACCGTAGACGCTGCGCCACCCGTCGGCGTGGGTGACCGTGGCGTGGTGACCGAGCCCGGCGGCGCTGTAGGTGACGCCGGTGACGGTGCCGGCCGCGATCGACCGGACCGGATAGCCGAGGATGCCGCCGTAGCTGTAGTCGGTGCCGTTGTGCTGCCGCCGCTCGCCGGTGATCGGGTCGACCCGTACGCCGAACGACGAGGTGATCGGGACCCACTTGTCGAACGGTCGGTTCCAGCGGGGCGTCGCCCCGTACGCCGCCTCGGCGAGCCACGCCTCCGGGATCACGCCGACGGCGAGGGTGGCGGTGATCAGGCCCAGCAGGCGCCGGCGATCGATCAGGTGACCTTCGTCCACAACTGCTCCAGCCGGTAGCCGGGACACGTCGGCCGACACCGTCGAAGCCACAACGACGATCTTCGATCGAACGGGGTTTGGAGTCTAGGTCACCACGGTGCCGGGACGCCACCCCTCAGGCGGTCGCACCGCCGTCGATCGCGATCGACGCACCGGTGATGTGCCGGCCGCCGTCACCCACCAGGTGACTGACGGTCGCGGCCACGTCGGCCGGCGACGCGTACCGCCCGAGGGCGATCTGCGTCCGCTGCGCGTCCGCACCGTCGCTGTCGGCCGGATTCATGTCGGTGTCGGTCGAGCCGGGCAGGATCAGGTTGACGGTGATGCCACGCGGGCCGAGTTCGCGGGCCAGGGCCCGGGTCAGCCCGTTCACCGCGCTCTTGGTCATCGCGTACGCGCTGACTCCGGGCGCGGGGACACGACTGGCGAAGCTGCTGCCGATGTTGACGATCCGCCCACCATCGCCCATGTGCCGCACCGCCGCCTGGGTGGCCAGGTACACCCCGCGTACGTTCACCGCGACCGCCCGGTCCAGCGCGTCGAAGCTGACCGACTCGATCGGCCCACCCGCGAACACCCCCGCGTTGTTGACCAGGATGTCCAGCCGCCCCAACTCGGCCACCGTCCGGTCCACCGCGTCGATCACCGCCGTCGGATCGGCGCTGTCCGCGCTGAGCGACAAGCCGGTCCGCCCGTACGCCTCGATGTCGGCCAGGACGGACTTCGCGTTGTCCCCCGCCGTGCGGTAGGTGAACGCGACGTCGATCCCGTCCTCGGCGAGGCGGCGCGCGACGGCGGCGCCGATGCCCCGGCTCCCGCCCGTGACCAGGGCGACCCTGCCGGCAGTTCTGACCGTCATCCCGCAATCCTGACAGTTCACTCAGGATTGCGATCATCCGGGTCGCCTGTGACGACTGGCCTTCCCGGGCTCCTCGTCCGGCGAGCCGCCGGGCACCCCGCACCGTAAGAAATCCGAAATAGACTGACAGCGCCGGTGGAGTTTCCGCCGACATAGGCTCCGGCGATGACGCGCAAACCCCTGACCTGGCTCCTCGCCGTCCTGCTGGGCGCAGGCGCGGCATTCGGTCTCTACTGGTTCCAACCGTGGAAGCTGTTCACCAACCAGGTGGTCGCCGAGACACTGCCGGAGGTCGGCGCACCCGCGCCCGAGGGTTCGCCGGCAGCGGCCGGGTCCCCCTCCGCCCAGGCGTCACCTTCCGCCGCCGACGTCTCCGTCGCGCCGAGTCCGAGGAACAGGCTGCTGGCCAGCGGAGAGTTCGTCACCCACGAACACGAGACCACCGGCACCGCCCGACTGATCCGGCTCGCGGACGGCAGTCACCGGCTGGCACTCCAGGACCTGTCCACCTCCAACGGCCCCGACCTGCGAGTCTGGCTCACCGACCAGCCGGTGATCGCCGGCCGGGACGGCTGGCACGTCTTCGACGACGGGCGATGGCTCGAACTCGACCGGCTCAAGGGAAACCGGGGCGACCAGGTGTACGACATCCCCGCCGACGCGAATCTCGACGACTTCCGCAGCGTCTCGATCTGGTGCAAGCGGTTCTCGGTGTCCTTCGGCGCGGCCGAACTCCGCAAACCGTCCTGACCTGCTCCGCGCCCGGTGCTCCGACGCCGGCCGCAGAACATCGAGGCGAACGGGTCGACACCTGTCGGTGTGTAGGCAGACGGCATGTCGGGTACCTCGCGCCTGACACCCCTTACCCCTGCCCAGGAGGACTCCATGACCGTCGTACTCGCCGTTGTCTGCAGCGACGGGGTGGTGATCGGCGCGGACTCCCAGATCACCGAGAGCGACCGTGGTCTGAGCTTCCCCGCCCAGAAGCTGCATCCGCTGGGCTCCTCCGCCGCCTGGGGCGGCAGTGGCGCGCGGGGCGTACTCAACGACCTGCGTCCCCTCCTGGAGGAATCGGCCACCGCCATCCTCGAAGCCCCCGACATCGGCGACGAGTTGCAGGAGCGCGTCCTGCCCATCTTCAAGAAGCACTACAAGAACTACATCCCGGACGTGCCCGGCGAGCCCAACGGCGGCGGGGTGTCGGCGTACCTGCTCGCGGTCGGCTTCAGCCAGGGCGGGCCGTGGATCGTGGAGATCAACCCAAACGGGCTCATCGGCCGCTACGAGGACGTGGGCTTCCACGCCATCGGCTCCGGCGCCCCCATGGCCCAGCAGGCCGGCGCGCTGCTGTCCCACTTCCGGATGACCACGCGCACCGTCGAGTACGGCGTGGTGGGCGTGGTACGGGTGCTGGAGGCGCTGGAGCGGACCTCGCCGTCGGTCGGCGGGCCGTTCAGCGTCGCGTGCATCCGTGAGGAGGGCGCCCACCACCTCGACGAGAAGGAGATCGCCAAGGCGCTGAAGGACGCCCAGCGCTGGCGCGAACTCGAACAGAAGGCGCTCGACGGGCTGTTCGACTGACACCGGGACCTCGTTCGTGATGACTCAGCGCAGCGCGGCGGCCACGGTGGCGATGCCCTCCTCGATGGCCGAGGCGGAGTTGGCCGCGTAGCCGAGGACCAGGCCGGGCGGGTACGGCCGGCGGCAGTGCCAGGACAACGGCTGCACCTTCACCCCACGGGCGAGAGTCGCCGCCGCCAACTCGGTGTCCACCACGTTGCCGTCCAGGGTGACGGTCAGGTGCAGCCCGGCCGCTGCTCCGTGCACGGTCGCCCTGGGCAGGTGACGTGCCAGGGCGGCGATCATCGCGTCCCGGCGGCGTACGTGCCGGCGGCGCAGCAGCCGCAGTTGCCGTTCCAGCGCCCCTGAGGTGATCAGCTCGGCGAGGACCAGTTGCGGCAGAATCGCGTTGCCCAGGTCGGCGTTGCGTTTGGCGGCCACCACGGGGTCCCGGTACCGGTGGGGCACCAGCAGCCAACCGATCCGCAGCGCCGGGGCGAGCAGCTTCGACACGCTGCCGGCGTAGCAGACCCGCTCCGGCAGGGTGGCCCGCAGCGCGGGCACCGGCGGGCGGTCGTAGCGGTGCTCGGCGTCGTAGTCGTCCTCGATGACCAGACCGCCGCTGCGGGCCCAGTCGGCGAGCCGGCGGCGCCGCTCGCCGTCGAGCACCACGCCGGTCGGGAACTGGTGCGCGGGGGTGAGCATCACCGCGGGTGCCCCGCTGGCGGCCAGTTCGTCCACCCGCAGTCCGGCGGCGTCGACCGGGATCGGCACCGTGTCGAGCCGCCAGTTGTCGAGATGTTGCCGGACGCCGAGGGAGCCGGGGTCTTCCACGCCGACGGTGGTGATGCCGTCGTCCGGCAGCACCTGGGCGAGCAGGCCGAGCGCCTGCGACACCCCGGTGGTGACGATCACCTCGGCCGGGTCGACGCTGATCCCCCGGTTGAGGGCCAGCCACCCGGCGACGGCGCGGCGCAGCGTCGGCGTCCCGCACGGGTCGCCGTAGCCGAGGTCCGATGCGGCCAGCCGCCCCAGCACCACCTTCTCGGCCCGCAGCCAGGCCGCGCGGGGAAACGCCGCCAGATCGGGTACGCCGGGTGTCAGGTCGATCCGCGCCGGGGCGGCGCGTACCGCGTCGAAGGCGTCCGGGCCGGGTACCTGCGGGAACAGGACGGTGTCGTCCGACGATCGGACACCGGGTGTCCCCGAGGTCCGCGCCCCGCACCCCGTCCCGGCGCCCGGCGGCGCCGCGACTCCGGTGGCGACCACCACGGTCCCGGCACGGCCCCGGCCGGCGAGGTGCCCGTCCTCCACCAGGCGCTGGTACGCCTCGACCACCACCCCCCGCGACACCCCGAGATCGGCGGCGAGTACCCGGGTGGCGGGCAGCCTGGCGCCGACCGGTACCACCCCGTCGCCGATCGCCCGGCGTAGCCGGTGGGCAAGCCAGGCCGCCCGCCCACCCGCCGGAGCCTGCCCGATGTCGAGATGCAGGAAGTCCGACCCGGCGTTGACCGGGGGCCCCGCCACCACCGGAGGCGTGACCGTCCTTTCGGTTATGGACCGGTCGGGCGGGGCGGTTTTGGCACTGTCCATCGGACCATTCTGGCGACAGGGTTGCCGGTGTGCCATCACCGGACCAGGGAGCAACCTCGTGACCATCGCGTTCCTGTTGACCACGCTCGTCGTGGTCGTCACCCCGGGCGCCGGGGTGCTGTTCACACTCTCCGCCGGGTTGACCGGTGGGCGCCGGGCCGCCCTGGTCGCCGCGCTGGGCGGCACCCTGGGCACCGTCCCGCACCTGGTGGCGGCCGTGACCGGGCTCGCCGCGCTGCTGCACTCCAGCGCGCTCGCCTTCGACCTGGTCAAGTACCTGGGCGTGGGCTACCTGCTCTGGCTCGCCTTCGCCACGCTGCGGGACCGGGGTGCGATCACCGTGGACGACACCTCCCCCACCCGTCCGGCGGGCAAGGTCATCGTCTCGGCGGTGCTGATGAACCTGCTCAATCCGAAGTTGACGATCTTCTTTGTGGCGTTCCTGCCGCAGTTCGTCCACCCGGAGACGCCGGGAGCCCTCGGCCGGATGCTCGGGCTCGGCGCGGTGTTCACCGCCACCACGCTGGTGGTCTTCGTCGGCTATGGCCTGGGAGCCGCCGCCGTACGCCGACGCGTGCTCGACCGCCCCCGGGTGGCCGACTGGTTGCGCCGGTGCTTCGCCGGGTCGTTCCTGGCGCTGGGCCTGCTGCTGGCCCGCGCCGAGGCGTGAGGAGTCGAGGCGTGTACTTCCAGCACTCTCCCGAGGTCCGGGCCGAGCATCCGCCACTGGTCGCCGGCGTGCTGTACGCCGAGGGCGTCTCCGGTGAGCCGCGAGCCGAACTGCCGCTGGCCGACCTGCTGGCGCAGGCCCGGCAGCGGCTCGCCGCCGGCAGCGAAGCGGGTCTTGCGGAGATCCAGGCGTGGCGTCGGGCATTCGCCCGGATGGGGCTGGCGCCGACCAGGTACCGCTGTGCGTCGGAGTCCCTGCTGCGGCGGCTGCGTACCACCGGTGACCTGCCCCGGGTGCACCCGCTCGTCGACCTCGGCAACGCCGTCTCGGCCGCGTACGCGATCCCGGTCGGAATCCTCGACGTCGATCGCGTCGGCGGTGGCATCGAGGTTCGGCACGCCCGGGGCGACGAGCGCTACCTGACCTTGGGCGGGGCCGAGGAGCGGCCCGACCCCGGTGAGGTGATCTTCGCCGACCCGCACGGACGGGCCCACGCCCGACGCTGGACCAACAGACAGAGCGGCTGGTCGGCGGTGCGCGAGGAGACCTCCACCGTGCTGGTCGTCGTCGAGGCGATGCACGACTCGGCCGCCACGGACGTACCGCGTCTGCTGGGCACACTCGCCGCCGAACTGGACCGGGCGTGGAAAGTGCCCGCGAGGACGGCCCTGCTGACATCGACCGCCCCGGATTTCCGGTGCATGACGTGACGCAGCGGGCGGGCGTGGTCGGCCTGATCAGGCGGTCTCGCCCACAGTGGCCGACCAGGTGTGGCAGCAGCGCTCCGGCGGAGACCATCTGCCGGAGGATCACAAGACCATCCGATATCACCCACCGCTGCCACCCCGCCGACCGCCGACCATCCGGTCACCGTGTTTGCCACCGTCCCGCCCGCCGCCCGGCTCGTACTGTCTCGCGAGAGTCCGGGCGTTGCGGGCGGGACGTCTGCCGCTGTGGTCGGGTGCGGTCAGCAGCAGGTGCCGGTGGTGGCGGGCTGCTTGTCGGCGGCGGGGGTGTCGCAGGCGCTCGCGGTGGTCTTCTCCAGGTGGTCGGAGTCGGCCTTGACGGTGTAGACCTCCCAGGGTTCGTCACCGGGGCCACGCACCCAGACCTTGTCCTGGAGGGCGTAGCAGCATTCGGTGCTGTTCTCCTCCAGGGTGATCAGGCCGGATTCGGTGAGGCGCCGGGTGGCGGCGTTGACCTCTTCGGTGGTGGAGACCTCGACGCCCAGGTGGTCCAGCACGGTCGGCTGGCCGGGCTCGCCCGCCAGGAGCACGAGCTTCAACGGCGGGTCCTGGACGGCGAAGTTGGCGTAGCCGGGGCGGCGCTTGGCCGGGTCGACACCGAACAGCTTCGCGTAGAAGGCCACGGAGCCTTCGAGGTCGGACACGCGCAGGGCAAGTTGAACGCGGGACATGGGCTGTCTCCTCTCGGCAGGGCCACGATCACCGCGACCCGTCCTGCCTAGATGATTTTCGAATCAGCCCCCACGTTGCCTCTTGTTTTGAAATCTGTCAACCTAGACGCATGTCGAAACAAGCCGTGCCGGTGGTCGACCTGAACGCGGTGGCCTGCTGCGCCCCGATCGCGGCCCGTCCGATGGACGACGACCAGGCGGCGGTGGTCGCCCCGATGTTCAAGGCCCTGGGCGACCCGGTCCGACTCCGGCTGATGTCGATGATCGCCTCGGTGCCGGAGATCTGCGTCTGTGACCTGACCCCGGCGTTCGACCTGTCCGGACCCACCATCTCCCACCATCTGCGGGTGCTGCGGGACGCTGGCCTGGTGGACTCCGAGCGGCGGGGCACCTGGGTCTGGTACCAGGTCCGACCGGAAGCTCTCCGCCAGCTCGGCGCACTGCTGGACATCCCCACGGCCCCCCGGGTCACCGGGTGAGCCTCGCGCTGACCCGCCGGGCAAGCGCAGAGTTCACCGGCACGGCCCTGCTGGTCACCGCCGTCGTCGGCTCCGGGATCGCCGCCACCCGGCTCTCCCCGACAGATGTGGGCCTCCAGCTCCTGCAGAACGCGGTCGCCACCGCCCTCGCTCTGGGCGCGTTGATCCTGATGTTCGGCCCCGTGTCGGGCGCGCACCTCAATCCGGTCGTCTCGGCCGTCGACTGGTGGCTCGGCCGCCGGTCCGGGACCGGTCTGACTCTCCGGGACCTGGCCGCCTACGTCTGCGCGCAGGTCACCGGGGCCGTCGCCGGGGCGGTTCTGGCCGCCCTCATGTTCGGGCTCCCGCCGGTCACCTGGTCCCACACCGACCGCACCGGCGGAAATCTGTGGCTGGCCGAGATGGTCGCCACCGCCGGGCTGGTCCTCCTGGTCTTCGCCCTCGCCCGCTCCGGCAACACCACCGTGGCCCCGGCCGCCGTCGGCGCCTACATCGGATCGGCCTACTGGTTCACCTCCTCGACCTCCTTCGCCAACCCGGCGGTCACCATCGGCCGGGCCTTCACCGACACCTTCGCGGGCATCGCCCCCGCCTCCGTGCCCGGCTTCGTCGCCGCCCAGCTCCTCGGCGGCCTGGTGGCCGTCGCCGCCCTCGCCGCCTGGTACCCCCACGCCGGGCACGCCGCCGACGCGGTGGTCGTGCCCCACCCCACCCGAGAAAGCGCAGCTCGATGACCGACAAGCCCAGCGTCCTGTTCGTCTGCGTCCACAACGCCGGCCGCTCCCAGATGGCCGCCGCCTGGCTCCGCCACCTCGCAGGGGACACCGTCGAGGTCCGCTCCGCCGGCAGCGCGCCCACCGACCAGATCAATCCCACCGCCGTCGAAGCCATGCGGGAAGTCGGCATCGACATCACCGACCAGACCCCGACCCGACTCACCTGGGACACCGCCCAAACCAGCGACATCATCGTCACCATGGGCTGCGGCGACGCCTGCCCCGTCTTCCCCGGCAAACGCTACGAAGACTGGAAACTCACCGACCCCGCCGGCCAACCCCTCGACGTCGTCCGCAACGTCCGCGACCACATCAAGACCCACATCACCGAACTGCTCGCCAGCATCCAGCCGGAGAACTGACAACCCACCCGCACCTCCCGGTCTCCCTGAGGGTGCCCGGGATCGGACTCGGCTTTCGGGTCATCGACCGGCACCCGCGGACACCGCCACAGCGGCTCTCGGGTGACCCGTCCGTGGCCCCTGAGGACTCGTCCGGGGCCACGAGCCTGCGGCTGACGCCCCGGCTGTCTCCGTTCCTGCTCCATGGCTGCGCCGTGCGCGCCGGGGCGTGACCGGCCGCCCGGCCGCACGCGCGTCCCGGCGTGGTACGGCGGCGGGCCGCAGGGCGCCGCAACATGGTCAGCACGGCGCTTCGGAAGGGTGCGGGGAACCGCTCGGGGTCGGCGCTTCCGGGCTGAGTTGTGCCGGATCTGCGCCAAATGATCAATGGCCAGCGTTTCCGCTGGCCATTGATGTTGCTGGTGGAGCTGAGGGGATTTGAACCCCTGACCCCCTCGATGCGAACGAGGTGCGCTACCAGTCTGCGCCACAGCCCCTCCGCCGTTTTACCGGCTTCGGTCCCACCCGGCTTTCACCAGGCGGGCCGGCGACAAGGCTAACAGGTCGACCGCCTTCGCCGCGAACCGCCCCGCCCGCTCGACGCCCCAAGATCGCCACACCCCGGACACCTGGCTCCTCGGCCCCCACGAGGCAGCAGAATCCCCGATATTGCCGCCTTCACCCACCGCCGAGGCAGCAACAACCGTGAAACTGCTGCCTGGCGACCAGCCTCCACCCTGCACGGGGTGGCGAGCCCTCGGACAGGAGGTCAGGCGCTGTGCGAGCCGCGGCCGGCCTCGTAGGGGCGACCACGCAGGCCACCGGCGCGGCGGTAGGAGACCGAGCCGCCGCTGGCGACCTGCGGCAGGTCGGCGGGGCGATCCAGGCCCATGGCGGAACGCCGGACGGACTCCCGCTGGGCGGCCAGGCGACGCTGGGCCTCCCGGCGAGCGGCGGCGCGGCGTGCCTGTTCGCGGCGCACCTCGGCCTGCCGGGCGGCCAGCCAGGCGGCCTCGCGGGCCCGGGCACGCCGTCGACGGCGGTCGGCGAGGGCGCGGGCGCGCAGGTGGACGACGTACACGATGAGCAGGGTGCCGGTGACCGCGAAGCTGATCCAGAAGCCGGGGCCGACCACCAGGACGCCGACCAGTTCGACGGCGTTGAGCAGCACCAGGGCGGCGAGGACCCGACGGCGGCGGTAGACGGCGGGGGTGTGCGGGCGTCGGCGGTCGGCGCGGCGGCGTGGACGGCTCCCGGCCGGCGTGACGGAGCGCAGCCGACTCGGACGGCCGGACCGACGCGACGCGGGAGCGCTGTCGGCGGCGCCGGAACCGGTCGACGCCGGATCGCCCGCAGCCGCACCGCCGGAGCGGGCCGATGCGGAGCCGCGCGGGGAGTCACCGGTGCGAGGTGCGGGTGGGCCGGAGACCGGGGCGGCGAGCTGGCCCGAGCTGGGGTTCTCGCTGAGGGTGACGACGAGGGCGCGCGACGGGTTGACCGGTCGGCGGCCGGGGACAGTGCGGCGTCGTCGGCGGCGCTGGAGCACCCGCGCCGTCGACTGCGCCCGCTCCGCCACCAACCGCTCGGCGGCGTCGTACCGGCGAACCAGCGCCGGAGCGAGAGCGAGCAGACCGGCGGCGGCGAGGACGGCGAGGAGCACCGAGGTCGGCACCCTCACCCCTCCCGTCACCAAGATTCGGAGCAACCGCCGACCGGCCGCAGGATCTTTCACCGATCGGCGTCGGCGACGTGAATCATGCGGAGCGGGCAGCGCCTGCCGCAGCTTGCAGTTACCTGAGGTTACGGGTCAGGCTGGCCGGAACCACCGCGCCGCGCCGATTCCGCACGTGGGACGGCTCACGGCGTACGGGCGCGCAGCCGGTGCCAACGGGCCAGCAGCCCGCCCTCGGCGGCGATCTCCTCGCTCGTCATCGCGTACCCGATGTGGTCCCGCCACGCACCGTCGATGTGCATGTAGCGCGCGTGGTACGCCTCCTCGCGGAAGCCGAGCTTCTCCACCACGCGACGCGACGGCCCGTTCTCCGGCCGGATGTTGACCTCCACCCGGTGCAGTCCACCCGGGCCGAAGGCGTGGTCGACGGCGAGCGCCATCGCGGTCGGGATCACGCCCTGACCGGCGACCCGACGGTCCACCCAGTACCCGACGTAGCCGGAGCAGAACGCCCGACGCACGATGCTGCCGATGTTGATGTGCCCGACCAGACGTTCCAGGCCGTCGGCATAGAGGCAGACCGCGAACGGCATGCCCTCGCCGGTACGCGCCGACCGCCGCTGGTCGCGGTACACCCAGCGGAAGGTGGCCGGCGAGTTCAGTTCGGTCCAGCCACCGGCCGGCGTGGACTCCCACGGGGCCAGCCACTCCCGGTTGGCGCAGCGCACCTCGGACCAGGCCGCCGCGTCGGAGCGTCGGTACGGTCGCAGCAGCACCGGACCGTCGGAGAGCACCACCGGCCAGCCGGGAGCCCGTCGGAACCGCACCACTCCTCCACTCCCGAGCGTCACCCGGATTCACCGTCGACGGTCGAGCAGCAGCACGTCCACGGTGGAGCCGGCAGCGGCGGCGGTGACCCGCTCACCGAGAACGAGAAGTCCGTTCGCCTCCGCCAGACCGGAGAGGGTGAACGGACCGCCGTTGAGCGGTTGGACAGTGTAACCCCCACCCCGTCGCTCGGCGACGTGCGCGGGCCGGAACTCGCGCAGACCCACCGGCGAGGAGACCGTCTCCAGCAGGTGCGCCCGCACGCTGGGGCGGAACACCGGTTCGGCGCCGGCCAGCAGGTTGATCGCGGGACGGGCCAGCACCTCGAAACCGATCATCGCGGCACCGGGGTCGCCGGGCAGACACACCACCGGCACCTCCTCGGCGCCGACGGTGCCGAAGCCGAGCGCGGTGCCCGGATAGAGCGCCACGTCGGTGAAGGTGACCGGTCCGGCGCGGCTGCCCTCCCGCCGGGACAGGATGCGGCGGACCATGTCGCCGGGGCCGGTGCCGGTGCCGCCGGTGGTGATGATCAGGTCGGCCCGCAGGGTCTGGTCCTCCAGCAGGCCGCGCAGCCCCTCCGGGTCGTCGTCGCAGATGCCCACCCGGTACGCCAGGGCACCCGCCTCCGCCGCCGCCGCGGTCAACGCGTGCGAGTTGGCGTCCACCACCTGGCCGGGCTGGCTGCCCCGGCCGACGTCCACCAGTTCGTCGCCGGTGGCCACGATCACCACCCGGGGGCTGGGGCGGACCACCACGTGCCCGATGCCGGTGGCGGCGAGGACCGCGACCAGCGCCGGTGAGACGTACGTGCCGGCGCGGGCGAGCATCGTGCCGGCGGCCACCTCCTCACCGGCCCGGCGTACGCCGTAGCCCCGCTTCGGGGCGCGGAAGATCTCCACCGCGGCCATGCCCTGGTCGGTCCACTCGACCGGGACGACCACGTCGGCGGCGACCGGGAGTGGCGCTCCGGCGGCCACCGAGAAGCACGAGCCGGGGGTGAGGCGGACCGGCCGCCAACTGGCCGCGCCGAGGTCACCGACCACGTTGAGGCGTATCGTGCGACCACCCGGACGGCCGGACTGGGCCGGGACGTATCCCACGCCCCGGGTCCCGCCGGCGATGTCCTCCCAGCGCGCGGCGTACCCGTCCACGGCCGCCTGGTCGAAGGCCGGGAACGAGTGCGGAGCGACGACGTCCTCGGCGAGGACGTTGCCGTGCGCCTGGGTGAGGTCGAGGTCGAGCGGAGGCAGCGCACGTAACCTGCGCAGCACACTGCCCAGGTAGTCGGCGAGCGGCGTCAACCCGTTTTCGGCCGCCTCGGCGTCGGCCGTCGCGGTCATGTATTCGGACCGCCCGACGCGTCGGAGTTGACGAACTCGGTCAGCCACTTGCGGAACTCGCTGCCCAGGTCCTCGCGTTCGGCGGCGATCTGGACGACGGTCTGCAGGTAGCCCAGCGGCATACCGGTGTCGTAGCGGGTGCCGCGGTAGACGATCGCGTGCACCGGAGTGCCCTCGGTCCGCAGCAGCTCCATGGCGTCGGTGAGTTGGATCTCGCCGCCGCTGCCGGGCTCGGTACGCCGGATCGCGTCGAAGATCCTGCCCGGCAGGACGTACCTGCCGAGCACGGCCAGGTTGCTCGGGGCGTCCTCCGGCTTGGGCTTCTCCACCATGCCGGTGACCCGGACGACCTCGCCGATGTCGGTCAGCTCGGACTCGGCGGGCTCGACCGAGGCGATGCCGTAGCGCGTGGTCTCCGCCGGGTCGACCTCGAAGAAGGCGAGCACCACGCCACCGGTACGGGACTGCAGCTCCAACATGGCCGGCAGCAGCGGCTCGGAGAGGTTGACGAACTCGTCGCCGAGCATCACCGCGAAGGGCTCGTCGCCGACGTGCGACTCGGCGTACCCGACGGCGTGGCCGAGGCCGAGCTGCTCGGGCTGCCGGCAGGTGTAGATGGCGGCCAGTTCCTCGGTGCGCTTGACGGCGGCCAGCAGCTCGGGCTTCTCCGCGAGCCGCTCCTCCAGTTCGGGGCGGCGATCGAAGTGATCGACCATCGATGTCTTGCCGCGCCCGGTGATCAGGAGCACGTCGCCGATACCGGCCTGGGCGGCCTCCTCGACGATGTACTGCAACACGGGGCGGTCGACGACCGGTAGCAGCTCCTTGGGTACCGCCTTGGTCGCCGGCAGGAACCGGGTGGCCAGGCCGGCGGCCGGGATGACGGCCTTGACGGCACGGGGACGACCGGTGGCGGCGGTCGCTGAGGGGTTCGCTGAGTGCTCCGACATGTCGCGAGACTATCGGCCGGGGCCGTGACGCGGCGGGTGAGGACCGGAAGACGCGCCGCCCGCCGGGGCAGTTCTGCCGGTCCCGGCGGAACCGGCCCCGGCCGGTTCGTCGCCGGTGGTCGGTTCGCCCGGATCGCCCTCGGGTCCGGCCCGGGGCAGACCGTCCCGCGGGCTACGGGTCGCCACCAGCACCGGTAGCTCCCGGGTGGCGGACGCCTCGCGGGCGGGAGCCAGCCGCCAGGTGTCCCGGCCACCCGACTTGGCGGCGTACAGCGCCTCGTCGGCCGCCTGGAGCACCTGCGGTCCGGTGTCGGCGTGGTCCGGAAAGACGGCGATCCCGATCGATACCGTCACCGGGACGTGGTCCGGCACCCCGGCGTGCCCCGCCACGGAGACCGGGCTGTCCCGGACGGCCGTGGCGAGCCGCTCGGCGACGATGGTCGCGCCCCGGGCGTCGGTCTCCGGCAGCAGCACCACGAACTCCTCCCCGCCCTGCCGGAAGGCGAGGTCCACCTCGCGGATCTCGCCCCGTACGCGTCGGGCGAACTCGGCCAGCACGGTGTCCCCGGCCGGGTGCCCGTACGTGTCGTTGATCCGCTTGAACCGGTCCAGGTCCAGCACGAGGACGCTGACCGTCCGACCGAACCGGCTGGCCCGTTCCACCTCGCGACGCACCGACTCGCGCAGGTAGCGGTAGTTCCACAGCCCGGTCAGCGGGTCGGTGAGCGAGAGCCGCTGCGCCTCCTCGTGGACGCGGACGTTCTCCACCGCCACCGCCGCGTGCCCGGCGAAGGTGCGCAGCGTCGCCAGGTCGTCGTCGTCGAACTCGGCTCCGCCCGGTCGGTCGTAGAGGGCGAGCACGCCGAGCACTGTCTCCGGCGCGTCCGGCCGGGTTCCGGCGGTCGCGGCGTCGCACCCCGGGCCGGGTTCGGCGCGCACGGTCGCCTCGGGCGTGGTGAACGGCACCGCGACGTACGTCCGGCAGGGCGGTTCGCCGTCGGTGTCGGCCGGGTCCACCCGTCCCCGGCAGGGTCGGCCGGTCGCCGCGACCTCGCCCAGCAGACCGCTGCCCACCGGCACCGACCCGGTGCCGGGCCAGTACCCGTCGAGCCCCTCGGAGCACTGGGCGACCAGCACGCCGCCGGGCTCGGTGAGCAGCACCGCACCGGCCCGGGCGCCGGTCGCGGCGAGCGCGCTGCGCAGGATCACCCGCAGGATCCGTTGCAGGTCGTGCGTACTGGCCAGGGTGTCGCCCAGCACCGCGAGGTGCCCGCGTAGCTGGTCGCGGCTGCTGGCCAACGCCGCCAGATAGCCACCGGTCTCCTGGGCCATCCGGTTGAACGCGGCGGCGAGGCGGCCGACCTCGTCGTCACTGCGTACCGGCACCCGGGCGGTCAGGTCACCGGCTGCCACCCGGTCCACCGCACCGGCCAGTTCCACCAGCGGGCGGGTGGTCACCCGCGCCAGTCGCCAGGCGGCGGCCACCCCCAGCAGGGCGGCGAGCAGCACCACGCCGACCAGCACGGCGTGCAGCCCGGGTGGCTGGTCGCTGGGCACCGAGAGCACCAGGTGCAGCGGCTGGCCGGTGGTCGGGCCGGCCCGGCGCAGGTACCGGCCGTCCGGCGTGCCGGTCACCCGCTCACCGCGCAGCGACGCGGCGGCGGCGACCACCTCGTCCCGGCCGTTCGCCGACTCCGTGGTGTGCGCGACGTGCGGTACGCCGCCGCCGTCGAGCAGGGTCACCGCGACGCCGGTCACCGCCGCGAGACGCGCCACGAACCGGGGGTCGACCGGCTGGGCGGCGGAGACGGTGCCGAGCGCCGTTCCGGTCGGGTCGCGCATTTCCACCCGGACGGCGAGCGCACCGACCGGCCCGGCGGAGACCGCGCCGAGACCGATCACGGGCGGCTCCGCTGGGCCGCAGTCCCGCCAGGGCGCCGGTGGGGCGTCCGGGGTGGCGAAGCTGACCCGGCCGGTCACGTCGGTGACCAGCACCGCCGAGGCCAGGCCCCGGCTGACCACCTGGCTGGCGGCACCCGGCCGGTCGGCGGTGAGGGCGACCGCGTCCGCGGCGGCACGGAGTTGCTGGCAGAGCGCGTCGATCGAGGTGCGCACGGCGGTGGCGGCCACCGCGAGCCGCTCGGTGGCGCGGCTGCGGTCCATGGTCGCCACGGTGGAGGCGACGAAGACGGCACCGAGCAGGACCGGGCCGAACGCCACGGCCAGGAACGACGCGGTCAACCGCCCCCGTAGCGTCAACGCCTCACCTTCCCCCCGGAAGTTGCGCGACCGTCGCCTGCGATGCTGACACAGAGCAACGGCGGGAAAGGCGTTGCGTGAGGGGTGTTGCGTGCCTGAATTTGCGGAAGGAGCGGAAGTGACGCATGACGCGAAGCGGGCGGCACGGGTGACGCTGCTGGCCCGCCGTCGGGCGTACACCGCCGCCGCGCGGGAGAGCGCCGCCGGAGCCGTCCAGGCCGCACTCGTCGACCTGGTACGCCGACTACGGCCGACCCGGGTGGCCGCGTACGCGCCGGCGGGCGGTGAGCCGGGCGGCCCGGACCTGCCGGCGGTGCTCGCCGACGCGTTGCCGCCCGGCGCCGAGCTGCTGCTGCCGGTGCTCCGCGACGACCTGGACCTGGACTGGGCCCGCTGGGCGGGAGCCGACGCGATGGTCGCCGCCGGTCGGGGCATCCGCGAGCCGGACACCCCTCGGCTGGGTCTCGACGCGATCGCCACGGCCGAAGTGGTCGTGGTGCCCGCCCTGGCCGTCGACCGCCGGGGCGTACGCCTGGGTCGGGGTGGCGGCTCGTACGATCGGGCGCTGGCCCGGGTGCCGGCGACCGCCCTCACGGTGACGCCGCTGTACGACGGCGAGCTGCTCGACGAGGTCCCGGCCGAGCCCCACGACCGTCCGGTACGCGCGGCGCTCACCCCGAGCGGCGGCCTGCTCCCGCTCTCGGGTGTCGCGCCACACACTTCCGCTGGACGAACCGGCCCCCGATGACGCACCATTGGCACTCGAATACGTCGAGTGCCAACCGGCCGTGTCAGACCCGGAGGAGAACGTGCCCACGTACCAGTACGCCTGCACCACGTGCGGTCACCAGCTCGAGGCGGTGCAGTCCTTCTCCGACGAGCCGCTGACCGACTGCCCGGCGTGCGAGGGGCGGCTGCGGAAGGTCTTCAACTCCGTCGGCATCGTCTTCAAGGGCTCCGGTTTCTACCGCACCGACTCCCGCTCGAACGGCTCGGCGAGCACCGACACCACGTCGAGCCCGAGCAAGTCGGGTACGTCCGAGTCGTCGTCCTCCTCGACCGGCTCGACCTCCTCGTCGAGCAGCACGTCGGGTGGCAGCACCGGCTCGTCGGGCAACTCCTCCGGCGGCGGCACGAGCAAGGCTCCGGCGGCGGCCAGCACCCCCTGACCGGGCCCCGACCGGGTACGCGTCGCCCGCCTCGTCGATCGCGACGGTCGCCGGGCGACGGCCCGGCGCGGTCCCGGCTCGGCAGGGCGTTTCAGTCCCAGTGCGGCGGGCGTTCGGCGAGCAGCCGGTCGTCGTTGCCGCCGGTCCGCTCGCCCCACCCGCGATCGGTGTCGTCGGCGCTCTGTTCCGGCAGCACCACGAAGTCGTCGTCGCTCAGGTCGACCGCGCGATCGTCGTCGCGCCGCCCACCGGGATTCCCACTCGTCACGAGCGCCAAGGCTAACGCAACCACCGGACCGCTCCCGAACCGCCGACCACGGACTGTGCGGGCTGAACGAGCACGGCGTACGGGGTCACGGCGCGGCCGACGGCGTGGCACACCGGTCGTTGGTAGCGTCGGACGGCGTGACGACGCCCCACCCCGGCCCGGCCTCCGACGATCCCTGGCGCCGGCCCGTCACCGGGGACGGGCCCACGCCCGACACCGGTGCGGAGTCCGCCACCCGTGCCCGGCCGGAGTCCCCGCCCGACCCCCGGCCGGAGTCCCCACCCGGTGCCGGCGGGTTGCCCGCACCGGGCGCCCCCGTGCCACGCCGACCCGCGTCCGACGATCCCTGGCGTCCGCCGACGGCCCCCGCCGACGACGTCGCGACCGGTCCGGGCGCCGGCTCCCCGGGTGGTCACCGACCGGCCGGGTACGGCGGGCCACCGCCCACCACCGCGCCGCCGCCCGGATGGCGTCCGCCGGTGCATCTCCAGGCGGCACCGCCACGGCGGCTACCGGCACAGGACATGACGGCGCTGGACACGCAGGAGCAGCGGGCGCAGCGGGTGACCTGGGTGATCGGCGGGATCGCGGGCGCCGTCCTCGTGGTGGTGGTCTGCCTGCTCTGCTCGCGGGCGTTCCTCTGAACGAGGCGGGCCGTCAGTCGAAGGTGTTGCCCCAGACCATCTCGGAACCCGAGTGACCGGTGAGCCAGACGTAGACGAGCGCGGCCACACCCGCCCCGATCACCAGCACCGACAGCACCGGCGTCGACCAGGTCGGCAGCTTCGGCGCCCGGGGGTGGCTGCTGGTCGCGACCAGCAGCAGGATCGTCACCACGGCGAGACCCAGCGTGATCAGGAACAGCACGTCACCGTAGGCGGCGTGCGCGTTCATCTGGTCGATGATCTCGCCGGAGAAGCCTCTGGCGATCTGCCGTTCCTGCAGGGCCTCGCCGGACTGCTTGCCGACGAACGCCGTGATCGGCGCGGCGATCGCGAGGACCGCCACCGCCCAGTCCAGGCGGGAACGGAATCTCGGCAGCGCGATGTACGCGGCGGCGAGCAACACCAGCAGTGGTACGAAGACCACGACCGCATGCACGACGAGCACGTGCATGGGCAGGCCCAGCGCCTTCTCGAACATCCGCACCTCCGGCGGTAGGTGATCGTGACCTGTCAGCGTACGGACCGGGGTGGGCCCCGCCCAGTGCGCTTCTGCTTGACACGGCCCATCGGCGCCCAGGGTTCACCGACACGTCACCCGGAAGGGGCTGGTTGTGGCCCGAGCCACCGAACCCGCCGGTCTGTTGTCCGGTCGGTGCGAGCGTGCTGTCATTGACACATGTCCAGGGGTGAGGATCTGCTGCGGTCGCACGGCCTGCGGGTCACCCGGCCACGCCTCGCCGTACTCGACGTGTTGGCGGACGGCGGTCACCTGGACGTCGACGAGATCACCCGACGGGTACGCGAGCGGATCGACTCGGTCTCCACGCAGGCGGTCTACGACGTGCTGGGGGCGCTCTCCCGCGCCGGGCTGTCCCGCCGGATCGCACCGGCCGGCGGTCCCGCCCGTTACGAGGCCCGGGTCGGTGACAACCACCACCACATGGTGTGCCGTGGCTGCGGCGAGATCGCCGACGTGGACTGCGCCGTCGGCGAGGCCCCCTGCCTGGATCCGCGGGTCGCGGTCGGCTTCCACGTCGACGAGGCGGAAGTCACCTTCTGGGGGCTCTGTCCCGGTTGCCAGGCCCGCCGCTCCGCCGACTCCTGAACGTTTCGGCAGGCCGTGGCACCCTTGGTGGGTGGATTCCACTGACACCGGCCTGTTCGGTCCCGACTCGGTCACCTGGAAACTGCACGCGGAGCCGATCCTGCTCCTCGCCGGGCTGCGCTCGCTCTACCTCCAGGCACTGCACCCCCGGGCGATGGCCGGGGTCGCCCAGAACAGCAACTACCGCCGGGACGCCTGGGGCCGGCTGATCCGCACCGCCAACTACGTCGGCACCACCGTCTACGGCACCACGGCCGAGGCGGAGGAGGCCGGGCTACGGCTGCGTCGGCTGCACGCCCGGATGACGGCCGTCGACCCGGCCACCGGGGAGCGGTTCCGGGTCGACGAGCCGGACCTGCTGCGCTGGGTGCACGTCACCGAGGTGGAGTCGTTCCTCGACACCGCGCGCCGGGCCGGCGTACCACTGGACGACGCCGAGGTGGACGGCTACTACACCGAGCAGCGCCGGTCCGCCGCACTGGTCGGGCTGGATCCGGAGACGGTGCCGGGCACCGCCGCCGAGGTGGCCGAGTACTACCGCCGGGTTCGCCCGGAGTTGCGCATGACCAAGGAGGCCGCCGAGACGGCCCTGTTCCTGACCGCGCCGCCGCTGCCGTGGAAACTCAGCCTGCCCGCCCGGTTCGGGCTCAACCTCGGGCCGCTGAGGTGGGCGTACTTCGGCGTGGCCGGCACCGCGCTGGCGCTGCTGCCCGGCTGGGCCCGGCGACTGTACGGCGGGCTGGGCCTGCCGACCACCGCCCTGTCGGCGGACGTGACGGTACGCGCGCTCCGGCTCGCCCTCACCGCCCTGCCACGCGACTGGCGGGAAGGACCGATGCGGCGCGCCGCCGAGGAACGGGCGGCCCGGGTGGCAGCCCTGTCCGGCTGACCGGACGGCTGCTCCCCTGGCTCGCTCGGCGAGATCCTGGCGGGACGGCTCGGCGCGGCTCCGGCTCAGTCAGGCTCAGCGCGGGCTCAGCCCGGCTCGGCCGGCGGCGCGGTGGGACGGTCGACGGCCGCCCAGGGCTCCTTGCCCGGCTGCTCGGCACCGGCCGGGCAGGTACGCCGGAAGTCGCACCAGGAGCAGCGCGGGCCGGGCGTGGTCGGGAAGGCGGTGTCCGGGTCGCCGCCGTCGGTGACCGACCGCTCGGCGGCCATGATGTCCTGGGCGGTCTGCTCGGCCCGGGTCACCTGCCGGGCCAGCGAGTCGACGGTGTGCTCGTGCGCGGCGACCGTGCCACTGGGCAGGTGGTGCAGTTCGACCCGACGGCACGGGCGACGGAACACCCGCTCGGCCGCGTACGCGTAGAGCGCCAACGCCTGCGAGCCCCGGGCGTCGTCGGCGTCCAGCCCGGTGCGGCCGGTCTTGTAGTCGACGATGACCAGCTCGGGGCCGTCCGGGCCGGGTCGGGAGTCGATCCGGTCGGTGCGCCCGTTGAACGCCAGCACCCCGGTCTTGGTGGCCACCACCCGCTCCACGCCGAGCGGCTCGTCAGCCGGGTCGAGCCCGCCGACGTACGTCTCCAGCCAACCCAGTGCCCGCCGGTAGACGTCCCGTTCCTGCGCGTCGTCGCGGTAGCCGTCCCGCACCCAGGTGCCCTTGAGCAGGGTGGGCAGCACCTCCGGGCGGCGCCGGTCGACGGGCAGCGCATACCAGTTCTTCAGGGCGGTGTGCACGCTGGCGCCGAGGGAGTTGTGCGCCCACGGCGGCCCCTTGGGCGGGGCGGGACGGTCGACGTAGGAGTAGCGGTAGCGCCGGGGACAGTCCGCGTACGCACCGAGTTTGCTCGGGGTGCAGACGAACAGCCGCTCCGGCATGCCCTCGAATCCGAGCTGCTCGGGCTGCGCGTCGCGGGGCCGGGGGGCACGGCCACCGGCGGCGGGTCGTCCTGCGGGGGAGGCTCGTCGCACGTTCCCGATCCTGCCATCCACCTCCGACAGTCGCAGCGGCGGCGCTCAGCGCGACCGGCGACAGGGCCGGCCGATCTCAACCGGCGCCGCTGTACTGGGCCACGAACGCGGCGATCGCGTCCGCGATGAGCTGCACGGCGATCGCGGCCAGCAGCAGGCCGGCGATCCGGGTGAGCACCTCGATGCCGCCCGGGCGTAGCACCTTGACGATCCCGCCGGAGAAGCGCAGCACCACCCAGACCGCGAGCATCACCGCGACGATCGCGGCGGCGATGGCGGTGTAGTCGGCCGTCCGGTCCGCCCGCTGGACGAAGAGCATGGTCGCCACGATCGCGCCGGGACCGGCCAGCAGCGGCGTACCCAGGGGCACCAGGGCGATGTTGGAGGTGGCCTGCTTGGTCGGGTCGTCGGTCTTGCCGGTGAGCAGCTCCAACGCCACCAGGATCAGCAGCAGCCCACCGGCCGCCTGCAACGCCGGCAGGTCGACGTGCAGGTAGGCGAGCAGGGTCTGGCCGGCGACCGCGAAGACCACGATCACGCCGAGCGCCAGCGCGACCGCCTGCCAGGCAGCCCGGTTGCGCTCGCGGGCCGACAGCGGACCGGTCAACGCCAGGAAGATCGGCATCATGCCGGGCGGGTCGACGATCACCAGCAGGGTCACGAAGACCTCGCCGAAGAGCTTGAGATCCACCCGGTCACCGTAGCGGCGGTCGGCGGGGCGGAACGCGAGGTCAGCCCGAAGCGACCTCGGTCACCCCGGACGCGGCGGCGACGAGACGCTCGTACGCCTCGGGCGCGGTGGTGAAGGCGCCGAGCCGGACGGTCTTGTGCGTGCCGTGGAAGTCCGACGACCCGGTCACCAGCAGGCCCAGGTCGGCAGCGAGTCCACGGACGTGGGCCCGCTCGGCGGGCGAGTGGTCCTCGTGGTCGGCCTCCAGACCGGCCAGGCCGATCGCCGCCAGTTCGGCGATCAGCGTGTCCGGCACGACCGGGCCACGTCGACTGGCGCGGGGGTGGGCGAAGACCGGCACCCCGCCGGCCGCCCGGACCAGCCGGACCGCGTGGAAGACGTCGATGTCCTCCTTCGGCAGGCGGTACCGCTCGCCCAGCCACTCCGGTCCGAACGCCGCACTGGTGGTGGCGACCAGCCCGGCCCGAATCAGCGCCTGGGCGATGTGTGGTCGCCCGACGGTCCCACCGCCCGCCGTGGCGAGGATCTCCGGCCATCGCACGTCGACACCGTCGGCACGCAGCAGTTCCACGGTCCGTTCGCCACGGGCCAGCCGGGCGGCCCGCATCCGGGTCAGCTCGGCGACCAGCTCCGGATGGTCCGGGTCGAACAGGTACGCCAGCAGATGCAGCGACATCGGTGGCTGCTCGCCGTACCACCGGCAGGACAGCTCCGCACCGCGGATCAGGCGCAGTCCGGGCGGCAGCGCCCGCAGGGCCGGCGCCCAGCCGGCGGTGGTGTCGTGGTCGGTGATCGCCACCACGTCCAGCCCGGCCTCGGCAGCGGCCCGGACCAGCTCGGCGGGAGCGAGCGTGCCGTCGCTGGCCGTGGAGTGCGTGTGCAGGTCGATCCGGTGGGTCATCGCCCGACGCTACCGGGCCGGCGGTCAGCCACCGGTCACCACCACCAGCGGCTCGTCGTCGCGCAGACCGGGGACGGTGACCCGGACGGCGGACCGACCGGCGCGGACCCGCTCGGCGTCCACCCGGACCAGGGCACCGGTCGCGTCGGCGTAGTGCGCCACGTCCGGCAGGTTCCAGGACACCGCTCCGGTCATCGCCGGTCCGGCCGGCCGGACCGGGACGGTCGGATCGAGTCGGGTCGAATCGAGTCGGGTCAGGTCGACCAGCAGCGCCCGGTCCTGCTCGCCGACGCGCCCGTTGACCAGCAGCCACCGCCCGTCCGGGGAGACCGCACCGAGGCCGGCTCCCTCGATCGTGGGGCCGCAGGCCGGCGGCTCGGGTGGGCGAAGGGCCACCGGATCGAGCAGGGTCAGGCAGGCGTCCTCGGGCGTCTCGGCGGACACCTCGCCGACCAGGCGTCCGTCCGGCAGTGCGCCGAAGATCCGCTGGCTGGTCCGGTCCGTGCCCTCGTCGAGTGGGCCCGGCCGCAGCGGCCAGAGCACGTGCCCGGGAAGGTCGGGGTCGAGTCGCACCAGCACCGCGCCGTCGACGAACCGCAGCGGTACGGCCGTGGTCGGCGCGTCGGCGCGTACGGTGCCGGCCAGTTCGCCGTCCACGATGCGGGCGGCGGCCAGCACCCGGTCCTGCTTCCAGGCGACCTGCCGGCCGTCCCGGTCGAGGACGATCTCGTCGGCGCCCGCCAGCAGCACCCGGGCGGTCCCGTCGGCCGCCACCGCCCAGAGCGATCGCCCGGCCAGCGACGGTTCGCCGACCGCCAGCCAGCCCCGCCCGTCGGTGAGACGGTGCGCGCGCTCCACCGCACCGATCCCGATCAGGGTCACCCGGCGGCCCTGCGCGGTGGCGATCGTCCGGTTCACCAGCAGATCGACCTCGGCCAGCGGAGTCTCGGTGCGCGGGCCGGGCGACGGGAGGACGGTGCGGTACGTGTCCGGTGCCGGGTACGGATCCGCGATCACGACCGTGCCGCCGGGCGGCGGGTGGTCGTCGCGTAGGTGCATCGCACCGACGCTGACCAGCACGATCGCGGATGCGGCCAGGCTCATTCCGGCCACCGTGCGGCGACGTTGGATGCGGTGGGCCCGGCGGAGCACGGCACCCGCCGGGTCGTGCGGGGCGCGCGGGGTCGCCACCTGCCGGGAGAACGTCTCCCGGACGGCGCGCTCCAACTCGTCCTGCGACATGTTGACGAGACGTTCCGGCGCCCCGCTCTGGTTGTCACGACCTCCGGAGACGGTGTTCACCGGTGCTCTCCGACCAGGGCGTCGTCCGGCTGCCGCGCCGCCGCCTCGGGCGGTGACCCGGGTCGTAGGGCCGGAACCTGCGGGTCTCCTCGGCCGGTAGAAGGCGGCGCGTCGGCCGGAGGTGGTACGTCGGACCCGGCGGCCGGGCGGAGCCTGGCGGTGGGCGTGGACCGGGTGGTGGGCGTTGCCCTGGTGGTGGGCGTGGACCGGGTGGTGGGCGTGGCCCTGGTGGTGGGCGTGGACCGGGTGGTGGGCGTGGCCCTGGTGGTGGGCGTGGACCGGGTGGTCGGGCGACCGGCCCGGCGGGCCGCCGGCGCGGGTGTGGCCGCTGATGAGGCCGGGGGCGTCGGTGCGCCGGGGAGGGTGATCGCCTCCTCCGCGCCGAGTCGCCGTCGCAGGGTGGCCAGGGCGCGGGAGGACTGGCTCTTGACGGTGCCCGGCGAGATCTCCAGCAGGGCGGCGGTCTGCGCCTCGGACATGTCCTCGTAGTAGCGCAGCACCAGCACCGCGCGCTGCCGGGCGGGCAGTGCGCGCAGGTGCCGCCAGAGCACGTCACGGTCGAGTTGCTGCTCGATCGCGTCGGCGGCGGCGCGCTCCGGCAGCACCTCGGTCGGTCGCTCGCCGTGCCAGCGGCGCCGCCACCAACTCGTCGACGTGTTGACCATGACGCGCCGGGCGTACGGCTCGATGGCCTCGATACCACCGAGGCGCTTCCAGGCCAGGTACGTCTTGGTCAGCGCGGTCTGGAGCAGGTCCTCGGCGGTGCCCCAGTCACCGGTGAGCAGGTACGCGGTGCGCAGCAGCGCGGCGGAACGGGCCGTGACGAAGTCGCGGAACTCGTCCTCCAACGGATTGCTACCGCCCACACGCCACCCCCGAACTGATCCTGCTCGGCAGCCTGCCACGGCCCGGGGTCGCGGGTCGAGGGCGAAAGGTGCGCAGTGGCTCCGATGTTCGGTCGGAAAGTTTCAGGCGCCGTCGTCGGCCTTGGCCTCGTCCTGCTCCTTGCCCAACCGCGCCTCGACTGCCTGCGGCTCGTACATCTCCTCGACCACACGCAGGTAGAGCTCGTTGGGGTTGGGCAGGTTCTTGACCTCGCGCAGCGCCTGCTCCTGACCGGCCGACTCCAGCACGAAGGTGCCGTAGTTGAGCGCCCGCCCGGCCGGCGTCTGCTCGTACTTCATGTCGGTGACCCGGACCAGCGGCATCATCGCGACCCGCCGGGTGATGATGCCGTTGACGACCATCACCCGCTTGTTGGTCAGGATGAACCTGTCGTACCACCAGTCGGCGACCTTCCAGGCCACCCAGCCCATCACACCGAACCAGAGGAGTACGGCGATCGTGGTGAGCGCGCCGACGTTCTGCCCGGCCAGGAAGCCGGAGAGGTAGCCGAGCACGAAGGTGGCGGCGATCCCGATCAGGATCGGGGTGACGAGATGGATCCAGTGCCGCTTCCACTCGCCCCGGTAACGCTCGGTCGGGAAGAGATAGCGGGCGACCAGCGAGCTGGGTTCGTCCTCCAGCGGCAGCACCCGTCGGGGTGTCATGCCGCTGGCGTCGGAGCGCAGCCCCGCCAGTTCCTCCTCGGAGATCTGCGGGGGCTGGTAGCCGCCCTCGGGATCGCGTACCCAGGCCCGCTCGGAGCGCGTCTCCCCGGAGTAGGCCGGGCCGTCGCCGTAGCCGGCGTCGTCGGAGAAGGCGGGCCCGTCGGAGAGCCGCGCACCGGACCCGAAGCCCGGACCGTCGTCAGGATCGATCCGGGGTATCGGCTCGGTGTCGCGTTCCCGGCGCGCCCGGTCCGGGTCGTCGGGGTCGAAGGGTGGGCCGGAGGGGCTTCCCATCGGAGGCTAGGCGACCAGGCTGGTGAAGAAGTCGCCGAAGCCCTGGGCGATGTCCATGATCCCGCCGCCCAGAGACTTGAACACGTCTGCGGCAGAATTTGGCCGGTAGGCTACGAAGAAGATCAAGAAAGCGATACCGGCCCAGGTGAGGACCTTCTTGACCATGGGGGCCATCCTCTCGCACGGCGCCGGGTTCCGATTACCTCAGCGGCACCCAGAGTATCAGCGTGGTGTCGTACCGTGAATATCTGCGTCCGTTCTCCGACATTCCGGGGGGCCGTCAGGCCTTCCCGTGCAGGTACGGAGATGGTGCGCCGTACACGAGTTCGGGCGGCGTCCACTCGACCAGATCGTGCAGGAGCACGTCCTCGGCGAGCAGATGCCCCGCACTCGCCGGCCAGGCTATCGCATACAGCCACATTCCCCGAGCTTCGCCGGCGTACGCGCTTCGATCTGTCAGGGAACTCACGAGCCACAGTGGAGTGGGATGACCGGCCACCCGGATCCCCGCGCGCCCGACATGACCGGGATGCCCGGGACCGGGTTCGGTCAACGCCTCGGCCAACTCGGGACCGGCGTCCGGGCCGGGAACTCCCGCGTACCGCGTGCCCAGCCCGACGCCCGGCTCCTCGGCCACGAAGACCAGATCGGCCGGTCCACCGCCGAGCGGCGCCGGGCCGGCACAGGCGACGGCGGTGGCACGTACCCCGATCCGGTCGTCGCCGGCCCACGCCACGCCGGTGGTGGTCCAGCCGGGAGGCAGCGGCCACGGGCACCACAGCGGGACCGGCGGTTGCGCCGGTCGTGCCGCCGACTGGATCCGCTCCACCACGCTGGCCACGATCTCCGCACCGATGTTCTCGGGTACGTGCAGCGGCGCCACCGGCCCGCAGTCCGGGCAGCGCGACTCGGCGTGCATCAGGTCCGGTGCCCGCACGGACCCCCCACATCTGGGACAACTCACCGCAACAGTCACCACTCCACCGTCGCCCCGTCCGGGCGAGCCGTCAAGCGGAGCGGCGCCTTTGCCCCGGCGTGGCGGCAGGTCAGCCCGGCGGCGGACCAGCGTGCGCGCGGATCCAGGCGTGCATGGCGATCCCGCTGGCCACGCCCGCGTTGATCGACCGGGTCGAGCCGTACTGGGCGATGGAGAAGAGCTGGTCGCAGGCAGCCCGCGCGGCATCGGAGAGGCCGGGACCCTCCTGACCGAACAGCAGCACGCAACGCCGGGGCAGCGTGGTGGTCTCCATCGGACGCGAGCCCGGCAGGTTGTCGATCCCGACCAGCGACAGGTCCTGCCCGGCCGCCCAGTCGGCGAACTGCTCGATCGTCTCGTGGTGCCGTACGTGCTGGTAGCGGTCGGTCACCATCGCCCCGCGCCGGTTCCACCGGCGGCGGCCGACGATGTGCACCTCGGCGGCGAGGAAGGCGTTCGCGTTGCGGACCACCGTGCCGATGTTGAAGTCGTGCTGCCAGTTCTCGATCGCCACGTGGAAGTCGTGTCGCCGCTCGTCCAGATCGGCGACCACCGCCTCGCGACGCCAGTACCGGTACCGGTCGACCACGTTGCGCCGGTCGCCCTCGGCAAGCAGTTCCGGGTCGTAGCGGGGGTCGTCCGGCGGGTGGCCGGGCCACGGGCCCACGCCGACGTCGAGCTGCTCACCGGTCACGACCACGCAGGGTACGCGCGCCGCCGCGCCAGTTTCGGCGCGCCCCTGACGCCCGGCCGAGGAACGGAGTTCAGCGCAGGGCGAGTGCGCCGCCGAGCCGGTCGAGGAAACGACGGTCGGCCGGAGCCAGCTCCGCGCCCGGCACCACCGCCGACGCGGTACGGCACACCCGGGCACCCACCGACTGGACCCACTGCCGGTACGCCGCCGAGTCGGCCGGGTCGGCCCGCCGCTCCAGCACCCGCACCGCCGTCCGGCACGCCGCGAGCAGGTCCGCCGGATCGTCAGGCTCCGCGCCGGTCTCCGACGCACCGTCGTGGCGCGCGTAGACGGTGGCCACCACCGCCCGGATGAGATCGCTGTCGAAGACCCGGCCGGCCGCGACCGCGTCCAGTCCGGCGAGACCGGCGGCCACCGACGAGTACGCGCGTCCCGGGCCGGGCCGGGCGGCGACCACGATCACGCGGCCGGGCAGCCCGGTGAGCAGCTCCCACTCGGTGGCGGAATAGCCCGCGACGATCGTGACCTGCGCACTGCGCTCGCTCATGGCGGGACCTCCGGCTCGAGCATATGTGCCGGGTCGGGCCGATGGCGGAAAGAAGGGCCGTTCTGCGGTGGCCACACCGGTCGGACTCAGCGGTCACAACCGGGGCCGGACGCAATGAGCGGCGGGGCCCTCCCCGGCACCCGCCGCCCACGCTCTGATGCTTCAAGATTCTGCCGTACGACCCTTCGACTGCACAGAGACCGAGGTCACATTTATCTTTTCGTTACATTACCCAACGTGACCAAACATCCGCCCAGAAGCGATCTCCGCAGGTCGAATCGGTCCTCGTCAACGCCAAAGTTACCGTGTCGTAGCAGTTACTGGGCCTGATCTCCTTGGAACCGCTCCCATCACAACCGGTCACGCAATTGCGACGTGCATTTGCGATCTGCGGACGCACCACAAGACCGATGACGATCGATGTGGACAAAGGCTCCCAAGGCGACCAGGACCGGGTTTTGGTGGCACCCCGGCGGGAATGCGTCGGGGTACGGTCGGGTTCCACCAGGGGTAGACGTTCCGCGTGATCGGAGAGATAGACATGGCAACCGTCGAGCTGACCACGGCTAACTTCGACCAGGTGACCGAGAGCGACGGCATCGTGCTGGTCGACTTCTGGGCCGAATGGTGCGGTCCGTGCAAGCGGTTCGCCCCGGTCTACGAGCGCTCCTCGGACAAGCACACCGAGATCACCTTCGGCAAGGTGGACACCGAGGCGCAGCAGGGCCTCGCCGCCAAGTTCGACATCCGTTCGATCCCGACCATCATGGCCATCCGCGACGGCGTGATCGTCTTCTCACAGCCCGGCGCACTGCCCGAGTCGGCCCTGGAGAACCTCATCGAGCAGGTCCAGGCGCTCGACATGGACGACGTCCGCAAGAAGCTCGCCGAGCACAACCACTGACCTCCCCCACCGACGGCCGGGCCCGACAACCGGGGGCCCGGCCGTCGGTGCGTGTGCCCGCCACCACCGGCCCGGCCCGTCACACTTGCGACACAGGCCGGTCGACGGGAGCCGTACCAGGGCTTCCGTGCCGTATCTTCGGCATCCGATGGACGCGTTGACGAACCACGGCCGCGCGATCCGGGTGGCGGCCACCGCACTCGGCCTGACCCTCCTGCTCGCCGGGACGGCCTGGGGCGACGACGACCACTTCCCGTTCGGGCCCTTCCGGATGTACTCCACCTCGGACCCGGCCGACGCCGACGCCCCGGACACCCGGGTGGAGGGCGTGGACCAGACCGGCAGCGTGGTCGACCTCGGCGAACGGGCGACCGGCATCCGCCGCGCCGAGATCGAGGGCCAGCAGGCCCAGTTCGTCGCCGACCCGAGTCGACTGCGCGAGGTCGCCGAGGCGTACGCGCGGCGTCAGCCCGACGCGCCCCGGCTGACCGAGGTCCGGATCGTGATCCGCTGGCACGACATCACCGACCGCCGGCCCACCGGACTGTGGTCCGACGAGACGGTCGTGCGCTGGCAGGTGAACCCGTGATCCGCTGGCTGACCGAGGCGGTGCCCCGCGGCCGGGTCGCCGCCTTCCGCACCCTGATCTACCTCTTCGTCGCCGCCGACCTGGTCGTCTTCACTCCGTGGGTACGCGCCAAGGTGGACGTGCCCGGCGACATGTACCAACCACTGTTCGTCGGCCGCCTGCTGCCGCTGCCCACACCCGAGCCCGCGCTGGTCGGCGTCGTCTTCTGGGCCCTGCTGCTGCTCGCCCTGGCCGCCGCCAGCGGACGGGCGCCCCGGCTACTCGGGTGGACGGTCTTCGCCCTCTACTTCCAGTGGATGATCGTCGCGATGAGCTACGGGAAGGTGGACCACGACCGGTTCGCCCTGCTCGTCGCGCTCGCGGTGCTACCGACCGCAGGCCGCGCCCGACACGGGGACGCCACGCCCACCGAGGCCGGCGGCTGGGCCCTGCGGGTCACCCAGATCGCCGTGATCTGCACCTACTTCCTCGCCGCCCTGGCCAAGTTCCGCTTCGGCGGCCTGGACTGGGCGACCGGCTCGGTGCTGGCCAAGGCGATCATCCGCCGGGGCACCGACCTCGCCGACCTGCTCGCCCAGGTGCCCCACCTGCTGCTCGTCGCCCAGTTCGGCATCCTCGCCTTCGAGCTGCTCAGCCCGGCGATATTCGTGATCCCGGCCCGGTGGCGGCACGCCACAGTCGGCTTCTTCTACTCGTTCCACCTGGTCACCATCGCGACCATCACCATCTCGTTCGCACCGCACCTGGTCGCCATGACCAGCTTCCTGCCGCTGGAGAAGGTCCGTCCGGTGGTCCTGGCCCGACGACTGCTGACCCGTCGGACCTCGGGCGACCGCGCCACACCGGACGTGGGGATCGGCGCACCGCCGCCCCCGCGCGCCGAGACGTCGCCGACGACGTCCGGCGCTCAGCCCGCCGACGGACCGTAGAGGCGGTCGCGCGTCTCCTGCGGCAGCGAACAGGCGGCCGTACCGCCCGGCATCCGGTGCCGGTTGCGGGCCACCCAGCGGTACGCCGGCCAGGCGACGGCACGTACCGGCGGGAACCGCAGCCCGGCCCCGGCGATCCGCCAGAGTCGGCCGCTGCCGGCCAGCAGCGCGGCGATGGCGTCCGGACCGGCGGCCCGGTGCCCGTCGACGCCGACCCACTGCACCGCCTCCTCGCACTCGGCCTCGGTCAACCCGAGCCGGTCGAGGTCGGCGAACTGCCAGGGCAGCACCGTGGCGCCGGTCGGAATCCGGCGCTCGATGAACTCGGCGCAGCGGGTGCAGAACGCGCAGTCCCCGTCGTAGACGAAGGTCGACCTCTCCATACCTGCCATCCTCCCCCGCCACCGGCCCGTGCACACCACGGTGTCCGGCGTGCCACTTGCAGCGGTGTCGTACGTGTGTTCGAATAGCGGTCATGCGCTGGGAGAACCTCGCCGCTCCCCCGGACGAGGGAGATCCTGGAAGGGCAGCGCCAGCGACGCCACCCCTGCCGCTGGCGCTGCCCGACGCGATCGTGCGCACCTTCGACACCCCCGACTTCGCCGGCATGACCTTCTACGAGGTACGCGCCAAGTCGATCCTGAACAAGGTCCCGGGCACCTCCCGCGTCCCGTTCGAGTGGACGATCAATCCATACCGGGGATGCAGCCATGCCTGCGTCTATTGCTTCGCGCGGAAGACCCACACCTATCTCGACTTCGACGCCGGGGCGGACTTCGACCGGCAGGTGGTCGTCAAGGTCAACGCCGGGGAGCTGGTCCGGCGGGAGGTGGCGGCGCCGCGCTGGCGGGGCGCGCACCTGGCGATGGGCACCAACGTCGACTGCTACCAGCGGGCCGAGGGCCGCTACCGCCTCATGCCGCCGATCATCGAGGCGCTGCGCGACTTCGCGAACCCGTTCTCGATCCTCACCAAGGGCACGCTGATCCTGCGGGACCTGCCCTTGTTGCGGCAGGCGGCCGAGGTCACCCGGGTCGGCGTGTCGTTCTCGGTGGGCTTCGTCGACGAGCGGCTGTGGCGGTCGGTCGAGCCCGGCACGCCGAGCCCTCGGCGACGGCTCGACGCCGTTCGCCAGCTCGCCGACGCCGGCTTCGCGGTGGGCGTGCTGATGGCGCCGGTCCTGCCCGGCCTCAGCGACTCCGACGAGTCGATCGACGCCACCGTGGCCGCGATCGCCGCCGCCGGTGCGGCCAGCGTGACGCCGCTCCCGCTGCACCTGCGTCCCGGCGCCCGCGAGTGGTACGCGCACTGGCTCGCCCGGGAGTATCCCGCCCTGGTGCCCCGCTACCGGGAGCTGTACCGGGCCGGCGCGTACGCCCCGCAGTCGTACCAACGGGAGCTGACCGCACGGGTGCGCATCGCCGCCCGGCGGCACGGGCTGTACCGGCCGGGTCCGGGTGAGCACCGTCAGGTGACCATGCCCGCCCCGGCCGCCCCCGAACAGCTCAGCCTGCTCTGAGGGCCCTCCGGCGCGCGGATAGAGTCGGCTGGTGCGTACCGCTCAGCAGATCCTCGCCGACTCCGCCGTGATCGCCGTCGTGGGCGCGTCCCGCGACCCGAGCAAGGCCGCGCACGCCATACCGGCCGAGATGCAGCGGTACGGGTGGCGGATCGTCCCGGTCAATCCGACCGCCGACGAGTTGTTCGGTGAACCGGTCTACCGCTCCCTGGCCGACATCCCGCACCCGGTCGACCTGGTCGACGTGTTCCGCCCGGCGGAGGACGCCGTCGAGGTGGTCCGCCAGGCGGTGGCGATCGGTGCCCCGGCGGTCTGGTTGCAGCTCGGCATCGTCTCCGCGCAGGCACGGGAGATCGCGGAGCAGGCCGGCATCGACTACGTCGAGGACCGCTGCCTGATCGTCGAGCGCGCCGCCGCCGGCCTGACCCGGCGCGACTGAACCGGCGCGACTGAGCCGGCGCGACTGAACCGGCGCGGTCTTGCTGCCGCCGGTGCAGCTCAGCCGATGCGGCCGGTCAGATGCGCCCGAGGGGTCCGATGCGGGCAGGGCGCCCCTCGGCGGAGCCGGGTGGCGATCCGGCGACCGGCGTGTCATACCTGCACGGGCCCTATCGAGCTGAGAGCGAAGACAGATCACGCTGCCCGCATCGTGTCGGCCGAGAGCAACGACGGCACAGACGGTTCAGCTCGACAGTCGCCCCGGAGCACACGGACGCCACCGACAGCCGGAGGCGACGACGGCGCAGACGGTTCAGCTCGACAGTCGCCGCCGAGGAGGGTCGGGCAGCTGGGCGGGGCCTTCCTGACAACCGTGGGGACAGGGTCCATCACTGCGGGTAACGTCGACGAACGTGAGCCAGCCACCGGAGCCGGATCAGCCGCCGTCGCCCTACGAGCCGCCGCCGGGCGGTCACCAGCCACCGCACGCACAGCCGTACGGCGACCGGTACGGCCCGACCGGTGATCAGTACGGCCTGCCCGAGGGTGACCCGTACGGTCGGCCCTCGGGAGAGCAGTACGGGCAGCCTGCGTACGGACAGCCGTCGTACGAGCATCCGGGGCAGCCGCCGCACGGGCAGCAGTGGGGGCAGCAGCCGCCGTACGCGCCGCAGGGCCCGTACGGGCAGTACGGGCCGCCGTCACCCCAGCCGGGTAGCGGAGGCGGCGGCACGAACGTACTCGCCATCCTGTCGCTGGTCTTCGCGTTCGTCTTCGCCCCGGCCGGCATCGCCCTCGGTCACCTGGCCAAGCGCCAGCTCCGCACCAGCGGCGAGGACGGCGATCAGCTCGCCACCTGGGGGCTGGCGCTCAGCTACATCTTCACCGGCCTCTACCTGGTGGCCTGCTGCGGCTGGTTGGCGCTGGTCATCTGGGCCGGATCGAGCGGCACGAACACCTGACCACGGTCAGCGGAACTGCGACTCCCGCACGCTGTTGCCACCGTCGACCACCAGCATCTGCCCGGTGATGTACGACGCCGCCGGTGAGCAGAGGAAGGTGATCGCCGCGGCCACCTCGTCGGGGGTGCCGGGGCGGCCCACCGGAGTCCCCAGGCCCTGCTTGATCTCGGCCATCGTGGAAGCGGCGGTGTAGATGGTGCCGGGCGCGACCGCGTTGACGGTCACCCCGTCGGCGATCATCTCCATGGCCAGAGCCCGGGTCAGGCCCACCACCCCGGCCTTCGCCGCCGCGTACGCCGCCTCGGTGGGCAGGGCGTTGACCGGCCCGGCGGTGGCTGCCAGGTTGACGATGCGACCCCAGCCGCGTTCGGCCATCCCGCCGATGAAGGCCCGACTGCACAGGAACGCGGTGGTCAGGTTCCGGTCGATCTCGGCACGCCACTCCTCGTAGCTGAGCTGGGCGACCGGCCGGAGCACCTCCGGGCTCGCCCGGCTGGCCAGCCCGGCGTTGTTGACCAGGACCTCCACGTCGCCGAGCTGCTCGGCGACGGCGTCGGCCAGCGCGCCGACCTCCGACTCGTCGGTGAGGTCGGCGACGAACCCGGTGACCCCGAGTTCACCGGCCCGCTCGTGGATGCGGCGGGTGGTCGAGACGATCGCCACCCGGGCGCCGAGGTCGGTCAGTCGGCGGGCGGTGGCGTACCCGATCCCGTCCGCGCTACCTGCCCCCGTCACCAGGGCGACCTTGCCGTCCAGTCGCATGGTCACCGGCTCGGGCAACGATGCCGGGGCGTCGTCCTCCGCCGCGCTCGGTGTGGTCACCGGGCGGGGGCGGCGGGCCACTCCCGGGCGGCTGACGTCCCGCCTCGGTCTGCTGCCGGAACGGTCCGCCGCGCGCGCGTCAATCCCCATGCCGCGATCCTGCCTGCTGCCGCCGTGCCGGGCAACGCGCACCCGCTGCCGGGCGCGTCGCGCCCTACCCCGCGATGGCTACCCTGGCTGCCACCACATCGCGACGGAAGTGAGCCCGATGACACAGCCCCCACCGGCCGGTGGCTGGCCCGACCCCGCGTCGGCCGGTCAGCCTTCCAGTCCGCCGGCCGATCCGCTCCTGTCGGTCCCCTCCCAGCCCGCCGGGTACGACCCGTACCAGCCGGCCGATCCCTACCCGCCGATCGACTCGTACGCCGCGAAGTCTGATTTTCCGCCGGCTCCCGCGCCGTACCCGCCGCCCGGTTACCCGCCGCCGGTCCAACCCGGATACGGCTACGGCTACGGCTACCCGCAGCGGAGCACCAACTCGCTGGCCCTGGTGGGCCTGATCCTCTCGTTGATCGGGATCGGCTCGTGCATCACCGCTCCGATCGGCGCGATCATGGGGCATGTCGCCATCCGCCAGATCCGGGAGACCGGCGAGGAGGGCGAGGGGATGGCGAAGGCGGCCATCATCGTCGGTTGGATCATCACCGCCTTCTTCGCGCTGGTGGTACTCGTCTACGTGGCGATCTTCGTCATCTGGGCCACCGCCGTGACCACCGTCTGAACAGGTGGGCCCGCCCCGGCCGGGATTCGGGGCGGGCGGCCGGTCCGGCGGTCGTCACGTCGGTGGGAAAGTCGAGGTTCGGCGGGACCGGCGATCACGGTAATCTCGTGCCGTGACCGGGGTGGATGGACCTGCGGATGACGTCACCGGCCGTCGACTCGTGCTGGTGACCGGAGCGAGTTCCGGCATCGGGCTGGCGGCGGCGATCGACCTGGCGCGCCGGGGTGACCGGCTCGTGCTCGTCGGGCGGGACCCGGCCCGACTGCGGGCGGCCGCCGACGAGGTACGCGAGGCGTCCGGCGAGCGTCCCGAGACGTTCCGCGCCGACTTCGCGGCCCTGGACGACGTACGCCGGTTGGCCGAGCAGGTGCGGGCCGCGTACGACCGGATCGACGTGTTGGCCAACAACGCGGGTGCGATCGTGCTCCAGCCGATCACCACGGTCGACGGTTTCGAGCTGTCCATCCAGGCCAACCATCTGGCACCGTTCCTGCTCAGCAACCTGTTGGCCGACCGGGTCGGGCGGATGGTGGTGACCGCCTCGGGCGCACACCGTAGTGGTTCGTTGGATCCGGACGACCTGAACCGGCCGCTGCGGCGGTACCGCCCGATGGGCGCGTACGGGACCAGCAAGCAGGCCAACATCCTGTTCACGGCCGAGGCGGCCCGGCGGTGGCCGGCCGTCGACTCGTACTGCTTCCATCCCGGCGTGGTGCGGACCCGGTTCGGCAGCGACAGCCGGTTGGTGGCCCTGGGGATGCGGTTGTTGCCGCTGCGCGGCCCGGTGAAGGGGGCGCAGACGCTGGTGTGGCTGGCCAACCAGGATCGGGCCCGCCTGGTCGGCGGCGGTTACTACTTCGACTGCCGACCGCGTCGTCCGCTGCGCAAGGCGTCCGATCCGCAGCTCGCGGCCCGGCTCTGGGCGGCCAGCGCGGCGGCGGTCGGCCTCCCTTCCTAGCGGGTGACCCGGCGGGCGGACCGGGCGCTGGCCAGCACCACCACGGCGACACCGACCAACAGCAGCAGCAGGCCGGGCACGCTCGACGCGGCGGGCAACTGCCCCAGCCAGGCCCAGCCGATGAGGGCGGCGCCGGGTGCCTCCAGCAGGATCAGCACGCTGACCGTGGTGGCCGGGATCCGCCGCAGCGCGTAGCTGAACATCGAGTGGCCGAGCAGTTGGGCCCCGGCGACAAGCGCGATCACGGCCAGCCAGGTGCCGGTGTCGAAGCCGCCCAACGGCACGCGGCCGACCAGGCAGATCACCAACAGGACGAGTCCGCACACCGCGTAGCAGATGGTGGTGTAGGTGGCGGTGCTGACGGTGACCCGGGCACGCTCGCCGAGCGCGGTGTAGACCGCTCCGAACAGGCCACCGGCGAGGGCGAGCAGGTCGCCGGCGAAGGCGGTGCCGGAGACGGTGAAGTCGGCGCCGGTGGCGAGGACCGCGCCGAGCACCGCCACTCCGATGCCGGCCCAGACGCCCAGCGGCAGTCGGCGGCCCTGGAGGCGGGCGATCAGCCCCTGCCAGACCGGTTGGGTGGCGACCAGGGCGGTCGCGGCGGCGACCGTGGTGAGTTTCGCGCTCGGCATCCAGGTGGCGAAGTGCGCGGCCAGAGCGACCCCGGAGAGTACGCAGAAGACGCCCTGACGCCGGTTCGCGCCGGTCAGCAGGGAGCGGAACTCGGCCCGTCGGCGGGTGAGCGCGTACGGGCTCAGCACGGCGACCGAGAGCACGTTGCGCCAGAAGGCGATGGCGAGTGCGGGCGCGGCGGCGAACGCGATCAGCGGAGCGGACGAGGAGACCGCCACCACGGCGACGGCGAGTGCGCCGGTGGTCAGCAGGTCGACCGGGGGACGGTGTGGTTCGGGTGGCACGAGACGCAATCCTCACACGACCGCGATGACCACTTTCCGTCAGCGGTCCGTTACGATCATGCGCAGCCCGTCGGGACCCCCCTCACCCCGTCCGGAGGCGCTCCCCCATGCCCAGGTTCCAGGCGGTGCTTTTCGACTTCTTCGGCACGCTGACCCGCCCGGTCCAGCGCGGTCCCGGTCACCGCGTCACCGCCCAGTTGCTCGGTTGTCCGCCGGACATCTTCGTCGAGCTGCTCGACCGCACGTTCTACGAGCGCGCCGCCGGGCGCTTCGGCAGTGCCGAGGCGACCCTGCGCTGGCTGTGCGAGCAGGCCGGCGTACGGCCGACCGAGGACGCGCTGCGGGCGGCGGCCACGGCCCGGTTGGACGCCGTACGGGGCGACACCCGGTTGCGGGACGAGGCCGTCCCGACGTTGCGGGCGCTGCGGGACCGGGGCATCCGGACCGGTGTGATCAGCGACTGTACGCACGAACTGCCGGTGCTCCTGCCGGAGTTGGCCGTCGCGCCGCTGCTGGACGTGCGGATCTACTCGGTGCAGGTGGGGCGCTGCAAGCCGGACGCGGCGCTGTACCTGGCGGCGTGCGCGCGGCTGGGCCTGCGTCCGGAGGACTGCCTGTACGTGGGCGACGGCGGCAGCCAGGAGCTGACGGGCGCGCGGCGGGCCGGGCTGAGCGCGGCCCGGTTGGCCGCCCCGGACCTGGTCGATCATCTGGTCTTCAACGTCGACACCGAGTGGACCGGTCGGGCGTTGGGCGCCCTCGGTGAGGTCGTCGAGTTGGTCGAGTCGACGGAGGTCGACCGGCGGCAGCGGCTACCAGCCGGGCGGGCCGCAGCGGTGACGGTGCCGTAGCCGGGGCGGCGCTGCGGTCAGCGTCGCCGGACGCGGTGCAGCCGGAACGGCTTGCGGACGGCGCGGACGGCCGGCGTGGGTCGGGGCGGCTCGGCGAGCGAGTCGGCGGGCAGGTCGGCACCGTGGACGGGCGTACCGCCGGGCGAGAGCCGGACCAGGGCGCAGTCGTCGGCGGCCCAGCGGGCGACCAGGTCGGCGGTGGTGCCCGTGGCGTTCAGCCGCTTCGCTCCGACCAGCGGAGCCAGGGTGTCCCACTCGTCGGTGCCGGGCCGCACCCGGGTCACCCGGGCCGGCCAGGTGACGATCGCGCCGCCGTGGTCGCCCCGGAGCGTCACCCGGGCCTCGTCGACCTCGGCCAACCCGGGGGCGGACTGCTCCCCCGGCCCGCTGACCACGAACAGGGCGCTCTCCAGGGGGACGCACCACAGGGCGAGCGACGGTCCACCCGCCACCGCGACCCAGGCCACCGAGGCCTTCTTCATCGCCTCGTCGACCAGGGGGGTGCTGTCACGCTCGTCGGTCACCACCACATCCTCCCGTACGTGTGCCCCACATCCTCCCGTACAAGTGCCCGGTCGGTCAGCCGACGAACGGCGGCACCAGGATCTCGCCCCGGGCCACCGGCATGACGTGACCGGCCACGCTGGCGCCCAGCGCCGTGCCACCGGCGGCGGTCACCGTGCAGCTCAGCGTCGACGGGCGGCCCATCTCGACGCCCTGTCGGACGGTGTACGTGGAACGGCCCTCGCCGGGCAGCAGGCCACTGGCGACCAGCCACACGCCCAGGCCGAGAGCGGCCGACCCGGTCGCCGGGTCCTCGGGTACGCCGAGGCCGGGGACGAAGACGCGGGCCTGTGCGGTTTGCGCGTCGGCGTTCCAGGAGAAGACGCTCACGTGTTCGATTCCGTACCGCCGGGCCGCCACCGGATTGACCTCGGCCCTCGCCAGCGCGTCGGGGCGCACCGGCAGGAACGGGAACTCCAGCCCGCAGCCGGCGACCCGGGGTGCCGGGCCGAAGTGGTCGCCGGCCGCCAGTCCGGCCACCTCCAGCAGCGGCTCCGGGTCGAACTCGGGCCCGAGGGTGGGGGTGCCGCCGGTCAGCGTGGCGCCACTGTCGGTCACCTCGATCGGGAGCACCCCGGCACCGCACTCCTGGCTGACCTGACCCGTTCCGAACAGGCCCCGCCGGCTGGCGGTCACCGCCGCTCCCACGCTGGGGTGGCCGGCGAACGGCAACTCCTCGGTCGGGGTGAAGATCCGTGCCCGGTAGGTGGCGCCGACCTGGGTCGCGGGCAGCACGAAGACCGTCTCGGAGAGGTTGAACTCCCGGGCCAGCGACTGCATCTGTTCGGTGGCCAACCCGTCGGCCCCGAAGACCACCGCGAGCGGGTTCCCCGCGTACGGACGGTCGGTGAAGACGTCCACGATCTCGTAAGCCAAGGTCGACATGTTGGTAAAGACTAGGCCCTCCGGGCTGTCCGGAAGTGACAGCCGGGCGCTGACTTCCGCGTACGCCCTAGGCTGGTGCCCGTGAGCACGCCGACTCGGGTCTACCTCGCCCGTCTCGCCGGAGTCGCCGTCTTCGATCCGAACGGTGACCAGGTGGGCCGGGTACGCGACGCGGTGGGCCGCCTCCGCGCCGGTCAGCGACCGCCCGAGGTGGTGGGCCTGGTCGCCGAGATCCCGATGCGGCGGCGCATCTTCCTCTCCATCAACCGGATCATCTCGATCGACGCGGACGCGGTGGTGCTGGGCAGTGGCACGTTGAACCTGCGCCGCTTCGAGAAGCGCCCGAACGAGTTGCTGGTGCTCCAGGAGCTGCTCGACCGTCGGGTGCAGCTCGGCCCGGAGAACCGGGCGGCGACGGTGGTGGACGTGGCGATGGAGTGCAGCCGGGCCGGGGAATGGTCGCTGACCCGGGTGGCGGCCCGGGAGCAGACCGGCCGGCTGGCCCGCCGGGGCAACCTCCAGCAGGTCGAGTGGGAGAAGGTTCGCGGGCTCAGCGGCCTCGCCGAGCCCGGGGGGACCGCCAACCTGCTGGCGGTGCTGGAGGACATGCGCCCGGCGGACCTGGCCAACGCGTTGCAGGACCTGCCGGACGCCCGCCGCAACGAGGTCGCGGCGGCGCTGGACGACCCCCGGCTGGCCGACGTGCTGAGCGAGCTGCCCGAGCGCGACCAGGTGGAGATCCTCACCGCGCTGGGCCGGGAGCGCGCCGCCGACGTGCTGGAGGAGATGGATCCGGACGACGCCGCCGACCTGCTGGGTGAGCTGCCGCCGCCGGAGCAGGACGTGCTGCTCGACCTGATGGAGCCGGACGAGGCCGATCCGGTGCGGCAACTGCTCAAGTACACCCCGGGCACGGCCGGCAGCGTGATGACCTCGGAGCCGGTAATCCTGCCGCCGGACGCGACGGTGGCGGAGGCTTTGGCCCGGATCCGGGAGCCGCAGCTCTCCCCGGCGGTCGCCGCGCAGGTGTTCGTGTCCCGCGCGCCGATGGCCACACCGACCGGCCGCTACCTGGGCATGGTGCACTTCCAGCGGTTGCTCCGCGAGCCGCCGGCCGACCTGCTCGGCGGGGTGGTGGTCAACGACATCGACCCGTTGCGCCCGGCCACGCCGCTGCCGGAGATCACCCGCCGGATGGCCACCTACGACCTGGTCGCGATGCCGGTGATCGACCTGAACAACCGGCTGGTGGGTGCCGTCACGGTCGACGACGTGCTGGACCACCTGCTGCCTGCGGACTGGCGGGACCGGGACGCCGTGCCGAGCCCTGCACCGGAGGCCGCGAACGGTGCGGCGTCCACCGACGTGAGCACGGAGCGAGTCGATGACTGAGCAGCGGCGGACCGAGCGGCTGGACCTGCCCCGGGAACCGCGCGGCCTGAGGTTGCCCCGGGTCGACCAGGAGACCTTCGGTCGCTGGTCGGAGGCGATCGCGCGGGGCATGGGTACGGCGAACTTCATCGTCTACATGACGCTCTTCATCACCCTGTGGTTCGTCTGGAACACGCTCGCCCCGACGACCCTGCGCTTCGACCCGTACACCTTCACGTTCCTCACCCTGGTCCTCTCCATCCAGGCGTCGTACGCGGCGCCGTTGATCCTGCTGGCCCAGAACCGCCAGGCCGACCGGGACCGGGTGGCGTTGGACGAGGATCGGCGCCGGGCGGGCATGCAGAAGGCCGACACGGAGTACCTGGCCCGGGAGATCGCGGCGTTGCGGATCGCGATGGGTGAGGTGGCGACCCGGGACTTCCTCCGTTCCGAGCTGGCCCGGATGGCCGAGGAGCTGGACGAGGCGGCGCAGCGGCGCCTGCGGTTGGAGCGGCGGCTCCGGGAGGGTGCGGCGGCGCGGGGGGACGACGCCGACCCGCTGGACGAGCCCCGTGACGAGATGGACGGGGACCTCCCCGGGGACGGCCGGCGCGGCAGCGGCAGCCCCCGACACTCCTGACCCTGGTCATCGACTGGCTCACACCGTCGCCGCTGGCGCCGGTGGCGGATCACGACCGACGTAGCATTGCGGGCATGTCAGCTCCCGTCAGCACCGTCCACGACGCCGTCCAGGCCGCCCTGGCCACCGTCAACGACCCGGAGATCCGCCGGCCGATCACCGAACTCGGCATGGTCAAGTCCGCCGACATCGGCGACGACGGTGTGGTCCGGGTCGCGCTGCTGCTCACGGTGGCCGGGTGCCCGTTGAAGGACAAGCTGCGGGCGGACATCACCGCCGCGGTGAGCGCGGTGAGCGGGGTCACCGGCGTCGAGATCGACTTCGGTGTGATGAGCGCCGAGCAGCGCAAGGAGCTCCAGGCCACGCTGCGCGGCGGCGGGGCGTCCGAGGAGCCGGTCATCCCGTTCGCGCAGCCCGGCTCCCGCACCCGGGTGTACGCGGTGGCCAGCGGCAAGGGCGGCGTGGGCAAGTCCAGCGTGACGGTGAACCTGGCGGCGGCACTGGCCGCCCGGGGTCTCTCCGTCGGCGTGGTGGACGCGGACATCTACGGACACTCGGTGCCCCGGATGCTCGGCGCGGACGGCCGTCCCACCCGGGTCGAGGACATGATCATGCCGCCGGAGTCGCACGGCGTGAAGGTGATCTCGATCGGCATGTTCACCGCCGGCAACGCCGCGGTCGTGTGGCGCGGGCCGATGCTGCACCGCGCGTTGCAGCAGTTCCTCGCCGACGTGTACTGGGGCGACCTGGACGTGCTCCTGCTCGACCTGCCCCCGGGCACCGGCGATGTCGCCATCTCGCTGGCCCAGTTGCTGCCCAACGCCGAGATCCTGGTGGTCACCACGCCGCAGGCCGCTGCCGCCGAGGTGGCCGAGCGGGCCGGTGCGATCGCGTTGCAGACCCACCAGCGGGTGGTCGGTGTGATCGAGAACATGTCGTGGCTGGAGCTGCCGGACGGTTCCCGGATGGAGGTCTTCGGCGCCGGTGGCGGCCAGACCGTCGCCGACTCGCTGACCCAGACCATCGGCGCGCAGGTGCCGCTGCTGGGTCAGGTGCCGCTCGACACCCGGGTCCGCGAGGCCGGCGACGAGGGGAACCCGATCGTGCTGTCCGCGCCGGACTCTCCGGCGGCGAAGGCGATGGGCCAGGTCGCCGACCGGCTCGCGCTGCGCCGGGAGTCGCTGCTGGGCAAGCCGCTCGGTCTCACTCCGGCCGGTCGCTGACCGGAAGGCGCGCCGTCAGGTGATCTCGTCGTAGCTGGCGGCGCGCGGGGCCGGCGGGGACGCCGCCGGGGCGGTGGCGCGGGCTGCCGACGACGTGGCGGCGGGGGTTCGCGGGTCGGCGGAGGTGGCGACGTCCTTGAGGTCGTTGTGCACGCCGGTGACGTCCGCCCGGAGGTTGTCGTAGACGCCCTGCAACGGTTTGCGGATCGCCTGCTCGTCCTCTTCGCTGAGCAGATGCTTGCGGATGAACGCCTTGGGGTGCAGATCCTCGAGCTGGATGTCGGTGCCCAGTTCCTTGCTGAGGTCGGTGGTGGCGTTACGCGCCATGTTCCGCAGGTTGCGCACCATCCGCAGGCCATCGCTGATCACCTGCGGCAGCCGGTCGCCGAAGATCAGCAGCGCCAGCAGCAGCAGCGCGCCGACCTCCCACACGTTCAGGTTCTCGAACACCCCGTCCTCCTCCCCCGGCTACCGCAGCCAGAGTACGCACGTCGGGGGCCCGGCCAGAAGGGGTTCTGCGAGGTCACTTCGCATCCGCCGCCAGCGTGACGGAGGCGTTCTGCCGGTCGCTGCCCCGCCGGTACTCGACGGTCACCACCGAGCCGGGGGCGTACTTGCGGACCAGGGCGATCAGGTCGGTCGGCTCGGTCATCGGTCGGCCGTCGAGCCGCAGGATCACGTCACCGGCCCGGAGCCCGGCACCGGCCGCCGGCCCCGCCGGTTCCACCGCGGCGAGGCGGACACCCGATCCGCCGGCGTTGGCACCCGGTCCGCCCACCTGGGCGCCGATCACCGTACGCCGGGCCTTGCCGGTGCCGATGATCTCCTGGGTGATCCGCTTGGCCTGGTTGATCGGGATGGCGAAGGCGAGACCGATGTTGCCGGCCTCCTGGCCGTCCGCGACCAGGGACTTGATGGTCGAGTTGACGCCGATCACCCGCCCCGCCGCGTCGACCAGCGGGCCGCCCGAGTTGCCGTGGTTGACCGCGGCGTCGGTCTGGATCGCGGCGTAGTAGCGCGTCGGGCCGCCCGGCTCGCCGGCCTGCATGGTCCGGTCCAGCGCGCTGACGATGCCCGAGGTGACCGTGTTCGCCAGCGACAGGGGCGACCCGAAGGCCAGCACCGGGTCGCCGACCGCCAGGGCGTCGGAGTCGCCGAACTCGACCGGACGCAGTCCGGTACGTGAGACCTTGATCACGGCGATGTCGGACTCCGGGTCCTGACCCACCACGGTCGCCGAGTCGGTGCTGCCGTCGTTGAAGACCACCGACGCCTTGCCGCTGCCGCCGGCCACGACGTGATCGTTGGTGATCACGTGTCCGTCGGTGCTGACGATGAACCCGGAGCCCTCGCTGGTGCCGCCCACCCCGGCCACCCGGACGGTGACCACGCTGGGCAGGACCCGCTCGGCCACCCCGGCCAGCGACTCCGGCGGGCGTTGGGCGAGCGTGGGGGCGGTCCCGGGGGCGGCGCCGAGCACCGGCCCGGCCGCGCCGCCACGGACCGCGAAGGCGTACCCGAGGGCACCGCCGAGCGTGCCGGCGAGCAACGCGGCGAGCAGGGGAACCAGCAGCATCTGGTGCAGTTTCGAGCGTCCGGGCGCGTCCGGGTCGGTGACCCGTTCCGGCTCGACGCCGACGACCGGTGCCGCCGGCACCACCACCGCCGTCGGAGCGTACGGGTCCCGCCACGGGTCGCTCAGCGCGTCGGACCACCACGGCGAGGCACCCGGTGGGGCCCCCTCGCGCGCCGACGAGCCTGCCGGCGGAGTTCCGGGCACCGGCTGTCCCGCCGGTACGCCGCTCGCGCCGGGCTGGCGCCAGTCCCAGCCGTCGGTCACTCGGTGCCTCCCAGTCCGTCCCCCGGTGTCCCGCGATCCGGCGATCGGACGCCGCTCCGATGCCGTCGACGGGATACCGCTTCCAGGATTGCACGGATGTGCCGCGTGGGGTCAGCGGTTGTCACTGCGGGTGGACGCCCGGCTGCGCCGGTGGCGGGCCGCCTCTAGAGTCACAGTGCCCACCCGCCCTGCGCATCATGCTCGCCGCCCGGAGGTGTCCCATCGCCACCGTCGCCGGTTCCGGTAGTCCGACGAACCCGGCTCTCCAGTTCGCCGAGTCGTACGTCACCGAGGACCTCGTGCTGCGTACCGCCCGCAGCCTCGCCCGGGAGGTCGGACTCGACGCGGTCACCCCCGGAGCGGGCGCCGCGTTGCGCCTGCTCGCCGCCGCCGGGAATGCGCGGGCGGTGGTCGAGATCGGCACCGGCACCGGGGTCAGCGGGGTCTGGCTGCTGCGGGGCATGCGGGTCGACGGGGTGCTCACCACGATCGACGTCGAGGTGGAGCACCAGCGCATCGCCCGCCGGATCTTCACCGAGGCGGGCTTCGTCGCCGGTCGGACCCGCATCATCACCGGACGCGCGCTGGACGTGCTGCCGAGGCTCGCCGACGGGGCGTACGACCTGGTCTTCGTCGACGCCGAGGCGACCGGCTTCACCGCCTGCGTGGAGGCCGCGCTGCGGCTGCTCCGGCCCGGTGGCGTGCTGGTCCTCAACGGCACGCTGGCCGGGGGCCGGATCGGTGACCCGGCGGCCCGGGACGCGGAGACGGTGACCGTGCGCGAGACGATCAAGGCCATCCGCGAGTCGGAGAACTGGATCCCGGCGATGCTGCCGGTGGGCCACGGGCTGCTGGCCGCAGTGCGCTGCTGAACCGGGCGCACCACGGCCGGGCCGCCGGTCAGGAGAGGGTCGCCAGCCAGCGCAGCAGGCCGCGTACGCCCCAGCCGGTGGCGCCCCGGGTCAGCTCCGCGTCGTCCCGGTCGCACCAGGACGGCGCCGACATGTCGATGTGCAGCCACTGCTGGCGCAGCTCGCCGGTGAACTCGCGCAGGTAGAGCGCGGCCAGCACGGATCCGGGCCCCTGCGTCGGTGCGCTGTGCAGGTCGGCCACGTCGCTGCCGAGGTGCTCGACGTAGTCGGTGCCCAGCGGCATCCGCCAGGCGGACTCGCCGGCCGCGTCGATGGCCGCCAGCAGGTCCCCGGCCAACCGGTCGTTGTCGCTGTAGAGCGCGCCGATGCGGGTGCCGAGCGCGACCGCGTTCGCCCCGGTCAGCGTGGCCAGGTCGATCAGCAGGTCGGGCTTGAGCTCCTGCACGGCGTACGCCAGCGCGTCGGCGAGGACCAGCCGCCCCTCGGCGTCGGAGTTGGTGGTCTCGCTGGTCAGGCCCCCGTAGTGCCGGATGACGTCGCCGGGACGGAACGCCGAGCCGCTGACCATGTTCTCGGCCAGCGGGGCGAGCGTGGTGATCCGGACCGGCAGCTTCAGGGCCGCCGCGCCCAAAGTCGCCGCGACGACGGCCGCCGCCCCGGCCATGTCCTTGCGCATCAGCTTCATCGCCGGCACGGGCTTGATCGAGATGCCGCCGGTGTCGAAGGTGATGCCCTTGCCGACCAGCACCACGTGGGTCCGGGCGTCGGCCGGGTGCCAGTCCATTTCGACCAGGCGGGGACCGCTGGCCGAGCCGCCGCCCACCGCGACGATCCCGCCGAATCCCTCGGCGGCCAACTGCTCCGGCTCGCGTACCCGCACCCGGAGTCCGGGCAGGTCGGCGGCGGCGTCGGTGACCTGGGCGGCGAACCACTCCGGGTTCTTGACCGAGGAGGGGGTGTTGGTGAGGTCGCGGGCCAGCCGGGTCATCTCGGCGGTCGTGCGGGCCGTGGCGACGGCCTGTGCGTACGCGTCGGGTTCGGCGACCGCCAGGTCGACCCCGGTCAGCGTCGGGGCGTCCGGGTCGTCGCCGAGGCGGAACCGGTACGAACCGAGCAGCAGGCCCTCGACCAGCCCACGCACCGACTCGGGTGCCAAATCCGCCGGCAACGCCACTGTGACATGAGTCTCATCTCGCGTTGCCCGGACCAGTCCGGCACCCGCCGCCCGCCACGCCGCCTCGTCCGCCTCGCCCACACCGAGCAGCAGCAGCCGGGCCGGAGTGCCGCCCGGTCGCACCTGGGCGTGCACCTGACCGGCGCGGCCGGTGACCCGGGCCGGCCCGACCAGCGCGGCGGCCTCGTCGGCGATCCCCGTGGGCAGCGTCGCCCCGGCGGGCACCGGCTCGGCCGACGTGGCGTCGCCGGGAGCGGGTCGGACGGGCAGGACCAGGACGTCGAGCCGGTCCGGCTCGGCGGTCAGACGGATGGCGAGCACGCGGAGCCGTACCTCCTGAGGACGATCGCGGGGCGGCTGCCCGGCGAGATGGTGTGAAGGCCCTGAGCCACCGGCTCAGCCGGTGGCTCAGGGTGTGACGAACCGTCCGCGGCGGCGAGCGTCGCCGACGCACCGGCCTCTTTCAGCCGGCGGCCGCCTTCAACGCGTCACCGAGCGCCGTCGCCTCGTCGGGAGTCATCTCGACGACGAGCCGGCCACCGCCCTCCAGCGGGACCCGCATGACGATGCCCCGGCCCTCCTTGGTGACTTCCAGCGGACCGTCGCCCGTCCGCGGCTTCATCGCCGCCATGTTGTCTCCCCTCAGACCTACACCAGGGTCGGTGGGTTGCCCCACAGCCACTTCGCCATGACCACCCGCGATGTGCACGGGAGGTGTCGACCAACGATTTTCCCTGATGAACACCGCCGGACCCAAACCGAAGCAGCATTGATGTAACAGCATCTAGCTTATCGCGAGATGGCCTGTCACAATGTGCGGTCATGCAGGCACGGTCGGCACTCTTCGACCTGTACGGCGACCACCTCCGGCCTCGGGGCGGCCGCGCACCCGTTGCCGCCCTGGTAAAGCTGCTGGCGCCGCTCGGGATCGCCCCACCCGCCGTACGGACGGCGGTCTCCCGCATGGTCCGTCAAGGCTGGCTCGAACCGGTCAAACTGACCTCCGGTCCGGGCTATTCGATCACACCCAAGGCGGCCCGACGACTGGACGAGGCGGCCTCCCGGATCTACCGCACCGGTCGGGTCACCTGGGACGGGCGGTTCGACCTGCTCGTGCTCGACGCGCCGACGGCCCGACGCGACCGCCAACGCCTCGCCGCCAACCTGCGGTACCTCGGCTACGGCACGCTCGACGAGCAGACCTGGGTGGCCACCCGTCCGGCCGAGGACGTCGACCTGCTGCTCAGCGAGGCGGGCGTCCGGTTCGAGCGGTTCAGCGCGGCGCACGCCGCCGGGACGCCGGGCGCGATGGGCCTGGTCCGTCGGGCCTGGGACCTCGCCGAGATCGGCCGGGCGTACGAGCAGTTCGTCACCGAGCAGCGCGCCCTGCTGAGCGGAGTCTCCGCACGTAGCGGCGACGAGGAGGCGTACGCGGCCCGGTTCCGGCTGGTGCACGCGTGGCGTACCTTCCTGTTCCGGGACCCGCAGCTGCCACCGGCGCTGCTCCCCGAACGCTGGCCCGGCACCGCCGCGGCCGGCTTCTTCGACCGGCACGCGGCCCGGCTCCGGCCGGCCGCCGACCGGTACGTCGAACAGTGCCTCGACGGAGGACACCGGATCGCCCGACAGAAGGGTCGCCACACGTGACAGAGCCGCTACTCGTCGACCGCACCGACGCCGTCGCCACGCTCACCCTGAACCGCCCGACGGCGATGAACGCGCTCGACGTGGCGCTCAAGGAGGCGCTCCGGGACACGCTCGCCGAGCTGGAGGCCGACCGCAGCATCCGGGCGGTGGTGCTCGCCGGGGCCGGCGGGAACTTCTGTGCCGGCCAGGACCTGCGCGAGCACGTGACCACCCTCGAAGAGGGCGCGGGGCGGCCGTTGGACACCGTGGCGGTGCACTACAACCCGATCGCCGCCCGGCTCGCCAACTTGACCAAGCCGGTCGTGGCAGCGGTACGCGGCATGGCTGCCGGCGCGGGCGCCTCGCTGACGTTCCTCGCCGACTTCCGTGTCGGCGGGCCGTCGACCAGCTTCCTGATGGCGTTCGCCAAGGTCGGGCTCGCCGCCGACACCGGCGCGTCCTGGACGCTGCCCCGGCTGGTCGGCCACGCCAAGGCCGTCGAGCTGCTGATGCTGGCCGAGCCGGTACGCGCCGACGAGGCAGCCCGGCTGGGCCTGCTCACCCGGCTGCTGGACGACGACGAGCAGGTGCTCCCCACCGCCCAGGAACTCGCCACCCGGCTCGCCGCCGGCCCGACCGTGGCCTACGCGGCGATCAAGCGCCAACTCTCCGTCGCCGACGCCGGCACCCTGACCGACGCGCTGGCCGCCGAGGCGAAGGCGCAGGCGATCTGCGGCGGCACCGCCGACCACCGGGCGGCCACCGTGGCCTTCGTCAACAAGCAGAAGCCGGTCTTCGAGGGACGCTGACCCGAGCGGGTCAGTCGTCCTCCTCCGGGTCCTGGTTCGCCTCGGCACCGAGCACGAAGGCCTGCATGGCCAACTCGTCACCGGAGGGCGAGACGAAGGCGGGCAGCTCCCGGGGGCCCAGCTCCTGCACGTACGCCCAGAACAGCCGGACCGCCTCGGCCGGCGAGTCGGCCTCGATCGGCAGGTCCAGGCTGACCAGCCAGGTCTGCCGCTGCGGCGCCGGGCCGAGCCGGTCGGCTAACTCGCGGAACGTGACCGGGTCGAGCGCGGTGACCGGCCCGTCGAGGGCCAGCGTCTCCGCCGGCACCGGCTCGTCGAAGGCCCGCCGGGTGTACGTGACCACCAGCGCGTCGGGCCCCCGGTCGGACTGCGGGTCCTCCGGGTCCTCGGGAACGGCACCGGTCGGCACCGCGACCCGACCCAGCGCCACCAGCCGGGGCGGCTCGTCGGCCAGCACCGCGACCTGGTCGCCCGGGCCGGGCAGGAGGCGGTCGTCCAGGCCGGTCAGCTCCAGCGTGTCGTGGTGCACGAGGCGCTCGGCGTCGTACCTGCCGGGCGGCAGCAGCACCGCCCAGGCTCCGGGGCCCTCCGCGTGGCTCGCGCCGCTGCGCCGGTGCGCGGTGTCGGTCGTCATGTCCTCATCTCATCACGTTCGCCCGGGTCGCCACGACGTGGCAGCCCGCCAGGTGATCGTCGACCATTCCGGTGGCCTGCATCAGCGCGTACGCCGTGGTAGGGCCGACGAACCGGAAGCCCCGCCGCTTGAGCGCCTTGGCCATGGCGGCGGAGGCGTCGGTCGACGCCGGCACCCCGGTCGACGCGGTGGGACGGTCCCGGTCGGCGGCCGGCGCGAACGACCAGAGCAGCGCGGACAACCCCTCCGGCAGCCCCAGCGCGGCCCGCGCGTTCGCGATCGCCGCCTCGATCTTGGCGCGGTTGCGGACGATGCCCGCGTCGGCCAACAGCCGCGCCACGTCGGCCTCGCCGTACCCGGCGACCGCCTCGATCCGGAAGTCGTCGAAGGCCGTCCGGAACGCCGGACGCTTCCGCAGGATCGTCAACCAGGACAGCCCGGACTGGAACGCCTCCAGCGTCATCCGTTCGAAGAGCGCATCGTCGCCACGCAGCGGGCGACCCCACTCCGTGTCGTGGTAGACCGCGTAGTCGGGCGTACTCGCCCCCCAGGCGCAGCGGGCCAGCCCGTCGGCACCGATCACCAGTTCAGTCACGGCCCCGAGGCTACGTCGCGGGTGTGACCGTCGCGGCCCGGAGGATCGGCCGCAGCGAGGTACTGATTGACCCTCGGGAGCAGGTAGCACATGTGCTACAGTGCCCGTATGCATGAGGTCGGGCTGCGGGAGATGCGGCAGAACGCCAGCGACCTGGTGCGTCGGGCGCAGGCAGGCGAACGTGTGACGATCACCGTCGCTGGCCGACCGGCAGCCGTGCTCGGCCCGGTCAGTCCTCGCACCTGGCGCGAGTGGGACGACCTCGCCGGCGTGTTCGACCAGCCCACGGACCCAGGGTGGGCGGGCGATCGGGACCTGCTCGACGACGCCATCACCGATCCATGGGTCGAGCGGTGAGTCGCGGCATCCTCGACACCAGCATCCTTATCGCCACCGACGTGACCCCGATTCCCGGCGAGCTGGCCATCAGCATCGCCAGCCTCGCCGAACTCCAGTTCGGTGTCCTGGTCGCGAAGACCGCCGAGGCGAGGGCGCTCCGGTTGGCACGGTTGAGTGCCATCCAACGTCGATTTGATCCACTTCCCATCGACGAAGTGATCGCCGATAGCTACGCGCGGCTGGCCGCACGTGTCGTCGAGACCGGCCGCCAGCCGCGAGCGAGGGTGATGGACCTGCTCATCGCGGCAACTGCACACGCCCATGACGCCGCCGTGTACACCCGCAACGCCGAGGATCTCGCAGGGCTCGAAGACCTCATCACGATCCACACGATCTGATCCACACGCCGCCCACTGACGAGGAAGCTCGTGGTGCTCGCGGGTCTGCCCAAAACGGAACAGATCGAGCGCCCACCCCTCCGCCGGACACCGTGAGGCGGCTCAGCGTTCGGCGGGATGCACCGGGTCAGGGTATGCGGCCCTGCTCGACCTGCCGGGCGAACCGGCGCAGCGCCTGGGTGAGGCTGAACTTCGAGCCGGGCCAGAGCACCGGCCAGGCCGCCCGACCGGCGGTGCCGCCGGGCAGGTGGAACCACTCGTGCCAGACCACCTGGGTCCGCCCGCCCGCCAACGGCGTGCAGCGCAGCACGCCGGGACCGCGCAGCAGGGTGCCGCAGTGCACCACGCCGATCTCGTACGGCGCGTCCACCCGGACGACGCGCATCTTGTCCCGCAGCACCGCCGGGCCGAGCGCGGTGACCGCCTCCACCAGGCTGCCCTCGCCGCCGTCGCCCTCGACCACCCGCACGCGGGTGAACGGGATCCAGTCGGACTGCCGTTCCCAGGCGAGCAGGGCCGCGAAGACCTTCTCGGCCGGGGCGTCGACGATCACGGTCGCGGTGACCTCACCGGCGCCCGGCTGGGCCGCCTGGCGCAGATCGTCCTGCCCCTCCGGATCGCTCACGCCGACTCCGAGCGGACCACGGGTCCGCGTGGCTCGGATTCCGGCGCGTCGTCGTCCGACGTGCGGCCCTCTGCCTCGACCGACGACGCGCCCTGACGGTCGCCGGTCGGCGTAGCGCCCTGGCCGTCGGTCGCGGCGTCGTCCCGGCCGCCGGTCGGCGCGGGGGCGGCCGGCGGCGCGTCCTCGGCGGTCGGTCCCGCGAAGGTGGCGGTGCGGGGCGCGGCGGTGCCGGACGTGGCGGCGGTGCCACCGGGTGAGGGGGCGCTCGCCGGAGTGACGGAGATGTCGGACGGTGCCGCAGAGACGGTGACGTCGGAGACGGGCGGGGTGGAGGTGTCGGAGACCGCCGAGCTGGTGTCGGCGGCCGGGCCGGTGGCCAGGCCGGCGGACTGCTCGCGGGCGCGTCGCAGGGCGTCGGCCTCGGCCGTCCGCCCGTCGCGCAACGCGGTCACCTCTGCCTCCAGCACCCCGATCAGCTCGGTCTTGTAACCGATGTCGTACGCCGCCCGGCGCAGCGCCTGGTCGACCTGGGCCATTCGATATCCGCGCAACGCGGTGTCGAAACGCACCTCGCTCACATCCGACTCGCGCAGCGGACGGTCACCGGGCAGCGGCACCGCCCGCCCGTCCGCCTCGACCGGCACCAGGCCGGGATCCCGGCCGGTGACCAGCACCGTCACCCCGAACACCACCGCCGCGACGGCGACCGCCACGACCAGCAGGAGCAGAAGCTGACCCATACCACTGATCGTGGCATGTCGACGGCCCCGGAGCGACCCCACCCGGCGCGCCGTACCGGACGATGCCCGTGACCTGGCACCGGATAGCGTCGTGGAGGTCGGCCGGGTGACCCTCCGGCGGCGTGCGGCGATCAAGGAGGCGGCGTGGCCGGGGAGCTTCGGCTCGGTGGACGGACGTTCGGCCCCGACGAGCTGGTGGTGATGGCGATCGTCAACCGCACCCCGGACTCCTTCTTCGACCGGGGCGCGACGTTCGAGGCGGACAGTGCGCTGCGGGCGGTGGCCCGCGCCGTGGACGAGGGCGCGCAGATCGTCGACATCGGCGGGGTGAAGGCGGGGCCGGGTGCCGAGGTGGACGTGGCCGAGGAGATCCGGCGGACGGTGGACACCATCGCCGCCGTCCGGGCCGCCTTCCCGGACGTGGTGATCTCCATCGACACCTGGCGGGCCGAGGTGGCGGTGGAGGCGGTGGCCGCCGGGGCGGACCTGCTCAACGACACCTGGTCGGGTGCGGACCCGGCGCTGGCCCGGGTCGCCGCGGCGACCGGGGCCGGGCTGGTCTGCTCGCACGCCGGTGGGTTGAGTCCGCGGACCAGGCCGCACCGGGCGGCCTTCGACGACGTGGTGGTCGACGTCGTGTCGACGGTGACCGGGCTCGCCGAGCGGGCGGTGTCCCTCGGGGTACGCCCCGACGGCATCCTGATCGACCCGGCCCACGACTTCGGCAAGAACACCCGGCACTCGTTGGAGATCACCCGACGGCTCGGTGAGCTGGCCGAGACCGGGTGGCCGCTGCTGGTGGCCCTGTCGAACAAGGACTTCGTCGGCGAGACGCTGGACCTGCCGGTCGCCGAGCGGCTGGAGGGGACGCTCGCCGCCACGGCGGTCTCCGCCTGGCTGGGTGCCCGGGTCTTCCGGGCCCACCAGGTCCTTCAGACCCGCCGCGTACTCGACATGGTGGCGTCCATCCGGGGTACCCGCCCGCCCACGCTCACCCGGCGTGGGCTGGCCTGACCGCGATCAGGTCCAGTCGAGGATCCGGCGACGCCAGGCGTAGAGCAGGCCGAGCGCGAGGACGGCCACGAAGATCGCCATCTCCACGACCGTGACCAGGCCGAAGCCGGGCCGGTCGAAGACCACCGCCCAGGGGAAGAGGAACACCGCCTCGACCGCGAAGAGCACGTACAGGTAGGCGTAGACGTAGTACCGGATCTGCATCTGTGCCCAGTCGCCGCCGACCGGGTCGACACCGCACTCGTAGTTGGCCCGCTTGCCGGGCGGGTCCGCCGGGCGGGCCGGGCGCAGCACCCGGTTGGCCGAGAAGGCGACGACGAGGAAGAGGACGCCGGCGAGCAGCAACAGCCCGAGCGTCGCGTACGAGCCCAGGTAACCGGTCACGATCGGTCAGCCTACCGGCGGGAGGCGTCGGCGGGCCGGGTCAATCCCTGGTGGTCCGCCCGGATTGGGCGGTGATCTGGATTACGGCGTGCCGGGCGAAACCCCCCAAGGGGTCGCATAAACCCCCACATTCCAGTCCCAGTCGGCGGACCTCCGGGGCAGGCGGGGGCTCGATCCGACGTAGGCTCTGGGTGAGGAATGACAGGCGGGCCGGACCTTAGCGGACGGCCGGTGCAGCGGCGCGTCAAGGAGGTCTCGTGGCCGGGCAAGGCGAGGTCACCATCCCACTCAGCCGAGCGGGCCACGCACGACGGAGCGGGGTACGGCCGTGAGCAAGCAGATCCGCCAACTGGAGCGGGTGGTCATCCGGTTCGCCGGCGACTCCGGCGACGGCATGCAGCTGACCGGTGACCGGTTCACCTCGGAGACCGCGCAGTTGGGCAACGACATCTCCACGCTGCCCAACTTCCCGGCCGAGATCCGGGCACCCGCCGGCACCCTGCCGGGTGTGTCGAGCTTCCAGGTGCACTTCGCCGAGTACGACATCCTCACGCCCGGCGACGCGCCGAACGTGCTGGTGGCGATGAACCCGGCGGCGCTCAAGGCCAATCTCGCCGACCTGCCGCGCGGGGCCGACATCATCGTCAACACCGACGAGTTCACCAAGCGCAACCTGGCCAAGGTCGGGTACGCCAGCAGCCCGCTCGACGACGACAGCCTCGACGCGTACGCGGTGCACCCGGTGGCGTTGACCTCGATGACGATCGGCGCGCTGGCCGATCAGGACGTGTCCAAGAAGGACGCCGAGCGGGCCAAGAACATGTTCGCTCTCGGGCTGCTGAGCTGGATGTACTCCCGCCCGTACTCCTCGACGCTGCGGTTCCTGGAGCGCAAGTTCGCCAAGCGCCCCGAACTGGTCGCCGCCAACATCGCCGCCTTCAAGGCGGGCTGGAACTTCGGCGAGACCACCGAGGACTTCGCCGTCCGGTACGAGGTCAAGCCGGCCAAGATGCCGTCCGGGACGTACCGCAACATCACCGGCAACGCCGCGCTCTCGCTCGGTCTCGTCGCCGCCGGGGTCCGCTCCGGCCTGCCGGTGTTCCTCGGGGCGTATCCGATCACCCCGGCCTCGGACATCCTGCACGAGCTGAGCAAGCACAAGCGGTTCGGCGTCACCACCATGCAGGCCGAGGACGAGATCGCGGCGATCGGCGCGGCGCTGGGCGCCTCGTACGGCGGCGCGCTCGGGGTGACCACCACCAGCGGTCCCGGTGTCGCGCTGAAGGGCGAGACGATCTCGCTCGCGGTGGCACTGGAGCTGCCGCTGGTCATCGTCGACGTGCAGCGGGCCGGGCCGTCCACCGGTATGCCGACCAAGACCGAGCAGGCCGACCTGAACATGGCGTTGTTCGGACGCCACGGCGAGGCGCCGGTCGCGGTGATCGCGCCGAAGTCCCCGTCGGACTGCTTCCACGCGGCACTGGAGGCGGCGCGGATCGCGTTGACCTACCGCACGCCGGTGATCCTGTTGTCGGACAACTACGTCGCCAACGGCTCCGAGCCGTGGCTGCTGCCCGAGGTGGATTCCCTGCCCGACCTGCGGGTCGAGTTCGCCACCGCGCCGAACGGTGAGGACGGCACCACCTTCCTGCCCTACCTCCGCGATCCGCAGACGCTGGCCCGCCCGTGGGCGGTGCCCGGCACCCCGGGCCTGGAGCACCGGATCGGTGGGCTGGAGAAGGCCGACAAGACCGGCGACATCTCGTACGACCCGACGAACCACGACTTCATGGTGCGGACCCGGGCGGCCCGGATCGAGACCATCCCGGTTCCGGACGTCGAGGTCGAGGACCCGGACGGCGACGCCCGGGTGCTGGTGCTCGGTTGGGGCTCCACGTACGGCCCGATCGGTGCCGCCTGCCGCGCGCTGCGTCAGCGCGGGCTGCCGGTGGCCCAGGCGCACCTGCGCCACCTCGCGCCGATGCCGGCGAACCTGGGCACGGTGCTCGGCGCGTACGACCGGGTGGTCATCCCCGAGATGAATCTCGGCCAGCTCGCCCACGTGATCCGGGCCCGCTACCTGGTCGACGCGATCGGCTACAACCAGGTCCGCGGCCTGCCGTTCACCGCCGCCGAGCTGGAGTCGATGCTGGAAGAGGTCCTGAAGAATGTCTGAGCCCGTCGCGCTGAAGCTCACCGCCAAGGACTTCAAGTCCGACCAGGAGGTGCGCTGGTGCCCCGGCTGCGGTGACTACGCGATCCTCGCGGCAGTCCAGCAGTTCATGCCGGAGCTGAACATCCCCCGGGAGAACATCGTCTTCGTCTCGGGCATCGGCTGCTCGTCGCGCTTCCCGTACTACATGAACACCTACGGGATGCACTCGATCCACGGGCGCGCCCCGGCGATCGCCAGTGGCCTGTCGGTCTCCCGTCCGGACCTGTCGGTCTGGGTGGTCACCGGTGACGGTGACGCGCTCTCCATCGGCGGCAACCACCTGATCCACGCGCTGCGCCGCAACGTCAACCTCAAGATCCTGCTGTTCAACAACCGGATCTACGGTCTGACCAAGGGGCAGTACTCGCCGACCTCCGAGGTCGGCAAGATCACGAAGTCGACGCCGGTCGGGTCGGCGGACGCGCCGTTCAACCCGCTGTCGCTGGCGCTCGGCGCGGAGGCGACCTTCGTCGGCCGCACCATCGACTCGGACCGCAAGCACCTCCAGTCGGTGCTGCGGGCTGCGGCCGAGCACGAGGGTTCGGCCTTCGTGGAGATCTACCAGAACTGCAACATCTTCAACGACGGCGCGTTCGAGCAGCTCAAGGACCCGGGCGTCCGGGACGACCACCTGATCCGGCTGGAGCACGGTCAGCCGATCACGTTCGGCAAGGACGGGCAGTTCTGCGTGGTGCACCCGCCGCGCGGCTTCGGCCTGGAGGTCCGCGAGACGGCGTCCACCCCGGCGGAGGACATCGTGGTGCACGACGCCACGGTCGACGACCCGGCGTACGCCTTCGCGCTGTCCCGGCTTCCCGGCTTCGACCTGCGCAACACCCCGATCGGGGTGTTCCGGTCGGTGCGCCGGCCGTCGTACGACAGCGTGGTCCAGGCGCAACTGGACGAGGCCCGTGCCTCGGTCACCGAGACTCCGGAGCAGCAGCTCGCCGGCCTGCTGGGCAGCGGCGACACCTGGACGATCCTCTGACCCACCGCTTCAGTCGAAACTGCCGGGCCGCTCCCTGAGGGGGCGGCCCGGCAGTTTTCCGTACCAGGTCAGACCGTGGCCGGTACCCAGAGCTCGTCGATGCTCCGCTGCGCCACCGCGAGGCTCTCCTCGTGCAGCGGGATCAGCTCGGACATGGCCGGGACGCTGGACGCCAGGGTCAGCTCGCAGCCGATGAACCTCGGCTCCAGGCCGGTCATCGACAGGCCGTGCGGCAGCCAGGGCGCGGCGTGGTCCCAGCCCTCGCGCGGGGTGCCGGAGCCGTAGCCGCCGCCCCGGGAGGCCAGCACGATGAACTCCCGGCCGCCGAGCAGCCCGGCGCCGGTGGCCGGATCGTACGACAGGCCGGGCGCGATCAGCAGGTCCACCCAGCTCTTCACGCTGCTCGGCGCGCCGTAGTTGTAGAGCGGCAGGCCGAGCAGCACGGTGTCGGCGGCCTGCACCTCGGCGACCACCTGCTCGGTCAGCTCCCAGATCCGGTGCTGCTCCGGGGTGCGCTGGTCGGGCGGCGTGTGCCGGGCCGTCTCGGCGGCCTCGTCGAGGTGCGGCAGCGGCTCCTTGCCGAGGTTGCGATAGGTGATCGTGCCGCCGGGATGCGCGGCCTGCCACGCGGCGGCGGCGCGGGCGGTGAGCCGGCGGCTGACCGACTGCTCTCCCCGGATGCTCGAGTCGATGTGCAACAGGTGCGGCATTGGCTAACCCCTCACAGATGGTTTGTGTAGCACCAACTATTTATAGCAGGCCAATGTTTCGCCGTGGGGGGTAAACTCGGTCACATGACTGCCGGGCCGGCCGAGCACAGGGAGCGCCGTTCCGGCGCCCTGCTCGAATTCCTGGCCCGCCGGATGCGGCTGCGCTCGGAGTCGGTGCTGGCACCGCTCGGTCTGCGCCCCCGGCACCTGGTCGCGCTCACCGTGCTGCGGGAGGCCGGCGAGATGAGTCAGCAGGCGTTGGCGGGCAGCCTGCAACTCGACGGCACGAACGTGGTGGGGCTGCTCAACGACCTGGAAACGGCGGAGCTCGTCGAGCGTCGCCGCTCCCCCGAGGACCGCCGTCGACACGTGGTCAGCCTCACCGAGCACGGGACCAGGCGGCTCAACGAGGCCGAGTGCGCCCTGGCCGGAGCCGAGGACGACGTGCTCGCCGCACTCGACCCCGCCGAGCGGGACACGCTCTACGACCTGCTGCGGCGGGCCAGCAGCGGCGGGCCGGCGACCTGCACGGAGGCCATCCGGGACAACCCCGACGTCCTCTGCTGACCCGGGTCGGCGATCAGGGCAGGGTGTTGGCGGTGGGACGGTCGTCGCGTACGTGGACCAGCATGTCGCCGGTCTCCACCACCGCACCCGCCTGGTCGGCCAGGGTGACCACCTTGCCGCGCCGCACCAGGGCGATCACCAGGGACTCCAGTTCGCGCGGGTTCCGGCCCACCTCGTTGCGCTCCGCCGACCGCATGGCCAGCGCCATCCCCTGACCGGGCGTCAGCAGGTCCTCGACCACGTCGATCAACGGCGGCGCGGAGGTCGACAGGCCCAGCAGACGCCCGGCGGTCGCCGACGAGACGATGACGTGGTGCGCCCCGCTCTGCTTGAGCAGCGGCGCGTTCTCCGCCTCCCGCGCGGCGGCGATGATCCGGACCTGACCGGCGGTGAGCTGCCGTACGGTCAGGGCCACCAGCACCGAGGCGTCGTCGCTGTCGGTCGCGATGATCACCGCCTTGGCGGTCCGCACATGCGCCTGGTTGAGCACCGAGGATCGGGTGGCGGAGCCCTCGATGGCGACCAGCCCGTTCGTGGTGGCCTGCCGCAGCGCCGCGCCGTTGCGTTCCACCACGACGATCCGGGACTTCTCGAACCCGTTCTCCAGCAGCGCCGAGACCGCACTACGGCCCTTGGTGCCGTAGCCGCAGATGATGACGTGATCCTTCACTTTTCTCTCCCACCGGTGCAGGCGGCGGCCGGTCCGGTACTGCTCGGTCAGGACTTCGAGGGTGGTGCCGACCAGGATGATCAGGAACAGCACCCGAGCCGGCGTGATGAACAGGACGTTGATCAGCCGCGCCGAGTCGCTGACCGGGGTGATGTCGCCGTACCCGGTGGTGGAGAGCGAGACGACCACGTAGTAGAAGCAGTCGAGGAGCGTGATGCCGTCCTCGTTGACGTCCCGGTACCCGTCGCGGTCGAGGTAGACCACCGTCACCACGGCGAGCACCAGTCCGACGGCGGCGGCCAGCCGCATACTCAACGCGCTGAGCGGGCCCCGCCGCTGCGCGGGAAAGTGGATCACCGCGGGGCCTGGCCAGACTCGGTCGACTGCACGCCCACAAGATAGCCCCTGCCCGCCGATTCGCACGGCGGGGTGGCGCAGCGAGGGGCGGCGCGGCGGGCGGCGGCCCGGCATGATGGGAACGGTCAGCGCAGACCGGCGAGAGTGAGGTCCCGGCATGACGTTGCTGCGACGGGTGATCGGTGCGGTCCTGCGCCGCCAGCGCCAACGACAGCGCCGCACGCTGCGCGAGGTGGCCGAGGCCGCCGGCGTGTCGGTGCCCTATCTCTCCGAGGTCGAGCGGGGGCGCAAGGAAGCCTCCTCCGAGGTGCTCGGCGCCGTCTCCCGGGCGCTCGGCCTTCCGCTCTCCGACCTGCTCGGAGAGGTACGCGACGAGCTGCGCCGGGCCGAGCGGCCCGCCCCGACCACCCCCCAGGGCAGTTACGTCCCGGCCGTCCGGGGTGGCGGCCCCACCGCCTCCGTCCCGCGCGGCACGGACGGCTTCGCCCACCCGGTCGCGCAGTTCGGCGGCATCGGGTTCGGCATCGGTGGTACCGCTGCGGGAGGTGTCGTTGCCGGTGGTGTACCTGCCGGACCGGTCGGCGGCTTCGGCTTCGGTGGCGGTTTGCGCATCATCGTCTTCGGCGACGCCGCCGAGGTCGACGCCGGTGACGACGCCACCGGTCCTGAACAGGCCAGGTCCGCTACGACAGGACGGCACCTGCAACCGCTGTCGAGCTGATCCGCCTACGCTGTCAGGCGCGTCGGCGTGGCCTTCGACCGGATCGCCGACTGCCCACTCCCGCCGACTGCCCACCCAGGCTGCTCGCCGGAGCCGTTCTGCCGTGGGCGGATCTGCCCCGGGCAGAAGTGCTGGGGAACGGCCACCCGGGCGGCGCACGCTGGACGGGCCGGTTCCCGAGCGGCGGAGGTCGCCCACCGGCGGGTGGAGGTGGACGAGATGGTCACGATGCTGGACGACGGTCAGCGGTCCTTCGGCGACCAGGTGTACGAGCGGCTGCTGCGGGAGCGGATCGTCTTTCTCGGCAGCGAGGTGACCGACGAGGTCGCCAACCGGATCAACGCCCAGATGCTGCTGCTCGCGGCGGAGGATCCGGATCGGGACATCCATCTGTACATCAACTCGCCGGGCGGCTCGGTGAGCGCGGGACTGGCGATCTACGACACGATGCGCTTCGTCCGCAACGACGTGGCGACGCTGGCGCTGGGCCTGGCCGCCTCGATGGGCCAGTTCCTGCTCTGCGCGGGTGCGGCCGGCAAGCGGTACGCGCTGCCGCACACCCGGGTGGTGATGCATCAGCCGCACGGCGGCTTCGGCGGCACGGTCAGCGACATCACCATCCAGGCGGAGAACATGCTGCACGTCAAGCGCACCATGCTGGAGTTGATCGCCCAGCACAGCGGGCGACCGCTGGACGAGGTCCAACGCGACTGGGACCGGGACCGCTGGTTCACCGCCGACGAGGCCCGCGAGTACGGCCTGATCGACCAGGTGGTCCGCGCCGCCACCGACCTCCCGACGCCGCTGACCGCCGGCTAGCGACCACGCCGACCGGCGGAAAGGGTGACTACGCCTGCTGGCGGGCGTCGTAGCGGGCGCGGGCGGCCTCCACCTCGGCGAGGTGGTCCGTCGCCCAGGATTCCAGGCCGGCGACCAGTGACCGCAGGTCCCGCCCCAGGTCGGTGAGCTCGTAGTCGACGCGGGGCGGGACGGTGGCGTGCACGGTGCGGGTGACCAGGCCGTCGCGTTCCAGGCCGCGCAGGGTCTGGGTGAGCATCTTCTGGCTCACCCCGTCGATCCGCTGGGCCAGCTCGCCGTACCGTTTGGGGCCGTTCGCGAGGGTCAGCACCACCAGGACGCTCCACCGGTCCCCGATCCGGTCGAGGACCTGTCGGCTGCCGCACTTCCGGTCGTACAGGTCGGGTTCCACGCTATTACTCTCCATCAGGATGTGGCGCACTTCAAGGTGCCTACTCTCCAACGGGAAGTGGTCGGGCGATCTTCCGGTTGCCTCCGACGTCAGGCAGTTTCCGTGGAGGGAGCAGGATCCATGTCCATCGTCGTCACCGGTGCCACCGGGCACCTCGGCCGGCTCATCGTCACCTCGCTGCTGGATCGGGGCGTACCGGCCGGGCAGATCGTGGCGCTCGGCCGGGACACCGCCCGCCTCGCCGACCTGGCCGGGCGTGGCGTCACCGTCCGGCAGGCGGACTACGACGATCCCGAGTCGCTGCGGACCGCGTTCGCCGGTGCCGAGAAGCTGATGTTCGTCTCCGGCAGCGAGGTGGGCCGACGGGTGGCGCAGCACCGCAACGTGGTCACCGCTGCCAGGGAGGCCGAGGTCGGGCTGGTCGTCTACACCAGCATCCCGAAGGCCGACACGTCCAGCCTGATCCTCGCCACCGAGCACCGCGCCACCGAGCAGGAGATCGTCGCCTCCGGGCTGCCGTACGTCCTGCTGCGCAACGGCTGGTACCTGGAGAACTATCTCCCGCAGGTGCCGACGTACCTGGAGCACGGGGTGGCGGGTGCGGCGGGTGAGGGCCGGATCAGCGCCGCCGCCCGCGCGGACTTCGCGGAGGCCGCCGCCGTGGTGCTGACCGGCGAGGGGCACACCAACCGGGTGTACGAGCTGGGTGGGCCGGCGTTCACCCTGGGCGAGCTGGCCGCCGAGGTGTCCCGGCAGAGCGGTCGGGAGGTGGGTTACCTCGACCTGCCGGTGGAGAAGTACGTGGAGGTGCTGGTCGGCGCCGGACTGCCGCAGGGGTTCGCGGAGGTGCTGGCCGACGGCGACCGGGGTGCCGCCGAGGGTGAGCTGTACGTCGAGGGCGACGACCTGGCCAGGCTGATCGGACGGCCGCCGGTGACCCTCGCCGAGGCGATCCGCACCGCGCTCTGACCCACGGACGGCCCGTCGTCGCCGTCGGTGGCGGCGGGCCGCCGACCTTCAGTGGCCCGTCGTGGCAGCGGGCGTTGTCACAGGGGCGGGTTAGCGTCCACGGTATGACGCAGGCAACGGGGGAACGAGTGACGTCGGGGCGGACGGTGGCGCAGAAGATGGGCGTCAAGCCGGGCAGCCGGGCCTATCTGGACGCGGCGCCCGCCTCGGCGGTCGAGGCGCTGCGGCTGCCCGAGCTGGACGTCGCCGACACGCTGAGCGGGGAGTTCGACTACCTGCACCTCTTCGTCACCACGCAGGAGGAGATGCGGCACCGTTTCCCGGTGCTGCGGGAGCACCTGCGCCGGGGCGGAATGCTGTGGCTCTCCTGGCCGAAGGGCGGCCGACTCGGCTCCGACCTGGAGCTCAAGAGCGTGATCCGGATCGGCTACGACTTCGGGCTGGTCGAGAGCACCTGCCTGCGGGTGGACGAGGTGTGGGCCGGCCTGAAGTTCACCCACCCCAAGCCGGGCAAGGTCTACCGCAACAGTTACGGCACCCCGCCCGGCTCCTGACGGCGCTCAACAGTTGGCCAAGGTGTAGGTCAGCACCACCAGTAGTGCCGCGTGGTGTGGCGCCGGGCCGTCCACGTGGCCCGGAATGCCGTTCGCGCCGACCTCCCCGAGGAGTTCGTCGAGTCTGTCCACCCAGTACATGCGGTGCGTGGGGTTGGCCTCGCAGCAGGCCACGTCCTCCAGGGCATTTCTCCAAGCGTCGACGAAGCCAGGCTCCCGGGCTTCCTGTGGGGTCATCCCCAGCACGATGGAAACGGCACCGAACACGGTGGCGTTCCAGCGTCCGTCGTCGACCTGGTCCGGTTGTTCGCCGACGATGCCGGCGGCCAGTGCAGCGGCCAGTTCGCGGGCCCTACCGTCGGTGTACATCAGGCGAAGCAGGCGGTCGTCCCAGGGTTTGCGGTGCAACGGCTTCGGCTTCGGTTCGAGGTAGTCGAGGGCGAAGGTGACCGTCATCGGGCCCCGCACGGTGGTGCGGGGCTCCATCTCGAACGTCTGGATCGGTTCGGTCGGCTGATAGCGGGACTCGGTCGGGTCGATCGCCCCGTTCGCCGCCTCGACCAGTTCGAGCACCGCCTTGTGGGCGGAGAGCAGCCGGTTGTCCGGGTCCCGCGCCTGGAGCTGAGCGAGCTCGTCCGCGACGTTCGGGTGCCGCAGGTCTGCGACGTTCTCGCGGAGGTACTCCTCGGCGGTGGGCCAGTCGGACTGCCCCAGCCACTCGGAGAGGATCACCGATCTGGTACGCGCGACCTCGCCCGTGGTGACCTGACCGGCGCTGGTGAGAAGCGTCGGAACGAACGCCGAGGTCGACCAGCGTGGCGCACCGTCCGGCCCGGTGATCTGCCAGCGGGAGTCCGCTTCGGTGGTCTCTGGAGTGATCAGCGGAAGGTCGTAGCGGTTCACCAGTGCGGTCAGCGCGGCGGCGGGCGCGGTGGCGACCACGATCGGCTGGAGTTGCCGTTCACCGAGCTTGATCAGCGTCATGCCGAGCACGGTCAGCACGGCGCTTCGTTCGTCGACTCGGGCACCGACCTCGACCACCACCACCGGACGCCGTACCGCGCGGGCCGCCCGCGCCACCGCCTCGGCGACCGGTCGCTGCCGCCACCTGTCGACGTCGCCCACGACCAGCAATCCACCGTCGTACGCGGCACCCCGGGGTGCGTCGATCCGTGGCGGTCCGAACGGCACCGGGTGCCGCTGTGGCGCATCGTGCACGCCCGACGGGTAGCCGATCACCAGCAGCGCCATCATCGACGCGTCGGCCGACGCGTCGAGCAACTCCGGCGGAGGCTTGGGTTCCGACTCCCTCCCCGGCTCCGGCTGCCGGAACCGGACGAACGCACCCGCAGGCTCGACCATGGGAGCACCGACGACGTCGGCGGTGAGCGTGCCCAACCGCACGTCCCCGTCTCCGGGCAGGATGTGGGCGGTCCCGACCGACACCGTCACGTCGGTGCGGCGCGCCTCCTGCACTCGCTCCCCGAAGCGGGACAGGGCCTTGAGCTCTGCTTCGGTGCCCTCCGCATCGCCGGGCAGGAAGAGCACCAACAGCAACGCGCCCTCGTACCTGGCGTTGCTGCGCGCCAACTCGCGGGTGAAGTTCCGGGGGCCGTACCGTCCGTTGCGGGTGACCACCTCGCCCGTCTGTGGATCCAGCGTGGCGTAGACCGACCACACCCCTGGCCGGAAGTCGGGCATCCGCCGCACCGCGTGGTACGTGTCCAGGGTGTCCGCAGGGTGCGGGTAGTAGATCTTCGAGTCGAACTCGTACCGTGACTCGATCCGTCCCCGGCTGCTGTACACGCTCGACCTGACCGGTTCGCGCACCTGGTCGGCGATGAGCCGGGCCACATCGCGCAACCACCGGTCCAGATGATCAAGCGGGCCGAGACGGCCTGACGAGTACCGGCCGGAGAGACCGTCCAACGCCCAGGTGCCGGTCTGCGGATCCCGACGCAGGTTCCCGGCCACCCCGGCCCGGGTCAGTCTCGCGGTGCCGTCGCCCTCGAACCGCGCGGCCAGCGAGGGATGTCCGGGACCGTCGAGCATGTCCCGGACATCGGCCAGGGTGACGGTCGGGTCGACCTTCCGCATCGACGTGAGCAGGTCGTCGAGCTGCGCCGGCGACATCGCGTCGGTCGCGGTCTCCGAGCCGACGAACACCAGGAGGTCGCGGGCGTCCTCACCCTCCTGGGCCTCGGCGTACGACCCGCGTTCCAGGACGAGGAAGAGCCAGTCGTGGTCCGGACGCCCGGCCCAGACCTCGGGTGTGAAGTCGGCCAGCGGCATCCACAACGGGTTGAGCCGGACGTCGAGCCCGTCCGTTTTCTCGCCCCGCACCACACTGCTCTGCGGCGCCTGCTCGATCTCCGGCACCACGCCGGCTCCGACGTTCTCCGGCCGGTCGTACCACCGTGAGGCGGTCGGATCGACGGGTCCGTCGGTGGGAAGCACCACCGGCGCCGGGTCCGCCGCGCGGTGCTGCACGAGGAACCAGCCGTCGCCCGCCTCCTCGACGAACCGGGCCCAGGACAGTCGCTCGGTCGACGTGTCGCCGCGAGCAGGCCGATAGACGAGCAGGTCACCGTTGCGTAGTCGGGTGGCTGCCTGCGCCTGCCCGGAGACACCGACGAAGATGACGCCGTCGCCTCGTTGCAACGCGCGAAGTCTGTCGTCCACCGTGGTCGCCCGTGGCGAATCGGCGGCGAGCAGCGAGCGCAGCCGGTAGGGCACGTCCATCATCACCATCTGATGCTCGTGCAGCTGGGTGGCGTGTTCGGCAGCGACCTGGAGGTCCGGCTGCCCCAGGGCCGACGGATCGATCCCGTCGACCGGTCCGCCGGCCATCAGCCAGCGCAGGGCGAGCAGCGGCGACGCGTCGCCGAGCGGCCACCAGCCCTCCGGAGGCGAGGCGAAACGACCGAGCCGGACCGCGCCGTCGCCGTCCACGAACAGGCTCGGGGGCGGCAGGTCGTCGCCAGGAGGAGGTACGGGCCGCAGCGCCAGCGCGGTGCGTCCCCCGCCCGAGGGCGGCAGGTCCGCCACGAGCCGCAGGCCGACCGTGGCCGCACCCGACACCAGGTCAGCGCCGAGCGGTACCGCGGTGCCGCCGGTGGCGGGGAAGTACCAGAACTCCGAGGGCTGCGCCTCGTGGAGATCGACCGTGCCGTCGGTGCGTCGATCCGCCCGCACCGCCGACACCCGTCCCTGGGGGTCGAGTGCGATGTCGTCGAGGGGCGCGATCACCGGCTTCAGCAACCGGTCGCGGAAGCGAGCGGCCAGCAGGCCGTGTGTGCCGTCGCCTCGGGCGGCGCCCCCCACCAGCAGGACCAGCGGTGCCGAGGTGTCGGCGGCCTGCGACACCCATCGGTCGATCAGGTCGTCTCCGGTGAACCGGGCGGTCACGTCCCGGTGGCGCCGACCGTCGAGCACCACCGGGACACGCGCCACGTCCGTGGTCGGGTCGTGCTCGGCGAGCAGGGCCGGCGACGAGCCGAAGGCCGCCGGCTGACCCCACGAGCCGGTCGGCCGGTACGACTGGAAGACGTCTCCGCCCACCCGGCGTACGAACAGTGTCGGGCCGCCGCCCGGGTACGTGCGGGCGTCCTCGTCGCCCAGCACGACCAGGTCGACTCCCAGTGCGACGGCGAATACCGCGACGACCTCGTCGAGGATGGCGGAGTTCCACATCCGGGGCGCACCGATCGCCGCGACCAGCAGCGCGGCGGCATCCCGGGCCGGGTTCGCCCCGGGCGAGCCCGCGCGCACCAACGCCCCCGCCGCGTCGGAGTCCGGGGTGAGCAGGGTGAGGAACCGGTACAGGCGGGCCGTGTCCTCGTCGGCCATCGCGACCAACCGGGTGCGCAGCGACGGCTCGCCGAGGGACGGCTCGTTCAGGCCCAGTGCCCCGGCGAGCAGCGCGACCGCCTCGTCCGCCAGGCTGCCGATGATCAGCTCGCCGATGGACCGGATCGTGAACCGGTGCGGATCGGCGCGGACGACCTGTCCGGCGTGCTGGAGCAGGGTGGCTTCGTCCCGTACGTGCGCCGGCAGCTCCAGGCCCTGGGCGCGGGCGCTGTCGAGCACCGCCCGGGTCAGACTGCCGGGCTCGGTGCCCAGGTCCCGGGCACCCAGGTGGTATTCCCACTCGTCGACGACGGTGGGTTCGCCGTCGGCCAGCAGCCTGGTCGTGAGCGGCTCCACGCGACTCGCGGGCACGAGAGACGCGGACTGCCGTTCCCGCCAGATGACCGCCATCATGATCACGGCGCGTAGCGACGGATCCGCCACCCGCGCGAAGGAAGCGAGGGGCAGCGGTGGCACCGCGCTGACCCGGCGGTCCAGCCGGCTGCGGTCGTAGGGGGCGAACTCGTATCCGAGGTGGGCCAGCAGATCGGGATGACGAGCCAGCCCGCCCGGCAGCCCGTGGATCGCGGCCAACGCGCCGAAGACCGGTCCTGCGGTGTCCACCTCCGCCACCCGGACGACGTCGCCGGCCGGGTTCTGGAAGGCCACGGAGACCGTCGTGGTCCCGGCGCTGCGCCACCGGCTCAGTTCGGAGTTGAGGGACTGCCGCTCGTCCCCGTCTTCCAGATTCCAGTCGCGGGACGCGGGCTGCGATCCGGTGGCCTCGGGCAGGTCGACCTCGATCCGGACACCGGGGAGCGCGACCTGCGTCCACATGATGTTCCGCTGGTCGACCCGACTGTCGGCGGCGTAGGCGACGAGTTCTTTCAGCCGGGTGTGCATCGCCTCGACGTCGCGGCCGTACCCGACGGTGATGCTCCGGAACTCGACGTCCAGTCTGGGCGCCATCCACAGGGCCTCAAGCACCCGCTCCGCGTCGTCGACCGACAGCGCCGAGAGGTCTTCGAGGGTCCAGCCGACGTCCCGCGCGGCCCAGAAGACCTCGGCGACGTCGCTGTCGAAGTCCTGGATGCCGTGCAACCGGCCGACCCACTCCCGAAGCCGGGTCGCCGTCGCCTCGGGCGTTCCAGGGGCCGACGGTAGCTCGGCGACGCCGCGTGCCGCCACACCGTCCGCGCCGGGTGGACGGTGGCCGGCCGCCAACCAGATGAACTCCAGCGCCACGTCCAGCGTGACCTCGGCCAGTTCCGCGACCGTGAGGGCGTCCTCGATGGGCGTACCAGCGTTCTGGTACTGCGCTCCGAGCTGAAGCGACGCGAGTTCCTCCGCGTCGCTGACGCCCAGCAGACGACGGGTGAGCGAGTCGCGCGGCGGCACCTCGCCCACGTGCTCGCGCAGCAGGTCGGCCAGTTCGTTCAGCACCACGTGCCGAGGACCACCACGGTCGACGTGGACCACGATCTCGCCGCGGATCGGGGCCAGCTCGCGCGAGTCCACCCGGCCCCGGTTCGCGAGCAGGAACACGTGGGGTCCGTACGGGTCGTCCGACAGCTCCATCGGCACCCGGCCGACCCGTACGCTGTGTCCCAGCACCAGCGGGTAGCTGAGACCGAGCGCGTCCGCCAGGGATTCGATCTCGTGCCGGCCCCAGGAACCGTCGGGCGTCCTGGCGTCGTGGTACTCACGGACCCTCTCGACGACCTGCGCGAGGTCGCCGAACCTCGCCGTGCCGATCCGGTCCAGGTCCGACGGGTCCATGCCCAGCACGTCGGCGGTCCACTGCCTGCCCGAGGAACGTAGCTCGCGCCCGGTCACCGGCTGGTGGGAGTCGAAATCGACGTCGGTCAGGAAGGCCAGTTGCTGGCCCGGCTCCTCGGTGATCGTTCCTACCCGCTGGGCCACGTTACCGAGAACGCCCCGGATCCAGGCGGCATCGGACTGCGCCGCCACCCCTCCGGCGCGCAGGAAGGGTTGCAACAGCCGCACCGGCACCTGCAGATCCAGGGCCGACTGGTACACCGCCTCGTACGGCGGCTGGACACCCCATGCCCGGAGCCGCTCCGGCGTCCGCTCGGACAGCTGCCCCTGCGCCTTGGCCTGCTGGTAGACGAGCCCCGGCGACACCTGTGCCTCGGCTGCCACCGAGTGCACCACCTCCGGGTCCAGCCACGGACGCTCGCGTCGATCATCCTCGATCTCGCGCTGGTACACACCGAGTCGCCGAGCCCAGAACGCGGCCAGCAGGTTGTCCACGAACTGCGCGGGCGGAAGATCGTCGGCACCGAGCGGAGCTTTCGCCGTCGCCGACACCTCCGCCGCCGACATGCCACCGGTCAGTCGATCCCAGGTGCCCATCGCCGTGGCGAGTTGCTCAGCCGCCTCGACCACCTGGTCTGCCACCGCGGCCGTGATCAGCGACGCCGACGGTGACGCGGCGGCACCGGCCGCCACCAGCAGTCGGGTGACGTGCACCGCCGCCGTACGGATCACCAGGTCGGCGCTGCGGTGGCTGTGCCAGGTGGGACCGGGTCGGCTCAGCGGTTCGAGTCGGGCGTGCATCTCGGCCAGCATCTGCCCGGCCGCGTCCCGTCGCCCGCCCGCCATCGGCCCGGGTAGCGCAGCCGCCAGGTCGGCGAGACCAGCCGGCGTGGTCGTCTCGTCCATGCCGGGTACCGATCGGTCGGCGTGGTGCTCCGTCCACCACCGGACGGCGGCGGTCAGGGCACCGGCCGCACGGGTGGCTGCCTGGATCACGTCGCCCGGATCGGCGACGGGGTGGTGGAGCGTCAGGGTCACGGAGCGGGCCGTACCGACGATGATCGCCGCCTGCCGGGTCAACGCTCCGACGAACGGATCGTCCGCGACCGCGTCGACCTCCTGCCACACCGCGCTCGGGTCGGCCACGGCGACATCCCGCGACCGGCGCAACTGCTCGACATTGCGGGTCAGTTCCGCGACGTGTACGGCCCGGAGGCGATCGGCGAGGTGCAGTCCCCCGCCCTGCGGACCGGTGCCGACCTCGGCGAACCGCAGGAGTTCCCGGACGTACCGTGGCCGCTGATCATCAGAGGCGGACTCGCTGATGATGGACGCGTCGCTCCGGACCGGCCACTCCTGCGCGTCACCTTCGCCGTCGCCACGCGGTGCCGGCCGGCCGAGCGCGGCCCACCGGGTGACGAGTTCCTCGATCTGTCCCGGGGAGGGCTGCACCTCGGGGGGCATCTCCCGGATCCGGTCGAACAGCGGGCGCAACGACAGCAGCCCGCGCGGGTCCGTCTCCCAGGTGGCCGCCAGCCAGACCAGCACGTACGGGAGCCGCATCAGGCCGAGCCGGTAGGCGATCCAGGGCAGCTCGACCGGTACCCGACCGGTCACCTCGACCAGTCGCACCAACGCCGGTGCCTGCGTGGCCGACAGCCCGAGACGGTCGGCCAACTCCGACAGGCGCGCGCCGTCGACTCCCGGCAGTGCCGTCACCCGACGGAGATAGGCGACCCGCACACCGAGTTGTTCCGCCCACTGCGCCAGGTCGGTCGGGGCGGGCGCGGGAACGTCCCGCTTCCGGGCGAGCGCCCGGGTCAGCTCGGCCGTGGTCGCCGGCTCGGGTGCCACCGGCACAAGGGCATCGGCCACCCGCTCGCTCGGCACATCGCCCAGGACGGCCCAGACCGACTCCGCGATCGCCGGGGAGTCCACCAGCGGACGTAGGTGCTCGACGGGGAACCCGAGGCGCGCGGTCCACCGCACCCATCTGACGACGTCGGCGTCCGCCGGCAGCAGCGCCGACACCGCTTCGGCGACCCGCTGCCCCTGACGGCGCAGCTCCTCCGGGTCGTCCGGACTGGCGACGGGCACCGATGCGGCGGCCGCCCGGAGCTGGTCCCCCAGGGCCAGCGCCAGGTCGACGGGGGGTACGCCGAACTGCTCGGCCGCCGCTTCCAGAGCCACCAGGCCGGCGAGGCCCGACTCCGTGGCCAACGTCGCCAGGCTCCCGGCCGCCCGGCTTCGGCCGGTCAGCGCCGCGCGCACGTGGGCCGTCGGCAGCTCGTACAGCAGTTCCAGCGGTACGCCGAGTTCGCGCAGCTCCCCCAGCGCGGACCGGTCGGCGGGCGACAGCTTCGACCGGCGGACCAGTCGCATCAACCACACCAGGTCGCTGTCGGTGCGGACGCCCTCCCCGGCCAGCTCCGTGCGCAGCAGATCGACCCAGGACCCCTCGTCCGGCTCGATCTCGCGGGAGTCCCCCGCGACGCGCACCAGCGCGTCCCCCACCGTCACGACGAGTTCCGGCGGCACCCCCAGGTCGCGGACCACACCGAACAGCGGTCCGGGTCCGGCGAGCCCGATTCCTCGCGCGTGGGTGCCCACGTCGAGCGGCACCGTGCCGAGCACCTCGACCAGGTTCACCAGTTCGGCGACCTCGCCGCCCGCCATGGCCAGTCGCTGGGCCAGCCGGTCGACCTCGGTCCGGTCGAACGGCAGTTCCCCGTCGTCCAGCAGGCGAGCCGCCTGAGTGCCGGTGATCCCGACACCCCGCAACCATCGCGCGTCCTCGGTGTCCGTCGTGCGGCCGTCGGGGCCGGCGTCCGCTCCGGGGGCGACCAGTACGACCGGGAAGTCCGTCTCGGGCACGACGGGCAGCGACGCGACGGCGTCGTCACCCCCCGACGGGTCGGTCGTCGGCGGCGCCAGGTAGGGCAGGTCCAGTGCCACCAACCGCTCGTGCATGCGCTGGTAGCTGGTGGTGCGATCCGCCTCGGAGACCTGCGGGGCCGGGCCGTGGGCAGCTCCGAACAACACGCGCCGGTGTGCGTCCACGGCTGCCGAGGCCGCACCGGCTCCGGGATGGCCCTCGGCAGCCAGCCGCCGCAGGGCCGCCAGCCGATCCGGCACCGCCCAGGCGACGAATCGCACCTGGGCCTCGGTCGTGGCGAGTGCGCCTGGCAGATCGGACGGCGACGGCGAGGCGGCACCAGCCGCCCCACGGGGTGGCACCACGCCGGCCGCCGCCGGGGATGCGCTCGTCCCGGCCGGTGCCGTGTCGGTCCGGCTCGCGGTCGGCGCCTCGACGGACGCATCACGGATCGCACCGGGTGCGCCACCGCGCAGGCGGGGCAGCCACTGCCGGCTCGCGGTCAGGAAGTAGTCGGCGGTCCGTTCACCGGTCTCCGGGTGCCGGCCGTGCACGCCGGTGTCGTCGATCAGCACCGGCACGAGCAGCCACCGATCGGCGCCCGGCACCGACTGCTCGACCCGGATGTGGCTGGTCAAGCCCTCCGGCGTCGCCTCGACCGGCTGGTGCCGGGCGATCTCGGTCAGCTCGGCCTTACGTTCCCGTAGGCGGTGGATCTCCGTCTGCACGGACAGGATCTCGTCCGACAGATCGGCGATCCGCGCAGCGGCTGCCGTCGGTTCGAGCTCGTCGCGGTTGCGGCCCTCCTCGACGGCTGTCCGGTCGGCAGTCAGATCCGTGAGAGCCTTCGCCCTGTCGATCAGGGCACGCGTCATCTCACTGAGGCGGACGCGGTCGACGCTCGCCGCTTCTGCCGGGGTGACCTCGCGCGCGGCCACGAACAGGGCGGGCGTGAAACCGGTGGTGGACCAGTGCACCCGACCGTCCGGACCGATCACCCGCCACGGTGCGGCGGGACCCGCCTCGTCCGCGCCGATCACGGGCAGGCCGTGCCGGCGTACCAGGGCCGTCAGTTCGGCACTGTGCGTGGCCGCGAGCACCAGCGGTAGCTGACGTCGAGCGCCGAACAGCGTCAGCGTCGCGCCGAGTGCGGTCAACGCCGCGTGTTTCGGCTCGGGCTCCGGGCCGACCACCACCACCGGACGCGCCCAGGAGGCTGCCGCCTCGGCCACCCTCTCCGCGAACGGCCATTCCCGCCACCGGGTCAGGTCCCCCACGACCAGCACGCCGCCGTCGTAAGCCGTGCCGGGAGGCGCCTCGACGCGGGGTGCGCCGAACGGAACCGGATACCGCTGAGGTGCTACCTCCGCATCGGACGCCTCCCGACGCTGGTGCAGGTGCCACGTCATCGCCGCATCGGCCGAGGATCCGAGTCGCCTCTGCTCGCCGAACAAGGTCAGTTTGACGAACTGGCCTTCCTCCTGGATCAGCGGACCGCCGTGAACGTCGACGGTCAGCGTCCCCAGCCGCACGTCGGTGTCCCCGGGCAGGATGCGGGCCGGACCGTCGTTGACGACGACATCCTCGAAATTCCCGTGGCGGTGAACGGCCTGCGCGAACCGCATCAGGGCCTGCCGATCCGTTGCGGATCCCTCGGCGCCGCCGGGCAGGAAGAACACCAGCAGCAGGGAGACCTCCTCGTCGAGGCCCGCACGGTGGAGCTGGTGGACGAAGGTCTGTGGGCCGTATCGACCTTCTCGGGTCACCACCTCGCCGGTCGCCGGCTCCAGGGTGGCGAAGACCGAGGTGTAGGTCGAGTACCTGGGCATTCGCCGGACGGCGGCGAATGTGTCCTCGTTGTCGGCGGGATGGACGAAGTGGACCCCGGCAGGGATGTCGTGTCGGGCGCCAGGCCTTCCCGTGCCGGACCCGATCCGGACGCTCAGCGGGAGCACCGGTGCCCGCACCTGGTCGGCCACGAGCCGCGCCGCGACGATCAACCAGTCATGCATCGATCGGGGGCTGTGCTGGTGACGTTCCTCCGTGTCGTTGAACCTGCCCGAATTGTCGTTCATATACCAGATGTCGGTGCCGGGGTTCCAGCGCAGTTCGCCCGCGACACCGGCAGGTGCCACGAGGGCCGCGTCACGTGTCGCCGGGTCGGTGGAGAACCTCACTGCCAGGGAGGGATGGCCCGGGCCGTCGACGAGGTCTCTGACGTGACCCGGCGTGGCCTCCGGGTCGGTCCGCCGCAGCGTCGCCAACAGCTCGTCGAACTGCCAGCTCGACATCGCGGCGGACGCGGCCTCCGAGCCGACGAAGACCAACAGGTCGTCGGGATGCGTCCCGGCCTCGGGATCCTCCTGCTCCGACCCGGTGTGCGCCCGACGCTCCAGCACCACGAACATCCAGGTGTGGCCGGGCCGCCTACCCCACACCTGCGGCGTGAACTCGGCCAGCGGCATCCAGAGCGGATTGAGTCGCACCTCCAGTCCGTCCACGTCGGTCATCTCGTCCACGACGGTCATCTCGTCGACGGCAGGGATCTGCTCGATCGACTGGACGAGGTGCGGCAGCACTCCGGCCGGCCGGTCGTACCGCCGGGACTCGCGGGGATCCACGCTCTCCGGGGACGGCAGCACCGGCTGCTGAACGCCCCGAAGTCCTTCGCGCACCACGTACCAGCCCGGTCCGGTCTCCTCGACGAACTGCCTCTGGGACAGCCGGGTGACACCGACGCCGCCGTGGACCGGCCGGTAGGCGAGCAGTTCCCCGTTGGGCTGTACGACGGCCGCGCGGGCCGTCCCGGTCGGGCTGAGGAAGAGGATGGAGTCACTGGGCCATAGGTCGGTCGGCCAGTCCTGCACCCGAGCCGCCCCCTCGGGCGCTTCGGCGAACGCGGCCAGCACCAGTTCCGTAAGGTCCACCGGCACCATCCGCCCCCCGCGCAACTTGACGGCCTGCGCGGCGGCGAACTCCAACTCCTCCTGTCCCAGTGCGCCCAGGTCGAGCCCCTCATCCGGGCCGCCGTCGAGCAGCCATCGCAGGGCGAGGTACGGCGTGGCGTCGCCGAGCGACAGCCAGCCCGGCGGTGGTGCGGCGGCACTACCGATTCGCGCCGTACCGTCGTCGTCCACGAAGAGGCGCGGCACCGGCGCTTCCTCGACCGCCGGCCGGGCCGGTCGGGCCGCCAGGACGGTCGCCCCGGTGTCGGGGATCGGGAGGTTCACCACGATCGGCAGCCCGAGGGGTTCCGCACCCGCCGCGAGGTCGTTCCCGACCGACTCCGACCCGCCTCCGGCCGGTGGGAAGTAGCGGAACTCGCCAGGCTCCGTCCGGGTATGGTCGACGGTTCCGTCCGGGGCACGGACCACGGAGGCGGCCGAGACCTTCCCGTCGGCGCCCAGCACGATGTCGACGGTGCTGGCGATGACCGGGGTGGCGAAACGGTCCCGGAAACGGCGGGCGAGCGCACCGTACGGACCGGACTCGTCGGCGGCCCCGCCCATCACCAGGACCAACGTCTGCGGTCCCCGGCCGGGGTGGACCGCCCACTGGTCGATCAGCTCCTGGCCGGTGAGGTCGGCGGTCAGGTCCCGCAGGCGCCGACCGTCCATACCGGTCACCACGAGAGGCAGCCGTGTCACGTCGGTGGCCGGGTCGTACTCGCCGAAGATCACCTGTGCGGGTTCGATCGCGGTGAGTTGGGCCGGCACCGGTGCGGGGCGGTAGGACTGGAATCGGCCCCGCTCGCCCCTGAGCAGGTGGAGGGTCGAGCCTCCCCCGCCCGAGAACCGGCGGGCAGCCTCGGTCTCCACCACGACCAGGTCCACTTCCAGCACGACGGCGAGCACACCGAGGATCTCGTCGACCAGCGCGGAGTCCCACAGCGTCGGATCCCCGATCGCGTCCGGCAACAGGTGTGCGACATGGCTGGCAGCGGTGGCACCGCCAGCGCCGACGCGACTCAGTGTCCATGCCGCGCCCCGGCTCGGCGAAGCGACGGCGGTGCCGAGAAGTCTGCGCAGGCGCGGATTGCCCTCGCTGATCATTGTCATGATCGTCCACCGCAGGGTCGCCAGGTCATCTAGTGACTCGACCCTGATCGGCAGCGCCTGCGCCAGGCCGAGGAGTGCCTGATCGTCGAGATCTCCGGCGACCAGGTCACCGATGGTCCGCAACGGGAACCTGGTCGGGTCGTCCTGGACCGCCTGCCGCGCGTGCCGGATCAGGCCGTCCTCGTCGCGCACCTGCGACGGCAGCCGCAGCCCCTGGGCGCGGGCGCCGTCGAGGACGGCCCGGACCAGGCTGCCGGGTGCGTCACCCACGTCGTGCGGCACCAGGTGGTGCTCGTCGGCCCCGACGCGGGCGGGATCCCCGTCGTCCAGGAACCAGGTGGTGGTCGTACTCGGGCGGTCGGCCACGACCAGGGGTGCGGGCTTCCGCTGGCGTACGATCGCCGCCGCCATGACGGCCGCCCGGGCCGGCGGATGTTCGATGGGCAGGAACGGGTCGACGCGCAGCCGCTCGGGTCGGCTGACCCGACGATCCAGTCGCGTCGAGTCATACGGGTCGACCTCGTACCCCAGGTATCCCAGCAGTTCGGGGTGCATCGTGAGGCCGCCCGGGAGGGCGATCACCGCGATCAACGCGCTGACGGTCAGCGGCGTCAGGTCCAGTTCCGCGATCCGTGTGGCCGGATCGGGGGAGGCAGCGAGGGAGACGGTCGCGGCAGCGACACGTGTTCCGTCCTGTCGGAGCTCACGCAGGCCCCGCTCCATCTCCTCCCAGGTGGCCGGGTCGTTCGTGAGGATCCATTCCCGCCGGGTCTCGACCGCTGCGAACGTCGCGAAGTCAGCGTCGACCGAGTGCGGCACGTGAACGTTGACGCGAAACCGTGAATCGGGCTCGGCCCACCGGGGCATCGGGAGTTCGAGGCGGGCACCGGCGACATCGGCGACGAATGTGGTCAGCACAGGGAGGAGCTTCTCGACGTTGCGGCCGTACCAGAAGACGGTGTTGTGGTAGACGCGGTTGAGCCCCGCCTCCGAGGCGGACGCCGCGAGGGCCGCAAGGACCTTCTTCCGCTCGTCTCCGGGCAGCGCCGACAGCTCGTCGAACGTCCAGCCGACCCGCCGCGCCTGCGCGGTCAACGGAGGGTGGAGGCGTGTGGACGTCCAGGCGATCCCGCCGAGCCAGTCGACCCACTCGTTGACCATGCGTGGCAGCGCCGCGGGGTCCACGGTGTGGACGGGCGCCTCGGCCTCCGGGCCGCCCTGGGGTACGGGACGGGAGCCGACCGCCAGTCCGATGGCGTCGGCGGTCAGCCAGAGGTCGACCTCACCTGCCTGGTAGGCCGTCTCGACCAGTTCCGTCGCGGAGACGCCGGCCTGTTGTGCGAGGAGTCCCAGGTGTCGCGGTACGCGGTCGTTCGAGGCCACACCGATCCGGAGCAGTTTGCCGGTGAGGCTCTCCCTCGGCGCCGGGGCCTTCCCCTTCGCCCGGATTCGCGCGAGCGCCCGTTCCACCACGACCTGCCGGGGCAGTGCCCGATCCATCACCTCGGTGAGTACCGTCCCGAACTGTTTCGTCACCTCCCGAGAGTCCATCCGGAGCGCGGTGGCGAGCAGGAACAGGTACGCGCCGTACATTTTGTCCGCCAGTTCCATCGGCACTCGGCCCATCCGGACGCTGTGGCCGGTGACCAGGTAGCTGCTGAGGCCCAGCGCGTCGGCCAGCGATTCGAGGTCGTGCCGTGCCCAGTTTCCGTCGGGTTCGCGGACGGCGTACTCGCGACGCACCAGATCGACGAGTTCGAGAAGCGACCGGAGGGAGACCCCGTCGGCGCCGTCCAGATCCTCCGGGTCCAGGCCGAGGATGTCGGCCACCCACCGGTGCGGCCAATCCTCGAGTTCGCCGGGGCGCGTGGCCTGGGTGGTCCGCAGGCCGACGTCGGCCAGGAAAGCGAGCCGGCGCCGGGGCCACTTCGCGATCCGGTCCGGCAGTTGTACCCGTAGCAGGGAATCCCTCACCTGCTCCAGGTCGGGTGCGGTGCCCGCCCTCGCACTCAGCAGGGCCCGCAGCGGCGACAGCAACCGCACCGGCACCGACAGATCGTTCGCCAGGCGGTAGAGGTCCTCGTGCGGCGGTCCCAGGCTCCAGGTCGCCCGCAGACCAGATGCGCGCTCGGAGTGGTACCCGTTGCGTCGGGCGTACTCGTAGACCACGCCGGGCGGGACCTTGAGTCTGCCGGCCGTCGCCACGATCGCCAGGTGATCCAACCAGGGGCGGAGGTAGCGGTCCTCCTCGATCTCGGACTCGGGTACGTCGATGAGCTTCGCCCACGACGGGGCCAGGATGACGTCCGCGCTCTGGTCGTCGGTCTCCGTTCTGTTCCGGGCCTCTGCCTGACCGTCGGTCACGGCCGCGGCGAGTTCGGCTGCGGACAGGCCACCGGCCAGCCGGTCCCAGGCCGCCACGGTCGCGGTGAGCCGCTGAGCGGCCTCGATCGCCTGGGCGGCGACCGCGTTCGCGATCAACGCCGTCCCGGGCCGAGCGGGTGTGCCCGCCCCCACCACCAGACGGGCGATGTGCGTGGCGGCCGCCTCGATCACCATGGCAGCCGTCCGATAGACGCTGCCCGCCTCGGTCGTCCGGGTCAACGTGTGGAGCAGCGTGCGTACCCCGGTCAACATCGCGGCCAGGTCGTCACGACCGGCCTGCGCCGAGGCCCGCCTCTCGCCCGCTGGCAGCGACCGCAGCAGGTCGGGAACGCGCACCGGCCGGGCCGGATCGTCTCCGGCCGACGGTATCGGCCGGTCGGCGTGCCGATCGGTCCAGGCACGTACGGCGTCGACCACGGCGTCGGCAGCCTGGACGGCTCCCCGAACCACCTCCGTCACGTCGGGTGAGGTGATGTCGCGGGTCAGCGCGGGTACCGCTGCGGTCGCCGCCGAGGCGACGATCGCCGCCTGCCGGGTCAGCGTTCCCAGGTCGGGGTCGGCGGCGACCTTCTCGGTGTCCTGCCACAGTTCCTCGGCCTCGACGGAACTGATCTCCGCCCACCGACGCAGCCTGTCGCGCCGATCGCGGACCGCCGTCGGCACGAACGTCCGGAGGCCGTCCAGGACCTCCAGTCCGGCTCCCTCCGGGCCTGATCCGAGACCGGCTGCCCAGAACAGTGCCGAGGCGTTCCGGCGGCTCCGGCCGGCACCGTCCGCCCTGGTCCAGGTCGAGCGACCGCTGTAGACGAGCGCGGCCAGGCTCGTGTGCTGTGCCTGTTGCTCGTCATCGTCCGGGATGGACAAGAGGCTGTGTGAGCGGTGCGACTCCGACGCCGAGCTTCGGTCCGAGTCGTCGTCGCGACCACTGTCCCTCTGGGGGGCAGGCTGAGGGGCGCGGACGCTCGCCGCCGTTTCCTCGGCAGTGGGCCACATCCGGAACTGGTCGTCGTCGAAGGTGTCGTGCCGGTCGAGCAGCAGTCCGTCCGTGAGGTCGGCGGCGGGCTCTGCGTGATACCCCGCGCCCGCGCGGCCCGGGTCCGCCCAGCGACCGACCAGCTCCTCGATCTCCTGCATCGACGGTCGACTCCGAGTGGGCAGCTCCGCGATCCGTGCGAACAGCGGACGCAGCGGCATCAGCCTGCGCGGATGGATCTCCCAGTAGCTGGCGAGCCAGACCAGCAGATAGGGACCCGCTGGCGTGCCCAGCCGGTAGGCGAACATGAGCAGGTCGTCGGCCGACACCCGACCGGTGACCTCGACCAGCCGGACCAGTGCGGCGGCTTGCTCTGGGGGCAACGCGAGGCGGTCGGCCATCGCCGGCAGCGCTCGCCCGTCGACGCCGGGCATGACCAGCACCCGCCGCAGGTAGTAGTCGGGCACACCGAGTCTTTGCGACCACGCGGCCAACTCCTCCGGGGTGGGCACGGCGATGTGCCGAGCAGCGATCGGCGCCGGGGCCGCCGCCTCCGGCACCAACGGCACGAGCACCTCGGCGACCCGGCCCCCGTGCACGTCACCCAGGGCCTCCCAGATGAGACCTTCGAGCATCGGAATCTCGGCCAGCGGGCGGAGCCGGTCCACCGGGAATCCGAGCCGCGCACTCCAGCGCACCCAGCGGTCGAGTCCGGGTCCGGTCGACGCGACCTGGGCCAGGAGGCGATCGGCGACCCGCTGCCCCTGCTCCCGGAGGCCGTCCGGCCCCGCGTCGGACAGCGGTGGAGCATCGGACACGGCCGCCCGCAGCCGGTCGCCGAGGGCCAGGGCCAGGTCGACCGGGGGTACGCCGAGTCGCTCGGCCGCCGTCTCCAACGCGGCCGGGCCGGCGAAGCCGGCATCGGCGGCCAGCGCAGCCAGACCGGTGTCGGCCCGACGCCGGCCGTCCAGCGCCGCCCGGACGTACTCGTCGGGCAGTTCGTGCAGCAGTTCCAGCGGTACCCCGAGGTCGCGCAGCTCGCCCAACCACCTGCGGTCGGCGGGGGCCAGGTCCATCCGGCGGGTCAGCCGCATCAGCCACACCAGGTCGCTGTCGGTGCGGACACCGGCGTCGGCCAGTGCCGTCCGGAGCCGGTCGACCCAGCTGCCCTTGTCCGGTTCGAACTTTGCCGAGCCGTCCGCGACCCGGGCCAGCACATCGCCGAGCGCTGCCACGTCTGCGGGGGACACCGCGAGTTCACGGACCACACCGAACAGCGGACCGGGCCCGGCGAGCCCCGCAGCCTCGGACCGTTCCCGCAGGTCCAGCGGCACCGCGCCGAGGACCTCGGTCAGCGCGACCAGTTCCCGGGCGTCTCCCTCCCCGCCCAGCATCCGCACCACCTGGTCGACCTGTCCCGGGTCGAAGCGCAGACGTCCACCGGTCACCAGTCGCGCGACCTGGTGGGGTGGGATGGTGTTCGAGGTCAGCCACGCCCGCGTCGCCGGGTCGGCCACCAGGTCGGCGATCGCGGGTGGCTTTGGGGACCCGGGTGCCGTCTTGGAACCGGGTGCCTCCTTTGCCGCCTTGGACCCGGGTGGCACCAGCTGCACCGGGAAGGCCAGCACCGGCACCGCGTGCACCGGCACGACGCTGTCGTCGACGGAGACCGCCGGTGGGCCGGGCGGTGCCAGATGCGGCAGGTCCAGCGCCGAGGCCAACGCCGTCAGCCGGTCGTGCACGACGCGATAGGCGGTCGCCACCGCAGCGACGTTCCGCCGCGCGTTGCCGGGCTGTTGCCGGTTCGGTGCGGTGGTCTGCGCCAGAACCTCCCGGTACTTCTCCAGGTCGGCCAACGCCTCGACGGCACCCGGACGGCCCTCGTCGGCCAACCGCCGCAGCTCGACGAGCCGGTCCGGCACCGCCCAACTGGCCAGCCGCGCCTGCGCCCGGGTCACGACCAGCTCGTCCTCGACCCCGTTCCTGCTGGCGGGAACCGGTGGCGGGATGGGCGGCGTCCGCCGGACGTCCTGCACCACCGTCGAATCGGGCGAGCCACCCAGAAGGCGGGGCATCCACTGGCCGTTCGACAACCAGAAGGAAGCGGTCACCTCGCCCGTCTCCGGGTGGATGCTCCGCACCCCCGAGTAGTCGTCGATCAGCACCCGATATTCGTCGAACCCCCGATCACCACCCGGCTGCCGACGAACCCTGATGTAGCTCATCAGACCTCGTTCGGTCTCCTCAACCGGGTAGTGGGCGGTGATCGCGCTCAACTCGGTGATACGCGCCGTCAACCGGCCGATCTCCGACTCAGCCTGGAGCCGATCCGCCGACCCGCCCGCGCGACCGCTCCGGTCGTCCGCCTGCAACCACCCCAGATGCCCCTCCCATCTGGCCAGATGCTCCCGCATCTCCGCCAGGCGCACCTGACCGACATCGGCAGGCCGCGACGCGACCGCCGGCCCGGACGTGGATTCACCGGCCGCCACGAAGAGTGCCGGCGTGAACACTGACGTGGACCACCGGACCACGCCGTCCGAGTCGACCGCGTGCCACCGCGTGCCATCGCCGGAGGTCTCTGCGAACACCACCGGTACGTGGTGAAGCGTCGCCTCCACCCTCAGCTCGGCGACAATCGCGGTCGTGACCACCAGGGGCCGAAGGCGCCACTGCACGAACCGCTGCATCGTCTCGGCGAAAGTGGCCATCTCGGCAGCCCGTGCAGCGGGGACAGCGCCGACCTCGGCGACGACGATCGGTCGGGCCGACACTCGCGCAGCCTCCACCACCGCGCCGGCCTCCGGCCGCTCCCGCCACCTGGCCAGGTCGCCCACCACCAGCACACCCCGGTCGTAGTCGGCGCCCGGCGGCAGCTCGATGCCAGGTGCGCTGAACGGAACCGGGTACTGCTGACCCGTTTCCCCACCATCGTGGGCATCCGGGTAGGAACCGAGCGCTTCCATGGACATGGACGCCGACGGTCCCAACTCACTGGTGTGCATACCCGAGCTGAGCAATACGAAAAAGCCATCCGGCGCCACCACCGGTGCACCGCGATCATCCGTCGCCAGGATCCCCAACTGCACATCGTCGAAGTCAGGCAGAATTCGGGCAACCCCGTAGTTGGTCACGATGTCGCTGGAGCGGACATCGTGGAGCTGCCCTGCGAACCGCACCACCGCCTCGCGCTCCGACGCCGACCCGTCCGCATCGGCGGGTAGGAACAGCACCAGCAACAGCTTCGTGTGGGTCTCCACCTCGACGTGGTCGATCTGGCTGTTGAAATTCCTCGGACCGAACCGTCCCGCCCTCGTCACCACTTCGAGCGTTCGCGGATCCAGGGTGGCGTACACGGACTTGAAGCCGGCGTACGCAGGCATCCGCCGCACCGCTGCGACGGTGTCCTGGGTGTCGTCGGGATGCGCGAAATACAGTCCGGAGTGGATCTGCTGACGGCTCATGCTCGCCGTCATCCCGCCGTCCAGCCGCACCGTCCGCGGTAGGACCGGCTCGCCCACCTGATCTGCGACGAGTTGCGCGACGACCCGCATCCATCGTTGTGTCGCGTCGGTCGAGCGCTGTTCTCCTCGCATGTACCTACCGGAGGAGTCGTTCATCTCCCAGGTCCCGTTTGCCGGGACTCTGCGGAGTTCGCCCGCGACACCTGCCGACGTCACCACTGCGGTGCCCTGCCCCGGCGACGCCGCAGTGAACCGCACCCCCAGCGAAGGATGCCCGGGACCGTCGACCATGTCTCTGACCAGTCCCGGCGTGATGTCCGGATCCACCTGCCGGATCGACGCCAGCAGGTCGTTGAACTGACTATCGGAGAGCGCCTCGGAGGCCGCTTCCGAGCCGACGAAGACCAACAGGTCGTCGGGGCGTCCGGCAGAGGACTCGGGCTCCGAGCCGCCGGTGTACGCCCGACGCTCCAGCACCAGGTACAGCCACTTGTGCCCCGGCCGTCCCGCCCACACCTCCGGGGTGAACTCGGCCAGGGGCATCCACAGCGGATTCAGCCGCACCTCGGCGCCACGGGTGTCGGCCCCGCGCACCTCCTCATTCCAGGGCTCCTGCTCGACCTCCAGCACCCGGGTGGGTAGCACATCCGGCGGCCGCGCAGACCACCCCGAGTCGGTCGGAACCGCCGGGCGGTCGGCGGGATACACCGGAGCCCAGTCACTGCGGAGCCGACTGCGGACCAGGTACCACCCGGGGCCGGACTCGTCGACGAACCGGGCATGGGACATCCGCTCGACCGAGACGTCGTCATGCGTGGGCCGGTAGACCAGCAACTCGCCGTTGGGTCGCACGGTGGCGGCATGTGCCCAACCCGCACGGCTGACGAAGACGACCTCGTCCCCAGAGAACACTGCGGGGAGCCGCCGGTGCATCCGCACTCCGCCCCTGGGCCGCTCCGTGAGCGCCGAAGCCATCTGGTGCGGCAGATCACGTACCGACCGTTGACCCAGTCGGAGTCCGACGGCGTCCGACGCGACGGTCTGGAGATCCCGTTGCTCGACGGCTGCGTCGGGCACGCGCGCCGACCCGTCGTTCCGCAGCCAGCGGAGGGCAAGGTACGGGCTGGCGTCACCAAGCGGCAGCCACCCGTCCGGCGGTGTGGCGTGCCGACCGATGTGGAAGACGCCTTCACCGTCCGTGAACAGGCGGGGCCCCGGTGCCTCGACCTCGGCTGCCGGGGCGGGCCGGACGGCCAGGACGGTCGGTGTGTCCTCGGCCGGCGGAAGGTCCACCACGAGCCGTAGGCCGACCGACGCCGCCCCTGAGACCAGGTCGTCGCCGAGCGGAACGGGAGCGCCGCCGTCGGGAGGGAAGTACCGGAACTCGCTTCGCTCCGGACTGTCCAGGTCGACTGTGCCGTCGGGCAGGTGGCGGAGCGCGACCGCGGACACCCGCCCGTCGGTGTCGAGCACGATGTCGTCCGCACTGGCGATGACGCCCTGGCCGAGTCGGTCACGGAATCGGGCGGCGAGCGTATCGCCTGCACCGACCTGCTGAGCTGCTCCGCCCATGACCAACACCACGGGGCCCACGGGGCCGGTTTGTCGCCTCGCCCAGAGACCGATCAGCTCCTCGCTGCGGAGGCGCGCGGTCAGGCCACCTTGTTGCTGGCCACCGGCACCGGCCAGGACGACGGGAAGGCGTACCACGTCCGAGGCGGGGCCGTAGTGGCCGAATATTCCCTGCGCGGCCCCCAGGTCGACCGCTCCGCCGGCAACGCTGGCCGGAAGATAGGGCTGGAAACGATCCCGCTCGACCCGGTGCAGATAGAGGGTCGAGCCTCCACCCGGATAGGTACGAGCAGTGTCGTCCTCCACGACCACCAGGTCGACGCCGAGTGCGACAGCGAGAACCGCAGTGACCTCTTCGCGCAGCGTGGAGTCCCAGAGTCGCGGATCACGGATCGCATCCTGCAGGAGACGGGCCACGTCACGGGTCCGGGTGTTCTCTCTCGTCGTCGCACGGCGAACAATCCATTCCGGACCGGTACCCGACGGCGGCGGAGAGATGGCGAGGAGCCGGTTGAGCCGCGGATCGTCCTGGTCGAGAGCAAGCGCGATCCTGGAGCGCAGCAGATCCCGTCGTGGGCTGGCCCGCTCGGTGGGCCAGAGCACCTCGGCGAGCCGGGGTAACGTCCGTTCGTCGAGGTCGGCACTGAGCACCGCGCCGATGCTGCGGAGCACGAATCGATTCGGATCGCCGTGCGCGGTCTGCGCCGCGCGCTCGAGCAGTGTGGCCTCGTCCCGCACGTCGGCGGGAAGGTCCACTCCCTGTGCGCGGGCGCCGGCAAGGATCGACCGGAGCAGGCTGCCCGCCTCGCCTCCCACATCCTGCGGGCCGAGCCGGTAGGCCGCTGCCGGGCCGGGGCCGGGCTCGGAATCGCCGAGCAGCCAGGTCGTCGATGGTTCCAGTCGGGCCACCGGATCAGACTGTGGTGACTGTCGTCGGTGCCAGACGGCCGCCGTCATCACCATGGTCCGAGCCGCTCCGGCCGGCAACGGCTCGAACGCCTCTGGGCGCAACGGTCGGACCCAGCTGACTCGGCGGTCCACACGCTTCACGTCGTACGGAGAGACCTCGTAGCCCAGGTACGCCAGGAGATCGGGATACCCCGCCAGCCCGCCGGGCAGACTGTTCACGGCGATCAGGGCGCCGACCAACAGCGGGTGCGGGTCCAGTTCGCTGATCCAGACCTCTCCCCGGGAGTCGCCCCCGGTGCCGGTGGACAGGAAAGCGGGCACGGATCGGTGACCCGCCTGCCGCAGTCGACGTAGTTCGTCCGCCACCTGCTCCAGGTCCTCGGCACGCGAGTACTCCCACAGACGCAGCGCCCGATAGCCGGTCGACGACCCGGTGGGGGCCGCTGGTGACTGCTCCGACGCGGTCGCCGGCAGCATGAACTCCAGGAGCATGGGAGGGGTTTCGCCCACCTCCGGCCAGAGCGGCAGTAGTTCGTCGATGCGTGCGTCGACCGCTCCGTTCACCACCGAAACGAGTCGGTCGAACATCTGCGCGAAGTCGGCCTCGTCGTAGGAGACGTCGTGGAGTTCGCGGACCACTTCCTCGATGGAGAAGCTCGACAGGGCCCTGAGAACCCGGTCGGCCGAGTCGGCCGGCAGCGTCGTCAGTGTCGCCGAGGTCCACCGCCCTTGGTTGGCGGTCCGCAACACCGTCGGCATGTCGTGCCGCTCGACCTGGAACTCGTCGTGGAGTCGGCCGATCCAGTCGCGCAGCTGACCGGCCACGACCTGAGGCGACAGATCAGCACGGGAGGTGGCTGTACCGCCGGTGCCCGGCGAACGGCTCGGCCCGGTCTTCCCGGGGTCGCCGCCGAACGCGAATCTGACGAACTCCGACACCGTCCGAAGGTCGACGTTGCCGGCCAGTTCAGCCGTCTCGACCAGTTCGTCGACGGACATACCGGCGTCTCGTGTCACCTCGCCGAGGGAGGGCGGGAGGCGCTTGGCCTCGACACCGAGACGCAACAGCCGACTGGCGAGGGACGGCCGGGGAGCGGGTGCCCGGCCGGCGCGGCGAAGCTCGGCCACCAGAGCATCCACCATGAGGTGCCGCGGCCCATCGGAATCCACGGACGCCACCAGATTGTGGATCGATGCCAGGTCGCGCGGGTCGGACTGGAGCCGGCTGGCCACCAACAGGGCGATCCTGCCGCCGGCCTGGCCTACCAACTCTCGAGGCACCCGGCCGATCCGTACGCTGAGGCCCGTCACCAACAGGCTACTGAGACCCAGGTCGTCAGCGAGCAGTTCGATGTCGTGCACGCTCCAGCCGCCGCTGGGCTCGCGCTCCTCGTAGTGCTCACGCAGCAGTTCCACCACCGAGTACAGCCGGTCGAACCAGTAGCGGTCGAGGATCTCCAGGTCGGCCGGGTCGATCGCCAGGACCTCGGTGAGCCACTGCTCGCCCAGGACGCGGAGTTGATCCGGGGCGATGGTCTGGGGCAGGCCGGCCCCGAGGTCGGTCAGGAAGGCGAGCCGCCGAGCCGAGTGCTCGCTGAACGCCTGCGGGACGCCGGACAGTTGGTCCAATGAGCGGCGGAGTTCACGCGTCCTGGCCGGCGGTTGCCCGCCCATCAACGGCTCCAGCAGCCGCACCGGCACCTGCAGTTCGTCCGCCAACTTGTACGCTGTCCGGCTCGCGTGGTGCGGATTCCACTGCCTGATCAGTTCCGGAGTCCGACGGGAGAGGTGTTGATGCCGGATGGCGTGCTCGTAGACGAGATCCGGCTCAAGCCGCAACTCTTCGGCCGTCTCAAGAACCGCCGAGTGATCCAACCAGGGTCGGTCGTGATAATTCCATTCGACCTGCTCCCTGGACACACCGATCCGCTCCGACCACCAGGACGTGAGCAGAACGTCCCCGTCCTGGTCCCAGGTGTCCCGGATGGCCTCGGCCCTGGTGACGACGTCGGCGGCGGCCCCGCTCACCTGCACCGCCGTCAGGCCACCGGCCAGCCGGTCCCAGTCCGCCAGCGCGAAGGCGACGTTGCGAACGCTTCCGATCGTCTGGGCCACCAGGCCGTACGCGGCCAGCGTCGTCGATGCCGGCTTGTCGGCGGCGGCTGCCACGACCAAGCGGGCGAACTGCGCCACCACGGTGTGAAGAAGTCCGGTCAGCACCTGATAGGTGTCCCGGGGCGAGTCCGCACCGTGCAACGTGTCGAGTAGTCCACGAAGCTTCGCCACCATCGGGCCGAAGTCGTCACCTCGTGACGCCGGGCTCCGCCCTGCTTCGTGGCGCAGGTCAGCCATAAGCGCGGGGATGTCTCCGGACGCCACCGTCTCGGCATCGACCGGAGGTATCGACCGGCCAGCTCGGTGCTGTGTCCACCACCGCACACCATCGATCAACGCATCGACGGCACGGCTGGCGGCGCGGACGGCCTCGCCTCGGTTCGAGGCGGTGGTCTCGAGTGTCACGGCGGAAACGGCCGCTCTGGCCGCCGCAGCGACCACCGCCACCCGGCCGATCAGGTACCCCAGGTCAGGATCTTTGGCGACAAAGTCGGCGTCTCGCCACAACTCAGTCATTGCCTGACCGGGGACGCCCTGCCACCGCTGCAGCGCCTCGTACCGCTCGGTGATGGCCGCCATCCGTTTCTGGCGAAGCGGACTCACCACCCGCAGCCCGACTCCATCCGGGCCCACGCCATTGCTCGCGAACCAGAGCAGCGCAGCGACATCCCGGCGGTCCGGGGCGGTGTCATCGGAGTCGATCAGAATCGATCCGTTGCCGTGGTCCAGCGCGGCGAGCAATCCGCGCTGCTCTGCCGTTGCCCTCCGCTCTCCCCAAGGGCTCCGCACCGACGAGTTGCCGGGCAGAGAGCCCCGGTAGATGCTCGGGAGGCTCTCTGATCCCGATGTCGAGTCACTATCGGAGTCGGCCACGGGCGCACCGGCCGGTCGGTCACCCTGCACGCTTCTCGCGCTGCTGGCGTCCGCGCTCGGAACCTGCCGCGGAGGGAGGTCCCCAAATTCCGGAAAGGCCGGCGTAAAGTGTGAGATGTCCGGAAAGTCGGCGAAGTCGGCGCTGGTGACGAGGATGTTCGACAGGTCGAAGTCCAGGTCGTCCGGGGCCGAACGGGGCAGAGCCTCGTCCTGAGCATGCGATGCCGCCCACGTGCGAACCAGTTCCTCCACCTGCCGTGGATCGGGTCGCTTGTCCGGAGGCAGCTCCTTGATCCTCGCGAACAGCGGACGCAGTGGCATCAACCGGCGCGGGTCGGTCTCCCAGTACGCGGCCAGCCAGATCAGCAGATAGGGGAAGTGCGGCAGACCCAGTCTGTAGGCGAGAGCCAGCGCGTCGCCCGGCACCCGGCCGGTCACCTCGGTCAGCCGGACCAGGGCCGCCGCCTGGTCAGGGGAGAGTCCGAGATGGTCGGCCAACGCGACCACGTCACTTCCGTCGACGTCTGACCGCACCAGGACCCGACGCAGGTACGGGCCGGGAACGCCGAGCCGGGCCGCCCAGGCGGCCAGCTCACCCGGACGAGGTACCGCCGCACTCCGCTGCCGGGCCAGCGCTGCGGCAAGTCGTTCCGACGCGGCCGTCGCGGGGAACACCGGCACCAGCGCGTCGGCTACCCGCCCCCTCGGCACGTCCCCGAGCGCCTCCCAGATCAGCCCGGACATGACCGGGGCGGAGGCCAGCGGGCGGAGCTGGTCCACCGGGAAGCCCAGTCGGGCGCTCCACCGCACCCAGTCGCGCAGCGTGGGCCCGCCCGGTTCGAACCGGTCCAACAGCCGGTCCGCCACCTGCTGCCCCTGGAGCCGCAGTTGGTCCCTCGCGCCGGTGGGCGGCACCCCGCCCGCAGCCTCCCGGAGCTGGCCGCCGAGCGCCACCGCCAGGTCGATCGGAGATACGTCCAGCCGCTCGGCCGCCGCCTCCAACGCGACGGGACCGCCCAGGCCGGCGGCAGCGGCCAAGGTGGCCACACCCGTCGCGGCCAGGCGCCGGCCCTCCAGCGCCGCCCGCACGTGTTCGTCGGGCAACTCGTGCAGCAGTTCCAGGGACACCCCGAGCTCGCGCAGTTCCCCCAACCTCGTCCGGTCGGCGGGCGCCAACTCCAGCCGCCGGGACAACCGCATGAACCACACGAGATCGCTGTTGGTGCGTACCCCGGCGTCGGCAAGTTCCGACCGCAACCGGTCGGCCCAGGTCCCCTCGTCGGGCTCGACGTCCCGGGAGCCCGCCGCAGCCCGCACCAGCACGTCGCCGATCGCAGCGACGTCGTCGGGTGACACCGCCAACTCCTGGATCACACCGAAGAGTGGCCCCAGCCCGGCGAGCCCCATGGCCCGAGACCTGGCGGGCAGGTCGAGCGGCACCATGCCGAGCACCTCGACCAGATCGACCAGGTCACGGACCTCGTCCTCGTCGAATCGCAGAGCGGTGGACAGTCGGTCGACCTCGGTCGGGTCGAACCGCAGGCGTCCGTCGGTCAGCAGTCGGGCGGCCTGGGCAGCCGGAACCCCCACGCGCTCGGCCCACCGCACCTCCTGCGGATCCGCCATCAGATCGGCGAGTCGGGGCCGGGCCGGTGCGGCAGGGGGAGTCAGCTCCACCGGGAAGGTGGCCGCCGGCACCGGTACGCCAGGCGCGACGTCCGTCTCGGTCGGCGAGGTCGGCGGAGCGAGATGCGCCAGGTTCAACGCCGCCAACCGGTCGTGCATGCTCCGGTAGGCGGTAGCCACCTCTCCGGCCTCGTTCAGCGATCCCTTCTCGGCCCGCGCCAACGCGCTCCGGTACGCCTCGACGGCGGCCAACGCCTCGACGGCACCCGGACGGCCCTCGTCGGCCAACCGCCGCAGCTCGACGAGTCGGTCCGGCACCGCCCAACTGACCAGCCGCGCCTGCGCCCGGGCCACGACCAGCTCGTCCTCGACCCCGTTCGTACCGATGGGAACGGGCGGCGGGGATGACTGGGACTCCTGCGTGGCTCCGCCGATCGACACCGGCTCCTCAACGGGATCCACCGGACTGCCGGTCCACCAGAGCGGGCTCTCGGGGTCGATCGATTCGTCAGAGGCCGGCCAACCGGAAGGCTGCCCCACCGTGGCCGCCACCTCGTCCAGGCTCATCTGCGCGAGTGCCGCGTCGACGTCGTCGCTCGACATCAGGACGACCGGATCGGCCATCGTCACCCCGAAAGCCAGCCGGTTCTCGAAGTCCGTCAGGTCCGACCGCAGCCAGTGGTTCTCGACTGGCCCGCTCGTCACCGGCACCAGCAGCACCGGCACCGGCTTGCCCCGCTCGCCCTCGGGTAGGTCCCGCCGCAACCGTTGGCCCACCCGCGCCAGCAACGCCGCGCCACCGGGGACCGGCAAGCCCACCGGAAGAAGATCGGCGTCCGCCTGGTAGGCGAGCACGTGAGTGCCCTCGACCGGCGCGACGAGGTGCCGCTGCGCCACCGGCCCCAGCCACCAGACACCTCTGCCGTCCCTGGTGCGCCGCGCCAACGACCCGTCGATCCAGCTCCGGTCCTGTCCGAGGACCTGCTGCACGTACTCGGAGGTCAGTCCGTCGGACGGCCAGGTCGTGTCCGGCTGGGCAAGCCACTCCAGGAGTCGGGCGAGTTCCTGCTTGGCGTGACGCTCGTCGTCCTGCGGGACCAGCCGGCGGAAATCGGTGAGGAGCCAGCTTCTGATCGGCTCACCGGTGTCCCTGGGCGCGTTCGACTCGTATCCGTCGCCGAAATCGAGGTCGGGCCGATAGTCGGTCAGGGCCAGCAGAGCCCGCGTCACCAGGGCCAGGCGTGGCACGGTGACGTGACCGATGCCGAAGGCGTACGCCGTGGCGAAGCCCACCGGGAGCAGTTCCTCACGAGTGATGCCGAGCGTGGCGGCCAGGCCGTTGAGTACCTCAACGAGTTGGAACTCCGAGAGCGCTTCCGGTGCCGGTTCCACCGCTCCCACCAGAGCGGCGGTCAGCATGAAGGGGTCGATGTCGAAGTCGCCCACGCCCGATGTGTGCTCAAGCTGCGAATCGTGGACGGCGTCCTCACCGAAGGCGCTGGTCAGGAGCTGCCTGGTCCACGGTGCCGCAGTCTCACCAGGGGGCAGATCGTCCCACTCGGGGGGGTCGAGGACGGGCCGATGGACCTGTACCAGGCCCAGGTCACCCCGACTGTCCGGGATGCCGGTGAGCCGCTCGGCCAGCAACAGTCCGAGCTGGACGATCGTCCATGGGGTGTCCTGGTCGGGCGCACCGACCACGATCCTCGGCATGCCGAGACCGGGCTCCACCGGCGCCGGCAGCGCGGTCGAGGGCACGTCGGTGGTGTGCACCCAGAGCGTCTGCCCCACCGGCCTGATCTGCCAGTCCACCTGGTTTGTCCGCGTGAAGAGGCCGCCCCCGAGATTGATCAGCGACGCAAGGGTGTTGGTGAGGTGGAAATCGGGCCATTGCGGTTCCGGGTGCACGGTGAAGTAGTCGGCGAAGAGACTCATCGACTGGGCATGCCACCGCGAGTACGGGACGAAGTGGTCGAACAGCTCATCGGCCGGGTCGATCCGGAGGCCGGCCGAGGCGGAGACGGCCAGCACCTGTCCCGCGCCGACCGCCGATGCCAGCTCCACCGCCTGAGTCGGCGTCGGTGGATCGGTGGTCACCACCTCCACCAGGGCGTTCGCCGGCAGTCTGGGCACGATGTCGGCAAGACGTGACAGTGCGTTCTCGGCCCGCCCCAGCTCCACCACCACCGTCGGGCGAGAGCGGTGCACCAGCCGCGGGGAGAAGTCCTGCCGCTCGGCCGACGCCCGCCACAGGTGGGTCCCGGCCTCGCTCGTCTCGGCCCGGTACCTGGAGAGCGACGGCACCTTCGCGGCAGAGACCTTCTGCCAGTCCCGCACCGAACCGCCGGTCGAGAACTCCAGGCCTGCGCGGTACGCCGCACCTTCCAGACCGAGCCGGAACATCATGGCGCCGGTGTCGAAGTCACGGGCCGCCCGGCCGATCATCCGCGCTTCCAGCAGTTGACGTACGGGCGGACTGAACTGCTCGATCCCTCTGACCTTGAGCACCTGCGCCGCATTGCGGAAAGACAGCTCCTCTGCCCTGATGTGCAGGTTGCTGTGGTCTAGATCGATTCTCGTGTAGTGGTTCCACCACAGGTTCAGTGCCAATGGATAGCGCTCGTCGTCGAGACGCAGTGGCTGTGCCCACAGGGCGTCCTGCACGTGCCCGGCGCGGGTCACCCGGTCCATGGCCTCACGGTCGTTGGTGGCACCCGCGACGAGCCGGCCCATCAACGTGTACTGCTCGGCATGGACCCCCTCGTGCGCGAGACCCTCCAGCATGTAGTCGACCGAATCCGACTGCCCGACCTCCAACTCCCAGGTCGTGCCGTCGAACCTGGCCGCATGGTGCTCATCCGACACGTCGGTGATGATGGATCTGGCCGGAGTGAGGTCGACGTCGGCCCCCCGCCGGACGTGCCGGAAGATCAGGTCGGTCTTCTCCTGCCAGGCGCGGCGCTGCCGGTCCCCGCCGCCCAGGGTGCGGTACTCCTTCCGTGCCCGAACTCGGAGTTCCGCCCACAGGGCCGGGTCCCTCGCCCACAGCGAACCGTACTCATCGGCGGCCTTGCGCGGTTGCCAGACCTCGACGCCGCGAACGAGCGTCGTGCCACGATTTCCGGCCGGGTCGGCGAGCATCGCAGCGAGCATGGCGACGAGCGCATCATCCAGGTCAACCGGGTCCGGTGGGGTGACCCGCTGGAAGTGGTCGTCCTTGCGGCGTACCGAGAAGTTGGGGTTCTCCGCCACCTTGTGCAAGGTGACCTCACCGGTGTCCGGGTCCACCGAGACCAGCCACCCGGCGACGACGGTGCTCCCGGGGAACTGCCCCAGGACGTCGGGGGCCGTCGGTGGCGCCGCTTTCGTGGCTGGGCTCCCCCACACGTCGATACCACCGCGCGCCACGACCGCGTACACCATCTCGCCGTCGGCGGGCATCCGGTGCAACCGGTCGACCCCGAAGCCCACCAGCCCGTTGGCCATGCCCGCAAGACCGTCGAACACCGGCATGACGCCGTCCGGGCCGTCGTGCACGCGCTGCTGCAGACCGGTGGTGAAGGCAAGCTCCGGCGGGATCGGCACGGAGGCCCAGAGCGTCTCCGTCTCCCAGCCCGGCCGCCGGCTCTTGGCAAACCAGTCGGGCCAGTTCCGCCGTAGTTGTTTCTCGGTGTACCCCGGAGGCACCACGATGGCGGGAACGCTCGGTGCCGAGGCGGCCGCAGCCGTCCCCGCCGAGGACGACCCGGAGCCCCCCCGCCGCGCTGAGGACGACCCGGAGCCGCCCCGCCGTGACGACGACGAGCCGGGCGCGCCGCCCAGCACCCGGGGCATCCACTCGCCGTTGACCAGGCGAAGGTCGACCGTCAGCTCGCTGGTCTCCGGGTGCAGACCGTGCACCCCGGCATCGTCGATGAACACCGGGATCTCGACCCGCTGGAAGCGGCCCTCCATCCACTGCCGCACGGAGACGCGACCGACAAGGCCCCGCCCCGTCGCCGTGACCGGACCGTACGCCACGACCTCGGTCAGCTCGGTGATGCGCTCCCGCAACCGGTCGATCTCCGACTGGGCCCGCGCCACCTCCGTCGACGTGTCAGCGCCGGCACCGTCCGCACGCAGGCGCACCAGATGCTCCGCCCACCTGGTGAGATGCTCCCGCATCGTGGCCAGGCGCACCCGACCGGCGTCCTCGGGCTGCTGCCCCATCGCCGACCCGACCACGCTCTCGTCGAGGTCCATCGGGTCGGCGACCGCATCGTCCTCCACGGCGACAACGACCGGATCGGCCATCGTCACCCCGAGGCTGAGCCGGTTCTCCGTCTCTGTCAACTCGGCCCGCAGCCGATCGCTGTCGGCCGGGGCAGAGATCACCGGGACCAGCAGCACCGGAGTGCCCCACTCCTCCTCCGGTAGCTGTCGCCGCACCAGTTGGCCCACCCGCATCAGCAGGGCGGCACCCCCGGGGACCGGCATCCCCACCGGCAGAAGATCAGCACCAGCCGCGTACGCGAGCACGAGGGTGTCCTCGACGGGAGCGACGAGGTGCCGCTGCACCACCGGCCCCAACCACCAGACCCCACTGCCGTCCGGCGTCCGCTGCGACAGCACCTGGTCGGTCCAGCTCCTGTCCCTGCCGACCACCTGCTGTAGGTACTCGGAGGACAGTCCCTCGGCGGGCCAGGTCGTGCCCGGATGTCCGAGCCACTCCAGCAGCCGCAAGAGTTCGTGCTTGGCACTACGCTCGTTGTCGTCCGGCACCAGGCTGCGGAAACTGTTCAGGATCCGGCTCTCGTCCGGCTGTTCCCTCCCCCGGTCGGGCAGGGCCTGCAACGCCCGCGTCACCACGGTCAGACGTGGCACGGTGACATGACCGATGCCGTGAGCGAACGCCGTGACAAAACCCACCGGAAGAAGTTCCTCGCGGGTCACGCCGAGCCTGGCGGCCAGGCCGGTCAACACCTCGACCAGGTGGGACTCCGACATCGCCTGCGGTGCCGGGTCCACCGCACCCACCAGAGCAGCCGTCAACACGTACGGGTCGATGTCGAAGTCCTCGATCTTCGACGTGTGGGTGAGCCTCGGATCGTCGACGCCGTGCTCACCGAAGGCACTGACCAGGAGCTGCCGGGTGAATGGAGCGGCGGTCTCGACAGGGGTCAGGTCGTGCAGCTCGGGTGGCTCCAGGACAGGCCGGTGAATCTGCACCAGGTCCGGCATACCGCGACTGTCCGGAACACCGGTGAGCTGCTCGGCCAGCAGCAGCCCGAGCTGGACGATCGCCCACGGGGTGTCCCGACCGGGAGCGCCGACGACGATCCTCGGCATTCCGTTGTCGGGCTCCGCCGGCACCGGCAACGCCCCGGCCGGCTCGTCGGAGGCACGCACCCAGAGCGTCTGTCCCACCGGCCTGATCTGCCAGTCGCTCAGGTCCTGCCGGATGAAGACCCCGCCTCCGACGTTGTACAGCGGCTTCAGCGCGTAGTTGAGTCGGAGCAAGGGCCGTTGCGGTTCGGTGTGCACGGTGAAGTAGTCGGCGAAGAGGCTCATCGACTGTGCGTGCCACCGCGAGTACGGCACGAAGTGGTCGAACAGTGGATCGGCCGGATCGATCCGAGGACCGGACGAGACGGAGACAGCCACCGTCTGTCCCTCACCGACTGTCGAGGCCAGCTCCACCGCCTGGGTCGGCGTCAGTGGATCGGAGGTCACCACCGCCACCAGAGCGTCCGCCGGCAGATGCGGCACGACGTCGGCAAGACGCGACAGCGCGTTCCCGGCTCGACCCAACTCCACCACGACGGTGGGGCGAGAGTGGTGCACCAGTCGCGAGGACGAATCCTGCCGCCCGACCGACGCCGGCCACAGGTGGCTCCCGGCCTCGTTTCTCTCGACCTGATAGCCGGCGAGCGACGGCACCTCGGCAGCAGCGACCTTCTGCCAGTCCCGCACCGAGCCGCCGGTCGAGAAGTCCAGAGCCGCACGGTACGCCGGACCTTCCAGCCCGAGCCGGACCAGCAGAATGCCCAGTTCGAAGTGGTGTGCCGTCCGGCCGACCAGCCGCGCTGTCAGCAGCTGGCGTACGGGTGCGCTGAACTGCCCGATCTCCAGGGCCTTGACCAGTTGGGCCTCGGTCCGTCTGCGCAGCAGCGCCGCGTCCCGGCGTACGTCATGGATGCGCCCATCCAGCTCTGAGTGGTGGTGCCACCAGAGGCGCAGCGCCAACGAATAGCGTGGATCGCCGCGGTCGAGTGGCCGTGCCCACAGCGCCTCACGCGCAATGGGGACCCCAGTGACCAGGTCCAGCGTCTCGGGGTCGTTGCTGGCACCGGCGACGAGCCGCCCCATCAGCGCATACTGCTCAGCGTGGAGTCCCTCGTGCGCAAAGAACGCGAGCCGGTCGTCGATGGAGTCCGACTCCCCGACCTCCACCGTCCAGCCCGTTCCGTCGAACATGGCTGAGGAGCCCGTCCCCGCCAGATCGGTGACGACGGTTCTGGCCGCGGGAATGCCGTTGGAACCGGCGTTGAGGTACCGGAAGAGCAGGTCGCTGGCCTTCTGCCAGGCACGGTGCTGCTCGCGTCCGCTGCCCAGAGCACCCTGGTCACGCCGGGCTAGACGCCGCAGCTCCGCCCAGTAGGCCGGGTTCGTCGCCTCCAGCAACCCGTAGTCCTCGATCACCCTGCTCGGCGTCCACACCGCGTCCCCGCGAGTGAGCGTCGTGTCATGCTTTCCCGCGAGGCGGGTAAGCATGGCGGCGAGCTCACCGTCCAGAGCCGTCAACGTGGCTGCGGGTGAGCCTTCCCGGTGCACCGCCAGGTTGGGGTTCGCCGCCGCCTGGCCCAGGATGATCTGACCGGTGTGCGGGTCCACCGACACCGGCCATCCGGCGACGACGCTGGTCCCGGTGAACTGGCCCAGGACGTCGGGTGCGGTGCGCGGTGCCGCCGCCGTGGCCGGGCTTCCCCACACGTCGATCCCGCCGGACGCCACGACGGCATAGACCATCTCGCCGTCGGCGGGCATCCGGTGCAACCGGCCGACTCCGAAGCCCACCAGCCCGTTCGCCATGCCTGCGGTGCCGCCGAACACCGGCTGGACGCCGTCCGGGCCGTCGTGCACGCGCTGCTGCAGGCCGGTGGTGAAGGCAAGCTCCGGCGGAATCGGTACCGAGGCCCAGAGCGGTCTCGTCTCCCAGTCCGGCCGCCGGCTCTCGACATACCGGTCGGGCAAGGTCCGCCGCAGGTTCTGCTCGGTGTAACCGGCAGGCACCACGATGGCGGAAGCACTCGGTGTCGCACCGGGCACGGCCGTCCTAGCCGCCGACGATGATCCGGGCCCGCTCCGCCGAGCTGACGACGAACCCACCCGTCGCTGCGACGAGCCGGGCGCGCCGCCTAGGAGACGGGGCGTCCACTCACCGTCGACCAGGCGAAGGTCACCGGTGATCTCGCCTGTCTCCGGGTGGGTGCTGTGCACCCCCGCCTCATCGACGAGCACCGGGACTCGCAGCCAATCGAGCCGGCCGTCCGATGCCGAGATCCGCACCCTGGCGTGGCTGGTCAGGCCCGATGCCGTCGCCGTCACCTGACCGTCGCCCACGAGCCTGGTCAACTCGGTGATCCGACTGTGCCGATGGTGGATGTCGGCCTGGAGGTTCCACTCACGGGTGGACAGATCGGCTATACGCCGGATCGCGTCGGCCATCCGGACCTGGTCCTGGCCCGCCCGGTCACGCTCCCGCTTCGCTTCTTCCAGGCGCGACCGCAGTCTCCGCAACTCCTCCGCCCGCGCCATCAGCTCGCGCCGCATTCCGGCGAGATGGGCCGACCCCACGGCCACCGGTGGCGTCGTCTCGGGACGAATCACCGGCTCCGCGAGCATCAGGTTCAAACGCTCCATGCGGAACTGACCGAACCGCACCCGATCATCGAGCCGAGCCAGATCGGTCCGCAGCCCGTCGGCGTCCACCAACTCGGACGTCACCGGCACCAGCAGCAGGGGAAGGGGATCTGGTCCCCACTGCCTCGGCAGGCGTTCCCGGACCGCCACGGCGGTCATCGCCAGGGCCGCGACGCCGGCAGGTACCGGCATCTGCGCCGGCATGAGATCCGTGTTCGCCGCGTATCCCACGACGATATGGCCGGGAACTGCGGACACCTCGTGCTGCTCGGTCGGTGGCCCCAGCCACCAGGTCTCCTCGCCGGAGTCGAGTCGCCGGGGCGACAGCGCCGGGCTCTCCCGCCACCGACGGTCGTCGTCGAAGGCGGCGGCCAGCTCGGCCATGGTCAGGCTCACGGCGTTCCCCTCCGAGTGCCGCGCTTCGACCAGTTCGAAGAGCCGTAGGAGACCGGTGACGTCACCGTGATCGTCCGAGTTGTGGCCGACCGCCTGTAGCAGATACCGGACCGCGAGATCGCCGGCCGGCATGGGAACGCCGGGGGCCGTGTCGAGCAGTGCCCTGAGCAGTCGCTGCGCCTGGCGTAGACGTGGCTCGGTCACCCCACCGACGCCGTACGCCATGGCGGTGACGTAGCCGACCGTCAGCAACTCCGACCGGGTCACGCTGAGCCGGTCGGTCAACTCGTCGATCGCGACGACAAGCTGCTCGGGCATCACCTCCGCCGGCCGGGCGTCCACTGCACCGAGCAGGGCGTACGTCAGCAGATGCCGGTCGAGACCGAGGTCTCCTGCCGACGCGTCGATCCGCGGCTCGTTTCGGTCGATGTCCGCGCCGAAGATCAGCGAGGGCAACCGGTCAGTCCAGCCCGGTGCGTTCGGCTCCGGCTCGATCGAGAGCCCGGGCAACGGAGGTGCCTTGACGACAGGTCGGTGAACCTGGAGAAGGCGTGGATCCGACGCGGCGTTCGGCACTCCGGTGAGGTAGTCGACCAGTGCGTTCGCAACCTGGACCACACCCCACGGGGTGTCGCGGCCCGGGACCCCGACGACCAGGCGGGGTACCCCGGCCGCAGCATCGGCTGGGACCGGTTGCGCCTGCGGCGATTCGTCCGCCGGGCGAACAAGCAGGTTGTCACCGACCGGGACCGCCTGCCACCCCAAGACGTCGAACGTCCCACCACCGAGGCTGGACATCTGTGGTAGCCCGGAGCCCACGATCTCGGGAGCCTGTGGAACACGATGCACGGTGAAATAGGCCGCGAAGGGGATCATCGACACGTCGTGCCAAGGTGAGTGACCGACGAAGTGTTCGATCAGCCGATCATCGCCGGTGGGGGGAGTGGCCGTAGCAGCGCCGACGGCCAGCACCTGGTCGTCGGCGAGGAGTCCGGCCAGCTCGACGGCCTCCTCCGGGCTCAGCCGATGCGGTGTCACCAGGACCACCATCGCCGACGCGGGAAGCACCTCCGCCGCTTGCGACAGGACCGACGCGGCGTTTCCGGTATCGCCCACCTCGACGACGATCTGCGGGCGCGCCGGATGAACGAGTCGGGCCTGGTCCTCCAGCCGCTCGGCGTGTTCCGGCCACAGGTGGGCACCGGCCGCGTTCGTCTCGGCCCGGTATCCGGGCAGGCGCGGCGCCTCAGGGTGGACCCGTTGCCAGTCACGGACGGACCCTCCCGTGGTGAAGGCCCGCTCCACCACGTACGCCGGGATCTCCATCGGACGCGCCAGAGCGCGCACGGTCCGCTCCAGCCACAGGCGATACGAACGAGTCAGGTCGGCGGCGAGGCGGTCCCGCACCACCGGATTGAACCCGGCATCGGCCGTTGCCAACCTTTGCTTGGCCCTGCTGAGAGCAGCGGAGGCGGAGTTCCGCGCCATGAAGATGGTGCCGCCTTCGCGGTCCACCACCTTTCTGTCCCACAGAGTGCGGATGGCCGCGTCGTAACGCGGGTCCTCCACCGGAAGGGGATGCCTCCACAGCGACCCGGCGATGCTGGGCTGCGACACCATGGCCCGAAGAACGGCGAAGTCGTTCGTGGACCGCGCAACCGCTCCGAACATGACCAGATGCTGCTCGACGTGAAAGGACTCGTGAATGAACGTGGTCAGCCGTTGGTCGAGCGGACCTCTCCGACCGACATGCATGATCCAGCTATTCGGATCGAAGGACCCCTGGCCGTCGATGTCGAGGAGCAGCACTTCGATTCTCGGAGCACGGAGCCGTTCGGCGAAGCGGTCGGCGAGTTCCTGCCATGCCCCCTGTTGTCGAATGACGTCGACTTCGTCGGAGAAGGCTGCGACGTTGTCCCGGACCTGGCTACGCACCTCCGCCCAGTAGTCCGGATCCATCGACCAGAAAGACCGATAGTTCGCCGGCCGGACCGGATCGTCCTGTCCTCGGCCCGGCGCTACGCCCTGCTGGGCCACCATTACGTGGAGGAGTTCGACGATCTCGGCGTCCAGCCGGTCGACGTCGGGGAGTCCGACCGTCGCACCGGTCTCGTCACGGACATCGACCAACGGGTTGGGCCGTACCGGCCCCAAGCGGACCGCACCGGACGCGTCGACGGACACCCGCCACGCGGCGAGCACGTTGTTACCCGTTACCTGACCCAGCACCTCGGGTACCGATGGGGAAACCGCCGCCAAGGCCGGGCTCGCCGATACGTCAATACCGCCCTGAGCAAGGGCGACATAGATGACGTCGCCGTCCAGCGGGATCCGGGGAAGTCGCCCCACTCCGAATCCCACCAGCCCGTTGGCCATTCCGGCGGACCCGTCGAGCACGGGCCGCAGCACGTGCACACCAGCGTGGTCCTCGGTCGTCCTCGCCTCCAGACCGATCGTGAAGGCCACCTCGGGCGGTAGTGCGACGACGGCGAACAGCGGGGTGGCTGTCCAGTCCGACCGTTGGCTTGGCCGGTACTGCTGCGGCATGCCATCCAACAACCTGCGCGGCGTCGTCCCCGAGGCGCTGGCGGCGGGACTGGCATCGACCGGTCCGGCTGTCGCGGAAGGGCCGACCGGGGATCCCCACGCCGGGGCCAGGCCAGGACCACCGCCACGCAACGGGCGCAACCACTCCCCCCGGTCCAGGTGGAACTCACCGGTCAGGGCACCCGTGTCCGGGTGTCTGCTACGCACGCCCGCCTCGTCGACGCGCACTGGGATTCGGACGTATCCGGCGCGCCCCTCCACCGCCTGCCGCACCCAGACGTGGCTGTGCAGGATGCCGTCCGGCGTCTCCTCGATCGGCTCGTGCTCAGTGATCTTGGTCAGCTCGGCGATTCGCGTCCGCTGACGATCGACCTCGGCAGCGATCTCCCACTCCCGTGCGGCCAGGTCGGCAGTCCCGGAGGAGGCAGCCGGTTCCTCGGCGTCCCGGCCATGGTCTATGGCAGTCGATGCGGAGCGCAACTCCCAGAGCTCGGTGCCTGTCTCGATGAACGTGCGCCGCATCTCGGCCAGGCGCGCCTCCACCTCTGCGGAGCGCTGCTCGATGACCGGCGGGTGATCCGCCCACTCTTCGGCAGTCTCGCCGGACAGGGCAGGTGCGGGCGGGGCGGGTACGGGCGGGGTCTCGACGTCCACGCTGACCGGCCGATGGTCCGCGTCGATCAGCACCACCGTGGTGGCCGCGTCGCGCAGCGCCACCATCCGCCAGTCGTCGGTGAGCCGGACGGCGATCGGCATGGTGTCCGAATCCGACGCCCCGACCCACCGCACGTCCTCGCCGTCCGGCAGCAGCCAGGCCACCGCCGGCCCGCCGTTCGGTGCCCGGTAGGACACCAGCGCTGCCGATTCCGGGGCGGCGCGCAGCGTGGCACGCAGCACGTCGGCGGCGATCGGCTGGGCTGACCCGCCGACCATCGTCGGCACGTCGGCAACGGCGACGGGCAGCACCTTTCGGAGCAGGGCCGCCGCCTCCGGCTCGGCACCGGACCGGACCAGGTGGATCGCGGCGGCCAGGCTCCCGGGCGGGATGCTCACCCGCAGCGCCCGCCGGATCTCCTCCAGGTCGGCCAGCAGGGCCTCGACGCGTCGGCGGCCAGACTCCTCGTCGGCGACGATCCGGTCGTACGCGGCCCGCAGCGCCGCTCGTCCGGCCACGTGTGACCACGGCAGCACCCGTACCGACGTGGCGTCGTCCCACGACGCCTCCCGGCCGCGCGCGTCGACCGGCACCAGTTGCGGTGCACGCGCCTCGCCCACCGGCACCTGCACCTGGAGGCGGTAGAGGTCGGCGAGGCCACCGAGGCCCTCCGGGTCGTCCGGGAGCGGCTGCCCTCCGGTGGCCCAGCGGTCGAGGTCCCACGGCACCAGCACCAGGGCGTCGGGGAACGGCTGTCCGCGCAGGTAGTCCAGGCCGGCGGCGGAGCGCGGCGTCTCCTCGATCAGATAGACCAGCGTGCCGTCGTCCGGCGCCGGAGTGGCGACCGCGACCGCCCGGGCGACGGGGTGCGTCGTCTGGGTCATCGCGCCGGTGAGCACGAAGCGGCCCGGAACGGCCATGATCTCCTTGCAACCGTCGCCGCCGGGCACCTGATACCTCGCCTTGTCGCCACTTCATGCGGGTCGCCGCCACCGCGGCACGCCGCACCCGTCGTACACCATGGCACCCCTAAGCGGGATGCCCGAAAGTCCCCATTCGGGCCGTGGTCCCGTCCCCCCCCGGGGGTCAGAAGATGCTGCGACCCACCTCGACCATGTGTCGGAACGCGCCGAGCACGCCCAGCGCCAACGGCACCATGAGCAGACTGGTGATCACCCCGAACACCTCGGCCCGGCTGCGGCGCCGGGCCGAGGGGTGCACCATCGGCCCGTCGCGTGGCGGCTCGGGTGACGAGGGGCGCAGCAGGCTCAGCGCCACCCCGGCTCCGGCGACGCCGAGCCCGGCCAGCACGAGCACGACCAGGGTCGCGCCGGGGCCCGCGCCGAGCATCCCGACGACCGCGAGGATCAGGCTGAAACAGCCGACCAGTGCGGCGATGCCGAGCAGGAGCAGTTCGGCGGAGAACGCCACCAGCCGGCAGCGGGCCATCAGGGCGATGCTGGCCACCGCGGTCAACGCGACCGCCCAGCCGCCGCCGTTGGAGGCCAGCACCGGAAGCGCGGCGGTCAGCGCCAGCGCCGGACCGACGAGCACCACCGAGAGCAGACGGTGGGAGCGGTCGACCAGCCCGATCGTGACCGGCAGGGCAGCCGACTGGTCAGGCGGTCGGCGTTGTCCCCAGGACGCCACGGTGGCGGCGATCCGTCGGGCCACCGCGATGATCCCCATCGCCGTCACGGTGACCACCGCGGCGGCACCGGCGCGGTCGGTGTCCAGCGCCCGGATCAGGGACACCAACGCCAGGCCGACGGTCAGGTGCAACTGCACCACGACCAACGCGGCGGTCGGGATGACCACCAGCGCCATCAGCGCGGCCAGGCAGGCGCCGAACACCGCACCGTCCCAGCGGTACGCCGTCACGCCCAACACCCGGGTCACCAGCATGCCGGCCGCCGCCAGACACGGCACCGAGGTCAACGCGACCGCCATCCGCAACCAGTCCGGCACCACCTCGCGGTGCTGGGTGAGGCTCCACGCTCCGGCGAGCAGACCCAGCCCGGCCAGGACGAGCCCCGCGGCGGTGCCGGCACCGCCCTCGAACCGGAGTCCGGCCGTGATCGCGGCCACCGTCGTCCAGAGCAGACCCAGGCTCAGGACGATCGTCCCGCCCCGGAGCCGCTGCTGGCGATGCCGGTGGGTCTCGTCGGCGACGAGTTCCTCGATCTCCTCCACCAGTGGCGCGTCGTTCGGCTCCTGAGCGGCGTCGCGGAGGTACAACACCTGGCCGTCGACCACGCCGACGTCGAGCAGGGTGGCGTCCAGCGGCAGCGGCGGGTGGCCGGCGGGGGCCAGGGACCAGGCCGGTGGAAGCACGTCGGCCCGGTCCTGGCCGCACATCTCGGCCAGGCGGGCCGAGTACTCGCCGACCGGTGCCCCGGAGGGCACCGACACGTCCAACCGGCGGCGGGTGCCGACCACCGTGATCCGGCTCCGTTCGCCGCTCATCGGTCCTCCCTGCACCCGAGCCGTGTCATCCGGCCACCTCCAGGTCGTCCACGTGCAGGTCGTCGGCCTCCAGAGTGCTCAGCTCGGCGGTGCTGGGCGCGTCCATCTCGGCGATCCGTGCGGCGTGGCGCTCGGTCATCATCTGGAAGACCTTGCGGGCGAACCGGCCGTTGCCGAAGCCCTCGCCCCGCAGGACGCCGTCGAAGTAGCTGAGCAGCGCGGCACGGCCGTTCTCCGCGACGTGGTACTGGTGCCGGCTCGCCTGCTTCTCCACGATCTGGACCAGTTCGACCGACGAGTAGTCCTCGAAGGTCAGCGTGCGGGAGAAGCGGGAGGAGAGGCCCGGGTTGGCCGCGACGAACTGCCGCATCTCGTCCGGGTAGCCGGCGACGATCACCACCACCTCGTCCCGGTGGTCCTCCATCAGCTTGACCAGCGTCGAGATCGCCTCCTGGCCGAAGTCGGTGCCGCCACCGGTGGGCACCAGGGCGTACGCCTCATCGATGAAGAGCACACCGCCGAGGGCCTTGCGGAAGGCCGCCTGGGTCTTCGGGGCGGTGTGTCCCACGTACTCACCGACCAGCGTGCCCCGGTCGACCTCGATCAGATGTCCGCGTTCGAGCATGCCGAGCGCGGCGAGCAACTGCCCGTAGAGCCGGGCCACGGTGGTCTTGCCGGTGCCGGGATTACCGGCGAAGACCAGGTGCCGGGACATCGGCGGCGGCGCGAGACCGGCCTCCCGACGGCGCTTGACGGTCTGCACCAGCTTGACCATGGTGCCCACGTCCCGCTTGACCCGGGCCATCCCGACCAGGTCGTCGAGCTGGCCGAGCAGGTCGGCCAACTCCGGCACCTTGCTGGTGGCACCGGCTCGGGGCACGGCGGCGGCGCGGCGCGGACCGGCACCGGCCGGCACCGCGCGGGCGGCGACGGGTTCGGTCGGCAGGGTCGCCTCGGCGACGTCGGTGCTCCAGCACTCCTCGAAGGTCGCCCGGCCCTGGTCGGTCTGGTCGACGTCGGCCCCGGCGTCGTGCACGTGGCAGCGCAGCAACGCCGGATCGGCGTCCACGCCGACGTGCACGGCCGGGTAGTCGGTCCGGGAGATGTCGCAGTCGGTCAGGGTGCCGTGCGCACCGTCACCGACGTACACGCCGTTCTTGCGGCACTCCCGCACGGTCAGGCTGCGGATCATCGGTGCAGCGCCCTCCCAGAGCACCAGTCCGCTGCCGCCGATGTCGGTGATCTCGCACTCTTCGAGCGTCGGCGTGGCGTACGCGTCGACGAGCACCCCGGCCGCGCCACAGGAGGCGATCCGGCAGTTCCGGGCCAGCAGCGCGGCGTGCGGAGCGACCTCGATCCCGGTCTGCTCGACGTCGCGGACCTCGCAGTCGGTCAGCAGCGGCCGGTGCGGGGTGTCCACGCGTACGCCGGCCCGGGAGTCGCTGACGGTCAGTCCACGCAACTCGGCGTCGGCGCCACCGTCGATCTGCACCCCGCCGAGTCCCGCGCCGGTGATCGTGCCGCCCTCCACCCGCAGCAGGGCGCGGTCGGAGGCGCGTACCCCGAACTCGGGGGTGTCGGCGATCGTGCACTCGACCAGCGCGGCGCTGGCCGTGCCGGTGAGGTGCACCGCGCTGTACTCGGAGCGCCGCACCTCGCAGCCGTGCATCAGGATCCGCCCGTCGTCGGCGGCGTAGAGCCCGTTGGCGGCCGAGTCGGCGAAGGCACCGTCGGTGAGGCGGACCTCGGCGCGTTCCCGGACCGCGAGCGCGGTCTGACCGGCCTGGTTGATCCGGCTGCCGGCCATCGAGAGCCGGCTGTCGCCACCGGCCAGCACGCCGGGACCCCGCGCGGCGTCCACCGTGGACTCGTCCAGGTGCAGGTGGCCGTACCCGGCGAGGAGCACCCCGGCGGAGGCCGCGCGGCTGATCGTGCACCGCCGAACGAGCACCCCACCGGTCTCGCCGGTCTCCCCGGCGCCCGGCGTCCCGGCGTGTTCCGGCCGCAGCGGCGGCCACCAGTCCGGGCCGAACGTCGCACTGCCGCTGATCCGGATGCCCTCGGCCGCCAGGTCGTGCAGTTGGCAGTCGGTCAGCCGGGCCTGCCCACCGCCGCTGACCTCGACGCCCACGCCGCCGCTGGGCCCGATCTCGCAGCGGGTGAGCGTCAGCGTGGCGTTCTCCGCCACCAGCGCGCCACCGCCGACGCTGCCCATCCGGCTGTCGACCAGGGTGACCTGGGCGCTGCCGGCGGCCTCGACGGCGGCGCCGCCGGTCTCCGTCACCTCGACCGAGGTGCCCTCCAGCGTCGCCTGGTCGGCGACGATGAGCCCGGGTGCCGCCCCGGTACGCAGGATGGCGCAGTCCCGCAGCGTCGCCGACGCGTCCCCGCTGACCTGGACCGCGCCCCCGGTGACCGTGGTCGACTCCAACGCGATCCGGCCGGTGGCGGCGACCACCACGGCACCGGAGCCGCTCAACACGAACCCGCGGATCGTGGCCGACCCGGACCGTACGGCGAGCGCCGGCCCGTGCGGCGCGACCAGTTCGACCGCGCCACCGTCGTTCTCGGCCACCAGCGTGACGGACTTGTCGACGGTCAACGACTCGCGGTACACCCCGGCCACCACCGACACCACCCCGCCGTCGCGGGCTGCCCGGATCGCCGAGGAGATGGTGCGGTGCCGACTCCACGGGCGGGTGGAGACCCGTTCGATCCGGCCGGACGGTGCGCTGGTCGGGGTGGAGACCGCGGGCTGCCCCGTCACTGGGCGATCACCTCAACCGCTGTGGATCGGAGTGGTCGGTCGGACGGTTCGCGGGCGGGTCGAACTCCGGTTCGGGATCCTTGCGGTCGTCGGAGCGCAGCACGGTACGCAGCCGGAACACCGACAGCACCGTCACGGCCACCAGCACCAGGCCGATGAGCACGAAGATCGCCACCTGGCCACCGCTGGTCGACGATCCGCCGTCATCGGCGGACGGGCCGTTCGGGGCAGCCGCCCCTCCGTCGTTCTCCATCGCGGCACTCACCGAGGTGAACGGGTCGATGACGCCGTCGCCGTACGAGGCGGGGTCCTCCGGGGTGTCGGCGGTCCGGCTGGCCGTGCTCCGGATCCGTTCGGTCACCTGAGCGGCCGAGAGGTTCGGGTACGCGGAGCGCACCAGGGCGGCCTGGCCGGCCGTGTAGGCGACCGCGTACTGGGTGCCGCTGCCGACGAAGTCACCCGCTCCGCCGATGCCGAGGCTGGCCACGTCCACGCCGGGGGCGACGACGTCCACCCCGCCGGCGCGGTAACTGTCCGCCATCTTGCCGTCCCCGCCGATGCCACCGACCCGCAACATGCCCTGCTCCGGCAGCCCCGACTCCGGGTCGCTCGACTCCAGGTCGGCGGCGGACACCACCACGATGTCGTGCTTGACGGCGGTGGCGATCGCCTCGGCGACGGCCGGGACGTTGGGGTCGACGTACGACCCGAGCGCGATCACGGTGGCACCGGCGGCCACCGCCACCTCGATGCCGGCCGCCTGGTCAGCCGGCTGCGCCTCGGCCTTGGTGGTGACCACCCGGATCGGCATCACGGTCGCCTCCGGAGCCACCCCCGTCACCGTGCGCTTCGAGCCGGACTGGGCGATGGCGATACCGGCCATCGCGGTGCCGGTGCCGAGGCAGTCGACGTCGCCCCGGCCGCTGCCGGCCACCACGTCCATGCCCTGGGTGACCCGGCCCCGCAACTCGGCGAGGCTGCCGTCCACCCCGGAGTCCACGATCGCGATCATCTGGCCCTCGCCACGGCTGCGGGACCACGCCCGCTCCGGCGACATGCGCCGCTCCGCCCAGTCCGCGCGGTCCTTGTCACCGCGCTTTGCGGCCGATCCGCACTTGGCGCCCCCGGCACCGGAGTTCTTGGTGCCGCTCGGGCTCGGGCTGGGGCTGGAGCCGATGGTGGGGCGGATCAACGGAGTACCGGCAGGTGGCGCGGCGGACGCTCCGGGTGACGGTGAACGGGTGCTCGGGGGTGCCGGAGACGGCAGCGAGCCGTACTCGACCCCGCTGCCGACCGCGTCCCACGGCAGCACGAGACGCCAACCGGCGCGCAGCTGACTCGGGTCGGTGAGGGCTCCGCCGCCGGACTGCGCCCGGCCGACGTTCAGGTTGAAGATCTCCTCCGCGCGGTCCCGGCTGCCGAGGAAGCGCTCGGCGATGTCACGCAGGCCCTCCGGCTTGCCCACGTAGGTGGACTCCACCGTGTAGTACTTGACGTACGGTGCGGCCTGGGCGCGGGCCGGGAGGACGGGCAGCGCGGCCAGCAGTACGCCGAGCACCACCACCACATACCGTCCCACCCGTGACGGGTACCGGCTGACCAACATCTCCCTCGCCCCCTCGTCGTGCCCGTCCCGGTGCGGACTCACGACTCCACGACGGTCCCGGCCGCCGTGTCGTTCAGCCGCCGCGTCGGGAGTTTGGCGGTCACGCCGCCAGTTCGGCGGGCTCCCCGATGATGCCCCGGGCGGCGCGCAGAGCGTAGAACGACCGCGACCGCACGGTCCCCTCCGGGATGCCGATCCGGGCCGCCGCCTCGGCCACCGTCACGTCGCCGTAGTAGAGCTCGACCAGCACCGCCCGGTGTTCCGGGGTGAGCTTGCGCAGCACGTCTGCCAGGGCGAACCGGTCGAGCAGGCCGTCGAACTCGTCGTCCGGCGAGTGGGCCCAGGTCACGTCCATCCCGTAGACCTCGGTCGGTCGGGCGGCCCGGGCGCGGGCCACGTCGATCGAGAGGTTCCGCGCCACGATGAACAGCCACCGGCGGATCGTGGCGTCGTCGGCGGGCAGTTCGCTCAGCCGGGACCAGGCCCGCAGCATGGTCTCCTGCAACAGGTCCTCGGCGAGTTGACCCTGTCCCCGGGTCAGCCGGAGAAGGTAGTAGTACAACGGCTGGGCGTTCGCCGCGAAGACGCGACGCATCCGGTGATCGAGGTCGGCATCCGCCTCGACCCGCTCCTGCACACCCACGTTGGCACCCATCGTTGCAGCCCTCCCCAGGACCGGACCTTTCCCCAGCACCGCTCAAACGGGACGCTAGTGATCCGGGCCGCGGGCGGCGTGAGCCGAAGGACTCAGTGGGGCCCAGGTCTGGTCCCGGCGGCGCAGTCCGGCCGGGTCGGGACAGCGCTACCCCTACCGGATCGGGGCGGTGCTGCCCGGCCGGGTCGTGGCATCGGCCCGGCTGGCGAGGAAGTCGGCCAGCGACATCTCCGGCTCACCCACCGTCCGCCAGCCGAGCCGGCCCGCCGAGAGCAGCCGTACGACCTCGACCTGCTCGTTCGCCTCGCGTGGCAGCAACAGACTCACGCCGGCCTCCAGCATCGATCCGGCCGTCGAGTGGATCTGCGGCAGGTCGCCGATCTGCGCCACGGTCGCGCGCACGTCGACGGCGCACCGCCACGGCACCCGCACCTGCACCAGCAGCCGCCCCCGACGGGCACGCGGCCGGTTGCGCAACAGCACCAGGCCCTGACTACGGGTCGTGGCCTCGGGGTCGCGCACCAGCGCATAGGCGAACGCCTCGGCCTCGTACGGCCAGCGGGGAAGGTCGGCCGGCAACCCCTCGATGCCGTGCCCGGCGCCGGTGCAGCGCATCGCCAGCGGTGGAGTCGCCGGGGCGACCGGCTGCTCCACGTACCGCCCGGAGGCGTCGACGCCGTAACCGGCGACGAGCTCGGTACGGCCCAGCAGACCCCCCGGGAGCAGGTACGACTCGTCCCGGTCGACGAGCAGCTCGTGCAGGGCCGGTGGCTCGTGCACGGTGATCGAGGACATGTCCACCGCGCCACCGGCGAGGACGCGTACCCGCAGCAGGTGTTCGTCCGCCCGCAGCGCGGCGGGCACCGGCGGGCGGAGCGTGCCGACCAGGAACAGGTTCGGGGTGGGTACGCCGGTGCCGGTGGCGTCGGTGGGCGAACAGCCGGCGACCACGTACAGCTCGACCGGCTCGGCGTTGACCGTCGGGCGCTCGGCGATCCAGTAGATCGCGTGCGCGACGGGCCGCCGGACGGTGCCGAGCCGGGGCGCGGCACTGACCGGAAGCTCGGGCCCACCCGGCGGGGCGGGGCGGTCGGGACGCCGCCCGGCGTCGGAGCGGGGACCGGCGTCGGAGCGGGGACCGGCGTCGGAGCGGGGACCGGCGTCGGAGCGGGGACCGGCGTCGGAGCGGGGATCCCGGGCCGGACCGGCGGTGGAGGGCAGTCCCTGCTCGTAGCCGACCCCAGGGTTGGAAGTCGGAGCGGGAGCGGTGCTCTCCTCCGGCCGGGTCGTCGGCGCCGGCCCGGCGATCGGACGCGGGCCCGCCGCCGGCCCGACCACCGGTCGCGGTGGCCCGACCTGCCGCTCGACGCGCCTCGGCTCGGTCCGATTGGGCTGGGCCCAGCCCCCCGCCCGTGCCTGCGGTGGAAGCGGCGGCACGGGCGAGGACCGCTCCGGATAGGAGTCCGCCCCGGGGGGCGCGGCGGTCGACGAAGGGGCACCCGCCTGGGCGGCCGGAGACAGCGGGACCACCGGCGGCGCGGCCGGAGGTGCGGGGGGCACCGGCGACGGGGGAGGCGACGCGGGGGCCGTAGAGGGCACGATCGGCGACGAGGGGGCCACGGCCGTCGAATCCGGCGCAGCCGGAGCCGGTCGCGGCGTTGCCGGTCGGAACGGTGACGCCGCCGGGGCCGGAGGCGGGGCCGGGGACGTCGGCGCGGGCAGCGGCAGGACCGCGTGCACCGGGACCGGGGACACCGGGCCGGACGTCGCCGCCGCAGGGCGTCCCGTCCACGGCGACCCCGGGTACGCCCGGACGTCGGACGCCGAGGGCGAGGTGGACAGAGCGGGCTCCCCCGCCTGCTGCCGGTCGATCGAGGGCGTCGCCTCGGACGCGGTGCTCCGCTCAGCGCTGTCCGGGACAGCGGCGATGCTCTCCGGCGCGCGGGAAGGGGCGTCCGCCGGACGGCCGGTGACGGCAATGCGATCGGTGCCGGCGACACGATCGGTGCCGGCCGGACGGCTGCTGCTCTCGGCCGTCACCAGCACGCCGTCGTCGCTCTGCCAGCGTCGCTGCGAGTCGTCCAGGTCGAGGCGCTGCCAGTCCACCGGACGGCCCCGCTCGTCGACGGCGCGGGCCGTACCGTCGACGCTGTCGAACGCGGCCTCCGGCGGCAGCACCCACACCTCGGCGCGGAGTCCCTCCACCAGCCGGCTGCCGTAGCGGCGGACCCCCGCCTCGGCGGAGGCCGGATAGCTCGCCAGCAGCAGCAGGTCCTCGCCCTGCCAGCCGGCCGTGCGCAGCATCCGTTGCAGCACCCGTGGCCCGAGCGCGTGCGGCCCGGAGTCGGCGTACTGCACCGCCCACCGACCGTCGTTGAGGATGGTCAGATCGATCCGGAACAGCCCGTGCTGGGCCCGCAGGCTGCTGTACCGCGAGTTCATCGCCCGCTGGCGCGCGGGCGCGACGCTGACCAGGGGCGCACCCGGATAGGGGGTGACGACCATCCGCCCGGCCGGGGACAACCGACCGTCCTGGTCCGGTTCGAAGCGCGGTGAGGCGGCCATCGGCGGCAGGTAGGTACGCCACTCGGCCGGACCGCCGGCGCGGTCCACCGCGCTCAGGTCCTGGCAACTCTCCAGGATCTCCAGGGCGGCGGTACGCTCCGGGGCCCACACGATCGCCCCGGTGTTGTCCGCGAACGCGGCCAGGTTGGCGTGCAGCCGCTGCCGCTCGTCCGGGTCGGAGGGCCAGTGCAGCCACATCCGGATCTCACTGCCGTAGAGCGGCACGTCCGACAGGGCGGCGGCGAGCTGACGCCCACCGGTCACCTGGTAGGAGCCGGTGTAGTCGCCGACCACGAAGCCGCCGCCCCGGACGGACACCCCGATCGTGGTCAGTTCCGGGTGACCCGGGGCCAGGTCCACCGCAGCGGCCCGGCGGGCCACGAAGTCGGCCCGGGTGGCGAGCGTCAGCCCGCCGGGCAGCGGCGCGGCGACGACACCGGACCGGGGCCGCAGCACGCCGCCGGTCGTCTCGTACCAACCGGGCAGCCCGGTGGCCATCGCCGGGGGCTGGACGACGAGCCACTCCGCCGGCCGCCCGGTCCGGGCGTCCACCAGGCTGGGCTCCGGCTCGCGGTCCCCGTCGTACCGCAACACGCTGCCGGCCGGGCTGATCAGCACGTCCCGCCCGAGGATCCCGGCCAGCTCGGCGAAGATCTCCGCGTGCTCCTCGCCACCGTCCATCATGATCCGGACGTCGTCGCCCGCCCCACCGCCCCGGCGGACCAGGTCGGCGAGTTGTCCGGCGTCGAGCGGCGTCCCGCTGCCCCGCAGCGCGACCGGCAGCCCGTCCGGGCCGGTACGCAGCCAGATGTCGTAGAGCCCGTCGATGCGCCGGTGCTCCGGGCGCGCCCGGGCAGCCGGTGTCGGCGGCGGCCTGCCGGTCATGACGCTCGTCCGTTCCTCGATGTCCCCCCTTGCACGTCCTCTCAACGGACGGCGGTACCTGGTTTTCTCAATCCGAGGTCGGCGAGTCCCCGCCATCACCGCACTGAACACGGCGAGTCCCGCGTCCGTCGTGTGATGCACCGGGCAGAGAAGGGGTACGGCGATGGAACAGGATCTGGGTACGGTCGCGATCGTCTGCGACCAGCCGTTGTCGCGGGTCGGGATGGAGCGGCTGGTGCAGGACGAGCCGGGCCTCGCGCTCGGCCCCTCGGTCGGCTCGGTCGGCGAGTTGGAGCAGGCCGGACCGGCGGACTACCGGGTGATCTTCATCGACCTGCCGGCGCTGCCCGGCGCGAGCGTGCTGGAGCTGATCGGGAAGCTCGCCACCCGTGGCGCCCCGCTGGTCTGCGCCACCTGGGAGCAGCCGCCGGGCCTGCTCTCCGCCGTCCGGGCCGGGGCCCGAGGCGTGATCACCCGGTACGCCGAGCAACCCGACGTACGCCTGGCGTTGCGCGTGGTCGCCACCGGTGGGCTGCACATCGGCGCGGAACTGGCCGACCGGTTCGCGGCCGACCTGTCGCGCCCGGCGGACGCCGACGAGAACGGACTGGCCCCGCGCGAGGTGGAGACGCTGCGCTGGATCGCGCTCGGGCTCACCCACGCGCAGATCGCCACCCGGATGGGGCTGTCCCAGGCGACCGTGAACACGTACGCCAAGCGGATCCGGGCCAAGCTCAACGTGACGAACAAGGCGGAGCTGACCCGGATGGCGATCGAGTTGGGTCACGTGACCCAGGGACGCGTGACGCACGGTCGGCTGACCCACGGGCACCTGTCGCACGGCTGGCGCGCCGCCTCGTAGTCCACTCCACTCACGACAGCTCGACACCGGGCTCCTCCGTCGGCCGCACCGAGATCGACCAGCGCGACGGCGTCACCTCACCGAGCACCACCGGCACCTGCACTCCGGCCGTACGCAGCTCGCGGGCCACCCGTCCGTCGCCGTTGGCGAGCCGGGCGCAGATCACGATGCCCGGAGTCGGCGACGGCTCCACGTCGGACAGTTGCGCCACCCGGCTGCATCCGTTCGGCAGCGACTCGCCGAGGACGTCCCCGACCACGGTCACCTCGTTGCCGTCGGCCAGGGCCTGCCGGATCAGCCGGCGCGCGTAGCGCTGCCCGTCGGGCAGGTTGCCGGCGACGGTCAGCACGTCCGGGCAGCGGACCAGGTCGACATAGAGCCGCCAGCCGTCGCGGTCGCCGAGCAGCAGCGGCATGGTGGCGGCCGGCGGTGCCTCACCCGGGCCGTACCAGCCGAACGGCGCTGCCGCCCCGTCCCGGGCCCCGTTCAGGGAGACACTCAGCTTGAGCCCTTCGGCCCGCAGGTCGGCGCTGAGCTCGGTGGCGTCGACAGCGACCTCCGGTCGACGCGGCCCGGCGGACGGCTCCGGCAGGGGTGGTACCGGGGACGGCGACGGCGTCCGGCGCGGTAGTTCCGGAGAGGGCGGCCCCACCGGCCGTAGACGGCCGGCGAGCGACGGTCGCGCCGGTCGTTCGGGTGCGGTCGGCCGTTCCGGTGCCACCGGTCGCTCGGGCGCCGTCGGTGGGAGGTACGCGGCCCGTGACGTGGCGGTCGCCGGATACGGGTCCACGACCGGCGGTGCGGAGGAGTGCGCCCCGGCCAGCACCAGCTCGCGCTCGGCGTCGGTCGGCGGCGGGCCGGACCGGGCCGGGTGACCGGGTACGGGTGGCGCGTCCGACGGCGCGGGCGGGTCGGAGAGCGGCGGCGGGTCCGACAGGGGTGGCGGGGCGGCGGACACCGCCGGTGCCGTGGCGCCTCGCGCACCACGCCCACCGCGGAGCACCGCCACCGCCACCGCGAACAACATGACGGCCGCGAACACCCCGATGGCCTCGAAGACGGGGGCGCCCTGCCGTCCCGGAGTCGACAGGTCCCGGGGCGCCGGCGGGGCCGCCTGCGTCGCCACCGGGTACTCGTCGTAGACGCCGGGACCGCTGGCGTCGGCGGGCAGCGTCAGCACCCAGCCGGGTTTCAGGACCATCGGGTCGGTGAGCTGCCCACCGTCCGGCTGCGGACGGCCTTTGGTCAACTCGAAGATCTCCAGGTGCCGCCGGCCGGTGCCGAGGGTCCGGGCCGAGATCTCGTACAGCGACTCGCGCTGGCCGGCGATCGGTTCACCGACGACGTAGTACTTGGAGCCGGCCGGCGTGTCGGCCGGGGCGGCGTGGACCGGCCCGACCGGCCCGAGCACGGCCAGGGCGGTCAGGCACACCACGACGATCCGGCGCAGCCCTCGCACTGTTCCCCTCCCTCTTCCGGCTCACTACCTGCCGGCGGCCGTCACCGGCCGCAGGTGGCACGTACGGCGGAGACCGCGAGTCGCGCGTCGGCCTCGCCCGCCGCCCGCGCCGTCACGCGTACCGCCAACTCGTTGGTGCGCAGCGGGAACGCGCCGACGTCCACCCACCGCCCGGTGTTCTGCGCCTGGTTCATCTCGAACTCGGCGTACGCGGCGCCGCCGCGACCGGCCAGCACCTCGTAGCGGACGCTGGTCACCCAGGTGCCGGCGCCGGACGTGCCACGCGGCACGTACACCTCGACTCGGCACTGCCCGCCGGTGGACGGGACGAACCACCACTGGACCGACTGGTCGGCGTCGTTGCTGATCGGCAGTGTCTGGAAGGTACCCCGACAGCCGCCCTCGGACCATCCGCCGTCGGCCACCGTACGCCACTGGTCGGTCCGTCCCTGCACGTCGAACCCGTGGTCGTTGGTGGTGTCGCAGCCCCAGCCCGCCGTCGCGACGTAGCCCGGGTCCGCCGCACCGGCCTTGGATCGTGGGCTGATGAGCTGCCAGAAGATCCCCACCACCAGGGAGATCAGCATGCACACCGCGGTTACCGTGATCAGCGTCGGTAGCCTGACCGACAACCGGTCGCTGGCCGGCTTCGACCCGGCGTGCTCGACGAACGCGGTGACGAAGTCCGACCGCCACCGCACCGCCCGCCGGGCCGGCGTCTGCGTCGCCTCGGTGGGGTCCACGATCGGTTGTTACCCGGCCAGCCTGCTGATCGACTCGGTCAGTAGCGTCATCCGCTCGGCAGCCTGCACGCGCAACTGCTCGGTCCCGTCCCGCAGCGCCGCCAGCACCAGGTCGGCCAGTTCGTCCGCGTCGCAGGTCTCCATCACGCGCGGGTCGATGTACACCGCCTGGAACTCGCTGTCGGCCAACGTGACCGTCACGCCCCCGCCGGCCGCCGACCCGACCACCTCGGAGTTGCTCATCGACTGCGCCAGCTCGGCGACCTCGTGCTCAAGCGCCTGGGTCCGAGCCAACATCTCGCTGAAATCCGCCTGCCCGCTGACCACAGCAACCCCTCCCTCGCCGATCCGCCTCCGGACGACCGCGCACGGCCGTCGGCGACGATGGCCCCAGCCTCGCAGGACACACGGAGCAGCCGGTAGTCCCTCATCCGGCACCCACCCCGGCAGGGCGTGGCACCGCACGCTCATACGGGGGCCATGCCGACGTCCCGGAATGGGGACGCCACCCCTCCCCTTCCCCGGCTCTCGTCCGTACCCACCGGTGTGCCGCCTCTGCTCTGCTTCACTCCACGCAACACATCCGGCGAATTGCCCGCCGTTGAAGCAGAGAGTCGGCCACCGCCGCGCCACGTCTACTTCGCGCGCCACGTCTACTTCGGGTGTCGCCCTGTCGAGCTGAACCGTTCACGCCGTCGAGCAGGGTGATTCGTTGCCGCTATCAGCTCGACAGGCCCCGAGACGGACCGTGAGCCCGTGCTCGTCGTCGCCGGCCGACGGTCGTGGCTGCCGATACCCGGCAAATCCACGCGTCCACGTCACGCCGGCCCTCCCACGCCGTCCACGTCACACCGGGGCGGTCACGCCGGGGCGGTGTCGGGACCGTCCTGCTCGGGTGTCTCCGGGACGGGCGGCGGGAGCGCGACCTGGATCAGTCGGCCCGGTTGGGACCGCTCGACGAGGCTTCCTCGGCCGGGTGGGCGGGCGGCGGCACGCTCGTTGCCCAGCACGACGCCCTCTCGGCTGTCGCCGGAGAGGATCAGGCCACTGCAACCCATCTCCTTGACCCGGTTGAGCAGTGGGTCGGCCATGGCGCGGGCCATGCCGCTGACCCGGCGGGCGAGCACCAGGTGCAGGCCGATGTCGCGGGCCTGCGGCAGGAAGCGGGACAGCGGGGCGAGCGGGGCCGCGGAGCCGGTGGGCAGCAGGTCGTAGTCGTCGGCCACCACGTAGATGTCCGGCCCCTCCCACCAGTCCCGCTGGCGCAGCCGCTGCGGGCTGATCCCGGCCGGTGGCAGCCGCTCGGTGAGCTTCGCGACCACCTGCTGGACGTAGGCGCTGGCGGTGTCCGGGTCGCCGGCGTAGGCGGCCAGGTGGTCCTGCGGCACGGCGTCGAGCAGGGAGAGCCGGGCATCGAGCAGCACCACCCGCGCGTCCCAGGCGGACTGGCGCGCGCAGAGCGCCGCCAGCCAGGTACGCAGGGCCGTCGACTTGCCGGAGCCGGCATCACCGAAGACGAGGAAGTGCGGGTCGTCGCGGATCAGGTCGACGGTCACCGGCTTCAGGTCGGACTCGCCGATACCGATGGGTACGGCGGTCGGGGCGGCGTCCGGCGGCGCGGGTACCTCGGCGGCGTCGATCCGTGCCGGAAGCAGGCGTACCGGTGGGGCCGGGGGGCCGGACCACCCGGCGGCGATCTTTCCGAGTACGTCCTGCTGGGCCGCGCGTAGACCGTCGATGCTGTCCTGGCCGTCCATCCGGGGCAGGACGAGCTGGAAGTAGACGCCCGGCAGGCTCAGCCCCCGGCCGGGCACCTTCGCCGGCACCCGGGCGGCGAGCCGACGGTTCACCTCGGACTCGGCGGGGTCGTTGAGGCGCAACTCGATCCGGGTGCCGATGCTGTCCCGCAGGGCGGGGCGGATGTCGTTCCACCGGCCGGTGGTGATGATCAGGTGTACGCCCACGCCGAGTCCACGGGCCGCGATCTCGTTGATGACCGGGTCGGCCCAGTCGAACTCGGTCCGTAGCGCGCCCCAGTTGTCGACGAAGAGGAAGACGTCGGCGGCGCGTACGCCCTCGGGCAGTTTGCCGGCGCGGCGAAGGTCCCGCAGGTCGGCGATGGAGTCCAGGCCGAGGGAGCGGAGCAGTTGCTCCCGTTCGCTGATCAGCGACCGGACCTCGACGATCATGCGGCTGACCAGGTCACGATCGCTACGACCGGCCACCGAGCCGACGTGCGGCGCCTCGGCCATCGTGTGCAGCGTGCCGCCGCCGAAGTCCACGCAGTAGAACTGCATCTCGTCGGGGCTGTGGGTGAGCATCCCGGCGAGCATCAGGGTCCGCAGCAGCGTGCTGCGCCCGGTCTGCGGTGCGCCGACGATCGCGATGTTGCCGTGTGCCCCGCCGAAGTCCATCATCAGCGTTTCCTGCTCCTGCTTCAACGGCAGGTCGAGCAGGCCGATGGGCACGGACAGCGAGCCGGTCATCGGCCAGTGCTTCGCGCTGTAGCCCCGGCCGGGGTGGTGGGCGACCGGGCCGAGCAGGTGGTCCAGGGCGAGCGCCTTCGGCAACGGCGGCAGCCAGACCTGGTGCACCGGGCTGATGATCGAGGTGAGCCGGTCCACCACGATGCCCAGCTCGGTCTGGCCGCCCCGCTCCGCTGCCGGTGGCGGCTCGTCCAGCTCTTCCTCGGTCATCCGGGTCAATCCCCGCAGCGGGAACTGCGCGATGGTGTTGCGGGGCTTCGCACCGCTGGCCCGTTCGCGTTCCTCGGCCGAGACGTACCCGGCCGACACGTGCGCTACCCGGAACCGCTGGTAGATCGACTCGTCCACCTTGAGGTACGCGGATCCGGGGATCGGCGGCAGGTTGTACGCGTCGGTGGTGCCGATCACCGTACGGCTCTCGCTGGCGCTGAACGTACGCAGGCAGATGCGGTAGGACAGGTGGGAGTCCAGGCCCCGCAGTCGCCCCTCCTCCAGCCGCTGGGTGGCCATCAGCAGGTGCATGCCGAGGCTTCGACCGACCCGGCCGATCTGCACGAACAACTCGGCGAAGTCCGGCCGGCCGGAGAGCAGTTCGCCGAACTCGTCCACCACGATCAGCAGGTACGGCAGCGGGTCGAGCGGACGACCGTCGGTGCCGACGGCACCCTCCGCGCGGCGGCTCTGGTACTCGCGTACCGAGTCGATGTTGCCGGCGTCGCGCAGCATGCGTTGCCGGCGCTGCTGCTCGCCCATCAACGCGGCGAGCACCCGGTCGATCATCGCGGCGTCGTCGGCCAGGTTGGTGATCAGACCGGCGACGTGCGGCAGCCCGGTCAACGGGGCGAAGGCGGCGCCGCCCTTGAAGTCGATCAGCACGAAGCTGAGCAGCTCCGGCGGGTGGGTCAGGGCCAGGCCGGTGACGAGCGTCCGCAGCAACTCGCTCTTGCCCGAGCCGGTGGCGCCGACGATCAGGCCGTGCGGGCCGGAGCCGCCCTGCGCCGACTCCTTGATGTCCAGCACCAGCGGGTGGCCGTCCCCGTCGGTGCCGATCGGGGCGCGCAGCAGCCGTGGGTCACCGGCACCGATCCAGCGGCTGGTGATCTCGGAGTTCATCGGGTCGCCGCCGAGCACCATCTCGGTCAGCGAAACGGTGCGGGCGAGGACCTGCTCCCGTTCGTCGCTGAGCCGCAGCGGTGCCAGGGTCCGGGCGACCAGCTCGGCCATGCCCAGACTCACCCGGTCGACGTGGCAGTCGGTGGCGGGTGTGACGACCAGGTCCGCCCTGCCCTCCGTGGTGAGCTGGCCGTCCGCTCCACACCGCAGCCGCAGGTTGACCCGGCTCGGTTCGTCGGACTCGCGCTGGACCAGGAAAACGAGCGTGATGCCGAGATGCGGACCGGCCCCGGCCAGCAGGGCGGCCATCAGCTCGCCACGCCCCCACTCGGAGAACGGGTCGAAGCTGGTGAACACCAGGATCAGCCGGGGCAGGGTCGGTCCGCCGGTGGTCGGGCGCCGGTTGCCCTGCTGGTCGAGGCGGCGTCGGAGTTCGGCCTCCAGGTAGTCGGTGAGCGCGGCGGGGCTCTCCCCGACCAGCGACAGCTCCCCCGCCTCGCCGCGCAGTTCCGGGTCGATGGTGTGCGGCAGCCACTTCGCCCACTGCCACTGGTCGTCCCCGCCGGCCTCCACCGCGACGAGCACGTCGTCCGGCGCGTGGAAGACGCTGACCTGGCAGAGCAGAGCGCGGGCGACCTCGGCGGTGGCCGGCGGTGGGCCGAGCAGGCTGATCACCCCGGCCCGGCCGATGTCGACCACCATCGGCTGCTCGGGTACCACGCCGAGTCGTTCCACCAGTCGTTCGGCGGCCTCCTGCGACTCCCAGTCGTAGTCGGTCAGCGGGTCGATCTTCGCGTCGAGTTCGATCGGGGTGGTCAGTCGGACCGTACCCCGGCCGAGCCGGACCTGGAGGAAGTCGGCGTCGTCGCGACGGCGTTCCCAGACGCGGTGGCCGCCGACGCCGATCGACCAGAGCCGGGCCGGTTCGGGGTTGGCGAGCGCGGAGGCGGCGCGTTGCGCGTTGGCGCTCTGCCGCGCCTGGTCCCGCACGAGCCGCAGGTGGCTGCGGTACCGGCGGCGCTGTTTGCGGGCCGTGACCCCTCGGGTACGCCGCTGTCCGAGGAAGAGGAAGACGACGGCGGCGATCGAGGAGAAGAAGAAGACCGAGCCGAGGATGATGGTCGCCGGCTGCCCGAAGCTGACCATGTACGCGGCCATGCCGACGCTGCTGATCAGCGGCAGGACCAGGTTCCAGGCGTGCGAACCGGTCGAGGCGTCCGGCACCTCGGGGGGTACGGGCAGCACGATCCGGTCCGTCGGCAGCGCCGGAAGGATGTGACGGGCCGGACGGTGGAAGGCGACCCGGCTCATCCGGCCACGCTCCGCTCGTTCATGTCCTCCACGACGGGCCGGGGTGACCTCCCGTTCAGTCGCCGGGACGGGCTTATCTGTCCGGGTCGGGACAGGTCATGATCGCCTCCTGGATCTGTGTGAGGGGTTCCCGGTGGCCCTCGGCCACCAACGGCACCAGCGCATTGATCTTGCGGATCCAGTTCGCCCGGACCGCACCGCCGCGCGGCAGGTCGTCCTTGAACGCCCAGATGGCGGTCGTCACCTCGTCGGCCGACCGGTTGCCCTCGATCAGATCGCCGATCGCGGCCAGGATCGCGTGGCTGGCCCGGTCGTCGAACGACACCCCGGCCAGGTCGGCGAGCATCGGCGCCATCGCGCCGAGTTGCGCTGCGGAGCCGGCCGCGCCACCGGCACCAACCGCACCACGGGTGCCCGCCGCGCCGCCGGGCCGGGCCGGGCCGTCGAGGAGCAGGGGCTTGGCCAGGCTGAGCACCGCGTGGTAGCCGGCGAGGGACGGAACCCGGTGCACCGCATCGCGCAACTGGGAGTGCTGGTCGGGCAGGGCCGGGCCGGCGCGGTCCAGCCCGGACACGATGGCCTGCGGATCGGTCAGCGAGGCGGACAGGAACGACACCACCGGGACGGTCGGCGGTGTGAACGCGGGAGCCCGGCGCAGACCGGTGGCCGCCTCGATCAGGTCCACGCTGAGCGCGTCCACGACGGGCGGTGCCGTCTGGCCACCCCCGCCCGGGGAGCCACCCGGTCGCCGCGCCGTCCACGCGCTGCCCAGGTTGAGCAGCGGCATTCCGCCCGCACCCGGCGCGGAGAGCCCGGGTGCCTCGTACACCAGTGGCGCGCCGTACTCGTCGAGCACCCTGGTGAGTTCCGGCGACGCGGACGCGCGGGTGTAGACGACCGGCACCGGGTCATGACCGCCGGCCAGGACCGACTCACCCAGGTGCACGAAGAGACGCCGGTTCAGCAGCGACACCTGCTCCGGGGCGGGACGCCGACCGGGCCGTTCGGTGGCCAGCACGATGATCGGCTGGTCGAGGTACTCGGCCGCCTCCGCCAGTACGCCCAGGTCGTGTGTGGACACCGCCGCCGCCGGGCCGATGATCTCCATGACCCGGCCCGTGCCGTCGGCCGCCTGCCAGGTGTGGAGCGCGACCTCGTTGCGGGTGGTCTCCGCCCAGGAAGGTCCGGTGGACACCGCGGCCGAGCTACCAGTCGAAGCCGCAGCGATCTGGATCAGTCGCTCCTCGACGCTCACCGGCTCCCCGGGGTACAGGGCGAGTCGGATCCGGCCGGATTCGGTGGCGGGCAGCAGCACCGACCCGTCCGGGCCGAGCAGCGAGAGGTTGCGGGCCCCGTCGTTCACCGCCAGATGGATCGACTCGCCGTCCGGGCCGTCCACGACGACCACGGCGTGTGCGCCGGCACCGGCCTGGTCCATCCGGTACGCCAGGTCGACGTACCCGGTCGGCTCGTCCACCCGCTCGGCTCCGGTCGCCGCGAGGGCGTCGTCGCCGGAGGTGAAGCGCAGGCCGTGGGTACGCAGTGCCGCGCGGTGCCGGTGGTTGGTCAGCGCCGCCGGCAGGCCGACCTCGACACCGTCGGCGGAGAAGACGATCCGCCCGGAGAGGTACGGCTTCCCGGACAGCATCTCCAACGCCCCGGCGGGTACGTCCGCCCAGGGCGACGGCTCGCGGTGTGCCATCGGCGCCAGCCGCACCGTGACGCCGGTGCCGGGGGCGGTGATCCGGCCCTCGGCGTCCAGGTCGACGACGCGATGCGGCCCGTACGGCACCGGCTCGTCCGTCGTGCCGTCGCCGTCGAGCTGGGCACGCAGCACCTGCGCGGGAAGTCGCAGGTCGTCGGCCCACTCCGCCAGAGCCGGCAGGGTCACCGGCCCGGCCGACTCCGGCCAGTGCACCGGAGTCAGGTCGAGGTCTTCGGCCGACTGCCGGGCCAGCATGCGACGCAGCAGCTCCGAGTCCTCCTGCGGGAACAACGGAGTGGCCAGTGGGCCGGAGACCCGGGCAGCGGCAGCGGCCCACTGGAGGAACGGGTCGTCCGCCGTGGGGATCTCGTCGGTTACGACCGCCATCGCCCCGCCGGGCAGGAACACCGTACGTCCGTCGGCGCAGAGCTCCGCCATCGGACGGGTGATCAAGGGAAGGTGGGTGACCACGCCACGGCTCCTCATCGTCTCCCCGTGACCGTGGCATCCCGGACGGGACGCGCGACAGTCCCCGTTATGGCCGCCGGAACGTCCCCGGCGGGCAGACGAAGAGCGATCGAGCGAGCGCGGCCAGCTGTTCGTGGTGCTCCGGCCTGCTCAACGCCAGCGTGCGGATGTACCGGCCCGCGTCCAGCTTGTGCGCTTCGAGAGCGACGACGAGTTCGACCGGCATGGCGTGCTCGCCAGGCACGCCGTCGAGAATGGCACGGACCCGGTCCACCAGGGCTACCGCCGCACGTTCGGCGTCGGAGAGGGTCGTGCCGTAGACCAGATCGGAAAGCGTTCGCATCACCTTCGAGCTTCCCCCGCCGACGGAGCGGAGCAGCATGTTGGTGCGAGCTGCGGCCACGCCCATCCCGGCAGGCGGACCCGATCCGCCCACCACGAGCGCAGGATCAGCGGCGGGTCTCGTCAGAACCCGGACTCGCCCCGCCTCCCGCACGGACGGTGAAGATGCCTGTCGAAGGTCGGCGAGCCGAGCGACATCGCCGGCCCGCGCCAACCCGCCGAACGCTGACCGGGCCAGGGCGACGAGATCGACGACCTCGGCAGCCGGATCGACGCCGCGCCGGTCGGCGCTCAGCACTACGTTAACCAGTGCGCGCATGTCGACTCGAGCCACCGGCAGGGCCGTACCGGCAGTCGGGCCCAACCTTGCGACTTCGGCCGCCAGCCTGGGTCCGGCCAGCCAGCGGTCTCCGGTGATCGTGACGAGAACCTGACTGAGACGAGTCACGGAGTGCAGGGCGGCCGCTGAAGCGCCGATGCCGAACACCTCCACCGTGTCCCGGGCCAGGTACCTGATCCTTTCCAGGATCTCGCCTGGGAAAACGACGAGGAGGCGGATCATCGAACGGAGGTGTACCTGCTCGATCCTGCCGAGCGACGGGAGGTCACCCCTCAGCAGAAACTCGACAGCTCGCTGCACATCAGACATGCGTGTTAATGACAGATCTGCTGGCAGAACCGTCAGCAACCGGGACATCCCAACCACGTCTGACTCTCGAAAGTGCGTGCCGAAGATGCGCTGCGCCAGCGAGCGCACCCGCTCGAATCGGGCCCGGGCCGCCCACCGGTCGACCCCTCGACCGAACGCGGCGACGGCATCGACAACGATACGGGCCCGACCCTGATCGGCATCCAGCTCACCACTCAGGCCCTGAGAGCGCAGGGTCGGCACCGCTTGGTCCAGCCGGGCGAGGTCGCCCGCTTTCAGGGCGTGTCGGAAGACCCTGTCGGCCCACATCACGAAGTAGCGCAGCGCCGCCCTGTTCCGTGTCCGGGTGTCAGCTCGCCTGACCAGTGAGTGCAGCACCATCAGATCTGCTTCGGACAGAGGGATCGACGGTGCCTCGGGGCCGAGCAACCGGCCGACCTGGTCCTCGATGAGTGGCCAGGAGGCTGGCCGCCGGTCGTGCCCCAACACCTGGAGCAGCACACCCGTCGTTTCGAGGTCGTCCTTGGTGAACTCCGGGCCGAACAAGGCCGCGGTGGTGTACGCGACGTCGTGCAGCACCTGCTCCGCGTCACCGCCCGGTTCGTTGTTCAACCTCGTCTCGGCGGCCAACGCCGGGAGGCGGTACTCACCTCTGGCCAGTTCCTTCAACCGGTCGGCGACTCGACGTACGGGCACCCGCACCGGGGCGCTGTTGACACCGAAGAAGCGGTCACTGATCTGCGCAAAGCCCAACGGTGACCGCACCTGGTCGTCGGCGATCCGCAGCCACGCCTTCGGGAACCACCGCTGGACCTTGAGCAAGGCCGGTTCGTCGAGGCCGACGCCGCTGACGTCGACCAGATGAATCCGACGGCGTAGTCCCGGGTCGAGTCGCAGGTTCACGCTCTCCAGCACGCCCAAGGCCAGGACCGGCCGGTAACCGTGCGGAATCTCCTCCAGCACGTCGGCGATCGCAGACACATCGAGCCTGCCGGGGTGATCCTGCAGACCACCCACCATGCGCCGCACACCGGTCCACAGTCTGTGCAGGTCAGTCGCCCTCGGGGCGAGCAGGTCGAGCCGTCCCATCTGCAGGCTGACGTCGGCCTCCACCGCGTCGAGATCGACTCTGTTGATCAGGTTCAGGGTGGTGCGTTCGAGGACGACCTTCCGGTACCCGCGCCGCGCCCGTCGCCGGATCCACTCGGTGTCCTCGGCCAACTGCGAGCGGAACCAGACCTTCTGTGGGCTGATGGAGCGTGCTTCCCCAACGCGCAGCGCGACATGCACGAGATGTCCTTCGCCGGTGTCGACCTCGGAGAACTCAGTGCGAATGCCGAGCGTCTCGTCGAGCCCGATCAGGCGCTCCGGATCCGGCCGAAGGATGTTGTCCAGCACCTGCCGCAGCGTCACCTTGATCCTGAGAAGGTGCCAGTCCAGCAGTTCCCCCACTCGACCGGGCACCCGATTCAGCTGCAGCAGAAGGCCGTGGTGCGCGGTGAAGTGATCGGCGAACATCTGCTCGATCGACGCCGCATTCGATTCCAGGAACAGTCGCAGCTCGTACGGCAGCGCCATGAACGCGCTGTGCCACGTCTCCCGGGTTGCCCACAGCAGCATGTCCTTCATCCGCTTGTGCGGCTGGAAGATCGTCGTGGCGAGCGCACTCGCTCTCATGTACTCCTGAGCCAGGTAGCCGGCCAATGTCGTCACCAGGGACGGCGTGCCGAGAGCAGGGAGTTGCCCCCCGTTGAACTCCGTTGCCACCAGCCGGCCGAAGGAGATCCCCTCCTCGGCCAGAGCGATCGCCAAGGGAAAGCGCAGTCGGGCGTTCGCACGGTGGTAGTCGATCAGGTCTGCCAGGAAGGCGTACATGTCTTCAACCGGCACACCGTACGTGTGCTGGGCCTCGATGGCGTCCTGATAGGTCGGGACGAGGGCTGTGCGTCGGAAGACGGGATCCACCCAGTAGTCGGGGAATGCCTCGCCGAGCGTGGACGGTTGCCAGGTACGTCGGATCGCCTCGGTCACCGCCGCATCCACGACCTGCGGGTCTGCGCCCACCTCCTCGTCGTCGAGGACGAGTCCGGCCGGCTCGACGACCTCCAGATGCTCGCCATGTGGTCCGTCGGTGTCGAGTCGCAGCCCGGCCGCGGACGTGGCGATCTCCCGGGAATACCGAGGAGAGGTGTAGCCCGGGATTCTCAGCCTCGTCGGGAGCTCCCACTCCATTCCACCTCGCCCACCGCGCAGACGATTGACGACGCTCCAGCGGCCGTTGCCCGACCACCGGTAGTCCCGGTCCGGCAGGCCGGTCTCCGGTTCGAGGCCGTGCAGGACGCTACCGTCGACCTCCACCGGCACCGGCCGGAAGGTCGTGCCGATCGGCCTCTGCTCGGCGACGAAGATGACGGCGGAGGTCTCGAGCTGTGCCGCCGTCCGGCGCCCCAGCCGGACCGTCTCCCGTCGGGCCGTGTCGGCCAGCGCGTTCGTGCCCGACGCCAGCCGCGTCAGCTCGACCAGGGCACGGTGCCGGACGAGCGCGGACGCCGATCCCGTACCGGTCGCCGGCCCGATCTCCACCTCGTCATCAGCCGCCGTCAGCGATCGCGGCGGCTGCACCTGGAAGCGCAGCCCGAGCCGATGATCCAACTCGCCGGCCTGGGACCACAGCTTCGGGAACCACCGGGCACCAAGGCCGACCGGCCGGAACACCACCGGCCCGTCGAACGCGTCCGGGTCGGCGGCCCGCAGCCGGTCGAGCAGCACCGTCAGCCAGGCCGCACCACCGGGTACCCCCACCGCTGGGTCCTGCTGCCGGGGCCTGCCGTCCTCGCGGGCCGGGTAGCCGACCACCACCCCGTCCGGCGACGGCTCCTCGGCACGGACACCGCCGAGCGTCCACACCCGTCCCTCCGACGAGGGCCGCGCCGAGCCGATCCAGTCGTCGATTGTCGCGTGCGTCTGCGTCACCCGCCTGGCCAGGTCGTCGGCGTCGACCGCCCCGGTGGCCAACTCCAGCGCCGTCACCAGCCAGTCGAACGCCAGCGGCTCGTCCGGCGCCGGTGCGGGCAGGCCCCACAGCCGGTGTACGAGGGCGGTGAGACGGGCCGGATCCACGCCGCCGGTCGGTCCGTCCAGGGCGAGGAGGCGTCCGGCTGCGGTCAGCCGGGGCCAGCTCAACCCACCGATGCCGTACGCGAGCGCGGCGACGAAACCGGCGTCGAGCAGGGCCGAGGGGCGGCGCGGGTCGACACCGACCGCCTCGGCCAGGTGTGACCAGGACAGGCGGACCGCAGGTGGATCAGTCGACCTGGTGCTCGCCTGGTCACCGATGGCGCGTACCAGGTCCGGCAGGCCGAAGGCGATGCCACCGTCGTCGCCGGGCCACTGGTAACGGCCCGGGTCGACCTGCCCGAACAGGGCATCGATCAGGTCGGAGGTGCCCGCTGTCGGTGCGAGCCGGTCGGGGAAGGCCGGTCGACCGGCCACCACGTCCGGAACCCGCAGCGGGTGCGGGTGGACGCTGTCGCCCCCGGTCAGGGCCCGGCTGACCCGGCGAGCCAGCACCACCGCAGCCCAGGGTGCGGGCTCGTGCGTCGGTCCCGCGCGCAGGGTCAGCTCGTCGTCGAGGCTCAGCCACCAGTCGTCGTGGTCGACGAGCGCGTAGCCGTCACCCCGGGTGGACGGCAGCGTCAGGCCCGGACCGGGCCGCAGCACCGAGTACGCCGCCGCGCGGAACGGCCGGAACTCGAACTCGGTGGCCGTCGCACCGAGGCTGTCCCACCCGCCGGCACGCAGCGGACGGATCCACCCCGATCGCACCGGCACCTCGGCCAGCGCATCGCGCCCCAGCAGCAGCGTCCGATTCCCGCCGAGTTGGTCGGCAAGTTCCACGGCCTGATCGGTCGTCAGCGGTGCCGCCGGCAGCACCTCCACCATCGCGTGTGCCCTGAGGTGATCGGGCAGCACGTCCAGCGCCGCCTGCACCGCCGATGCGGCGGCAGCCGCCCGGGCGTCCACCACCACCCGCAGGCGGCTCGGGTGCGCCGGGCGTTCCGGCAGGTCACCGAGGGCCTGGCGGTCGGGGCCGACGTAGAGGCCGTCGGGGCGGGCCAGCAGGTGTCGTCCGGGCGGTGCGGTGAGGTCCACGTCGGCCAGATCCACCCGCCAGTCCCGGACCGAGCCGAAGGCCGACGAGGTCAGCTCCAGCTCGTCCACCTGCGTCTGGGCCAGCGACGCGAGGTGCAGGGCGGAGGCGGTCGTCGCACGCTCCCAGGTCTGCTCGCGGGCGACACCGAGCCAGGCCAGCGTCCGGGGGCTGAAGCCGGGCGTCTCCGTCGCGTCGGCCAGTCGCCGGTCGGCGTCACGGGCGTCCTGGTGCAACCGCTCCCGGGCCGGTCGACGGACCGAGTCGCCGTGCTCGGGGTCGTACAGGTCCTGCCGCAGCGCCGTGGCCAGGCCGTGCCGGTCGTCGTCGACGGGCAGCGGGTTCGTGCGGGCCGCGTCCAGCGCGGTCTCGTCGGTCACCCCCTGCGTGACCTGCTGCCAGGAGCGGTCGTCTCCGGTGCCTGCGACCAGGCGGTACACGAGGAAGTGCTGCGCGGCGACCAGCACCTCCCGCCGCAGTCCGACGAGCATCCGGTCCGGCTCGTCCAGCACCACCCGCACGGTCCAGGCGGAACGGTCGAAGGCCACGCCGAGGATGCCGTCGGTGTCCGGCGGCAGCAGGTCGACCGAGGGCGACGGCATCTGCTCGACGGTGGCCAGGTGAACGACCAGTTCCCGCAGCGCGTCCTCGGCGGCGGTGACAGCGGCATCGCCCGCCCCCGTGATGGCCGTGCTCTGCCAGGCTCGCAGCAGCGTGTCGAAGTGGGTCCGGGCCAGGTCGTGGGAGGCCCGCTGCACCTCGGGAGCGGCCATGGCGAACCCGCTGGCCGGGTGCGGGTCGACCGACGGGGGCGGTGCCGACGGCTGCCCGACGGCCGGCACTCCGGTCAGCTCGGGTCCGATCCGCGCCGGATCGCCGCCGTCGGCCGGGTACCGCCAGAACGCCGCCAGGTCGCGCCGCAGCGCGTACTCGCCGGTCGGGTCGAACCCGACGTGCAGCGCCCGCAGCCGCCCCGGCTCGCTCTGCACCCAGCCGTCGCTGGCGTACACGTCCACGCCCAGGATGCGGCGGAGCGTGTCGGCGAGGCGGGTGGACCAGGAGTCCGTCGCGCAGTCGCAGATCGCCAGCGCCAGCGGCTGTCCCCGCCACCCCGGCGTCATCCGGATGATCTCGGCGAACCGGGCCACCGAGACGTGCCGGCCGTTGATGCGTACGCCTCGGGCGTCGCCGTGCAGGGCGGCCACGAAGGCGCCGGGGATGGCCGACAGCGACTGCGGCACGGCGGTTCCCGGGCCGCTCGCCTCGGGTGACCAGTACCGCCCACCGGGGAAGCCGACTCCCGCGTCAGCGAACTCTCCGCCGACGCCGCCGTACAGTGCGGGCGTGGACGGGGCCGGCAGGTCGCCGTCGTCCGAGGCGCGCGACGCGTCGTCGACCGCCCACACGTCGCCGGACACCTGGCCACCGACCCGGTCCTTGCGGCTGCCGCGCGATGTCGCAGTGGAATCCCCGGCCGTCTCCGGCGCGCTGCCCACCGCCGCCCAGGCCGCCGGCAGGTCCGCCACCCGGACCGGCAGGTCGCCTCGGGTGTTCTTGGCGTGCTCCACGGCCGCCAGCAGCCGCCTCAGCTCGCTGTCGGTGACCGTTGCGGAGTCGCCACCGCGCAGCGCCCACACCGCCAGGTCGAAGCGGTTGCCCCACTGGACCGGGCGCCTGTCCTCCGCCGCCAGCGCGGCCGAGAGTCGGCGCACCGAGGCGACCTGCGTGACGGTGGTCCGCGTGCCGAACAGCGCCCGCGCCCACACGCCCAGGGTGAGCAACGACTCCTGCTCGTCGCCGTCCGCCGGCAGGCCGTCGTTGAGCAGCCGGCCGAACCGTTTACGCAGGCTGGTCCCGTGTCGCAGACCGGTCTGTTCCGCCAACCAGCCCGGTGCGGCGTCCAACGGAGCGAGACCCGTCAGCCAGTCACGCAGTGTCCGCCGCCAGTTCTGCACCAGTTCCTGGGTGGCCGGGTTGCCGGGCGGCTCGAACGCCCACACCTGACGCCGGAGCCGCCGCGCGTCCGCGCCGGTCCCGCCGTGCGCGAGGATGGCCCGCGCCACCGCCCTGACCTCGGCGACGCTGCCCGTCCAGAGTGGGTCGTCGGCGGAGATCTCCCGACGTACGGCGGTGACAAGTTCATCCCGGTCCACCGACGGTCGGCCGATCTCCAGTGCCCGGACCAGGTGCACCAGGCCCGCCAGGTCCCCCGCCGTCGGCTGCGTATCGTCCGACGGGCCGAAGACGGACCAGACGGCTCGGAGGGTGTCGCGTACGGCGGCCACGGCGCCGTCGTCGGCAGCCTGCCGGATCACCTGGGTCAGCGCCTGAACGTCGACGTAGGCCAGTTGGAGCGGCCTGCGGCCGGCCGGCGCCTCCAGGCGACTCACCAGATCGAAGACGTCGTCCAGCCTGAGGTTCCATCGGCGAGGGCCGGACAGGAGGCCGATCAGGCGTCCCAGCCCGACCATGTCGTCGGCGGTGGCCGTCGGGCCGAACAGGACGCTGGTGTCCCGAGCCAGCATGTGGAGCATCTCCACCGCCTCGTCACGGAAGTGATAGAGGGTCCGGGCCAGCCAGCGCAGGTGTCGCGGCTCCACCTCGGAGATCCGCAGATGCTCGAAGATCAGTCGTCGGAACGGTGGGATCAACGCGGCCGGATCGTCGAGTCTCGGCCGGTCCGGCAGCACGGAAACCAGCCGTGCCGTACCGACGAGCTCCGCCGCTTTGGCCTCGTCGTCGAAGAGCCGCGCGGCAAGTGCCCGCACCTCGCGCAGCAGGTCGACCGTCACCGGTTCGCGCTTGTCCAGATCGGTGATGAGCGTGGCCGTCAGGGCGACATTGGTTCCGCGAAGCTGTGCCGGGTCGCCGCCGGTGACGGCGCTGAAGGCCTGCCGCAGGTCGGTCTCCCCGACGAAGGTCCGCCCGGTGAAGACCTCGATGGCTCGACCCAACCGGGCCAGGCTGCCCTCGCGCGGCTCGGGGCCGTACACCCAGCGAGCCAGCGCCGCCGCCGCACGCAGAAGTGCGTCCGCCGCCCGCCGGTCGCCGTCGGCCAGCACCTTCAGCAGCCAGCGAACGTCCGGCACGGACAACGTCACGGTCCACGGCTGGTCGGCGGAGAGCCGGCCGACCGCCGCTTCGAGGTCACCCCAGGTCACCACGCGGTGCTCCGGGCGCAGCGCCGTCAGCAGCCCGGCGAGGCGCTCCAGGTCGGCCCGGTCGAACGTGGGCCCGGAGACCGCCGCGGTCAGGTACGCCAGATCGTGCAGCGCCTCCCGGGCGTCGGCGCCGGTGGCCGGGTCGTCGGTCAGCCCCAGACCGCGCGCGAACCCGGTCAGCCGGTGTCGGTCCCCGGCCAGCTCGTCCAGGCGCCGGGTCACCTCGCGCACCGGCACCCGGACCGGCGCGCTGTTGGCCCCCGCGAACCGGTCGCTGAGCTGCGCCCAGCCCGGTGGGAACTGGACCGGCTCGTCGACGACACGCAGTTCCGCCTTCGGGAACCACTGGTGGATCTTGGGCCAGGACCGCTCGGGCAGGTCGACCGCGCGCAGGTCGACGATCTGGATCCGGCGGCGCAACGCGGGGTCGAGCCGCAGGTGCACGCTCTCCAACACTGCCGTCGCCAGGTCGATGCGCCGCTGTGGCGGCACCCGGTCCAACACGTCGCCGGCCGCCGAGAGGTCGAGCCGGTCCGGGTGCTCCAGCAGCCCGGTCAGCAGCCGGAGTGCGCCCTGCCAGACCGGTCCGGGCCCGGCCGCGCCGCCCGGGGCCGGTTCACCGGACGCCACCTGGCGTCGCAGGTCCGCCACCAGGTCGGCCAGCTCGACGGTGGGCGGGGCGGCCGACGCCGTACGCGCGAAGGCGACCTTCTGGTATCCCCGGCGAACCCGCCGCCACAGCCATTGGCCGTCACGTTCGAGGACCGAGGAGAACATCGAGTGCGCCAGCCCGAAATTGCGTCCCTCGCCGATGCGCAGCCCGACATGGCGCAGGTGACCCTCGTTGGTGTCGATCTCGTCGGTGTAGGTCCGGATGTTCAGCGCCTCGGCCGGCGTGATCGCTCGGTCGGGGTTGGTGCGGACCACGTTGTCGAGCACCTGGCGCAGGGTGAACGACTTACCCGGCACCTCGACGTCCAGCAGGTCCGCGCCGCGTCCGGCCTGCGAGAGCTGTTCGGCGTGGTGGGTCCGGTATCGCGTGAGGAACTGCTCCTGCACCCACTCGGCGTGGGTGTGCAGGTAGCGCCGCAGCTCGGCCGGAAGCGCGGCGAGCGCGGCCCGCCAGGTCTCCCGGGTGGCCCAGAGCAGCAGGTTCTTCGGCCGGTGTTCCCTGGTGTGGTAGGCCGACGCGACCGCGCCCACCCGGGTGTACTCCTGCGCCAGGTAACCGGCCAGGGTGGTGGCGGGCGACGGCCGGGTCAGGTCCGGCTTCACGCCGCCGTTGAACGCGGTGGCGACGTACTCACCGAAGACGAGGCCCTGCGTGGTCAGCGCGGCGGCCTTCCCGAACGCCTGGTTCCTGGTCTGGTCGCGGTAGTCGACCAGGTCCCCGAGGAACTCGTGCATGTCCTCGACCGGGAAGCCGTAGTTGTGTTGCACGTACGGCTGCCCGGTAAGCGGGGTGAGCGGCATGTCCCGCATCTCGGGTGCCACCGTGTAGTCCGGGAAGAGGGAGCCGAGCCTGCCTGACCGGGTGGCGCGTCGGACCGCCTCGGCCGTGGCGGCGTGTACGGCCGCCGGGTCGGCCCCGACCACCTCGTCGTCGAGCACGAGCAGCGGCGGCTCCACCACCTCCAGGATGCCGCCGGCGTCACCGTCGGCGTCCAGCCGGAGCCCCTGCGACGAGCGGGCGATGTCCCGGCGGCCTCGCCCTCGGCCCGGGTCGGTGCGTTTGAGGAGGACCGGCAGCTCCAGCTCCCGGGCTCCCCGCCCGCCCCGCAACCGCAGGATCGGCTCGGCATGGGCGCGGGGAGGCTGCACCTGGAAGCTCTGCGACAGCCGGTGGTCGAGTGCGGCGGCCTGCCGACGCAGTTCCGGAAGCCACCGGGCGTCGATGCCGACCGGTCGGACCACCACCGGGCCGCCGAACAGGTCGGGATCGGCGGCGCGGGCCCGGTCGAGCAGGACCGTCAGCCAGCCCGCCCCGGCGGGCACACCGATCGCCGGATCCAGGGGGCGCGGCCGGCCGTCGTCGTGGGCCGGGTAGGCGATCACCACCGCATCCGGCCACGGGTCCTCGGGACCGGCATCGCCGACCGACCACACCCGGCCGCCGAACAGCGGACGGGCCGAGTCGATCCAGGCGTCGACCGTCGCGTAGAGCTGCCGCCTGCGGTGAGCCAACTCGGCGAGGTCGGCGGCGCCCGGCGCCAGCTCGACGGCGACCATCAACCAGTCCCGGGCCAGGGGTGTGTCCGGGTCCGGGTCGGAGAGCCCCCACAGCTCGTGCAACAGGGCATTGAGCTGGGCCGGGCTGCGATACCAGGCGTCCGCCGGACCGGCGGAGAGCGTGCGGTCGAGGGCGACGAGCTGCCGGACAGCGGTCACCCGGGCCGCGGTCAGGCCGCCGATGCCGTACGCGAGCGCGGCCACGAACCCGACGTCGAGCAGCGCCAGCGGGTCGCCGGAGTCGACGCCGACGGATTCGGCCAGCCACCCCCATGCCTCGCGGGCCGTGTCCGGCGGCGCATCCGACGCGACACCGGCCAGGTCACCGAGCGCGTACACCAGGTCCGGCAGCGCGAACCCGAGATCGCCGGCACCGCCGGACCAGACGTAGCGTGCCGGGTCGACCGGGCCGAGCAGGTCCGGACCGGCGGTGTCCGGCGCGGCGGACGACGTGGGCATCGGCGGCGGTGCGGACACGTCGTCCGGCGTCCGGAGCGGCGCCGGGTGGAGGTCGTCGCCCCCGGCCAGTGCCCGCGCCACGCGGCGTGCCTGCGCCAGCGCAGCCCACGGGGCCGGGCCGGGCACGGTGCCGTCCAGCGACAGTTCCTCGTCCAGGATCAGCCAGTGGTCGCGCTCACCGGCGAGCCGGTAGGTCCCGTCCGACCGACGCGGCAGGTGCAGGGACGGGCTGAGGCGCAGCGTCGACGGCGGTGCGGCGTCCCTCGGGCGGAACTCGAACTCGACGGCCGTCGCCACGAGGCTGTCCCAACCTCCGGCGCGAAGTGGCCGGACCCGCTCCGACCGGGCCGGTACACCGGTTACCGCGTCCCGGCCGAGCAGCAGGGACCGGCCGGAGCCGCCGAGCCGGTCCGCCAGCTTGATCGCGGTGGCGGTGTCCAGCGGTGCGGGCGGTAGCAGTTCCACCATCACCCGGTCCGCGAGGTGACCGGGCAGTGCCTGCACCGCCGCCCACACCTGCCGCCGTGCCCGGCGGAGCGACCCGGCGTCCCGGGCGTCCACCACCAGGCGCAGCCGCGACGGATGTGCCGGGCGGTTCGGTAGCTCACCCAGCCGCTGCATGTCGGGGCCGACGTACAGGCCGCCGGGCCGGGGCAGCAGCCACTGGCCGGTCGGTGCGTCGATGTCGGCACCGAGCAGGTCGGTGTGCCAGTCCCGGGCCGAGCCGAGCTGCGACGCGGCCAGTTCGAGCGCGTCCGCCTGGGTCTGCGCCAACGAGCTGCGGTACGACTCCACGGCGTGCGCGAGCCGCCGCCACGCCTCGTCCCGTGCCTCCGCCAGCCGTCGGCGTACTCGCGGGCTGAACCCGGGGACGCTCCCCGCGTCGGCCAGCCGACCGTCGGCATCGCGGGCCGCCTGGTGCAGCCGCTCCCGCACCGGGCGGTGGACCACGTCACCCTGCTCGGGGTGGTGCAGATCGTGCCAGAGTGCCGCGGCCAGTCCCGACTGGGCGTCCCCGACGAACAGCGGGAACCGGCGGGCGTGCAGTGCGACCCGGTCGGCGGCCTCCCGACCGGCCTGCCAGTCACCGGTTCCCGCCATCAGGCGGGACACCAGGAAGTGCTGCGCCGCCGCCAGCACCGCGCGCCGTAGGTCAACCAGCATGCGGTCCGGCTCGTCCACCACCACCCGCACCGTCCAGGCAGCCGGGTCGAAGCCGGCGGTCGGGCCGGTCGGTGGCAGAAGTTCGACCGAGGGTGACGGCATCTGCTCGGCGACGGCCAGGTGGTCGGCCAGTTCCTGCAACGCCGCCTCGGCGGAGGACACGACCGCATCAGTGTCGGACGTCGACGCCGGCTCGGCAGGTGCGACGGCCGCCCCCGCGACGGCCGTGCTCTGCCAGGCGCGGGTCAGCGCCTCGAAATGGGTCCGGGCCAGGGCGTGTGAGGCCCGCTGCACCTCAGGGTCGGACAGGGGGAACCCGCTCGTCGGGTCCGGGTCGAACGGCTGCGGCGGTGCCGGAAGAGCTCCGGTGGCCGGTACGGCGGTCAGGTCCGCCCCGACCTCGACCGGGTCACCACCGTCGGCCGGGTAGTGCCAGAACGCCGCTGGCCGCAGCGTGATCCTTGCGGAACCGTTCGGGGCCGGCTGGTCGAGCCCTCGCTCGTGGTCCGGTTCGAAGCCCACGTGCATGGCCCGCAACCACCCATGCCCGGTCTCCGCCCAACCGTCGCTGGCGTACACGTCCACCTGCAGGATCCGCCGCAGTCTGTCGGCGAACCGGCTCGACCAGCTGTTCGTGGCGCAGTTGCAGACCGCCAGCGCCAGCGGCTGTCCCCGCCACCCCGGCGTCTGACGGATGACCTCGGCGAACCGGGCCACCGAGACGTGCCGGCCCCGGATCCGTACGCCACGGGCGTCGCCGTGCGTCGCGACCACGAAGGCACCTGGGACGACCGGCAGTGGCGTCACCCCGGCGATGTCCGGGCCGTCCACCTCGGGCGGCCAGTACTGTCCACCGGGGAACCCGATCCCCGCGTTCGCGAACTCCCCTGCGGCCGGTCCATCCAGATCACCGACGGTCTGCGAGGCAGGCAGGCCACCGTCGTCCACCGACCGGCTGCCCGACTCGGCAGCCCACACGTTGCCCGGTACCAAGCGGGCGACCTGCTGCTTGAGCGACTGACGCAGATTCCGCAGCGAGGTGGCGGCCTCCTCGGTCTTTGTCCGCGACTGGGGGAAGTCGGCCAGGTGCTTTCTCGCCTCACCCGCTGCCGCACGCGCTCGGCCCGCCGTCTCGCGCCAGACAGCACCGAGCCGCGTCAGCTCCGGATGATCGTGCGTCAGATCCGCGGCGAGCGCCGGTATGGTGGCCGGCCCGGCCATCTGTGCCAGGGCCTTCTGGAGTTGCTCCCGCTGGAACGTCTCCCGGTCGTCCGCCCGCTCCACCGCCTCCTGTCCGGCCGACAGGTCGGCTGCAGCGCTCGGGTAGAAGATGTTGCCGCGTTGACTGTGTGCCTGCTCCTCGCGCAGATCCTGGTTGGCCCGGAGGGCTTGCCGGTGGGCGTCGAGATAACTCTCGCGGGCCCCTTGGACCGCTCGGACCGCCGGCAGATACCCGCGGTCGCGGTCGTCGGTCCGTTCCTGGAGCCACTGCTCGACACCGTCGGGCAGCGGGGAGTCACCGCTCTGACCGAGATGTCGCCATGCCTGCTGCTCGGCCTCGATCCGTTGCGCGAGTTCCTGCCCGGCCACGACGACGCGGTGCCAGGCGTCCTCCGACTCCTGAGCGGCCTTGCGATACGCGGCGGCGGCGTGGTCGACCACGTCGACATACGGCGACAGTGCCTGGGCCAGTGGCACCGTCATCAGGCCGGTGGGGAACGCCTCCCGTTCCCGCAGCCGGAACCAGAAGCCGTCAGGAATGACGACCTCGATGCCCTCGGACCGACCGTCGAGCGTCGCGACGATCCGGTACACGACGTCGGCCCGGTACTCGTACGTACGCCCGATGTCGCGGACGCTGCGGTAGCTGCCCGGTTCACCCTCCCCGCCGGCAGCGTCGTCCTCGGTGTTGGACGTCTCGGTCACACCGGTGAGGGCGAACAGGTCGGTCTCGTTGATCTCACCGTCGCGCTGGTTCCGGTGGTCGAACGAGGTCTGGAAGAGGACGTCCTGGATCCCGCTGTCCGCGCTCTGGTGATCGGTGCCCGCCGGGGTCAGCAGCACCTTGCGACGCTCGATCCGGACGGCCTCGCCCTGTGCCCCGGACACCGAATGCAGGCGGACGTTACGCAGGTTGGCGAGGAGGCGCGCGTCCACGTCCAGCCAGGTGCCCTCCACCGCGCTCAGGGTCGAGAGCACCGAGACCGTCGGCAGGGCGAGCCCGGCCTGTTCTCCGTCCACATCCGGCAGGCGACCGGCGGAGTCACGGTCGCTCGCGTCGTTGATCTGGAAGAAGGTGCTGCTCAGGACGGTTCGGGTGAAGAGGGATCCCAGGGTGGCGCTCGCATCGGATCCAGCCACCTGATAGGACGAACCGATTCGGTCCATGCCCGCCAGGTCGCTGCCCGGCAGGCCGGTCCGGCCACTGACCATCATGGTGAGCAGACGCTGCGCCGCGAGCCGCAGCACCTTCGATCCCCATGCCTGGCCGGGTCCGAAGAAGGTGGGCAGGCGAACCGCGAACGGGTCGTTCTTCCACCGGACCAGTCGAGCCGGCTCCACCTCCCACGATGCCAGCAACCGGATCGTCACGATCCCCGGTGACGGGTCCACCCGTTCGATGGCATCCCGGACCGCCGGACGGCTCATCGTCTCCGGAACTCGGACCAGCGGCTGGACCGGGTGACCGGAGACGACCTCGGTGGTCCCGTCGGCGTGCTCGATGACGACCTCCGGGACGAGGTTCATCGCGAATCGCACCGTCGGTCCCGTGGAGGTCACCGTGGTGTGCACGCGCAGCAGGCGCGCCTCGTGGCGGTGTGTGGAACGGCCCCGAGCGGTGCCCGCTGCCGCACCCGGCATCAGGGCGAAGACCGGACCGTGCGACGTGCCGTCGCCGGCCAGTAGTTGCAGCGTCCCCAGGTGTCGCCGGGAGGTCGTGTCGTTCTCCTCCTGCCGGATGTGCGCGATGTGATGGTGTTCGATGCTGACGTCGTGTCGCAGGTCCCGGAAGACGGGTTCGCCCTCCTGCCGCACCCGCACCGAGACCTGCACGACTCGCCGTCCGAGGTACGCCCGCCGGCGCAGCACCAGCGGGATCCCGTCTTCGAGCAGGTCGTCGAGGAAGGCGTTGACGCCGTCGGCGCGGAGCCCGGCCAGCAGGTGCCGCAGACCACCGAGCACGTCGTCGGCGAGATCGGCGGGCAGCACTCCCCGGATCTGCCCGGCGAGACGGTCGTGGAGCAACGCCTTCAGCTCATCGAGGTCGATCTTGTCTTCCAGGACGTTGACCGTCAGGCCCTGCCCGAGCCGCATCGGCTCGGGCGCCCGCCAGGCCCGCTCCCGTCCCAGCGGCGGCGGCAGCAGTCCCGCCAGGAATCCCGCCGTCGTCGGATCCGCGGGGCCGATCAACAGAGCCAGGTCCTGAAGGTCTGACTCGGCGACGTACACGTACAGCCCGTCGGGGACCGTCGCCTGCCAGGCCGACGACCGCAGCAGCGGACCTCGTCCGTCGGGGAGCATCGTCAGCAGGTCCTCGACGAGGGGTAGTTCGGTGAGCAGGTTGCCCCATCTGGCGGTGGCGAGGGCGATGTACTCCAGGTCCGCCTTCAGCACCAGGTATCGGCCGGTGTGCGACCGGTTGCGCTCCTGCGCGCCGGTGACCTCCCGACGCTCGGCCCGGATCCGCTCCCGGTCGTAGTAGTAGTTGCCGAAGAGACGGCCGGCGAACCGCCCACCGGGGTGGTCGGGGGTCCAGCCGGGCCCGACCACCACGCCACCCGTCCACTTGATGCCACCGCCTCGGGACACTTGCGCGCCGCTGGTGCCCCGGTAGTAGTCCTCGACGACCAGCGACTCGATGTAGTGCTCCAGTCGCCAGTTCACCGGCGTGATCCGCGCCGCCACTCCGGCGTGCCAGTCGGCGTAGCTGCCGTCTCCGAACAGACCGCCCAGTTGCAACCCGCCAGGCGCGGTGAGTGTGCTGGAGTGTCCCTTCTGTGCCGACTCCTCGAACGACTCCGTCAGCGCCACGTTCACCGGAGTTCCCGAGATGGTCATGATCGGCGAACCATGGCTGACGTCACCCAACGCCCGTTGGGCGAGTTCGCTCAACAGCCCCGGTGGCACGTCCATCGCGTCGACGTGGAAGGCGCGGGTCAGCAGTTCCGGCCGCGCCCCGCCCACGGCCAGTCGGGCGTCGGCGGCGGCGATCTCGAGCGGTTCGGTGTGTGTCGCGGTCGGGACGGTGGCCGGCGTGACGCCGGACTCGACGCGCCAGGACATGTCCGACGGCGTCCACAGACTCACCGTCCCCCGCGCCGGCTCATCCTCGGCCAACAGCCGCTCCGGCGGACTGGCCTGTATCCGCCAGCCACCGTTGGCCCACGCCACGAGCGCCGATCGCCGCCACCGCGCGGGGCGCTGGTGATGCAACCAGAGCGCGTCGAAGTCGAGGTCGAAGTCGAACACCTCCACTCCGGTCGCCCGGTTCGACCACCGGTACGCCAACACCGGCGCGCCGAACCCGCCGGATCGGACCCGCGGCCAACTCACCTTTCCGACCACACCGAACCGACCACCGATATCGGTGAGCAACGACTTCACCGCCACCGCGATCTCGGGGCCGGTCGAGTACGCCTGCTCACGGGAGTGGGTGAAATTCACGAGATCGGTCAGGAACGCGACGTCCACCGGCTTGATCAGGCTCGTGCTTCCGGCGTGCCGCCGGTTGCTCAGCGTCCCCTTGACCACGAGCTCGTAGTAGTCGGAGTGCACCACGCCGAACTGCCGGAAGCTCATCCGCGTGCCGTTGCCGATCAGCGGTGACAGGCCACCGCCGATCGACGAGGTCCGCGCCAGGCCGGCGGCCAGGGTGACGTAGTTCTGCACGATCACATCGATGTCCCGCAGGGATCGGCCGGACGGCTTCACCGTCCGCCAGCCGGGGAACAGATCCGGCTTGCTCGACTCGAGTTCGCCGAGCAGCCGGTCGTGCAGTTCGCGCATACCGGTCAGGTCGGCCACCACCGAGCTGCCGATCGTGGTCGGGTGCTCCCTCATCAGGTACTTCGGCGGTTGGACCACGTCGCCGTTGCTGGGCAGGCGTCCCACGCCCTGCGGTGCGGTCGACTCGCCCTGGTAGCGGTACGTCAGGTCGGTCACTCGCTGCGGGCTGACCACCCGGCCCGGGTCAGCCAGCCGCTGGGCCTCTTCGACCTGCATGCGGATGAGGAGGATCACGTCCGCTTGACCGGCCGGCTCGTCACCCATCGGTTCGACGTCGAACGTGACCTCGACCGCGTACAGGGCCGTCGGGCCGACGGTCTCGGCGAACTTCTGGCCAACGGCACCGCTGCCGGTGGCACCGCCGCGGGTCTGTCGGAACGACTTGGCGAACAACCAGCGCAGACCGCCGGACACGGTCAGGCCGGGCCCCCGGTAACGCGATCCGGGGCCGGCACCCACCGTGCCGCTCAGTCCGTCGATGACCCCGGTCTCGGCAGCCACCTCGATCACTCTGGCGAAGATGTGACGCATCGCCACGTCGTCTGCCTTCTCGGTGACCGAGAGCAGTCGGGCGCGGCCGAAGTGCGCTCGTACCCGCTCGGCCCCGATGGCGTTGCGGGTCTCGTCGTCGGCCAGGACCGGGGTGTACTGGTAGGTGTCCACCATCTCGTGGATCCTGTTGCCGACGTCGCTCCGCTGGGAGAACTCGAACAACGAGGCACGGGCGGAGCCGCCCACCACAAGGGGCTGCGCCACCGTCGAGGTCATCGCCTCGGTCAACGCCGTCGTGTCGCCGACGTCGTCGACGACGAACGCCCGTGGGAGTTCGCCCTGGAAGTCGAGCGTCGGCGGGACATCACCGACGGTCACCGGTTTCCCGACGGGCTGCTTGTCGCTCGATGGCGGGAGCAGCCGCCCGGAGGGGGTACGCCGGAGCTGTTTCAGGTCGACGGCCTGCGGCTCACGTTTGCTCGTCTGGAACGTCACCCGCTGGAAGAGGCGCCATCCCGGCCGGTCGCTCCGGCTCAAGCCGCTGAACGGCCGAACGATCGACGACGAGGACAGGTCGGTCGAGCTGCGGCGGGAAAGAGCTGTCGGCGACTGCTCGCCTGCTGCCTCCGTACCCCACGACCCCTGACGCAACCGTGGGGACGGCTGCTGGTGGCTCGACTCGGAGATCACCGATTCGGCGATGTCGGAGGCGGACCTCCTCGAGTCGGACACGGACACCGACGGTTCGACCGCTCGTGCCTTGCCCTTCGCGTACGCCGTCGGACGCGTCAGGTAGACCGGCACGTCGAGCAGGACCGACTGCGGCATCAGTCGGCTGTGCGGTTCACCGCGTACCGCCTGGCCGGGTTCCGCACCGGGGGCGCTGCTGGTAACCGTCCATCTGCTGTCCGCGCGGAAGGCGGTGGCGGTGGTGCCGCTGCGCAGCATCCGGGTGTGCAGAATCCCCTTCGACCTGCTCATGGTGCTCGCCGGCTCGTTACGGGTGATCGCGACGTGCACGGCGACGAAACCAGCCGTCAGGGCACCGAACAGCGCCGAGAACGGAAGGTGGACGGTACGCGGACGAAGGAACTTCTTGAGGTACTTCTGTTTGCGGGCGGACATGGTGGCGCTGTCCAGCCGCCGGGAGCTTGGCCCCGTCGTCGTATCCTCGACCAGGGTGTTGACCAGCTTCGCACCGACGTGCAGCTCGATCGGGATGCCATCGCGACGCATGAAGTAGCGGTTGCCGTTGACGAGGAAGTCGCGGTACCGGTGTTCGAGGTCGTAGCGCAGCCGCACCATGCCGGGGTCGTGGTCGGGTACGCCGCCCCCGACCGCCGTCCGGATCAGCTCCAACACCTGAGCGGCCTCGGCCGGAAGCAGGGTCGCGTCGGCCGGACCGAGGAGCTGACCCTCGACCATGTGGTGCGGCAACTCCCACCGGTCGGCGATCCGGTGGACGGGCAGGGCGAGTGCCTCGTCGGCGGTGGGGGGCACGTGCTGCGCCGTGGCCGCCCGGTGCCGTTGCTGCCAGGCGTTGAGGACCTGGTGCAGCCGAACCGACCGCCCCGGCTGCTTGAGTTCGTCGACCACGTCCACGAGCGCACGGAGGTCGTCGTTCGTGATCGGCCGTTCGGCGGAGGACCTCTGCCAGCCGCGCAGCAGGGCGATCAGGAACTCCGGACGCACCCGATCCTGCACACCCGGCGTCCGCCGCCACAGCGGGTCCCGGCGGAGCGCGTCCACCAGCCGCCGCACCCGCTGCAACAGGGCGGCACGCTGCGTCGGGCTGCCCTCGGCGAGCCGTCCCGGGTACAGCTCCTCGGTGAGACCGACGATGTGGAACAGGCGCCGCCGGGCCCAGATCGGAACGTCCGGCCGCCGACCCCACGGACGTAGCCGGGACATCTCCTGTCCCCACTGCGCGGTGCTCGGCTGGTGGTAGAGGCCGATCGCCCGCGCGGTCTCCGACAGCCAGCCCCCGAAGCCGCCGTCGACACCGGCCAACCTGCTCAACAGCTCCCACACCTGCCGGTGCCAGTCGGACAGGTCTGCCCCGAACCCGAACCAGGAGGTCAGCTCCGCGTCGGCCACCGCCCGTTCCAGCTCGCCATCGAACCGACTCAGGTCCGCCCGGAGCAGTGCCAGTGCCTGCCCGACGGTACGGGCCCATTCGTTCTCACCGCCGAAGGCCAGTTCCTGGCGTGCGCTCAGGCTGCGCCGTGCCCGCTCGATCCGGTCGCTGAGCTGCGACCAGCGACGAGTGAACCGGCCACGGTCTGCGCGGCCCAGGCGGGTCAGTCGGTCCCGTACCTCGGCCGCCGCCACCGGACGCCCCTGGCGTACGAGGGCGTCGAGCGAGACGACGAGTTGCTCCGGACGGTCGCCCCACAGCGCGTGGTACCGATCGCCGTGGGTGCGAAGCAGGTACAGCATCGGGCCGGACTCGCCCCACGCCGGGTACGACCTGATCCGGCCCGGCTGAATCTCGTCGAAGGCCTGCAACCGGAACGCCTCGCTGCCGCCGAGGCCACGGACGGTGAGCTGGAGCCACTCGAAGATCTCCTGGTCCCAGTCCAGTCCGGCGGGTACCGCTCCGGCGAACTGCAACAGGCGTGCCGAGGTCGGCACCCGCTGGACACCGGTGGCCACCACCAACTCCCGCATCGCCTGCAGCACGGCCCGCGACGACGACCCGCCCATGCCCGGCGACAGCGCCTGCGGCAGTCGGGGAGCAGTCCCCTCCCGCTGGTACTCACCGTCGTCGGTCACCGGCCAGAGGTCGTCGTGCGGCGGCGCCGTCGGTGCCGGCAGCAGATGGGTCGACGGCCCGGACCAGAGCGGGGCGTACGTGCCGTCGTGGGAGTCACGCACCAGGTGGAAGAGCGGACCGAGTTCGCCCTGGACCGGTTCGGTGGTGACGGTCTCGCCGTCGGTCACGAAGACCTGCGTCCGGAAGCCGAACTCCTGCCCCATCACCCCGAGCAGGGCGGCGTCGGCGTGTGGGGCCGGCCCCGTGCCTGCGGGTACGGCATCCCCGTCGATGAGGTGCCGCCACAGCCCCTCGCCGGTCGCCGGGTGTCCGTGCACGGTCATCAGTCGGGCCACCGCGTCAGCCAGCCCAAAAGCGTCAGCGCCGGTGCTGGCACCGGCGTTCAGGCCGTCCGGCAGACGGACAGCCCGAACGCCGGGGACCGGTTCGTAGCCACCGTTGCCGGACCTCGCCCATTCCCGCATGCGCAGCGGGAGGATCTCGCCGAACGCCGACCGGTAGACGAACATGAGCGGCCCGGAGTCACCCTCGATCGGGTACGCCCGGTACACACCTCGCTCGGCGTCCTCGAACGCCTGCAACCGGAACGGCGTCTCACCCGCGAACTGTTTGACCGCCCAACGCAGCAGCCGGAAGACCTGCCTGGGCCAGATCTGGTCCGCGTAGGACGCCAACTTCACCAGCATCTCGCCGGGCTCCGGTGAGCGGCTCGCACCCATCGCCTGCGTCAACAGGATCTGCACCGTGTACAGGATCTGGCTGCCCCATTCGGACGCTCCGACGTTGACGACCGACAGTCCGGGCGGGAGTTCCGAAGCGGTGTTCTCCTGATATCCGCCCGTCGAGGTGACTGCCCACCCGCGCAGCCGATACAGCCTCTCCCCCTGCAGGTATGCGAACACCACGTCGCCGGTCTCGCCCTGCACCGGGTACGCCAGGATGCGACCCGAAGCATCCCGCTCGAATGCCTGCAACCGGAACGGCACGCCACCCCCGCTGGCCGCCGCCGCCCCGAGCCACGCGTAGAGCTGCTCGTCCCACCGCTCCGGTTCGGGGGCCGTCGACCCGGCCGGTGGCCCGGCATCCCGGAGCTCCCGCAACGTGGGCATCCGTGCCGGCCGGGCCCCGGCGGCCAGCAACTCGCGCCCCACCCGGAGCAGGTCGTCCTCGCTCTGCTCGGAGCGTGCGTCCGAGTCGTCGAACCACAGACCCGTGGGCAGTCCGGCGGCCTCCCCCGCCTGGTAGCCGCCGTCCGGGCGCAGGTCCCAACCGCCGGTGTCCCGCATCGGCGCCACCAGGACCGATGACACGTCAGCCGACAACGGCTCCGACCCCACCGCGCTGAACGCGGACCCCCGACGGCCCCCCGATTGGCTCTCCGGGCTCTCCTGCGTGGCCGCGTCGACCGCCTCGGCCAGCTCACCCCGGAAGGTGGCCAGGTCCGCGTGGAGCCCACCGGCCAGCCGGCCCGCGTGCTCTCGCGGGCCGTTGCCGGGGGTCTGCATCTCGACACCGGGTCGCGTCGCCCACTGCCATGCCTGGCCGATCCGCCGCCGGAGCACGGACCAGCCGGCCTCCATCACGGTCCGCGATTCGCCGTGCAGCAGGTCGATCTGCTCGATCACCTCCTGCTCGACCAGTGGTGTCCCGTCCACGGCGAGCGACCGCAGCCAGAGGACGGTGCGACGCCACTGCCGGGCCGTCGCGGTCGCCGCAGTCGGGTCGTAGCCGCTGGCGGAGTCGGACGCGTACCGTCCGCCCGGCGTCACCGTGGCGGGGATGCCGAGTCGTGCCTGCCGGATCCGACGCGCGAGGCCGGGCACCGGCTCGGGTCGTGCGATGTCCTCGATCAGGCGGGCGGCCTCACCGAGGAAGTAGATGTCGAAAGAGTCTCCGTCTACGTCGTGGTAGAGGTAGAAGACGTCACCGCTGTCGCCCTGCACCGGTTGCGCCCTGACGGGGGCGTCGTTCGCCTCCCGCACGAAGAACTGCAGCCGGAAATCCGGCTCGCGGGACATCAGACGCTGCGATACCTCGGTCAGGCTGGGGGTGAACCGACCATCGGCCAGTTCCATGTCCCGGGTGGCTCGACGCAGCAGGTGGTCGACCCACTCGTTCTCCGTCGGCACCTGCTCCGGCGCAGTCCGGGCGATCACCAGGCGACGCAGCGCCGCCAGGAAGCCCACCTCGTTGAGCGGCGACGACCGGTTCTCGCGCAGTGCTTCGGGAAGGTCGTCGGCTTCGTTGTCGGGATGCTTGTACGTGCCGTCGGCGTCAAGCTGCCACCCGATGTCGTCCCCGGGGGCCTCCCCGGGGGCGGCGACCGACACCGGTTCCTCGGCCGGCGCGGGCGCGCTGGCGTCCATCGAGCCGTCGTCCGAGTCGTCCGGGTCCGTCTCGGTGTTACTGAGCCGCTCCTCGTCCACCACGGCCCTGAGACGGTCCTCCGTGAGCCCCGCCATGCCGTGCGCCTCGTGCACGCCGAGTGCGACGCCCAGCAGAGAGATCCGGGCAACCCGGTCGGGTTCGTCGCCCTCACCGCCGTCGTGCAGGCCGAGCCGACGCGTCAGCTCGGTCAGCAGTTCGACGGCCCGGTCCGGGTCGGTGTCGCCGTCGCCGCCCGCGACGCCGATCAGTTGGTCGAGCAGCAGGAACGGCAGGAAGCCGTCCTCGCCGCCGAGGCGATGATCGATCCCGTCGAGGTCGACGACAGTGAAGGCGGAAGTCCACACCATCGCGTCCACCGGGTCGGCGGCGATCACGTCACGGAGCCTGCGGATCGCCGGTGGCGAGGCGACGTTCCCGTACACCTTCCACAGACCATCACCGATGTTCATGCCGTTCTGCGCGGCCCACCACGTGGTGAACCAGATTCCGAGCCGGACGACCGTCCACGGCACGGAGGCTCCGGGACTGCCGATGGCGACCGACTCGTGGCCGAAGGTGGGCACGGTGTCGCCGACGTCGTCGGGCCGGATCCAGATCCGATGCGGTTCGGCAACCACCGTCCAGCCCGGCACGAGGGCGAACCGACCGCCGCCCAGGTGGGGCAGCTGCCTCAGGTACGACACCGACAGCGGTTCGGCCTGCGGCTCGGTGTGCACGGTGTAGTAGGAGACGAACGGCTCGACCGCCCGAGTGTGTGCCCGCGAGTACCCGACGAGGTGGTCTTCCCGTGCCCCACGGGTGATCAGGTCCGGCCGCAGTGCCAGCTCCTGGTCGGCGTGCAGCAGACCGGCCAGGGTGATCGCCCGGGTCACGTCCACCGGACGGGGCATGACCAGCTCGATGAGGGCGTTCGCCGGTAGTCCGGCGGCCACCCGCCCGAGGATCTGTGCGGCCTCGGCTATCGAGGTCGCGTGCACCAGCACGATCGGCCGCTCGGGATGCACCAGACGGTGCTGTGGCGCGACGGCACCGCCCGCCGGTCGGAGCTGGACGCCCGCCGCACCGAACCACGTCACCTCGACGCCCGAGTCCGGGTCGACCTGGATGTCGGGCCCCACCCGCCAGTCCCGGACGGAACCGCCGGCACTCAGCCGGGCCTGCAGGGCCCGGACATGCGTCTCGATCGGCTGGTTGTGCAGCATGGCGAGGGCGTCGGCGTGGAACCGTTCGACCCGGCTGCGGTCACGCACCAGGCGTCCCCGCAGTCGTGCCGAGACCTGACCGCCCCCGGCGGTGAGCGCATTCTCGGCGATCAACCAGCGATCGGCGGCCGACAATGCGGCGTGCAGCTCAGCTCGCTGCCCTTCGTCCTCCGGGGACCACATCTGCACCGCCGGACCGAAGCGGCGATCGCCGGGAATGAGCGTCTGTCGCATGAGACGCCGGACACGATCTTCGGTGAAGGGGCTGACGAACGACTCGCTGTTCGCGCTCCCCGCGTACGACGCCTGCTCCACGAGCATCCGCTGCTCGGCGCGCAGAATCTCGGCGAACAGCGCGCCGAGGTCGTGGTCGACCGAAGTGGGGCCGAGTTGCACCGCCCACTGTGAGTAGTTCACACCTGAGCCGAACCCCGGCACCACCTCGACGGCGAGTTCAGGAAGGCCGACCCAGTCGGTCAGCAGGTCCGTCAGCGCCGTCCACGCCTGCGACCGCGCGGGGTCGCCACCGGCGAGCGCCGCGTACTGGTCACGGGCCCGGGCACGCACCTCGGTGGTCAGCTCGGGGTCGGCGGCGTCGAGCCGCGGCAGGTTCGGCGTCCCGGAGGGAGTCGATGCTTCGGTCCCGACCGGCGACAACGGCCGGTACGCCGTGCCGGCCGACCGGTCCAGGTGCAGGACCGGACGCGCGCCCGGATTGGTGCTCTCGGCGATCGCACCGCTGCGGATCACGACGTCGATGTCGAGTGCACGAGCCAGGAGGACGACCAGGTGCCGGCTCGCCGTCGGACTGCGGGATTCCCAGGAACCCAGGTAACCCGCCAGATCGCCCGCCCGGCCGTCGATGGCACGCCGCAACGCGGCGGCCAGCGTCGGACGCGGTCCGACGCTGGCCATCACGGCCTGGCGCACCTGAGCTGCCGTTTCCTGCGTCTGGAGCAACCGGCCGCGCAGGTGTTGCCGCCGGTTCTCGGGTAGCCATCCGTCCAGCGCGGCCTGGACCCGGTGCGCGAACTCCTGATCGCTGATCCCCGGATGCTCGCGCCGGACGTTCTCCTCGACGATGCTCCGTCGATGCGCGGTCGGTTCGGGCGCCGGGGCCGCCGCCGGGAGGCTCGACACCAGCTCGACGAACGCTCCGGGCGGCACCTCCTCGGCGAGCTGTGTCGGTCCCGCGCCGAGCAGGTCGCGGACGAGGTCGTCGTGCTGCGCGATCTGCGCCAGCACGTGGCGGCGGAGGCGCCCCGGTGCGCGGACACCGGACGGCAGGCGGACACCCTGCCACCGGGCGGCGTCGATGACGGCACCGAGGAGACCGTGCTGCGCCCACCGGCCCGGCCGCACCTGCATCTCGGGCATCGACACGGAGAACCGATCCGGGTCCTGTCGTGCCAGCCATGTGCCGATGTGGTGCTGCAGGCGCGCGGCGGAATCGGACGGCACGGTGTCCAACCAGCCGGCTGCGGTCCGGAGCGCCGCGACGTCCTCCGCGGTGGCGGCCTCCGGACGGGCCGGAGTGGCCAGCCAGACCGAGCGGGCCGACTCGTACGCGTCGGGGACGGCCGGGACTGAGGTGGGTGAGGTCCACGCCGATAGCCGGTTCTGCGCCTGGAACCGTTCGTGCCACACGCTCACCGGCTCGTTGCTGCGGTCCAGCTCGTTCCACACTCTCGCGGCTGCCCTGCGCCGCACGGCGCGTGCGGATCCGAGGTCCGCGTCGGGTGGGAGCGCGGCGGCGAACGCGTGGAACCGAGCGTAGAGCCCGTGCCGGAACCGCAGCGGCAGTCGGTGCGAAGCCCGCTCCCGCACGATGTCCCGGACGGGGGTCTCCGGGTTGCTCTCCACGACCGCAGCGAGGAACGCGGCCGGGTGTTCCTCGTCGAGCGTGAGCAGCGGCACATCCGGCATCCACCGGATCCCACGCGGTAGTCCTACTCGTTCCTCGCCGGGCGGATACCACGACGTCAGCTGGAACAGCGTCGCGACCTGCACGGCTCCCGGCGGGTCCAGGTCCAGCGTGTCCAGCAGGGCGTGCAGATCCGTCCAGCCGGACAGGTCGAGCAGCCAGTCGTCGAGCCAGACCAGGTCGGGATCGAACCGCCCGGTCCCGTCACCGAGCGACGGGACGCCCCCGTCGGTCCCCGCACCGCCGCGTTCCGCCGCCCGGACCAGTGCGAGCACGACCCGCAGCCGGGCCTGTAGTCCGGCCAGCCCGAACGCGAGGTGCAGCGGCATCGATGTGGTGCGCACACCGTCGCCGGTGCTCTCGAACATGCGCTCCGAGTCGGTCCGCGTGCTGACGGCGGCGCGGTCCGGGCCGGACGACATCCGCTGCAGGAGTTCCGAGTACGTCTCGGCGGCCCGGTGGAGGGCCTCGGGCGAGAAGAGTCCGCTTCGCGTGGCGGCGGTCTCGACGTCGATGGTGAGCGGCAGCTCTGCCCGGGCGGTCAGATTCCGCACCGTGTCGATCAACAGACCGAGGGCCCGCCACACCGCAGGGCTGTCCACCAGTCCCTGTGCCGTGAGTCGGTACCCCCCTGGGTGCACCACCTCGCTGATCAGCCCCACACCGGGTACGGCTTCCCGGAGGCCCTGCCACACCGGGGTCATGTAGTAGCTGATCTCACCGTACGCACCGTGCGACGCGGCGTCTGCGGAATCCTGCTGTTCGATGACGAGCTGCAGGCCGAACGTGGTGCCCGTGTCGGGTCCCGCCAGACCATCCAACGCGTTCTCGACGAGGTACGGCAGCGGGTCCTCGCCGACCGAGACACGGCCCCGCAACCATGGCACCAGACTCTGCGCGGGCGGTCGCGCTCCGGGCACACCAAGGTCGGGCCAGTCGCCCCGCCCGTCCGCGGCCTCCTCGTCCACCCGGTTCGGCGCCGTGAGGTTCCACAGTGGCCGCGGCATCCGCTCGGAGAGCAGGCTCGTCCAGTCCGCGTCCGAGGTCTGGGCGACGAAGCGGTACGCCGTCCGGACGACCTCGTCGGGTAGCGCCATCCGGCCGGTGATCAGCTGGCGGGCCAGAACCGGCCAGAGCTGCCCGGTCAGCAGGCCGGCGAGATCCACCCTCCCGTGGATCGCCGCGCGGAGCACCGCCTCCTGCCAGCTGACCCGCTCGTCCCGCTCGTCGGTGGCGTTGCTCAGCCGGGCGGTCAGAGCTTCGACGTCGAGGCCGGACGTCGACGGGTCGGAGGCGAGGATCTCGCGTACGCGATCCGGGCTCGGCATCGGTGGCGCCGCGAACGACGTGTGGGCGAGGGTGGGATCGGCGAGTACCCGCCCCAGCCCCGATGCCTGTGGTTCGGCGTGGTGGCGGACCTGTGGGCCGCCGAGAACGAGCCCGGCCGCTCGGACCCGCAGCGCTGGATCGGGGAGCAGCTCGATCAGTCGGTGTGCCCGGTCCCCGAGTCGGCGTGGGCCGCCCGCCCGCGACGGGTCCTGGAAGCCGGGGCCGGTGAAACGCTGGCTCCACCACTGCGGCGACAACGGCTGCCGGGCGATCCGGACGAGTTCCACCGCGATCCGCACGCGGGCCTGCAGGACACCGGGCGAGACCTGACCGGGAGCCATGACGAACGCGACATGGTCGCCGGAGCGCCAGTTCGCGCGAATGAGGAGTGAGCCATTGCGGTGGTGCCCGAGGAACTCCTCGAAGGAGTCGAACTCTCTGGCCGCGTAGGCGCTCTCGTCGGTGAAGGGGGTCAGTCCGGCAATCGTCAACACGTCGGCCTGCGTGTGATAGAGGTGAGCCAGCCGGAGGTAGGCGGCCGCGTCCATGCCGTACCCGGACCGCACGGAGATCATCACGGACTCCCCGGCGACCTGCCGAGGGACGATCTCCACCAGGCGGGCCAGTCCAGCCCAGTCGCCGCGACCGGCGCCGAACTCGTAGAGCAGATCGTTCCCCAGCAGAATGGCGCCGGGATACTCTGCCACCTGTTCTTGCAGCTCACGGGACTGTCCGCCGGTGGACAACCGCAGCGACAGCCAGATCGTCACCCCGGCCGGCTCGGGTGCCTCCGGCTGGAACGGCACCAGCCAGGCGCCGGGTACGCGCGCCCGCGCCAGCTCCTCTACCGCCCGGAGCGGGTTGGCACCGGCGGTGAACCGGTCGAACAGTTCGGTGGCCTCGGTGGGCTCTGCGGACGCCAGCGCGGCGGCCTGGATCGCGCGGACGTGGTAACGGTGGAGAGACGCCGTGCCCTCCCGGTTCCAGACCCGCCAGAGCTGCTTCGGACCGAGGGCGTACTTCTGGTATACGGACTCCGCCCACGCCTGGTAGTCCGTGACCACCTGCTCGGTCGTGGGCTGCCCATCGCCCGACACGGCCGGTGGCCGCTGGGTGTTCGCGTACAGAGCCACCGACTCCGGTGCAGTGTGCAGCCGCTCTGCGACCTCCAGCAACCGGTCGACACCGAGCCAACTGCCGTCGTCGTTGAGCAGGGTCGGAAGGTTCGACGGGATGGTCCACGACCGCTTCACCAACCGGAACAGCCGATCGGTGATCGTGTCGCCCGACGACCGCCCCGGCCAGTCGGAGCGGGCCCGGATCGACGTGGCGACGTCGTACGCGACATCGAAGCGAGCGTCGCCGGAGTCCTCGTTCAGCCGGTCGAGACCGTCTTCGGGTCCGAGCACCCTCGGGTCGACGCCGAGCATGGCGGCGAGGGCGAACAGCCGGGCCGGATCGGTCACCCCCAGGCGGCGGGCCTGGTCGACGACCCCGTCGGGCACCGTCCCGATCCGGAGGCTGAAGGCGTCCACCCAGCCCGTGCTGATCCCCAGCCGGTCGGCCAACGCCGTTCGTGCCAGCTTAGACAGGTTCATCCGATTCGCGAGTTCTCGCAGCAGTTCCAGGTAACTGCCATTACTCTCCGAGGACAACTCGTCGAAGAGTCTCAAGCTCTCCGTCTCCGCAGTGGAGTCCAGTCCCCACTGCCAGGTGAGCCACAGCCCCCGCAGAGAATGGGCGCTGGACACCCAATCGCGATCCGCCCTGATCCCCTGGTCGGTCAGGAACGTCAGCAGCAGGTTCGTCGCCTCATAGCTGTCCGCCGGGATCGACTCCGCACCGCCCCAGATCCGGGTCAGCACGCTCGTCATGACCGGCTCGACACCCTGCGCCCAGAAATCGGCTTCCCGAGGCAGCACGGGGACGATCGGTGTGAGTTGGTGCAGGTGCACGCCCCACTGAGTGGCCAACTCGATCAGCCCGGCCTGGGGCTCGCCGGCGGGCAACCCGAACGCACGCGTCGCTGCCAGGTCCCCGCCGCCTGACCACCGGGCGTACTCGAGGGGCCTGGACGGCTCCACCTCCATCCTGGCGGCCTCGTCGAGTACCGCGAGGTGGTCCAGACCTGGCCGCCTCATCAGGTCGTGGTGGATGACCATCTCACCAACGCCGAACTGCTCACCGAACCACGTGGCGAACCACTGGTCGGCGGCCCGCTCGGCGGGCAACGGGCTGATCTCCGCGTAGTCCCGAAGGGGCCGGTACGGATCCCTGATGCGGTCGAGGAGGTTCACCGCGCTCAGCGTCCCCGGATACACGAAGACGTGTTGCGTCTCCTCACCCAGCAGGTCGTACAGCTCTCCCGGCGTCAGTCCGTCGGGACCCAGGGTCGACGGGGTGTGCGTGGCGATCCACAACGCCCACCACGGCGCGTCGGTCACGGTGTCGAGGCTGTCCCGAAGGTTCGACACCAGTTCCGCGACGGAGAGCCGGTTCTCCGCCGGTACCGGCGGCGGAGTGGTCGGCAGCAGACGCACCGCCGACCGGAACGGCATCAGGTCCCGCGAGTCGGCCGCCATCCGCCAACTCCATTCGAGCACGACCTGCGGCCGCACGCCCATCCGATACGCCAGTCTCGGCAAGTCGGTGGCCACCCGGCCGATCGTGCGGGTCAGGTCGAACAGCCAGTGCGCCTCGCCGTCGTCCAGTGCCATCCGCTCGGCCAGACCGACCATGCGGGGCAGGTCGGCCCAGGCGTTCGCGGCCAGGACCCGCACCTCGTCGGCGGTCACCCCGAACCGGGCCGCCCACCGGGCCGCCTGTTCCTCGCTGACCGGGGGCACGCTGCGGTACGACGGAGGCGGCGTCAGCGAGTCGAGGAACCTGCTGACGTCGTCCATCGGTCGGTCGCCGAGCATCCGGTAGAGCAGCAGCTTCAGGTGCCGGGACGACGAGTCCGCCAGCAGCGACGTGATCGGGAAGCCGAGGCGACCGCTCAGCAGAGCGGGCCAACCGTCCGGCTCACCGGATTCGCGATGGCCGAGTTCCGGCACCGCAGCCGGATCACCACGATGATGCTGCTCCCACGCCCAGTTGAAGGCCGTGACCAACAGGTCGGCCGGCAACGCCTCCAACAACTCCAACGACACGCCCCGGTCGTTGAGCCACCGCAGGACGGGTAGGTCAGCCGGATCCAGGATCAGCCGCCTGCCGACATCCGCCAACATGATCAGGTCGTTGTCGGTGTACACCCCGTACTGACGTAGCCGCCGTCGCAGCTCGGCCGACAGTTCCCCGGCCGCGATCTCACTCCGCCCGACCATCGTCGCGGCCAGCACGCCACCGAACACCTCGAGCGCGTACGGGTCCACGCCGAGTTCCACGGCGAGCGCGAACCATGCCTGCCGGACCACGGGCACCTGCACCGCACTCGACGGGTTCGCGCGCAGCGACGCCAGTTCCCGGCGGAGTCCGGCGACCTCGATGCGAAGTGCGGCTACTTCCCGCGCCGCACGACGTCTCTCATCGGCGGCGCCGGCCAACGCGGCGCGCACCTTGTCGACGTCCGCCGACACCGTCGCCAGTTCCGCCTGCACCTCGGCGAGTCGCGTGACCGGTGCCGCAGCGTCGGGAAGCGACTCCTGGTGTGGGTGCACCCGACGTCGCAGTTCCTCCGCGTGACCCCGGAGACCTTCCGCCTTCTGGTCGAGGCCGGTCGCCTTGGACTGCCAGTAGCGGTGCTGGTACTCCGCCGACCAGTGCGTCTTCTCGGCCTGGACCAGTTCGGCCTCCGCGTGCGCCAACGCGGCGCGCGCCTGGGTCAGCACCGCCGCCAACGCCAGCGGCTCGATCTGGGACGGCTCCGGCACCCGCTCGATGAGCTGCACCCAGCGCACCATCCGGTTCAGCCGGTCAGCGTCGGCGACCTGACCGTTCTCGTCGAGCACCGCCAGCGCCCCGGCCAACCGCAGGAACGCGGCGCCGTCGAACCCGTTCGGTTGACTCCTCAGCAGGTGGTCCCAGGCGTCGGAGCCGCCGAGCGCGTCGGTGAGCATGGCCTGCTGCTCGGCGTTCAGCCCCGACACCGACGGTGACTTCCGCTCGTAGGTGGGCGACTCCTCGTGCAGGGGACGGGCGTCACGCTGGATCCGGTCGGCGGTGTCGGGCGACACCGACAGCTCCACCGCGTCGTCCAGGCGGATCGCCAGTGGTGACGCGTCCGGCGAACCCGCCGGAGTCACCTGCGCCAGCAGGCCGACCCGGATCCGCTCGCGCGCGGTCTCGCCTCGGCCGGACCGGCCCAGCCGCACCCCGCCGAACATCGCCAGCTCGACCCGGAGCGGACCGGCCGCCGCGCCCGGTCCGCCGAGCGCACCGGGCAGCAGCGCGGTCAGTCCCGGCGCGGAGAGCGCGTGATGGATCCCGTCCACCCCGGCCGGGTCGGCCAGCACCGGGTGGTCCCGCACGCCACCCGAGGCACCCGCCGGCCGGTGCACCGCCCAACGACCCGAGCGCAGTTCCGCGACCACCGCGTCGTGCAGCGTCCGCGCCGCCGTCGGGGCGATCGCGCTGACCCGGACCTGTCCGTTCCGTACGTCGTGCTCGGTCACCGACTGCGGCCGTAGGCCGAGCGCGCGGAGCGTCTCCCGCGGGCCATCGGGCAGCGCCGGCACCCGCTCGACGCCGGTGGGAGCCGTCCGGGGCATCGGCTGCGCCAGCACCTCGTCCGCCACCGTGACCCGCTGGTCGAGCAGCACCGCGCGGGTCTGCGGCAGATCCGTGACCGGTTCGGAGCCCGTGCTCCCCGCCGGCACCGGCCCGGTGTGCTCCAGTCGCACCGTCACCAGCAGCGAGGACGCGTATCGGTGCGCACCGTCGGCCGACTCGACATGCCGGTAGGCACCGGCCGGCTCGGTCTGCACGACCAACCGGAACCGCTCGTCCCCGCCTTCTCCGGAACGACTCGGCCGCATGGTCACACCGGCTCGAAGCTGCGCGGGAGACAGGTCCTTGAGGCGCTCGGTGGAGAGCAACTCGGTCAACCGCTCGGCCGATCGGCCCGGCGTACCGACCACCTCCCAGCGGCTCCGCGAGAGTCTCCGCACGTACGTGCGAACCAGGCGGGTCGCCGCCTCCGCCGCCGGATTCGGCACCGCCGGATCCGGTGCGGTCAGGCTCTCTTGGTCGTACGCCAGGGGAAACGCTGCGGACGGTACGAGCGCGGGCGGCGAGGATCCGACCGCCACCGGCGCCTCGGTCGGGTCGGGCGGACTGCCGTCCATCTCCACGTCGCCGTCGTCGTCCACCGAGGCCGGGCTCGACGCCACCGACGTCGCGGCGGACGCGGACGTGACGACGGGATCGGACCACACCGGACCCAGCCCCGGCACGGCCGGCCGGGAAGACCCGTACTGGTACGGCTCGTCCCTACCGGCCAGGATCAGCAGGGCAGCCTGGGCCCGTAGTGCCGGATCGGCGTGCAGCGAGGCCAGCCAGCGCCCGTCGGCTCCCAGCTCCCGCGCGGCGCCGCCATCGCGAGCACGACGGCGGGCCCCGGGAAGCTCGAACTGCCGGGCCCAGAGGGCGGCGTCCTCGATCGGGCGTCGGGCCGACCGGACGAGTTCCGCGATCATCAACACGCGCGCCTGGACGGTGCCGGGATCGGTTGGCGCGTCCATCCCGGTCCTGAACCGGATGATGTCGCCGGATCGCGGTGCGGCGCCGATCCACAACGCTCCGCGCTCAGCGCCGTGGTAGGCGAGGAAGTGCTCGTACGTCGGGAACTGCGGAAGGCTCAACTGCGCGCGATAGACGTCGAGGTCGTCGAAGGGTGCCACTCCGGCGGTGGTCAGGACGTCGCTGTGCGAGTAGTAGAGGTGCGCGAGTCGGAGGTAGGCGGCGCGGTCCGTTCCGTACCCGTGACGCACGTCCACGTGCACCTGGCGCGGCCGATTGCCGGGATTCGGCCCGAAGGCTCTCAGCACCTTCGTCAGGTCGGCCCAGCCGCCGCCGTCTGAGGCGAACGTGAAGCTGACGTGGTCCCAACTCAATCCGCCTTGCTGGAAAGCGGCACCGGGAACACCGTCGAGAATTCTCGCCAGCCGCGCGCGCGGTCCATCCGCCAGTTGGCGCACCCTGAACCTGATGTGCACCCCGTCGGGCACCGCGACGTCCGGCAGGAACGGCACCCGGGCACCACGGATTGATCCGCGTGTCACCGTCTCGATGGCATCCAACACGTCCTGACCGGTGTTCGCGGCCAGGCGGCTCGTCATTCCCGCCAGATCGTCGCCCGCGTGCTGGATCGCCGCGAGGCGGATCTCGGCGACATCGCCCCGCGCGAGAATCGCGGAACCGTCGCCGTTCCACACCCGCCACACGTCGATCGGGTCGAGCCCGTACCTGTCGCGCAGGCGCTCCGTCCACTCCTGGTAGGCGGCGATCACCTGCTCGTCGGTGGGTTGTGGGCGGCCGGGAACGAACGGCGGCCGGTTCGTGTTGGCGTACAGCGCCACCGGCTCAGGCCGCCCGCCCAGCCGCACCGCGATCCTCAGCAGCCGAGGCAGACCGAGCCACGAACCGTCGTCGTTCAGGAGCTGCGGCAGCCTGCGCAGCAGCGTCACCACCTGGGCCGGTGCGACCTCGGACGACTGCACGACCCGGAACAGATCGTCGGTCAGGGTGCCGTGCATCCGTCGGGTCGGCCAGTCGGGCCGGGCCCGGATCGAGGCGGCGACCTCGCCCGCCGCACCGAGGCGGTCCGATCCGGGTGTGCCGTTGAGTCGTCCGAGATCGTCGTCGGGGCCGAGGATGCGGGGGTCGACGCCGAGCAGGGAGGCGAGCGCGAACAGGCGCGCGGGGTCCGCCACGCCCAGCAGGGCGGCCTGCTCGACGATGCGCGTCGGCACCGAGCCGATCCGGAGGCTGAGCGCCGTCACCCACTCCTGGCTGATCCGCAGCCGGCTCGCGAGCGCCGCCCGTTCGTGCTGCGGCAGGCCCACCCTGCGAGCCAGGTTGCCCAGTGCGGTCAGATATCCGGCCTCGATCAGGTGCCGCAGAGTGGTCGCCCGCGAAGGGTCGGTGTCCGTCGTCCAGTCCAGGCCCGTCACACCGGTCATCCACCGGAGCAGCCGAGGATCGTCACCGGCGGTCATCGGAGGCCAGGTGTCGGCGGACAGGGCCATGTCCGCCAGGGCCCGAATCGGCAGGACGGCTGCGGACTGGCTCGCCGGGACTCGCTCCACCGATCCCCAGACCTGGGCCAGCAGACGTCCCGGCAACTCGTCGGCAGGAATGGCCGCTGTGCCGTGGTCCAGCAGGTGCATCACCGGTTCGAGTTGGTAGAGGCGCAGTTCCCACCGGCGGGTCAGGTCCGTCAGGGCAGGGGTGGAGAAAGCGTCCGGTAGCTCGTCCGACCGCATCACGGTCAGATCACCGCCACCGGTCCGCCGTGCGTGATCGAGGGCCTCGCTCGGTTCCGTCCCGAGCCTGCGTGCGTCGTCGAGCACCGCGAGATGGTCCAGCCACGGCCGGCTCGCCATGTCGCGGGTGATGGAGCCTTCGGGTACGGCGAAACGCTCCTCGAACCAGTCGCCGAACCAGTGGTCCGCGTTCCGCCCGGTCGGCAGGGACGAGAGCGGCTCGATACCGGCGGTGTAGTCCTCGGGAAGGTCCGCGACCATCTGGGTCAGGTCGGACGCGTTCTCTGTCCCCGGGCTCTCGAAGATCCCCGTCGGGTACGCCCGGATCCGGTCCAGCAGTTCGCCGGGAGTGAGCCCGTCAGGCCCCTCGCTGGACGGCGTGTGCGCGCCGACCCACAGGACCCACCACCACGCCTCGATCCCGTGAGCGACGGTGCTCTGTAGGTGCGCCACCAGTTCCTGGACGGTGAGCCGGTCGGCGTACGTCACCGACGCGTCCGGGGCCGCCACCAGGCGTAGCGCCGACCGGAACGGCATCAGGTCCCGTGGGTCGGCGTCCATCCGCCAACTCCATTCGAGCAGGACCTGCGGCAGCGTACCCGCCCGGTACGCGAGCCTCGGCAGGTCGGCCGCCAACCGGCCGATCTGCGACGTCACCGTCCACAGCCACTGCGCCTGCTCGCCCGCCAACCCCATCTGGTCGGCCAACCCGACCAGGCGAGGCAGGTCCACCAGGGGACTCGCTGCCGCCGTCCGGATGGCGTCGGCCGACACACCGAACCGGGAGGCCCACGCGGCTGCCTCCCGCTCTCCCACCGGGCGCGGTACCGAGACGTTCCCGCCCTGCTGGAGGTCCACCGGCCGATGCCGTACCAGATCGGTCAGGAACTCCTCGATCTCGGCCATCGGCAGGTTGCCGAGCAACCGGTACACCTGCAAGCGCATGTGCCGCGACGGCAGGTACGCGGAGAGCGTCGTGACCGGGAAGCCGAGCCGCGCACTCAACACGGCATACCGCAGGAGGTGCCGAGGCGTCCGGAAGCCCAGTTCCTGGGCAAGCCGGAGCACCCCGGCTGCGACCGCCGCACCCTGCTCAGCGTTCATGATCGGCACCGGCGAACGCCGTACCACGACGTCCACCAGGTCACGGATCATCAGCAGGGCGGACCACCAGTCCTGCATCGACTCCGACCACTGGCCACGATCGTCGTCCCCGGACGGCTGCGTGGCGCGACCCACCGGCCGGGCCGCCACGGCGGCGTCCCGGAGCACGTCGACGAGCCCGTTCAGCGCCGGTGCGCCCGCCAGACCGAGTTCCCGGGCCACCGATGCCGGGTCGTCGCCCCGGAGGTGCTGTTTCGAGGCCCAGGTGACCGTCGTGTTCGCCAACTCGTCCGGAAGGCCGTCCACCAACTCGAGCGGCACACCCCGGTCGTTGAGCCACGCGAGGGCTGGTACGTCGGACGGACCCAGCGCCATCCGCCGACCGAGGCCGGCCAGCAGCGCCAGGTCGTTGTCGGTGAACACCCCGAGCGGCCGTAGCCGCTGCCGCAGGTCGGCCAGGAACTCCGTCGGCGAGGCGTCACCGCGCCCGACCGCCACCGCAGCGACCTCACCGCTCATCACTTCGAGGGCACCCGGCTCGACACCGAGCTCGATGGCGATCGCGAACCAGGCCCGCCGGACGGTCGCCAGCCGTGCCGACCCCGACGGATCGGCGACAAGACGTTCAAGACCGTCCCGTAGCCGGGCGTCGACGTCGCGTCGCAAGCTCAACTCGTCCAACGCATGGGCTTCATGCGCGACGGCAGCCGGCAACGCGTTCGTGACCCTGTCGCGCTCCCGGCGGAGGGTGGCGAGCTCGGACGCCGCCGCGCCGTCGGTCACCGTCGCGGACAACCCTGCGATCCGACGGTCGAGGCCGCGCTGTTCGGTCTCCAGGGACCGATGCTGGTACGCCGACGAGCGGAGCACCTCTCCGGCCCGTTGGAGGGCGTTCTCCGCCGCCGACAACTCCGCACGCGTCTGCGTCAGCACCGCCCCCACGGCCAACGCCTCGACCTCGGACGGGTCCGGCACCCGTTCGATGACCTGCACCCATCGCGCCAGCCCGGCCAACCGCGACCGATCCCGGACCCGACCGCTCTCGTCGATCACCTCCAACAGCCCCGCCAGACGCCAGAACGCCGGGCCGTCGAACCCGAACGGCTGACTCTCCAGGAGCCGGTCCCAGGCTCCCGGCCCGCCCGACACGTCGGTCAGCAGCCGCTGTTGTTCGTCGCTCACACCCCACGCCGATGCCGCGGCCCGCTGATACGCCGGGGGTGCCTCGGCCTCGTACGGCGGCGTACGCACATCGAGGATCTGATCCGCCAACTCCGGCGGCATCGACAGCTCCACCGCCCCGTCCAGGCGGAACGCCAAAGGCGGTGGCGACCCGGCCGGACCCGCCGGAGGTCGAACCGTCTCCCGCAGCGCCACCTGCACCAGCAGGCCCGCCCGGACGCGTACCTCCGGAGCACCCGCTCGGGTCACCTGACCCAGCCGGACCCCGTCGAACGCCGCCAGCCCGACCGACAGCGGGCCCACCGCCACCGGCTGCCCGCGCAGCGCGTCGACCAACCCCGGCTCGGACAGGGCGTGGGACAGCCCGTCCAACGTGACCGGATCGGCGAGCACCGAACGGGACCGCACACCGGCGCGGGTCCGCGCCGACCAGCTCTCCGCCCACCGGCCCGAGGTCAGCTCGGCCACCACCGCGTCCTGCAACACCCGCACCGATGCCGCGATCCCGGCCACCACGACCTGCCCGGGCAGCGCGGCTCCTTCGGGCACCCGCAGCGCTGCGAGCCTGAGCGCTTCCAGTGTCTCGTCCGGACCGCCGGGCAGCGCCGCCACCTGCTCCACGCCGCCGCGCCGGATCCGCACTCCCGGCTGCCGCAGCACCTCGTCCGTCACCGCGACCCGTTGATCGAGCAGCACCGCCCGCGACTGCGGCAACTCGGACGCGGACTCGAGCAGCGGCCCGACCGGCACCGGGCCGGTGTGTTCCAGCCGCACCGTCACCAGCAGTGGCACTCCGTACCGGTGAACGTCCCCATCCGATTCCAGGTGCCGGTAGGAACCCGCCGTCTCGGCCCGGACCACCAACCGGAACCGCCGGTCCCCGGTGCTGCCGACCGGACGCAGGACGACCCCGGCGCGCAGCACACCAGCCGGCCAACCGGACAGCGCCTCGACGGTGAAGAGGTCGGCCAGCGGGCCACGTGGCACCGGTCCGCCGGGTTGTGGCGCGGTCACCTCCCAGTCGTGCTCCGCACGCCCCGGCGCATACGCGTCGACCAGGGCCACCATCGCCCGCGCGACCGGCTCATCCGGTGCCTCCGTCGCGCTCACGGACGCGGGGACGGTCCGCGAACCGGACGGCGACACGGCCCGCGAGCCGGACGGCGACACCGCCCGAGACACCGCCCGCGAGGTCACGCGCGAGCCGGACGGTGACGACTCGGGCGACACGATGGCCACCTGCTCGTGCAGCAGGGGGAACGCCTGGGACGACAGGAGGACGGGCGGCCACGACCCGACCCGCACCGGCTCCTCCGCCGGATCGGGCGGGCTCGCGGTGATCTCCATGTCGTCCGGATCGCCGCCGGCCGAATCCGTCTCGTCCATCCCGGTCGACACCGACGCCGCCAGCCGCACTCCCCAGCCCAGCCGCTTGTCCAGCGCGGCGAGGTCGGTCCGCAGCCCGTCGAGCGACTCCTCGACCGCCGGATCGTCGACGAGCGGCGTCAGGAAGACCCGCTGCCGGCTCGGGTCACCGCCGTTCAGCTCGGTACGCAGCGTGTCACCGAGCTGGGCCAGCAGGGCGGCACCACCGAGGACCTGGTGGTCGGCGGCGGGTCGGCCGTCGAGCAGCGGCAGCCCGTCCGGGCCTGCCTGGTAACCCACCACCAGGACGTCGTCGATCTCGGCAAGCATGGGCAGTGCCGCCCAGACCTTGAGGGGTACGTGGCTCAGGTCCGCACCGGGCCACCAGAGGGTCGCCGCCCCGTCATCGGTCGCCCTCGTACCTTGGAGTATCCGGATCAGCCACTCGCCCGACCGATCGTAGGACGGGCCGAGCGCCGACCGGGAACCGCCCGACATCGCCACCGGCTCCAGCACCCGCATCACGAGCAGCGGAAGCTCCCGGTCCAGGTCCTGGACGTGGCGTGCGGGAACGACCCGCTCGACCAGCGTCCTCGCCCGGGTGACGGCAGGAAGCGTCGGATCTCCCGCCGTCGTGTGCACGTGCCACGCCGCACGCAGTCTCGGCATGGTCAAGCCACCCGGACCGTACGCGACGGCCGCCAGTCGTCCCGCCGCCAGCAGGGCACGCCGGGCGGCGAGCGCGCCGGAATCGGGTTCGGCCGGATCGCTCAGGCCCAGCCGGTCCGCCAACCCGGTCAGCGCGTCGACCGCGCGCGACGGTGCCACGAGCGGAGCGACCGGTCCGACGCCGGCCAGGTGGAGCAGGGCGTCCACCACGTAGTACAGCTCGTAGTCGGCGGACTCCACCAGCCTGAACGGGTTCCTGTCGAGGTGCGGGACCCCGACGGCACCCCCGGATGCCGGGACGTACTCCGCGCCGAAGGCGAGGCGTACCAGCTCACGGTCGCGGTCCTCGACCGCGTGGAGCACGTCGTCGGTGACGGCCGCCGGAGTGTCGGCGGGTGCGATCGCCGGTCGGAACACGTGGACGAAGCCCTCGTCGACGGTGGCCCCGACCTGACCGGCCAGGATCCGGGCCAGCCAGAGTCCTGCGCTGACCACCGCCCACGGCGTCTCCTGGCCGGGGCTGCCGATCACCACGCGCGCGTGTGGCACACCGGTCAGGTCGGGCTGCCCGTCGGCCGGGCCGATCCAGGCCCGGTCGCCCACCGCGACCACATGCCAACCCGGATACAGCTCGAAGGTCCCGACGCCCACATTCCGCATGAGGTACGGGAAGGGCATCGGCAGGAACGGTGGCCGCGAACTCGGGTGGAGCAGGTAGTAGGCGGCGAACGGGGCCAAGGTCGGCGCGTGCGTCCGGGAGAACGGCAGCAGGTGACGGGCGAACTCACCGGCGGGTGCCACCAGGTCCGGGGCGACGATCAGCCGCTGGCCGTCGTCGAGCGCCGAGGAGAGCACCGCCAACTCCTCGACGGTGAACAGCCGGCCTCCCGGCGCGCCGTGCAGTTCCACCAACGCGTGGGCGGGCAGCGACGACGCCAGCTCGGGCAGCACCTGCTCGGCGTCGCCGAGGTCGGTCAGGTGGATCAGCACCTGTGGACGACCGGGATGGGCGAGCCGAGGTGGCGGTGTCACCACGACGCCCTGCGGACGGACGACGCTGCCCGCCACGATCGCCTCGACGACGTACCCCGGAAGTGGCGGCACCTGTGCCTGCGGTTCCCGTCGCCAGTCCCGCGCCACACCGTCGGAGTCGAAGTCGAATTGCACGAGGTGTGCCTGAGCCTCCAGCGGCAGGTTCAGGTATCGGGTCATCGCCTCGGCGAAGTGTCGGAGCACGCCGTCGTGGCCCCGCGCCAATCGGCCACGGACTCCGGCGTTGAACCCGCCGAGGCGGTCGACTTCGTGCAGGAGTGTCGGCGTCACGTCGATGCGGGACTGCGCGGCACCCACCGCGGCGATGATCTCTGTCGCCCGAGCTTCGCCCTGCGGTTCCAGTTCCGGCCGCATCCACCCGGCGATGCTGTGCCCAGGGCTGCCGACATCCACCGCTGTCGAGGAGAGTTCGTCACGGACCCGGGCGTCGTGGACGAGCGAATCCAGCGCGACGCCGTCGGGGCGGCCCGCCGGCAGCCGGCCGACGAGCGTGACCTGCTCGACATGGACCAGCTCGTGCATCAGCGTACGGAGCAGGTGTTCGACGGAGCCGTCGGCGAGCCCGATCGTCCACGACCGCCGGTCGAATCCGCCCAGGTGTCCCTCGGCCGGTTGACCGATGTGGAGGCCGTCGGGTCCCAGCTCGGGCAACCCGGCGTGCCGCAGGACGAGGTTCGCCAGGTTCCGCCAGCCGTCCTGCTGCGCGGCTTCTCCCGACCTGCCCGAGAGCCGCCCGTAGTCGGCACGGACCAGCTCGCGTACCGCCTCGTGCATCTCGCGGTCGGCGGTCACGAGAAGCCGGTGGTCCAGCAGCGGATTCGTCGGCGCGAGCGCCACGGCGGCTTCGGCCGGCACGGGTGGGCTGGCGGTGACCTCGGCGGACTCGTCCGGTGCCGGTCCGACCCCAGCCGCGCCGGCACGATCTGCCGCACGGCCGGGCCGAGGTCCGGTGGCGACGCCGACCGGCACCGCGTCCGGCATGGTGTCCCAGGCGAACAGCCGGTCCAGTTGCCGTTCCCGCTCGATCGCCGGGCCCTCCAGAGGCAGCGCAGCGTACTCGACGAGTGAGGCGGCGTACGCGGCGTTGGCACGGATCGTCTGGAGCGCCAGTTCGGCCCCACCGCGCAGGGTCCGGGCCGGGTCTGCGTCGTTGGCCCGCTTGCGCTGCACGGTGTCCTTGTACACCCGGTACAGCTCGCGCCGACGCGCCTCCACCGCCTCGGTCGCCCCCCGATCGGCACCGAGCCTCCCCCGGTACAACTGCTCGCCGTACTCGTGGTCGTCGGTGCCCGGCACGGCCGGGTCGTCCAGCGCGGCCTGGAGCACCCGGTCGTCCTCGACGGCGAGGTGCCGCCGCAGGTCCGCCACCGTGCGGTGGGTGGCCGCCAGGTAGCGGGCCATCAGGAAGTACTGCTCGACGTGCTCCCACTCGTGGCGCATCGTGGTGACCACGGCCTGCCACGTGTCCAGCTTGTCGGAGAGCAGCAGACGCCAACGACGATGTTCGAAGCCACCGTGCAGATCATGGCCTTTGTCAGTGCCAGGACGGCCGGGGGCGTTGAGTGTCGGATCGAACTCCGGCACCGGCACGTGTCCCGGCCCGGCCGGATTGAGCGTGTCCGACAGGTACGCCCAGAGCTCCTCCTTGGCCTCCAAGGTGGGCTTACCGGTGAAATTGTGCCCGATCCGGCGCGCCGCCTCGTGGTACTCGACCAACCGGCGGTCCTCCGGCAGGTGGCGGTCGGGTCGCTCGGCGACCAGATCCTTCATCTCCAGCCGGCTCAACCGCTGCTCCGGCAGGCCGCGCAGATACGTGCTCAGCTCGTCCCACACCTCGCCGGGTGGGTTGCCCCCGGGCGCACCGACCAGCACCAGCGTCTTCGCGTTGTCGGGGCGGGCCAGGAACCCGGTGATCACCGACTCCGGGGCGCCGGGCGGCCGAATCCAGATCAGGTTCGGGTACTCCACCAGGGTGTGCCCGGCGGCCATCGGCCGGGTCCGGACCCTGTCGCGCAGGGTGGTGTCCTCGTCGACCAGATACCAGCCGTCGTCCGCCGACGCGCCGCCGGGCAGCCGGGGGAACGGCACCGGCGTTCCGGCGGTCACCTGACCGACCGGTACGGCCATGACCGCCCCCGCCGGCAGGTGCCGCTCCACGAGCGACCGCAGTTTCTCCGGCGTCACCCGCCGCCCGGTGCGCGGCACCTCCACCTGCTGCCGACGGGTGACCGCCGGGTCCAGGGCACGGAGGTACCGGCCCACCACCCTCATGTCGGTCACCGACCGGTCGACCCGCAACGCCTCCCGACCCGCCACCAGCGGTGCGCCCGCGTCCTCCGCCGACGTCGGGGCCGCGCCCCGATAGAGCCGGTAGGTGTCGGCCTGCTCGTGCCGGATCTGGTATCCCTCGGGGACGGCAGCCGCGCGCACTGCTGTCTGTTCCTCGCGGGCTTTCCGCTCCTGCTCGGCCTGCCACGTCCGCAACGCCTGGTCGAGCTCGCGCCGCTGCCGGACCTCCTCGGCCTGCCGGACCTCCTCGGCCTGCCGCGCCGCCGCCCGCTCCTGGATGACGAGCGTGACGCGCTGCTCGTACGTCAGGCCACGGCCCTCGCCCCGGCCGCGCAGCACCGTCCACTCGGCCTCGGTCAGCGGGCCGGGCAGCTCACGCGGGGGCAGCAGCACCGGTTGCCGGTCCCGGTCCAGCACGATCCGGACCCCACGGTCGCCGTACGGGCTGCGCCCCTGCTCGGCTGCCTCCACCTGCTGCCGGAGCTGTCCCGCCCGGGCCTCGTCCGCGCCTGCGGCGACCAGGTCGTCCAGCTCCGCCCGGCCGCGCTGCGCGAACGACCGCAGTGCCTCCACCACGTCCCGCCGCCGCAGCGGCGACAGACCCGCGCCGAGCCCTTCGCCGTCGAGGATCCGCTGCTCTCCTGCGGACGGGCCGACCACCGGCGGCACCGGCGGGGGTCCGTCCGACGTCGGGACCGGTGGCGCGGGCTGCTCGTCTCGGGAGTGCGTGACCTCGCCGGTCACCACGGCTTCGAGATGGGCGATCCGGTCCGCGCGCCACATCCGTTGCGAGACCGAGCCGCCCGGCAGGGCGTCCCAGGCGCGCAGCTCCGCCAACTCCGCCTGCACCTGCGCGGTCTGCCAGGCCCAGTTGCGCTCGCCGACGACCAGGTCGATGCGCTGGTCGAACGGCAGCCCCCGGCCCTCGCCCCGCCCGGCCAGCACCTCCTGTTCGGCCTCGGTCAACACCCCGGCCTGCGGTGGCTGTCGCACCGGGGCGACCGTCCGCACCGGCGGGGCCGTCCGGTCACCGGCCGAGGCGCCCACCATGGCTTCCAGGTCGGCGATGTGCTGCGTCCGCCATGCCTGATCCGACGTCGGCTCGTCCGGCAGCGGCTGCCGGTCCCGCAGTTGCGCCAACTCGACCCGCAACTGCTCGGTCTGCCAGGCCGCGTTGCGCTCGGTGACCACCAGGTCGATCCGCTGGTCGTAGGAGAGGCCCTCGCCCGCGCCCTGTCCGGCCAGCACCCTCCATTCCGCCCCGGTCAGCGGCAGGCCGCGTACCTCACGCGGTGGCAGCAGTTCCGGTCGGCCGTCCCGGCCGGGCACCACCCGCACGCCCCGATCCCCGTACGGGCTGAGGCCCTGCTCGGCCGCCTCCACCTGCTGCCGTAGCCGGGTGGCCCGCCGCAGGTCTGCTGGACCGCCTGCCGCCGTGAGGTCGTCGATGCGGGTCCGCGTCTGCTGCACGAACGATCGCAGCGCCTCCACGGTCTGCACCCGCCGCGCCGGTGACAGCCCCTCGCCGAGACGCTGACCCGCCAGGATCCGCCGCTCCGGCACCGACGGGCGCTCCACCGTCGGAAGCGGCGGACGCTCCATCGTCTGCACCGGGGGTGCCGACTCTCCGATGCCTGGGCGCTCGCGGATCACCGACGGACTCTCGGCCGGTCGCACCGGCGGAACCGCTTCCTCGGTCACCGGCGGCAACGCGTCGTGCTCGCCGACCAACACGGTCTCCGGGCGCTGGGGCGCCGGCTCACGGACCTGCCCCGGCACGGTCCACTCCACCTGCCCGGTGGGAGTACCAGAGGTCTCGCGCGACCGCAGGCTCGGGCGGCCCTGCTGGTCCAGGACGACCCGGAACCCGTCGTCGCCGTACGGGCTGAGGCCCTGCCTCGCCAGCTCGACCTGCCGCCGTAGCTCGGCGATGCGGGCCGCACCGGCCGCAGCAGCCGTCGGGCCCTCCATCCAGGTCTCGGCGCCCCGCGCGAACGACCGCAGCGCCTCGACCGTGAGCACCCGATGTCCCGGCGACAACCCCGCGCCCAGACCCGCACCGTCGAGGATCCGCTGTTCCCCTTCGGACGGATCGGTGATCCGCCGCGTACGCGCCTGCAGGTGGGCCAGCTCCGGCGGCAGCGTCGTCGGCGTCTCGACCCCGGTCGCCTTGCTCTGCCGTGCCCAGGCCCGCTCGTTGAGCACCAGGTCGACCCGCTGGTCGGGACGCAACCCGAAGCCGGCACCCCCGCCCTGCAAGATCTCCCGCTCCGCAGGCGTCGCGTTCTCCCACGCCCGCGCACTCCGGTCGGCGGTCGACGTTCCCGCCGGCGGCCTCGGTACCGGTACGACGATCGGCTCCGGCGTACGCCCCGCCAGCGTCGACTGGATCTCGGCGATCCGCTGCGACCGCCACACCCACTCCGAGATCGGCTCACCGGGCGTGCGCACCTGCCGCCGCAGGTCCGCCAACTCCGCCCGCAACCCCTGCTCGGTCTGCCGCGCCCAGGCCCGCTCGTTGAGCACCAGGTTCACCCGCTGGTCCGGCCGCAACCCGAAGCCGGCGCCCCGACCGGCCAACACCTCCTGCTCGGCGGGCGTCGGGTTCTCCACTCGACGGGGGCCGGCACCGGACGGCCTCGATACTGGTGCCGGCTCCGGCGTACGGTCACCCAGCGCGACCTGGATGTCGTTCATCCGCTGGGAGCGCCAGACCCACTCCGAGATCGGCTCACCCGGCGTGCGCACCTGCCGCCGCAGGTCCGCCAACTCCGCCCGCAACCCCTGCTCGGTCTGCCGCGCCCAGGCCCGCTCGTTGAGCACCAGGTTCACCCGCTGGTCGGGACGCAACCCGAAACCAGCTCCCCCGCCATGCAGGATCTCGGTCTCGGCGGGAGTCGCGTTCTCCCACGCCCGGGCGCTCCGCTCCACAGCCGACTCACCCGCAGGCGGCCTCGGCGCCGGGACCTCGACCGGTTGCTCGCCAAGCGCCGACCTGATCTCCGCGATCCGCTGGGACCGCCACACCCACTCCGAGATGGGCTCGCCCGGCGTCCGCACCCGACCCCGCAGATCCGCCAGCTCCGCCCGCAGACCCGCCTCGGCCTCAGCCGCCCGCCGTGCCCAGTTCCGCTCGTTGAGCACCAGGTTGACGCGCTGATCCGGCCGCAACCCGAACCCCGCACCACCACCCCGCAGGATCTCCAACTCCGCGGGCGACGCGTCCTTCCAGGCCCGCGTGCTGCGCTCCGCAGCCGACTCACCCGCAGGCGGCCTCGGCAACGACACCTCGGAACGCACACCCAACGCCGACGTGAGCTCGGCGATCCGCTGATCCCGCCACAACCACTCCAGCCCGTCCGGCTCCACCCGCGTGGTGGCGGGGGCACCGGGCGTGTCGACCTCCAGCGCCCGCAGTTCCGGTCTGCCACGCCGGTGCAGCACGACCTGGACCCCGCCGTCCCCGTACGGGTTGAGGCCCTGCCGCGCCAACTCCACCTGCCGCCGCAACTCGGCGGTCCGCGCCGCCCCCGCCGCAGCCGCCCTCGGCCCCTCCAGCCAGGTCTCGGCGCCCTGCGCGAACGACCGCAGCGCCTCCACCACCAGCACCCGCTGATCCGGCCGCACGCCTGCGCCCAGCCCCGCACCATCGAGGATCCGTTGCTCCGCCTCGGACGGGTTCTGCCCCCACTGCTCCCGTGCCCGCAGGTCCGCCAACTCCGCCCGCAGACCCGCCTCGACCTCAGCCGCCTGCCGCGCCCAGTTCCGCTCGTTGAGCACCTGGTTGATCCGCTGGTCGGGGCGCAGCCCGGCACCGGCGCCCCCGCCCTGCAACACCGTCAACTCCGCCGGAGACGCGTTCGCCCACGCCCGCGTCCGCCGGTCAGCAGGCGACTCACCCGCAGGCGCTGTCGGCACCGGCACGTCCACCGGCTCCGGAGCGCGTCCGCCCAGCCTCGACTCGATCTCCGCGATCCGCTGTTCCCGCCACACCCAATCCGCGATCGGCTCACCCGGAGTCCGCACCCGGCCCCGCAGATCCGCCAGCTCGGCCCGCAACGCGTCCTGCGCCGCTTTCGCGTACTCGGCCGAGATCCGATCATTGAGCACCACGTTCACCCGCTGGTCGGGGCGCAGCCCGGCGCCCGCGCCCCCGCCCCGTAGCACCTCGATCTCCGCAGGCGACGCGTTCGCCCACGCCTGCGCCCGCCGGTCAGCTGCCGATCCGGGCGCGGGCGCCTTGCCACTGGCCGCTGCGGGTTCCTGGCTGGTCGTCGACTCAGGTCTGGTGCCCGGCTCGGGCCTGGGACTCGACTCCGGCTTCACCGTCGCGGCAGGCGTGCCCTCGGTCGGCGCGACCTGGGATGGTGTCGGCCCGGCCGGTCGTCCGGTCGTCGGCGCAGACTGCCCATCACGGATCGGCGTTAACGGCTCGTGCGTTCCGGTACGCGGCGTCGACGACCCTGCCGACGCGTCCGTCCGTCCCGTTCCGGGCCCCGGAGCGGACTCCAGACGCTTCGTGCCCGACTCCGGGCGCTGCCCGAACGGCTCACCAGGTCGCGGTGCCGGGTCACCGGGCGGCGGGTCCTTGCGCAACGTGCCGGGCTTGACCGGAGCGGACTCCGACGGAGACTCCAACCGCCGGTTCGCCGACTCCGGACGCTGCCCGAACGCCTCGCCCGGCCGCCCCGCATCGCCCGTCGGCCGGTCCTTGCGCAACTTCCCGAGCCCGGCCGATCCCGACTCCGGCGACGACTCCAACCGCCGGGTGCCCGACTCGGGACGCTGCCCGAAGGTCTCGCCCGGCCGTCCCGTGTCACCGACGGGCCGGTTTTTCTGCAACTTGCCGGGCGTGACCTGCTCCGACTCCGGCGACGACTCCAACCGTCGGGTCCCCGACTCCGGACGCTGCCCGAACGCCTCACCCGGTCGCGACTGCCCCGGCGGCGTGGTGACGTCGCCCGGCGTACGGGAACTCTCGCCCGCCCGCGTCCCCGTGCCCAGGTTGACGTCATCACCCGGCTTGGGTCCGCCACCGGGCTTGACCTCTGCGCGCTTGGCCGCACCCTCCAGGAGGTCCGCCATCTGCCCGTGCAGACTGTCGCGGGCCGCAACGGGCTGTCCGGCCGGCCTCGGGCCCGGCGCGGCAGTCGGGCCGGACCGCGCCCCGAAGACCTCGCCCGGCTGCGACCCGGCCGGCGTCCGGGTGTCGGTGGTCGTGATGCGGTCCGGGACACGCTTGGCACCGCTCGGCGGTGCCCCCTCGGTGCCGGAGGGCGAACGTTGACCACCCTGCCCGGCTGGTGCCCGGGTCTCGCCCCCGACGCCCCGGGGCGTGTCACCGACATCCCGGGCGCCACGGGTGGCCCAGGCCGGGTTGTCCACCGTCGGCTCGATGTACCGGTCCGGGGTCACCGTCTCGGTACGGCTGCCGGAGCGCGGATCCCGCATCCCCATCGTGCCCTGCGACCCACCGGTACGCGACGAGCCGCCGCCCTCCGCCCCGGTCGAGCGCCCCGGTTGCGGGCTGCCGGTGTCGGTCCTCGGCGTCGGCGTGTCGGTCGACCGGGGCGGCGTGGTGACGTCCCCGGTTCGGCCCGGTCCCGTCCCGCCGCCGTCCAGGCCCTGCCGTCCCGGCCGGACCGGGCTGCCGTCGACGTCCGGCCGGGCCGGTCGACCGCCGAGCTGCTGGCCCTCGCCGTACCCCTTCCAGCTTCCGCCGGAGGCCGGCGCGTCCGGGGTGGTGCCCCTGCCCCCCGGTGCGATCCCGCCGCCGGTGTTGCCGCCCGGTCCCGCCGACTTGATGACGACGGAGGGCGGTTGTGGGGCCGGCGCGTCACCGCCCCGACGGAACATGCCCCCGAAGTCCTTCAGCGAGTTGATCAGACGGTCGGTCGTCCCGCCGCCGAGCCGGTTTCCGGGGCCGGGCATGTCCGCCCCCGGAGTCGGCCGGGAGGTGACACCGAGTGGTGCGGGCTCCGGTGGATTGAGCTGCCAGCCGGGGCGGCTCTTGATGTCGACCATCTGCCCCCGGCCCCGGTCCAGTCCGGAGACGGCGGACTTGCCGGGGGTGTGCTCCTGCCAGGAGTAGTAACTGCCCTCCGGGGCGCGCCCGCCGGAGTCCGGCAGGACGCGGTTGTCCCGGTCGGGCATCCGCATCCAGCGGTCCGACGACTGCTGGTTGCCGGCACCGGGCCGGCCCTGCACCGCCTCGTCCGGCAGACGGACCCACTTCTCACCGTTGATCTCCCGGACCTGTGCGGGATACTCGCTGACCTGGTTGTTCCCGGCCGGTCTGGACGAGACACCGAACTGGTCGTCCCGGACCGCCTTGCCGTCGCCCAGGCGACGCCCGGCGCCGGGGTCGGGTGGATCCACCGGATCGGTCCGGGGCGGTCGGCCGAGCCCTCCCGGGCCGTGCGGCTCGCCGCTGGATCCGCCGAGACGCACACCCGGCGGTTGCTCCGGTCCACGTTGCAACAACAGGAACTCGGTGCCGAACTTGTCCCGACGGATGTGCCAGTCCCACTCGCCGGTGTACTGGTCGCGGCCCGAGGTCTTGGGGGGTGGCGCCTCGGCAGGTGGCGGGACCGGACCTTTCACCTCCGGGTCGGGTCGCGGACCGCCGGGCCCCTTCGGCCCCACCGCGGGTACGGACGTCTGGTCCGGATAGGGCGCCCGAGCGTCGATGCCGTCGGGCCCGGTGTGTCGCGGACCGCCGGGCATGGGCTTCGTCGGCAACGGGACCTGCTTGAGCGGAGTCTCGACCCCCGGCTGACCGCTGAACTGCCGACCCGCGCCCCCCTGCGCGTCGCCGCCGACGGGCCGCCGTGGGGTCAGGTCGGCGATGTGATCGTTCAGGCGCTGCACGACGAGGGCGTTGCCACCGGTGGGCTGCCCACCGGGGCTGTCGGCGAGGATCCGTTCGCGCAGCGCGCGCATCTCGGTCAGCGTGCCCGGCCGGCTGGACTGCGACACCCCGGGTTGCCCCTTGCCGCCGCCTCCCTCGGTGATGAGGTCGCGGATCCGCGCGTCGAGGTTGGCCTGCACCGGGTTGGTCTTGCCCGGCTCCGGCGCGCCCTTCGAGGACGCGCCCACCGGGGCGGTGTCCGTGGTCGGCTTGCCCTGCCCGACGACCGGCGGCTGGTCGCCGTTGGTGCCGCCGGGACGGGAACCGGGCGGGACGTCGGTCGGGACCTGTTCGGGTGTGTCCGGCCGGGTCGTCGCATGCGAGGTGGGTCGGGGTGACGTGACCGGGGTGTCCGGCCGGACGGCCGGCGGTTCGCCGGAGACGGGTGCCCGGTCGAGAGGTGGTCTCGTGGTGACCGGGGTCCTGACGTCGGCCGGCAGGTCGGTGGCGGCGAGGTTGCCCCGTGGGCCGGGCTGCCCGGCGGGTGGCACCGGTGTGGACGGCTCGGGGGTGGCCGGTCTCGGGGTGGACGTGGGGACGTCGACCACCTGGTTGGCCGGGATTCCCTCGACGGGACGCCCTGGACGCGGGGCCCCGCCGATGGTGCCGCCGCCGGGCGTGTTCACCGGGTTCCCCTCGACACCCGGCTGGACCGGGCGGCCGGGCGGTGGCACCGACACCGTGGCATCGGGAGTGGTACCGGCAGGTCTGCCAGTCGGCGGGGGAACGTCCGTCACCGCGCCGACGCCACCGGGCCGTGCCACGGGCGGATCGACCGTCAGGCCCTGGCCCGGCGGCGGAGTGCCGGACCGGACCGGTTCGGGGGCGATCGGTGACACGTCCCGGGCAGGGCCGTTGACGGGTACGTCCCGACCCGCGCCCGGGGTCGCGGGCAGGTCCGGGCTCGCGGCGGGCGGCCGCCCACCAGCGGGGGTGGCGGGCAGGTCCGGGCTCGCCGCAGGCGGCCGCCCACCAGCGGGGGTGGCGGGCAGGTCCGGGCTCGCCGCAGGCGGCCGTCCTCCGCCGGGCGCCGGCTCGGGCGTCAGCGCCGACGGCGGCCGAGGATCGGCGGCGACGGCGCGCGAAGGCGGCGCGGGCGCGTCCACTCCGGCCATCGCCGGCCCACCCGGCGTCCGCGTACCGACGGGTGGCGCACCCGCGTCGGCCTTCGGCGGCGGGGTGGTGCGGGCGGGCGGTGGCAGGCTGCTGGCCGCGTTGCCGTTGCCGACCGCCGGTGGCCGACCGTCGGGCTGCGGCACCCCGGCGCGGGGTTGCGGTTGGGCTGGTGGTGGCGTGTTCACCGGGCCGTCGAGGCGGGCCGGTGGCGGTGTGGTCCGCGCCGGCGCGCCGCCGAGCGCCGAGGGTGGGGGTTGGTCGACCGTGGTGGGTCGGGTCGTCCGCGTCGGCGCGGCACCACCGGCGTTTCCCCGCCCACCGACCGGGCGGACCGGTGGCGGCGTCGAACTGGCACTGACCGGGCCCGGCGTCGGGGGCCGACCACCGACAGCACCGTACGGGGGTGGTGCGCCGAGCGGAGGTCCGTCCGGCGAGCCGACGCCCGGTATGTCGCCGCGACCGGTCCGCACGTCCGGGGTGGGGGTATCGCTGGGTCGGCCACCGGTGTTCGTGCCGTCCAGGCCCTTGACCGTCGGCACGTCGGTCGACTTCGGCCCACCGCCGCCGACCTTGCCGAGTCCCCGGGTGGAGAGTCCGAACAGACCGCCCAGACCGGCGGCGGCACCGACGCTGATCCAACTCTCGTTGGTGATCTCGAACTTGCCGTCGACGTGCGACGCGATCGCCTGGGCGAAGACCTCGGCGGCAAGTTGGGTGGAACCGAACACGGCCGCGCCGACACCGAACTGGAACGACAGGTTGATGATGGCCCGCAGCGCCGTGGCGAGACCGGCGACCGCCCGCGCCATCGCCGCGACGAGCGCGGCAAGCGCCGGGCCGATCGCGAAACCGACGATGAAACCGAAGAGCAGTCCGAAGATGACGCTCAGGATCGTGACGAGCGACTGTTTGCGGAGCTCTTCGAGCTTCTTGCGGATCTCGTCCGCCATCTTGCGCAACCGTCGGGCCCAGCGGCGACACAACTCGGCGGTGTTGCGGAGGTTCTTCTCAAGATTGGGCAACGTGCGGGTAGCCGCTGCCCGACCGCTACCCTGCCAGTTGCCGACCTGGTTCAGGGCCTTCGCCGGTACGAGGCGCAACCGATCGAGGTCCTCGGCCTTGGCCTCCCACTGCGCGGCGAGCGCATCGAGTTTGTCAGGATCCGGATGGGTGTCGCTCGCCATCCGTCACTCGTTATCCGGCGGCGGCGGCTTGTTCGCGTCGGGATTGTTGGGGTAGAGGGTGTGCACCGGCGACTCGGTCGTGTTGTACGCATCCCCGAGATCGATGGGTGGAGGCGTGCCGCCGTCGCCCTCGCCGTCCTCCTCGGGCGGCAGGTCATCAGCGGGGATGGCGGCGGTGAACTCGTCGAACATCTTGATGACCGTCTTCTCGGCCTCGCCGTAGTTCGACGCGGCGCTCGCCGCGATCCCGCACACCTGCGAAATCAGCCCGTAGGTTTCCTGTTCCTGCGATCCGAACAGATCCCACTGCAATTTCTGCAACCGATAGTTGAACTGCTGGACCTCCTCGGCGGTCTCGCCGGCCCAACTGAGTTCGAGGTTCTTCCAGGTGTTACCGATTCGCTCCCACGAGTCGACGACATCGCCCATGAGTTTGACGACTCGCTCCGACCCGATCGTCCACATGCCCTGCGGGTCGACGTTGATGCTCTGGCCGTCGTCGTAGTGTGCGGGCGCACCGCTCCCCATGCTCAGCCCCCCGCCCGCGCACCAATCGGTCTCGTGCCGGAGACGCTAGCATCGGCCCAGCTCAACCGGACCATCTCAATGTTGGTGACGGTGGGCGTCCCCCGAAGAGGGACATCCGTCCGCGAGGACCCGCGTGGTACATGTCTAAGATGGCCGACCCTGAGCTGGACACCTACGTACAGGCGTCGATTAAACACATACCCGAACTGCACATGGAAGAACGCTATGCGCGATCGGTCACCGGCGACAATCTGTTCAACCCGCCCAAGGACGCGGGCGACGAGACGAAGGAACTCGTCGAGCCGACCGTCCGCGCGTTCGGGGTCACGCCCGCCGACCTTCGCGGGGCGCAGAACTACATGCTGAACGAACTCAACACCCAGGTCGACGAGTTCGAGTCGTTCAAGGCGGACGTGCTCAGCAAGGGCGGCTGGATCTTCTACGCCGAGAACGAGGGCGGCGTACAGAACGACCGCGAGATCAGAAGCCACGACGGCGGCAGTCACATCTCGCGGCACACGGTCAAGGGCGAGGACCTCCCGCCGGTCGAGGACCCCAATCCGGATCAGACGCAGATGCTCGTGGACACCCAGCTCTCGCTGCTCAAGGCGGTCGGCGGTTCGATCCAGGCGGTCGCGCAGTACGTCGTCCGGGTCAACAACGCCGCCCAGTTCTACGCCGAGGCCGACAAGCAGTCGTTCGGCGAGACGGTGCCGACGGCACCCGAGTCCCTCCCGCGGGTCGGCGGCCCCGAGGAATCCGCCTGATGGCCGGGCCGGAGCAGCCGCCGACCAAGGGGCACACGTTCGAGCGGCAGAGCGACGGCTCGGTGGTGACGTACGACGCCGACGGTCAGCCGGTCCAGCAGGTGATGCCGGACGGGCGGGTCTACAGCTCGTTCGACGACGCGGGGCGCGCCCGGTACGTGGAGATCCCGCCGTCGGACGGGCAGGCGGCGACGTACGCGCACATCGGCTACCAGGACAACCTGACGATTTTCCGGTACTCCGACAAGTCGGTGCTGACCTTCGACAGTCACAGCCAGGACCTGGTCAGCCAGCGGCTGCCCGACGGCACCCTGTACACCGACTTCAACGCGAACGACCAACCGCAGTACGTCGAGATCCCGGCCCGCAGCGGGCAGCCGGCGACCAGTGCCGAGATCAGTTACCAGGGTGGCAACACCATCTACACGTACGCCGACGACACCGTCGTCACCTACAACGCCGACGGCAAGATCCTCAAAGAGCAACGGGCCGACGGCACGACGTACAGCGACTTCGACGCCGACAACCGGCCCGGCCACATCGACGTCCCCGCCACCGAGGGCCGCCCCGCCACCAGCGCCGAGATCGACTATCAGGGCGGCAACACCGTCTACACGTACGCCGACGACAGCGTCGTCACGTACAACGCCGACGGCAAGATCCTCAGCGAGCAACGCCCGGACGGCACGACGTACAGCGACTTCGACGCCAGCAACCGGCCCGGCCACATCGACGTCCCCGCCACCGAGGGCCGCCCCGCCACCAGCGCCGACATCAGCTACGAAGGCGGCAACACCCTCTACACGTACGCCGACGACACCGTCATCACCTACAACGCCGACGGCAAGATGCTCAAGGAGCAACGCCCCGACGGCACCACCTACAGCGACTTCGACGCCGACAACCGCCCCGGCCACATCGACGTCCCCGCCACCGAAGGCCGCCCCGCCACCAGCGCCGACATCACCTACCAGGACGGCAACACCCTCTACACGTACGCCGACGACACCGTCATCACGTACAACGCCGGCGGCAAGATCCTGACTGAGGAACGTGCCGACGGCACCACCTACAGCCAGTTCGACGCCGACAACCGCCCGCACTACGTCGACATCCCCGCCACCGAGGAACGCCCCGGCGTCACCGCCACCATCAGCTACCGGGACGGCAACACCGTCTACACGTACGACGACGAGAGCGTCGTGACGTACGACTCGGAGGGCCAGATCCTCACCGAGGACCGTGGCGACGGGTGGGTCATCACGTACAAGGACGGGGCGCCGACGTCCGGCGTCAACTCGGAGACCCGGGAGACGGTGACCATCACGCCGACGGCCGGCGGTGGTTTCCAGTGGACCTACTCCGGTGGCACGACCATCTTCCGCAACTCGGACGGTGCGGTCACCAGCATGGAGCAGAACGGCTGGACGTTCACCACCTTCGACTCCGAGGGTCGGCCGACGTACGGCACCCAGGGCACCAAGACGGTCACCATCGAGTACGGCAGCAGCGGCAGCGACATCAAGTGGGCGTACACCGACAACGGCAAGCCCTCGATCACCGTGATCACCAACGCGGACGGTACGCCGATCACCCAGATCAACCCGGACGGCTCCCAGTTCACCTTCGCCGTCGAGCTCGACAAGCTGGCCGACGCCGCCAAGAAGGTCGCCACCGAACGGGACACGCTGGAAGGCAAACTGAACGAGATCAACAAGGAGTTCCGCACGCTGCGCGACTACTGGATGAGCCCGGCCGGCAAGAACTTCGCGCTGTTGCTCGATCAGGTCGACGGTCTGAGCGGACAGATGCGCGACGTCCTCAACGAGGCGATCCGGCGGATGAAGCACACCCACGCGATGTACACCGACGTCGAAGAGCAGAACACCAAGAACCTCACCAACAACAAACGGTGAGCCGCCCTCCTCAGCGCACCTCGAACTCGTGGATCGAGTACCCGTACCCGGGCATCGCCTTGGCCGTGCCGACCATGCGTACGTACCGGACGGAAGTGCGGGTGACGGCGATGTCGACGGTCCCGCCCACGCCGCTACCGGTCTGGTAGACCGTCCGCCACGTCCCGCCGTCGGCGGACACCTCGACCCGGTACGCGGTCGCGTACGCCCGCTGCCACCGCAGCCGCACCTCGGTGACCTGCCAGAGTTCGCCCAGGTCGATGGCGAGCCACTGGGTGTCCGGGGTGAACGCGCTACCCCACCGGGACTCCCGGTCCCCGTCGATCGCGCTCGACGGCCGGTAGATCGTCTCGAAGCTCGACGCGCTGGCGGTCCCGGAGAGGGCCAGGTTCCGCCCCGAACTGTTCACCTGACCCGGCATCGCCGAGGACGCCGCGGGCCGGGGGGTGGCACTCGGTGCGGACGACGGCGACCCGCTGGGTCGGGGCGGGGCCACCGGCGCGGGCACCCGGTCGGTGCCGCCCGTCGACGCCTGGCTCTGCCCGGGAAAGCTCGGGCCGGGGGCCGCACCGGTCTGGCCGCTGCTGCCGGAGGCGGGACTGACCGAGGTGGACGGATCGTCGGTCGGGATACCGGACGGGTCGGCGGCGACCGGCGTCCCGGCGGAGAACTCCGGAAGACCCTGCGGCGGCGGTACGGCGTACCCCGGCGACGTGTCGGCGCCGGACGGCTGCCCGTTCGGATTCAGCACGTACCCGCTGGCGACCGCCACTGTCAGGACCGCGACGGCGGTCAGGATCTGGGCCGACAGCCGGGGCTTGCGCCGCCGCCGGGTCTCCGGTCCGGCCGGACCGGACCCGGACGGGTGTCGCCGCTCGTCGTCCGGACCGGCCGGGGGCGAGACCGGCGGACGGGACGCCTCGGTACGCGGTGGGCGCACCGCCTCCGTACCCTGCTTCGGCTCGTCGCGGCGGACCGGACGGACGGCCTCGTGCCGCGCCACCGGACGGATCGGATACTGCGTCGTCGGCTCGGCCGCCAGCGTCGTCGTCGGCGCGGCCACCAGCGCGGGTCCGACCGGGGCGTTCCCGCCGGACGCAGGCGACGCGGTCGTCTCCGGCGACGCCGCGCCCGCCCCGATCGTCCGTCCGACTTCGGGACTCCGCCTCGCGGCCGTCGGGTCCTCCGGCCGCTCCGCCGGTGCCGGGACAACCGGGATCGCGCCACCGGACTGCGGGGCGCGCAGCACGACGGTGCGCTGCACCACCGGCGCGACCGGCTCACCCTGCTCCGGGTCCGGCGTCGGGACCGCGTCGTCCCCGGCCGCCACCGCGAACCGGGCCGGCGACAACTCGACCCGCTGACGGGTCTCGGCGGGCATCCGGCCCAGCAGCGCGCCGAGCACCGGCAAGACGTGGTACCGGGGCGGCTTGCCGGGTACGCCCACGAAGATCCGCACCTTGCCGGAGGTCCACGGGTGCGACCGCACCAGGCGTGCGGCGTGCTCCTGCTCGGGTGGCCGCACCCAGAGGCCGGACTGTGTCACCTCGGCCACCCACCGCTCGCCGAGCCGGAAGACGTTCTCCGTCAGCTCCGGGTAGCCGTCGAGTCCGCGTACCGGTCCGACCGGGCGGGCCGGACCCTCGGGCGGGAAACTGAGGACGGTCGCGATCGGTTCCCAGGTGGCCGCCGCGTGGTCGACGGCGAGACTCGTCGGTCGGCCCTCGGGCGTGAGCGCCGGCAGGCCGGTGTGCACCTGCACCGGGACACCCGTTTCGCGGGCCAGGCTCGTCGCCGCCGCCGCAGTCGTGGTCACCGATCCGTAGGAGGCCAGCACGAGTTGCTGGCGTAGCCGGGACGGGAGCCGGTCGAGGAACTCCACGATGGCGTCCGCCTCCGGCTCCGGCTGCCCGGGCCGCCCGATCAGCAGCACCGGCCGGTCAGCGTCCATCGGCACCCCATACGCGGGGTCGTCGTAGTCCGGCATCGGGGTGCCCGGCAGCCGACCGAACAGCCACATCCCGGCCGGTACGGGAAGCAGCACCAGCTCACCGGGGCGCGTCGCGGCGCACAGCTTGTCGACGTCGTTCTCCCAGGGCGGCTGCGGGCTGCGATGGCCGGCCGGGGAGGCCACCCCGTCGGGGGTGTGCCGCAGCCAGCCGTCCACCGCGAACAGCGAGCCCCCGGGCACCAGCAGCACCTCGGCCCGGGGGACGTCGAGGGTGGCGGTCAGCTCCCGGGCCAGCCGACCGGCCAGGCCGCGACCGGCCGCCCCGGCCACCGCGACCCGGGCACGACTGCCCGGCGGCACCGCGATGGGGAGCACCGTCTCGACGAACGCCCAGTCCTCGGCGGTGTCGAGCGGCCCGACGACGGTCACCACGTCGCGCTCCGCCGCCAGCCCGGTCGCTGCGGCGGCGACCGCTCCCGTCGGGTCGGCGCCGACCACGGCCACCCGGTCACCGACCCAGTTCAGGGCCGAACCGAGCTTGCGGAACCGGCTGCTGTCCGCGAGCGACTCCGGGTTCGACTCGGCACCCGGTCCGACCGGTTCCGGCGACGGCTGCGCGTCGGAGGTACGGCCTCGTTGATCACGGATCATGCCGAATACTACGAGCCGGAGGTCTCGGATGTTCAAGACCCCCGGCCTGCGGTGATCGTCAGCCCCGCCAGGTACGCAGGTTCGAGAACTCCGCCTCGGAGTAGTTGTTCCAGGCGAGGTTGGCGGCGTTGGCGATGTCGCCCAGTGCGCCGTCCACACCGAACAGACCGTTCGCCCCGGCGTTCCACTGCCCCTGGAGTCCGACGTACTCCTCGCGTGCCTCACCGACCCAGCTCTCCTCCAACGGAACGAGCTTGGCCTTCAGGGTGGCGAGCATGTCGACCAGCTCGTCGGCGGTGCTCTTGAGCCTGGCGCCGGCGAACTCCAGCTCCGGGGGGACCCGGATGCGACTACCCATACTGTCGGTCACGCGAACTCCTCTACTCGGGCGGGCTGACGGTTCCGGTCAGGCGCCGGGCTCAGGCCCGAGACGGGCCGCCGGAATACCATTGATCTCGGGCATGGTGCGCACCGTCGCCTCGTCGGCCGTGGCGTAGTTGCCGGCGTTGCGCTGCAGGCCCCGCGAGATCCCGTTCAGGGCGTCGTTGAGCATCCGGCCGCAGGTGTCGTACTCCTCCATCGTCTGCTTGTAGGCCTTGGAACCCGGCCCCAACCAGTACGACGCCAGGTCGTCCACGTCCCGTCGCAGCGTCGCGAGCCGCGCCTGTAGCTGTGCAGCCGTGTCGGTGCAGGACTGCGACCCGTCCAGCAGCATCTGCGGAGTGATGTCGACTAGCTTCATAGGCCCTCCCGGTCGATGCCGCTCGGCCTCCTGGCCGTCCGGACGGCGGTCCCGTGTCAGCCTGCCCGCTCGGCACGGGACCGGCACAGTCACCAGTTCCAGGGACACCCGCCGCACCGGACGGTGAGGACGCCCGGTGCGGACATAAAGGGACTACCGGGGATCCGGCGAGTCGTGCCACCGTGCGGCGGGGATGGCTTGGGCGGGGAGGCCGACTCAGAGCACCGAACGGCGGAAACCCATCCGAAGCTGTCGGTACCGGAGAAGCGACCGGGGGGTGATGGTGTGCCGGTCGCGCATGGTTGCCGGGAGATTCTCGTGGTGGCGGGCCGGCTGGTCCTCACCGGTGAGCTGACCCAGACCGGGCATTCGGCGGCGTTGGCGGCCTCGCTCGCCGCGGTGCGGCCGGTCGACGCGGCCCTGGTCTTCCTGGCGGAGGAGAAGCCCCGTTCGGCGGTCGGCGCGGACTTCGTCCACGGGCAACCGTTCTCCGACCAGTTGGTGCTGGTGCCGTGGGAGGTCGAGCGCTGGGGGGTCGACGGGCGCCGCCTGGTGGACGACGCGGAAGCGGTGGAGAAGCTCGCGGATCTGTACCGGGTGCAGGTGCAGGTACCGGTCGGGTCGGCGCGCTCGGCGCGGCTGGTGCCGGTGGACCCGCAGGGTCGGGAGACCTCGTGGGACGACGCCGTGGCGGTGCGGAGCCTGCCGTGGTCGCACGTCGCCGCCCGAGAGGCGGTCCGCACGGCGGTCGAGATCGCGTCCGACCGCACCTCGCCGTCCTGGACCCGCATCGAGGCGTTGGCCGGGTGGTTGGCGGAGTCGCACCAGCGGTTGCGGGTCCCGGTGCCGACGGCGGCCGTCGCGATGGCGTTCCGCCTGGTGCGTCACGGCCTCCCGCCGGGGCCGGACGCGGCCGAGCTGATGCGGAAGGTGATGCCGGTCTCGATGGCCGACGTGCTGTCGGTGGCGGGTGGCGAACCGACGCCGACGGCGGACGTCGACGCGCTGCTCGACGGCCTCCTGCGGGCCCCCGACTCGTCGGCGCTGGTGCGCTTGCGGCCCGGTCTGGGCGCGGGTGAGCTGGGCTGGCTGGTCACGCACGACGATGTGGTGTGGTGGTTCGGGGCATCACCCGCCCCGGGTGGTGGTCCGGGGCCGGTCATCGTGCCGGTGGGCGAGGGCTGGGTGTCGGCGGCGCTGCGGGATCCCGCGACCGCCGTGGTGGTGTTCGGCCCGGTGCAGCAGGCGCACCGGACGCTGCTCGGCATCACCGACGTGGAGGACTTCCGCCTGTTCCGTTCGGCGGATCCCGGGGTGCGCGAGGCGGTACGTGCTCGGCGGTGGGTGGGAGCTGCCCATCCCGCCGTGGTGGATCTGGTGGATCGGACGCACATGCGGCTCGACTCGGCCCGCAGACTCGGCCGGTTCGGCCCACGGGTGCTGCGGCGGCTGGCGGCCGGCCACGATCGGGCTCTGCTGGCCAGGGCCGACGTACGCGCCGTGTACCAGGCCGACCCGACCGAGGCCCAGGCTCTTCGCCTGGAGTTGTCCCTCGCCGCCGACGGTTCGGTGCGGGACTGGCACGTCGAGATCGACGGGTTGGTGGCCGTACTCGCGGATCTGGGGGCTCTGAGCCTGGGCCCGGCGGGCGTCTTCCTGCCGACGACACCGACGGCGTCACCGCCGCAGCGGCTGCCTCATCCGGACCGGCCGCTGGTGGTCGTCGAGGTCGGGGACGTGTCGGACGCGCGTCGACGACTCACGGACATCGGGGCCGCCCTTCCCTCCGACGCGCTCGTGGAGTTGGTGCCCGCCGCGCGTCTGTCGGCGGCCCACGTGGTGGCGTTGGCCGAGGTGCTGGGCGACGGGCACGTCCTGGCGGTCGGCCGGAACCTGGTGGATCCCAGCGGTGCCGGTGCCGCCCGTCTCGTCGCGCACAGCGGGGCACACCAACGGACGATGACGCCGTTCGCCACCTACTACACCGTGCATCCCGCCTCGCGGCCGGATGTTCCTGTCGGTGGCATGTTCACGCTGAGCGCGCGCGACGACGGCAGGTACGAGATGTTGCCGGGCTGGCATGTCGTCACGGTCGGCGACCGGGTGTGGATCGGTCCGGCAGACGTGTCACCACAGGTCGGCGACGGCGACCCGCGCGTGGTGATCGGCACCCCTGACCGCCCCGTCCCGTGGACGGTGTGGCAGTACGGCATGTGGGTGGCCCGGGTGCTGGCCAGCCACACCGGGGCCGTCGCCGACGCGGACTTCGTCCGGGTGCACCGGCCCGCGCCTCCGGTGTCGCCGCGACCGTGGCCGTCGACCGCGTCGCTGCACGCGGAGACCGCTCACGACCGGCGGCTACTCGACCTGGCCTTCGGTCCACGGTGGCAGGAGGCCCTGTTCGCGTCCGGGAGCGTCCCGGCGCGGGTCGGTCACTACCTGCTGGACGCGCTGCTGGACGAGGCCGGTGCCGACCCGGCCGAGCAGGACCCGGCAGCGCTGGTGGCCCATCTCGACCGGTACGCCGAGCGGTTGCGCCTGCCACATTCGACGGCAAGCCCGGTGGCGGCCCGGCGTGGGTTGCTCCGGCGACTGTGGCGCGACGCGGGCATGTACTACCGGATCCTCACCGAGTTCGACCCGCAGACGCCGCCAGGCAGCACCGCTGCGCATCCCGACGAACATCTGGAACTCGACGCCAGTCCGCCCGACCCCGCCGAAGAGCCGGTCGCGGTCGGTTCGTGGCCGCCGGCCGTGCTGACACCGGACGAGTTCCCCCTGGTCGTCGAAAAGCTGGTGATCTCCTCCGAACCCGAACCCGAACCCGATGCCGAGGACGCCGCCGACGAAGCGCCGTCGGACCCGATGGACATCGACACGTCGCCCGAAGCCGACGAGACCGCGTCGGACTCCATGGCCGTCGACGTGCTGTCCGAACCCGACGAGGCGCCGACGGAGCGGGTTGAGGGGCTGGCGGCGAATCTGGTGAAGGATCACGCGAAGCATCTGCAGGACGCTGACTGGCGGGCGGTCACGTATGACACCGCAGTCACCAGCCAGCGCGTCGTGCTGCGTGACCTGTTGAGTGCCGAGCAACTGACGGCCTGGCGGAAGTCCGGTCTGTTCGACAGCGGTGTGGTGCTGCGCCCGGCGCGCGTTAGCAGGCCGGAGGACAGGGGGATCCGGCTGGTGGTGCGCGCGGAGCCGGTCGGCGCGTACCAGCATGTGGGCGCGGCGGAGTCCGCGCAGTGGTATGCCGCCCCGCTGCTGGTGACGGTGCGGTGGGAGCACTCCGGGCATCCGCCGACGGCTGACCTGCCGGTGGTCCGCGCGGCGCTGGTGCAGTTGCGGGCGTTGGTGTCGGACGAGGTGTTGTCCGGGCTAGGGTCGCGGGTGGCGCGGCGCGGGGCCGAACTGGTCGGTGTGGATGAGAAGTTGGCCGCGACGGTGGACCGGCTCAATCCCGTAGTGCTGGATCTTCCACCGGAGACGCTGCGGCGGGGCCTGGCGCGAGTGGCCGCCATCGATCCGGTGTCGGTACGGACACTGCACGACGCAGTCGTCGCGGAGGTCGAGGTGGGTCGCTGGCGATCGGCTGGACGGCAGTTGATGCGGGCCGACACGCTGCACCAGGTGATTTCCGGACCAGGGCTGTCCGGAATGCTCGGCGCTGCCCTGCGCCCCCAGGGCGCAACGGCGGGTCCGCTGAGGTTCCGGATGGCGTTGGTCGACGCGCTGCCCCTGGGCACGCTCAGCAGCGACGACGTGGTCTACCAACGGGTCCGGGGCGGGCTGCTGGTGCAGGTGGAGCCGGCAGAAGTGCGTGGCCTGCCGCAGCTCGTCTTCCGGCTCGACGGCGCACTGGAACTGGCGCTGGACACGCCCACCGCAGACCGGTTCAGGCAGGAGACGCCACCACCGGCGTACCAGCGGGTGTGGGAGCCGGACGAGCCGGTGTCGGAGGCGTCCCCGACGGTGCCGGCGGTCACCCCGGCTGTGGATCAGCAGCCGCAGACCGACGACCTCTTCCACGGCGACGCGTGGACCCGGCTCGTCAGCGACCTGGGTGTGACGGGCCCGGACGAGGCCAGGACGCGGCAGTGGGTACGTCTGATCGAGAGCGTGCCGGACCCGGACGAGGTCACCGATCTGACGGTCGAGGCGATCTCGGCGGTGCACGGGCCGCTCCCGACCGACGCGCAGGAGCGCGCCTCGGCGGATCTCGTGGAGCCGCTCCGGCGGGCGTGGTACGCGGTCGCCCAGGATCTCGGTCTACCGCCGGGCGCCCTGCGGATCGTCGGTAGGGAACTGGTCACCGTGGTGCGGACGCGTGCCACCAACACCAGGGTGGCCACGGCTGACGAGCTGCTGACCGGGCTACGCGAGCGGTTGGGGCCGTTCGGGGTGTCGACCGATGTCGAGGTGGTGTATCTGGCCGAGCTGAGCGCCCGGCTCGGACTGGGTCCGGATGATCTTCCGTCGTTCCGCTGGCTGAGCGAGCGGGGGGTGCCGCTGGAACTGGTGCACACCCTTCCGGACAGGTTGGCCGGACGGTCCGTGGCCTGGGCCGCCGATCAGGTCCGCCGGGGCGACGACATCGCCGGTGTGGCGAAGGAAATGGGAATGTTCCTCGTCTCGGTCGGGCCGGACGAGTCGGTCCGAAAGGTGCGGCGCAAGCTGCGATTGCTGGCGCTCGAAGCGCTCGCCGGGCAGCTGAGCCTCGGGCCGGTCGCCCCATCCGGCACCGAGAGCGAGCACCCGGCGCCTCCGGATGCCCCTCCCGTCGACGCGGCGGGGGATCCGCCGTCCGCACGACTGGAGACGGCAGGCAGGATCGATCTTGCCGGCCTGTTGTCCATCCGAGAAATGATCCGGACCGCGGCGGGGATTGTCGACATGAGGGCGGACCGCGTCCGGCCCGCCGAGGTCGGGACGCTGGTCGAGCGGCTGGTGGATCAGGTCCGACTCATCGCTGAAGAACTCGGGTTCAAGTCGCTGCAGCACGTCACGCGGTATGCGGAGTTGAGCGGCAAGCTCGGATTCCCGGTCACCGAGTTGAGCAACCTCCTGCCGTCCGGCCACTTGCCCTCGCTCGTATACCAGCTGGTCGGCAACGTTCCGACGTCCCAGATCACGCGGTTCCTGACGGAAGTGGCTCCCGCCCGGTTGATTCGGCAGTCGGCCGATCTGGAACCTGATCTGATGCCGGCGTCGACATCGACGAGGTTGAGCGTGCGGGAGGCCGCCGGCTGGGCCGACCGGTGGGAGGTGCCCGAGGAGCAGGTCCGGGCGGTGGCCGAGCTCCCCTTGGTCGACCTGCCGCGCGTTGCCCGGTTGGTCGACAAACTGCACCTGCCGAAGGAGCAGATCGCGCGACTGCTCGACGTGATCGCGGACACCGGCCACGTGCCGGACCGCCTGGACTGGTTCGCCTATCGGGCCGGGATCGAGCCGGAGGTCGCGCTGGAGCTGTCCTGGCGGTTGAACGCGAACATCCTGGATCTCCTGCCGATGCGGTCAGTCCTGAACCGGCTGGCGGTACACACGCCCGAGCGGTCGGACGACCGACTGACCGTCGAACACCTGGTTCGCCTGCTCACGCAGGGGCCGGACGGTGAGCCGGTGCCATTTCCGTCGTGGACCTTCTGGGTAGGGGCGCGCCTACCCAACGGGTCCGGGGCCGACGGGCTGACCCCGAACGAGCTACACGACCTTTTGTTCAGCACGTTCCGGGTGGGCCACGCCAGCGTCGCGGAGTATCACCGGCGGCTCGCGGGCCTGGACTGGATCGGGCTGTTGGAGCAGGCGATGGACGACTCGGCACGCCGGTTCGACGAGGACGAGCCTCCGCCGGCCCGCCCGCAGTTGCCGGCAGCACGCGACGCCGACCTGTGGCTGGCCGAGTGGCTCGCTCAGAAGATGGGCATGTCGCGTCACGAGGTCGAGCGCGACCTGATCGACCGTCCGTGGCTGGACCATGTCGCCGTACTCGACGCCGCCCGTGATCTGGCGGTGCCGGTGCCGACGGCCCTGGCCCACGCCCGCCGGTGGGGTGGACTGCGCGCCTCCGACATCCCGCCGCTGCCACCGGACGCACATCCCGACACCGTGACACAGCTGTTCGGCATGGCCGCACGGTGGGATGTGCCGCTGGTCCAACTCGGGCCGGTCGTGGCCACGTTGCCGCGTCGACAGGGCCCGCCGAAGGAGATCCCGGCGATCGCCGACGACGTGCTGCGACAGTTGTGGCCCAGAAACGCCGGCTTCGATGTGACGGACACGTTCTGGCTCGCGCAGGTGCCGCTGGCGTTCCTCACCGACTGGGGCCTGACTCTGGCCGACTGGTCGGGTGACGAGATCGATCTCGGCTGGTGGCTGACCAGTGTGCTGGGTCTGCCGGACGCCACCTACACCGACGGCCCAGGTTCCGCGATGGACACCGACTCCGATGTCGAGATGACCAGCGGGTCGGACACCGACACGAGCAGCGAGTCGGCCGCCGGCCCGAACAGGGTCTTCGCCGACCAGATGTGGGCGGACCTGAACGACCACCAGCGCGAGCGGTACCTGACGACCCTGTCGGAGGTGGCCGAACAGCTCGGCCTCGACCTCCACCGGCGCCACGAGTTGGCGACACGACTGCGCATCAGCACCTTCTGGGTCACCGGGTTGAGCCTCCGGATCGGGCAGGTGCCCGACATCGAGGAGCATGCGTCGCGGCTGGGTGTCCCGCCCGACAGACTGTTCGCGCTCGCCTCCGTTCTCGGTGTCGACCCCGCAGTACTCGACCCGGCGGACGACCTCGCGCGCCTCAACGACGCTGACGAGGCCGGCGCGCCGAGGTTCGCCATGGTGGGCCCGGTCGCCGACTCGATCCGAAGCCGTCCGGACTGGCCGACGCGGCAGTTGACCGGCACGCCCACCGACCACCTGTACGACATCGTGTTCGAGCAGGGCGACGTACCACCCAGGCTGGCCCAGCAGCTCAACCACGACGGTGGCTGGCTTGGTCTCCGCGGACTGTTGGAAGTCGCCGCAAGGTCGGATCTCCCGACACAGTCGCTGGCGGTCTACGCCAACCTGAGTCGGCCGCCGAAGGTACCTGATGCCGGTCCGGCCGGGCCGCGCCGGGTGATCGGGGCGTTTCAGACTTGGCGGCGGTCCGATGAGGAGAAGTACGGACTCGACACGTCGGACTTGTGGCCGGTGTGGAACCACGACGGGTCGGCGACCCTCACCCGAGGCGACGTCGCCGAGGTCAGCGCCGCAGCCCTGCGGTACGCCGCGTCGGATCGGCGCGCTGAGCTGTTTCGCCGGATCATCGCCCGTGCCGCCCGGCAGGACGTTCCGCAGTCTGTCGCCGGTCTGATCCGGGCGATGGGCGCGGCGGCGGGACCCGGCTCCGCGCCGCACGAATGGCTGAGCCCGTTGCTCCCGGACGCACCCGTGCCGGACGGCATGTCGATCAACCTCCTGTCGTTCCTTGACCAACAGTCACCGGAGGCCGAGAGAGCGTTCGCTCGCCTGTCACAGGTAGCCGGTGTGCGCGTCGAGCCACCCACGGGCGGCCAGTACTCGTTGACGGTCACGTTCGGCCACGAGCAGGCTGGATGGACCGACCTTGCGCAGGTGCTCGACACACTGAGGGATCTGAGATTCACCCTCAGCAAGGCGACGGTCGAGGTCAGGACAGGGTACGGCGCCGACGCCGCCGCATACCTGCGGCTGGCCCACCTCTACTACTCGCATCTCAACGCGATGAGCCAGATCGGCCTGGCGAGCAGAAGCAGCCCGCCGCCACCGTACGGCTTCGCGAGCTTCGCCGGGTTTCTCCGCGCCCACCGCAAGGACAGTGGCCTGTCTTTCGACGTGGCTTGGAGTTCCGCCGATGTCGTCAGGCTCCGCATGAGCTCCAGGAAGGAACTCCTATGGCCCGGCGTACGACAGGCCGGGTTGCGGATATTCGCGGAGTTGGTGGAGTTGGCCCGTCAACCGTTCCCCGAGCCGCAGTGGTGGGACTGGCCGTTCCGGCCGCCCGGCGATCACGCGGACGACGCCTTCGATCTGGGCCTCGACGGGTGGCGGCTGGTGAAGTTACTCGTGGACGGGTCGACCCGCGCGCAGGCCGCAGCGTTGTTGACCATCTTCCCGGCGCGGCGAGTGGCCTCGAAGTTCCCGATGGCACGGGGACTGGGCCCGGTCCGGGCCGCTCCGACGATCCCGGAAGCCCTGCCACGGACGCACGAGGTACCGCAGGGTCGCCTCCTGACCGAGACCCTACCGGCGAGTGTCGAGGCGTACGCCTCGGACTGGTCCGAGAGGTGGCCGGAACCGTCGGAGACCGTGGACTGGCTCCGGCACCGGATCAACGCCGGCACACCACCCGTGCCGTACATCCTGACTCAGGCGTTGGGGGGCCTGGGCGATCCCGCGTCCGGGCGGACGTTCGCTCTCACCATCGACGGCGCGTGGAGTGACGACCTGCCACACGAGCCGTGGACGTGGGTGGCCCCCGAGGATCGTCGGGAGATACTCGTCGATGCGCTGGCCGCCGCAGAGTCTGCGCCGTCGGTGTATGGCGGTAGGTCACGGCTGCGGACCGAGTTCGACCTGGACGAAGCCGGCAGGTTCGTCATCCGCGCCACGGATCTCGTGGACAGCCCACCGGTGTGGCGAGCGCTCGGATCCGTGGTCGAGGCCATGCGGCGGTACGGCGTGTCCGTCTCCAAGATGGTGATCGAAGTCGATCACGCCCCGTTGTCGGCAGCGGGGATAGGGGAGCCGGTCGATGTTGCGGCGGCGCTGGGCCGCCTCGTCCGCGCCCACGAGGACGCGCTGACCCGGCTGTTCGGTTCACCGGAACTGCCCTGGCTCAACCATGCGAATCCGCCGAAGGTGACCGCAGCCGAATCGCGACCTCACGCCGTCGAGGTCGGCTTCACCTATCCCGGCATCCCGACGTCCGGGCTGGGCGGGCTACAGGGCGGGGTCCGCGTGGTCTGGGCGCTCCTGGCTGCCACGACGCGCGACCCCTTGGCGGCCTCGGCCCTGCCCGACTCCGCTGCGGACGTGGTCGGCACGAACTTCGCCACCACCAGGTCAGAGCCGCAGCAGGTACACGGTTGGTTCCTCGACCCGTCGGGGGGACCGCAGCTCAGGTCATTGCTGGCAGCCCTGGATCTGGACCCGGCCGGACGCGCACAGGTCGCCGCGCTGTTTCACCTGAACTCGTGGTATCCGCCGCCGGACCACGGTCACGGAGCGGTGCGGGGCATGGCCGACCACCCCATATGGCCGGTCTCCACCAGATCGGAGCATCCCGCCGCGTTCGTCACCGCAGTCGCCGGCTTGGACCCGGAGATGGCAGCTCGCGACGCCGTCACCGACAGCGAGGCACTCCGCCTTCCGCTGGACCACCTGATGGGCATCCAACGGCGGGCCGACCTCTACCTGCGTACGGCACCACCGGTCACCGATGCCGCCACTGAGTTGGAGCTGCGGCAGGCCAGCGTGGCGGGGCTCTGGGACGAGTTGGAGCGTAGCGGCGCGACGGTCGGCGCCTGGCGCGAGCGATTCCGGAACGAGCAGGTCAGGCTGGGTGACCTGGGCGTAGACGTGTCGCAGCACGGCCCGATACCGGCCCTGGTGGACGAGGCACAGGGCGTCCTGGACACCGTTCCCGCCGGCGGTGCCACCGTCGAGGACGTGATCGCGCTGAGGGCCGTGGACTCCTGGCTGACGTCGAAGACAAGGCCCTGGTTGGACGCTGCCGGCGAGAGCCGGATCGATCTGCTGCGTCGTGAGGTCGCGGACCGGCTGGACGCGGCGGCTCAAGGACCACTCCGCCCGGCACCGACGTCGATGGAGGCCCGGAACGGGCAGTGGGCGCACCGGGGATTGCTGGGGGCGGTCCTCGATGCCGCCGTGTGGCAGGGCGTTCCGCTACCACCCGAGATCCGCACGCCGAGTCATCTGCGTGACGTCGTCACGGGGGTGGTGGCGACCGAGCCGGCGCGGTTCGCCGACGTGGCGGGGGGTCGGGGCGCTCTGCTGGCCGAGGAGCTGCCGTTCAGCACGTCGACCGCGCTCCTGGCCGATTTCCGGCCGACGGAGCCGACGCCCGAGCAGCTCGGTCGGTGGCGGGCCGAAGCGTCGGCCGTGGTGCGGCGTCGACTGCCCGACGCGGACGACCACACGATCCGGGAGGCGGTGCTGGCGGCGAGCAGCGCGCGGACGCGCGAGCACCGGCGCAGCCAGTGGCGGGCGGAGTTCGCCCGGCGTGTGGAGCAGCCGACTCCCACTTTCCACGCCCGGCTCCTACGGGCCGTCATGGATTTCGACCATGCCCGCGTACAACTGACGCACCTGGCGTCAGGGGGTGCGACATCCGGTGCCCGTCACCTGCAGGCGGGGATCGAACGGGTCGACCTCCAGCTGACGGCCCTGGGGCGACACCTTCCCGCAGTCGTCGCCAGGGCACTCGACATCAACATCATCGTGCACGGCGACCAGCGTCCGGTCGAGCAGACGCATCCCGGGCCCCGCCCGGCACTGCACCTGTTCCGCACCGACACGGACCGGTTCCGCCCCGACACGTACCAGGCGTACGGGCCGCTCATCAGCGCGGACCCGTCCTCCTCAGTGCCGGCACGGCACGCTGACACACTGGATACGCACCTCTGGGACTTCGCCCGGAGCTGGGTACGCGAGCGCTACTCGATTCTCGACGGCGGTCGGGGCTGGAACGAGCGGCGGATGGCGTGGGCCAAGCTGGTGGATCTGCTCGTCAAATGGGTCGACGTGCCGCCGATGCCCACTTTCGTCGATTTTATCGATTTCGGCGACATAGCAATATTCGACCCAAGACGCTGGAGATTGGACCTCGCAGTCACCTCTGTCGACGGCGCACTCATCGCGCTGATGAAACAACTGCTCGTCGCAGAAGTGATCACGATGCAGGCCCGGGCAGTGTCCTCACCACCGGACATGAGCAAACACACGACGGCCCACGATGTCGCGCGCCACCTGTGGGACACGCGTGTCGGGGAAGACACCCGACTGGAAGCCTGGCCGTCCGACTACGCCCACGTACGGGCGCGTGCTGCCACCGCCCGCGACAGCGCGCAACGCGAAATCCTGATGACAGCCCATCGACTCTCGACCATCGGGCCTCTGGAGAGGTCACCCCGGCTGCGTCACCGACTGACGCAGGGCGTGCTCGCCACACAACGACCGTACGCCGATGTGATGGCCTCCACCATCGATTCGGTGGCCGAGGCGCAGCTACTTCTCGAGCAGAAGTTCACGGAGGCTGGTTCGCTGCGGGACTGGCGGACGGCGTCGACCATCCGAGTGTCGGAGGTCCCGGGGTTCGAGATGGTCGACCTGGGCCCGGCGGGGACCTTCGTACGCCCGGCGGGGTCCCGGACGGATCCGCCGACACGGATGACGCATCCGACCCGACGCCTCGACATCGTGGAGGTGGGCGATCCGGCCACGGCTCCCCACGTGTTGACGCAGGTACGCGACGGTCTTCCGGAATCCTCGACCGTGGAGCTGGTGATGTCCGCTCGGGTGAGCGCGTCCCGGGCCGTGGAGCTTGCCGGACTGGTGGGTGGTGACCGGACACTGGCACTGGCCGCGAACCTGGTTGATCCCGCCGACCTGACCGATCATTTCGTGGCCCACACCCGTGTGCACACGCCGACTCTCCACCCGTTCGCGGCGTACTACACCGTCCATCCCGCACCACAGCGCCACGGACTGCTGATCGCCGACCTTGCTCTGGCACACGTCGGTGACGGCAGACACGAGTTGCTGCCGGGCTGGCACATCGTGCCGATGGGCGACCGTCTCTGGATCCGCCCGGCCGACCACCCGGAGCAGGATCTGCCCTACTCCGGGTCCGCCCGGATCGTCATCGGCGTACCGGAGGAGGAAACACCATGGACAGTGTGGGTCCTGGGCCAGCGGCTCGGCACGGCGGCCACTGTCGGCACCGACCTCACGTCCGAGGAGATCGTCCACCGGCTCGGACGCCTCGGCCCGAAGCCGTCGGTGCCACCCCTGGACCCGGCGGTTGCCCACCAGGTCGGTGATCGGGACGTGCAGCTGTTCCAGCGCGCCTTCGAGAACGAGAGCCCGTTTGTCGAGGCTGATGTGTTGGTGTCGAACGAGGGTGTCGCCGTCGTGGAGAGGCTGACTCTCAGCCACGTGGCCGACGTACTGCTGGACCTCGCCGGCGCCGATCCGACGGAGAGCGACGTCGAGGTCCTGGTCGGCCGGTTGGACCGGCTGGCTGAGCGGCAGGGCTTCCACACCGGCGACCCGACGCAGGAGCGCGCAGCGAACGCCCGAGACAGATTGCTGAGCTGGGCAGGGACCAGACTCACCGACGCGGGCCTCGCCGGGCTGCTGACCGATGTCACCGCCACAGACGAGGCTGAACCGATGACCGGCAAACCGGCAGAACCTGCCGAGGCACCGGTGGCGGTGCAACGGCAGCCGGTGCTGGTGCCGTTCCGGGCCGGGGTGTACCTGCCGCATGGAGACGACCCTGCTCCCCCGCCGGTAATCGAATGGATGCCGCGATACCAGAGCTACGTCTCGGCCTTCGCGACCCTGGACCCCGGCACGGCAGAACTGGTCGCCGGCGCCCGCCGCTACGGACCGGTGAGGTTCAACGACGAACTCACCGCCGCAGGTGTACCGGCGGACGCGAGACTGTCGTTGACCCTCTCCCCGCTCACCGGGGAAAACGTCTCCGAGCTGAGCCGACGTACGGCACAGCGGTTCGCGGACGAGTTGTGGTCCCTTCGCGGCGCACCGGGCATCTTCAGCACACCCGAGACGTCGGGTCCGGCCGCCCCACCGCGCATCTTGCCGGAGGTCCTGACCGGATGGCTCGAGCAGGCGGACTGGCCGGCCGCCCAGCAGTACCTCCGGCAGCACGTCGCCGAGCTGAAGCAGCGGGAGAGCATCGAGGCGATGCGCGCCCTCAGTCACCACGATCCGGAGAATCGCGTGGCGGCCCCCTACCGCGCGATTCTCGAACTGGTGGATCTCGCCGGCGGCGTGGCGGGGCCGACCGACGCGCGACACCGCCCTGAAACAGCGATGGACCCCGACGGTACGCAGCCGTGGCTGGTGCCGACCGGCCCCGTGCCGACGGCGTTCGCCTTCGACTACTTGCGGGTGAGACCCGATCGACAGGCCCGCCGACCGTGGAACGACCAACTTCTCCGCATGATGTACGAACGAGAGGCGTTCCGAGAGCTGGCAGTGATGCTGGCATGGGGTGTCGTCGAGCGCGGCGAGCACCCGACGCAGGGCCGGCATGCCGGTTTCGACTACGGACAGGGCAACGCGATGGTCTTCGCCGCCGTGCACCGCGTGCTGAGAATGTCGGTGACGAGAGCAGGGACCCCCGGGCCGACCGGAGGCTGGCCGGAAATCGACGCGGTGGACGCCTGCGAACTCGATCCGCTCGACAAAGCGTTCTGGGTGGACCGGATGGACGAGCTACGCGGTCGGGTGCTCATATTCGGCATTCCCGGCCACCCCGACCGCAACGGTGTGCCGGCACCCGAGCACGAGAAGCTGCTGAAACTGCTGATCGAGAGGTTGGCGAGCTGTTAGCCCCGCAGCGGACACTTCGACGGATCGACGGTGAAGCGTGTCTGCAGGCCAGAAGGCGTTTGGGCTGATCTTCGAGGTGCCCCCGGCAGGATTCGAACCTGCGACACACGGTTTAGGAAACCGATGCTCTATCCCCTGAGCTACGAGGGCCGGACGATCAACGCCGCTCGGCGGCGGCTGTCAGCGTACCGCAGGAAGCTCCCGGGGTGATCAGCGCTGGCACCGCCACCAGCGGATCACCCACGCCCGCACGTCGCCGGGCGGGTTGGTGCCGGGGGGTCGAGACGGGCCGGAGGGGACCACGACCGCAGGGATGCCTCCTCAGTCGGTGCTGCCTCGATGGTGATAGTCCGCCGGGGGCGGCTGCTGCCGGCTGCGGCGCAGGTCCTGGACGAGCCGTGGTGATCGTCCTCGGGCGACCTGCGACAACCAGGTGCGCAGCGGGTAGCTCAGCCTCACCACGAAGTAGTTCACATACTCGAGCACACCGAACAGCCAGATTCCGACCACCAGGGCGCTCATGGCGAGGGAGTCCGGGAACCATACGAGCACCCCGACCAGACCGCCGGCGAGGATGGCCACATCGACCACGCGAAATACGCGATACACCGCCGCGAGCCCGCGCGGCATGTGGCCCGTCCCGATCCAGCGACGCGCGAGCAGCCAGTACGCCCCGCCCTGAATCAGGATCAGCAGGAGCGGAACGAGCGCGGACCACAGAGCGCGTACATCCGTCGGGTCTGCGAATCGTGGTGTGACCCGCCATGCCACCACGGCGAACACCACGACGGAAACGAGCTCCCCGCTGCCGATACTCACATACCGCTGCCGCATCTTCTTGTGCTGCTGGGAGGACACCGGTCGAGTATGCGCTGCGCCGCGGATCTCCCAGCGAACAGCCCATCGACCGGCGACCCGCCGGACCACGGGCGCCGAGCGACGGACCACGGGCGGAACGGGGTCAGCTGACCGGGCTGATCAGGCGGGGACCACGGATCACGTAGGCGCTCACACCGATCACCGCGAGGACCCCTGCGGTCACCATGGCCGCGACACTGTCCGACGGCTGGCCCGCCCAGGTGAGCAGGTACAGCGCGAACGGCTCCGGGACGGCCGGGATGGCGGCCGACACGCAACCCACGACGACCGGCAGCGTCCAGGCCAGTCGCCGACCGAACACCACCACCGCCAGTGCGGCCAGCCCGGTGAAGCCCGCCGCGTCCCGCAGGACGATGCCGACCGGCGCCGTCGTCACGGCCGTCACCACGGCGGACGCGACCACGAAGATGGCGGCCAGGTGTGCCGCTCGGCGCGGGGCCCAGCGGATCGCGGCGGTCGCGTCCAGGGTGCCGTCCGGCCCGCCGAGGCCGTACCCGAGGACGGCCACACCCAGCGCCAGGGCGAGGGCGGCGGTGGTCACGGCGTGGCTGGGGTGGGTCTGGATGGCGCCGAACCAGGCGAGAAGGGCCATGGCCGGCACCGCGAACAGCAGCCCGCCCGGCACCTCACGGGAGCGCAGGAACAGCAGCGCGGGCGTCATCGGTCGGCGCCGATGCCGAGGGCGGCTGCCTGGTCACCGCAGGTCAGGCCGGCAGCGCGGACGGCGGCGACCCGGCGTAGCTGCTCGTCGGCGGGGAGCGCGGTGAAGGTCTGCCACATCTGCTCCCGCACGGCCTGTTCGTCCCCGAAGAGGCTCTGACCGGGCACCGGGTGAGTGCCGTGCAGCCAGGCCGCCGCCACGGAGCGGGCGCGCAGCACGTCGAGGTACGCGTCGTCGTCGGCGCGGACGCAGAGCGGCGTACCGGCACCGGCCAGGATGCGGGCGGTCAGCTCGGCGGGATCGTCGGTGGCACCGAGGTTGTCGGTGTCCACCCACGCCTCGGAAGCTGGCTGTGGGCGGTCGCGGCCGGGTGCCGCCTCGTGGACCGAGGTCGGCGCGTCCGGCAGCGTGGCCATCATGCGCAGTGCTTCCCGGGCCGGTGCGACGAGAGCGGGCAGCTCCCGGCTGTGGGCGGCGGTGACGCAGACCCGTGGCCCGTCGTCGGTGGTGCAGACCTCGGCGACTGCGGCCGGGTCGACCGGGAACGCCTCCTCCAGCGGGACGGTCAGCATCGGCGCGGCGAGCGCCAGGCCGAGTGCCGGCGGGACGACGGCGAGCAGCCGTACCAGCGGGTTCCTCACGAGGAACAGCACCAGTCCCCCGGCGGCCAACCCACCGAACCACCAGGCCTGGCCCGCGCTCACCGCGCTGGCGACCATCTCGAACTCGGAGATCGTGCTGGTGAAGAAGGGCAGCAGGAGGGCCGCGCCGGGGTCCGTGGCCTCGCTGGGCCGGGTCAGCTCGATCGCCGCGAGAAGTCCGGCGAGACCACCCACACCCAGGACCGCAGGGGTGTACGCGAACGGCAGCAACCGGCCCACGCCGAGGCCGAGCCACCCGGCGGCGACCAGGGCCAGTACGCCGACCAGCGTCACCGCCGGCCAACCGGTGCCCGGGTACCCGGCGGTGGCGGCGACCTTCGGTGCCCCGCCGAGCAGCACGAGCAGGAAACCGGCAGCGAGGCAGGCCGCCGTGACCACGGCGAACGGGCCGGTGCGCCGCCAGCGGGGAGCCGGTGTGGTGCCGAGCAGTTCCTCGATCCGGTGGCGTCGGTCCCGGCCGGCCTGCCAGGCGCCGGCCGCCAGCGCCAGCGGCCAGAGAATCACCAGCATGATGCGCTGGAAGACGGCGAGGAGGTTCCACTGCTGGTCCCAGAGGGCGGTCTGCCCGGTGAACGCGAGCACATAGAGTCCCGCCACGCCGAGCGCGGCGGTCACGGCACCCGCGAGAAGCGCGTCGGAACGGCGTAGCTCGATCCGGAGGATGCGGTTCACGGCGCCACCACCAGTCCGGCGCGGTGCCGCCCGATCAGCGCCGAGTAGCCGCGTTCGATCGGGCTGTCCCCGGCGTCGCCGGGACCGCCGGCCGCCGCGATGTCGTCCGGCGTGCCGTGGAACACGATCCGGCCGGCGTCGGCGAGTACGACGCTGGTGCAGGCGGCGGCCACATCCTCGACGAGGTGGGTCGAGACGACGACGCAGGAGCGTTCGCCGAGGTCACGCAGCAGGGCCCGGAAGTCGAGCCGCTGCTGCGGGTCGAGGCCCACGGTCGGCTCGTCGAGCAGCAGCAGGTCCGGCTCGTTCACGATCGCCTGGGCGATGCCGGCGCGTCGCAGCATGCCACCGGAGAGCGCCTTCATCCGGGAGTCGGCCCGGTCGGTCAGACCGACCCGCTCGATCGCGTGGCGTACGGCACGGCGACGTCGGCCGCCGGGTACGTCCTTGGTCCACGCCATGTACTCGACGAACTCGGACACGGTGAAGCGCGGGTAGTAGCCGAACTCCTGGGGCAGGTAGCCCAGGCCACGCCGCACCGCCCGCAGGTCGGGCCGCGAATCCATCGACTGTCCCCGCAACCGGAGCCGACCCGCGTACGGGGGCAGCACGGTGGCCAGCGCCCGGATCAGGGTGGTCTTGCCGGCGCCGTTCGGGCCGAGCAGCCCGTGGACGCCGGGACCCAGGTCCAGGTCGACGCCGTCGACGGCCACGTACCGGCCGGTTCTCACTCGCAGGCCCTCGGCCTGCACTGTCGTTGCCACGATCTTCTCCGCTCGTCTGTTCGGTGCGGTGTCGATCGTGCGTTGCCGGGGCGGGCGCACACCTCGGCCGTGTTGCCGAGCGATCCGGCGGGGAGTCGGCCGAAAGAACTACGCCGCCTGCACGCCGGTGTCGTACCGTGGCCTTCCGTGTTCGTTATCTTTCCGGGCCCTCGCAGGTCACAGCGGGTGACGGCGGGTCTGCTCGCCGCCGTGGCGGCGGTCCTCGTCGTCCTCGAAGGGCTGGACGGCCCCACCCTGCCCGCCACGCTCGGCCTGATCGTCAGCGGGCTGCTCGCGGTCGCCGTGGTGCTGCTCGCCGAGGCCCGCCCGATCGCCCTCGCCGTGGCGGCGGCGGTCTCTCTCGCGGTCTCGGCCGCCTTCGGGCTCGTGCCGACGCTCCGCCCGGAGCACACCTTCGGCATCGTGGAACTCGCCGTGCTCTCGGTGGCGGTGATCCGCCTGGTCATGCAGCATCCGCTCCGGCGCGCGGCGGGTCCGGCCGCCCTGGCGATCCTCGCGATCGCCGTGCTGCCGACCCGGGTCCTGCTCCATCCGGTCAACGCGGGAACGATGTCGCAGTACGGCGACGTGCTCGTCGTCGCGCTGACCGCCTGGGTGCTGTTCCTGGCGCTGCTCGGCCTCTATCTGCGCCTGCTGGAGCGCCGCCGGGCCGACCTCGACCGGCTGGCCCGGCAGGCGGAGCGCATGGACCACGCCCGCGACCTGCACGACTACGTCGCCCATCACGTGACCGCGATCGTCGCGCAGACGCGTGCCATCCGATTCGTCACGAGTTCCGGTGCCGCGCCGTCGGCCGAGGATCTGGACGAGTTGCTGGCCGGCGTCGAACAAGCCGGCGGGCAGGCCCTCACCTCGATGCGCAAGCTCGTCGGCATCCTGCGCGACGAGACACCCGCCACCGCGACCGCGCATGCCGGTCTGGACGAGATGCTCACCGAGGTCGTCGGCACCCTGACGCCTGGACATCCCCCGCCGACGGTCTCGGTCGACGAGGCGCTGTCCGACCGGCCGTGGCCCCCGGCCAGCCTCGACGCGGCGCACCATACCGTCCTGGAGGCCCTGACGAACGTGTTGCGCCACACCAGCGGAACGACCCGGATCGACATCCGGGTCCGGGTCCACCCCGATCGACCCGATCACGCCGAGGTGATGGTCGAGAACGACGGCCGTCCGACCGTGTCGCCGCTACCGGCTGGCGGCTTCGGCCTGACCGGCCTCGGCGAGCGGGTACGCGCCGCAGGCGGTGACCTCTCGGCCGGGTCGGTCGAGTCAGGTTGGCGGGTCACCGCCGTCCTGCCGATCACCGACCGCCCTGCGACGGGTCGATGGCGATCGGAGCTGCGCCGGGCAGCATCCGGAACAGCCGTGAAGGAGCTCAGATGACGATCCGACTTCTGCTCGCCGACGACCAGGACATGATCCGTACGGCGTTCCGCATGATCCTCACCACCCAGCCGGACATCGAGGTGGTGGCCGAGGCGGCGGACGGCGAGGCCGCCGTGGACCAGGCCCGCCGGCTCCGCCCCGACGTGTGCCTGCTCGACATCCGAATGCCGAAGCTCGACGGCCTCGAAGCGACCCGGCTGCTGGCCGGTCCGGGTGTCCGGAACCCGCTGAACGTCCTCATCGTGACCACCTTCGACCTAGACGAGTACGTGTACCGGGCGCTCCGCAACGGCGCCTGCGGGTTCCTGCTCAAGGACACGTCACCCAACCTGCTGGTGGAGGCGGTACGCGCCGCCGCCGCCGGGACCTCGCTGATCTCCCCGGCGGTGACCGTACGTCTGCTGTCGCACCTGGCACCGCGCCGAGGGGACGAACCCGAGACGCCGGAGGCGCCCCCCACCGAGCCGCTCACCGAACGCGAACTCGCCGTGGTCCGGCTCGTGGCGCACGGGAACACCAACGACGAGATCGCCGGACGGCTCTTCGTGACGCTGTCGACGGTCAAGACGCACCTGGCCAACGTGCAGCGCAAGCTCGCCGTTCGCAACCGCGTCGAGATCGCCGCCTGGGCATGGCGCAACGACGTCTGCTCCCCGCTCTGACGAAGGCCCTTTCCCCGTGGTCTCAGCGCTGCACGTCACCGGACCGTAGGCCGTTGACCAGGAGCGCGACCATGCGACGCGCGTAGTCGGGCTCCTCGTCCGGCATCGGCGCGCACAGCTTCGCGACCGCATAGATCAGGTCCTGCGGGCTGACCTCGGCCCGGATCTCGCCGGCCGCCGTCGCGCTGTCGAGCAGGGATTCGAGGGGCAGGCCCAGCTTCTCCATCAGATAGCCGGAGAGGCCGTCGTACGCCGGATTGCCGGAGTGCAACGCCGCGGCGAAGCCTCGTTTGGTCGCGACGAGCGCGGCGAGGCGGTCGAGCCACCCGGCGAGGGCGGCCAGCGGCTCGTGTGCGGCGGCCAGCGCCGGGCCCGCGTCGGCGCAGGCGTCGATCTCCCGCTCGATCACCGCTTTGATCAGGTCGGAGCGCTGGGGAAAGTGCCGGTAGAGCGTGCCGACCCCGACGCCGGCCAGATCGGTGATCTCCTTCGCGGGCGCGTCCACGCCGGCGGTGCCGAAGACCGTCTTCGCCGCGTCGAGCAGCGCGTCGACGTTGCGCTGCGCGTCGGTGCGCTTCCGGCGCGGCACCCGCCCGACCGCCTGTGGACCAGCCTCCGACACATCAACCCCCTTGCTGTTCCGGAAAGCTGTTCCGTATAGTTCCGGAAAACCATTCCGCTTTACCTGACAATACCGCGAGGAGACGATCATGCACTACCGCTCCCTGGGCCGGACCGGCATCAAGGTCAGTCCGTACGCGCTCGGCGCGCTGATGTTCGCCACCCAGGTCGGCAACCCCGACCCGCAGGACTCGGTCCGGGTGATCCACAAGGCACTCGACGCCGGCGTCAACCTCATCGACACCTCCGACGCGTACGGCGACTCGGAGGAGGTCGTCGGCCGGGCGCTCGTGGGGCGGCGGGACACCGTCGTCCTGGCCACCAAGTTCAGTCGGCCGACGGGCACCGACCCCAACCAGCAGGGCACGTCCCGACGCTGGATCATGACCGCGATCGAGGACTCCCTGCGCCGCCTGCGCACCGACCACATCGACCTGTACCAGGTGCACCGGCTGGACCCGGACACCGACATCGAGGAGACGCTCTCCGCGCTCACCGACCTGATCCGCGCCGGAAAGGTGCGGGCGATCGGATCGTCCAACACCCCGGCCGGTGACATCGTCGAGGCGCAGACGATCGCCGAACGACGCGGACTGGCACGGTTCCGCACCGAGCAGTCGCCGTACTCGATCCTCAACCGTGGCATCGAGAACGAGGTGCTGCCGACCGCCCAGCGCTACGGGATGGGCACGTTGGTCTGGGGCCCGCTCGGCCAGGGGATGCTCACCGGCCGGGTACGCAAGGGCGAGCAGAACGACCTGCGGCGGGCCCACCTCTTCCGCCACCTCACCGACGTACGCCGGATCGACGTCGTCGAACGGCTCGTCCCGCTCGCCGAGGAGGTCGGCGTGCCGCTGACCCACCTCGCCATGGCCTTCGCCATCGCGCACCCGGGCGTGACCAGCGCGCTGCTGGGTGCCCGCACCCTGGACCAGCTCGACGGCCTGCTCGACGGCGTCGACGTCGCGCTCTCCGACGACGTCCTCGACCGGATCGACGAGATCGTCCCGCCCGGCACCGACGTCACCCGACTCGACCAGGCATACGTGCCGCCGGCCCTGATCGAACCCGCCCTACGCCGCCGCCCGGTCGACGAGCGCCGCGCCGCGTGAGCCGGGCAGGGCGCGCGTCGCGCGAGCCGGGGAGGGCGGACGGAGATCAACGCGCGCCGTAGGCGCGGATGAAGGCGCGTACGCCGTCGATCATGGTCTTTCTGACCCGGTCGGGATCGACGCGGGCCGGGTCGGGCTGCTGGTTGTAGGCCAACAGGACGGTCAGCGCGAAGAGGTGCTCGGTGGCCAGACGCGGGTCGTCGGTCTCCAGCAGGCCGGCCTCGGCGAAGCCGGCGACGTACTCCGCCATCAACTCCTCGGCCATGTCGGTCGACACGTCGTCGCTGGCGGTGGGGGTACGCAGGCGCTCCTGGGCGGCGAGGGCGAAGGCGGCGGCGTAGTCGGCGGACCCGACCATCGTCGTGCCGAAGTCGACGAGCAGTGCGGTCAGGGCCTCTTCGAGTCGGGCGACCGTGGTGATCGGCACCTCGGCGGCGAGGTGCTCGTCGAAGGCGTGATGGGCGGAGGCCAGCAGCGAGTCGGAGGCGTCCGCGAGGATGGCCAGGAAGAGACGCCGCTTGTCGCCGAAGTAGTCGTAGACGGTGGCCTTGGAGACCTTTGCCTCGGCCGCGACGGCGTCCATGCTCACCCGGTCGACGCCCTGCCGGACGAACAGCTCGCGCGCCGCCGCGAGGACCGCCTTCCGTTTGGCCGCCGCCCTCTCCCGCACCGGCTTCTCGGCCTGACCTGCGTCCACTGACCTCGCTCCTCGTCATCGTTGTGTCCACCCAAGTGAACTATACCGTTCAGTCTTGCCCTACTGAACTGAACCGTTTAGTTTTTGTCGAGCGTCGGTCCGACGCCACCACTCGACAGAGAGCACGAGAGAGCCATGCCCACAGCACCAGCCGTCCTGGGAGCCATCGCCGAAGCGCTGCTCGGGCGTACCGGCCGCGTCGAAGGCGTCACCGAGCCCTTTCCCGGCTTTCTCGACGTGCGCCTGCGTGCCGACCCACCACCTGGTGGCTGGCACCCCACCCAGGAACTCCAGTTCCGCGTCACCCCCACGCGCAGCCGCCGGTACAACATCCGCACCGTCGACCCGGACCATGCCGACCGCATCGGTCTCCTCGTCGCCACCCGCGCCAACGGACCGGGCACCACCTGGGCGAAGAATCTCCGCGCAGGCGCCGAGACCACGATCCTGGCGGGCCGGCACATACCCTTGCGGCTGCCCGGCACCCGGCGGCTCCACCTCGGTGACAGCTCCGCCCTCGGCACGATCGACGCCCACACCCACGACCGCACCGGCCACCTCGTGGCCGTCGAGGTCCCGCCGGCCGCCGTCGCGGCACTCGCACAGCGATGGCCCCACCACCACTTCGTCCCCGCCGGCCCGCTGCCGGGCGACGCGATGGAGCACTGGCTGGAGAGGGCGATCGACGCCGGCACTCTCGACGGCATCGACGGCGCCCTGCTGCTCGGCCATGCGCAGTCCCTGCAACGGCACCGCACACACCTGCTTCGGCGCCAGGTACTGACGCGGAGGGCCATCGTCACGAAGCCGTACTGGGCGACCGGCAAAGAAGGTCTGTGACCCGATCACCCTGGCCGACGATCGCGCGGCCCGCGCCGAAAGCGGCCAGGGCCGCCGCGAGACGGACCCCGGCCGCATCGAATCCTGCGGCCGGTCGCGGCCCCGCCGGGCCCGCATACCGCGTGTGGTGTCCGCAGGTACGGGTAGACGGGTCGCACGGCACGCGGCACCGCGTGCGGTCACCCGCTGGGGACGGGAGGGGCGATGAAGGTCAGGAGTTCGTTGCGGTCGTTGACGCGGAAGATGAACTCGATCGTGGTCCGCCGTCGGGGCAAGGTCGTCGTGGTCAACAAGAAGGACCCGCGCCAGAAGGCCCGACAGGGCTGACATTCCCCGCCACCGGAAAAGCGACGTCGCGGTGCAGACACCGCACGACAGGAGGCGACCGTGAGCTTCAGAGCGCGGGACGGCGAGCAGCCGGTCGATCCGGACCACGCCGAGGACGAAGCCGGTCAGGTGCCACTGGTCCAGGTCGAAGCGGATACCGAGGTGCCCGCGCCGGCCGACACCGACGTACGGCCGGACCTGGTCACCGAAGACAACGGGTCGGGGATGACGGGCGGTTCCTCGGGCAGCAGTGGCGGCGGTTCCAGCATGCCGGGGCACCCCGACGCCTCCCGCTGACGCGAGCCGTCGGATGCCTCAGCACGGCCGTCACCACGACGGCGGGCACGACAAACACGCCGGGCACGATCCGCACGCCGGGCACGATCCGGAGGCGTTCCGCCGGAAGTTCTGGCTGAGCCTGGCCCTGACCGTGCCCGTCGTGTTCACCAGCCCCATGGTGATGGACTGGTTCGGCTACCGGCTGGACTTCCCCGGCGTCGACCTGGTGGGACCGGTCCTCGGCACGGTGGTCTTCGGCTACGGCGGCTGGCCCTTCCTCCAGGGCGCGGTCCGCGAGGTCCGTGACCGCGCCCCCGGAATGATGCTGCTGATCGCCATGGCGATCACGGTCGCGTACGTGGCGTCGCTGGCCACCGCGTTCGGCGCGTTCGACCTGGACTTCTGGTGGGAACTGGCCGCGCTGGTCACCATCATGCTGCTCGGGCACTGGCAGGAGATGAAGGCGATCGGCCAGGCCCGTGGCGCCCTGTCGGCGCTTGCCGCGTTGCTGCCCGACGACGCGGAACGCCTCGACCCGCACGGCCGACCGCAGGCGGTCTCCGTGGCCGACCTGCGCGTCGGTGATCTGGTCCTGGTCCGGCCGGGCGGTCGGGTGCCGGCGGACGGGCAGGTCGTCGACGGCGCGGCCGAGATGGACGAGTCCATGATCACCGGGGAGTCCCGGCCGGTGTCCCGCTCGTCCGGCGACCGGGTGGTGGCGGGCACGGTTGCCACCGACGCGGCCCTGCGGGTACGGGTCGACGCGGTCGGCGACGACACCGCACTGGCCGGCATCCAACGACTGGTGGCGCAGGCCCAGCAGTCCGGCGGACGGGCGCAGGTGCTGGCGGACCGCTTCGCCGCCTGGCTGTTCTTCGTCGCCACCGCCACCGCCCTGGTCACCCTGCTGGTGTGGACGGTGCTCGGCAACCTGGACCAGGCGGTCGTGCGTACGGTGACGGTGCTGGTCATCGCCTGCCCGCACGCGCTCGGCCTGGCCATCCCGCTGGTGGTCGCCCTCTCCACGGCGGTCGCCGCGAAGGGTGGCATCCTGGTCAAGGACCGGTTGGCGCTGGAGCGGATGCGCACGGTGGACACCGTGCTGTTCGACAAGACCGGCACGCTGACCCGGGGCGAACACGTGGTCACCGACGTCGCCGTCACGAGCGGGTACCCCGCAGCGGACGGGGCCGGTGACGGCGCGCGGGACGTACTCGCCATCGCGGCGGCGGTGGAGGCGGACAGTGAGCATCCCCTGGCCCGGGCCATCGTGGCCGCCGCCGACCGGCAGGCGGACCGGCGGACGGCGACCGGATTCCGGTCGCTGCCCGGCCGGGGCGTCCGCGCCGAGGTGGACGGCGTCGCCTACGCGGTCGGCGGACCGGCGCTGCTGCGGGAGTTCGGCGTGAGCGTGCCCGAGAACCTCGCCCGACGGCAGCGGGAGTGGTCCGAGCGCGGCGCGGCGGTGCTGCACCTCCTGCGGGTGCAGGACGACGGGGAACGGGTGGTGGGTGCGCTCGCCCTGGAGGACGAGGTACGCCCGGAGGCTCGGCAGGCTGTCGCCGACCTGCGCGCTGAGGGCATCCGCAAGATCGTGATGATCACCGGTGATGCCCGTCCGGTGGCCGAGGCGGTCGCTGCCGATCTCGGGTTCCGCCCCGGAGAGGACGAGGTCTTCGCCGAGGTGCTGCCGGCGGAGAAGGACGACACGGTGGCGGACCTGCACCGGCGCGGGCTGCGGGTGGCGATGGTCGGTGACGGGGTGAACGACGCTCCGGCGCTGGCCCGCGCCACCGTGGGCATCGCGATCGGCGCGGGTACCGACGTGGCGATCGAGTCCGCCGGGGTGGTGCTCGCCTCCTCCGACCCGCGCGGCGTGACCGGGGTGATCCGGCTGTCCCGCGCCGCGTACCGGAAGATGGTCCAGAACCTGGTCTGGGCCGCCGGTTACAACGTGGTCGCGCTGCCGCTGGCCGCCGGGGTGCTGGCCGGGGTCGGAGTGGCGCTGAGCCCGGCGGTCGCGGCGGTGCTGATGTCCGCCTCGACCATCGTGGTCGCCCTCAACGCCCAACTGCTGCGCCGGGTCCGGCTCCGGCCGCAGGATCAGACCGGCCCGGCCGGGTAGGCGCGGGTCTCGGCGGCCTTGACCGCAGCCCAGACCGGTTGGCCCGGGGTGAGCGCGAGTTGCGCGGCGGCGGCCGGCGTGACGTCGGCCGCGACCTCGATCGGGCCGCTGAGCTGGATACGCAGGTTGTCGCCGTGCCGCTGGACGCCGGTGATGGTGGCCGGCCAGGTGTTGCGCGGGCTGCCGTCGGGCTGCCGGGGGTGCAGCGCCACCGCGGACGGCGGGAACGCCACGAACACGTCGCCGTCCTGCGGGTCCCCGGCGGTCAGCCGGAACCCGTCGGCGAGCCGGACCTGATGCCCGTTGGCCTGCCCCCGATACAGGTTGAGGCCGACCAGGCGGGCCACGTAGTCGGTGCGCGGCCGCGCGGTGATGGTGGCCGCGCTGCCCTCCTGTACGACCTCGCCCTGCTCGACGATGACCAGCCGGTCGGCGAGCACCAGCGCGTCGAGCGGGTCGTGCGTCACCAGCAGGGTGGCACCGGTGTGCGCGGCGAGGTGCCGCTGCAACTGGGCCCGGGTGTCGAGCCGGGTCCCGGCGTCGAGCGCGGCCAGCGGCTCGTCGAGCAGCAGCAGCGCCGGTTCCACCGCCAGCGCCCGGGCGAGGGCGACCCGCTGGGCCTGCCCGCCGGAGAGCTGCCGGGGCTTGTGCCCGGCGTGTGCGGTCAACCCCATCCGGGCCAGCCAGTCGGCGGCCCGGCTGCGGGCCTCCCGACGGTTGAGGCCCTGCCGACGCGGGCCGAACGCGACGTTGTCGACGGCGCTGAGGTGCGGAAAGAGCAGGTAGTCCTGGAAGACCACGCCGATGGAGCGGCGCTCGGGCGGGGTCCAGATCCGCCGCTCGGGATGGTCGAGGTCGCGGCCGTCCAGGGTGAGATGCCCGGCCGAGAGCGGAAGCAGCCCGGCGAGCGTACGCAGGGCCGTGGTCTTGCCGGCCCCGTTGGGCCCGAGCAGCGCGACCACCTCGCCGGGGCCGATGGTCAGCGGCAGGTCCAGCCGGAAGTCGCCGCGCGCCACCGTCAGGTGGGCGTCGAGCAGCGGCGAGGCGGTCATGGCGAGCTGATCCACCGGTCGCGGAGACAGGCCAGGATCACCACGGAGACGGTGAGCAGGATGAGACTGAGCACGATCGCGGCCTCCAGGTCGGTCTCCAGCGCCAGATAGACGGCCAACGGCATGGTCTGCGTCCGGCCGGGATAGTTGCCGGCGAACGTGATGGTGGCCCCGAACTCGCCGAGCGCGCGGGCCCAGCAGAGCACCGCCCCCGCCGCGATACCGGGTGCCACCAGCGGCAGTGTGACGTGGGTGAAGGTGGTCCACCGGCCCGCGCCGAGGGTCGCGGCGGCCTCCTCGTACCGGGTGTCCGCGCCCCGCAACGCCCCCTCCACCGCGATGATCAGGAAGGGCATGGCCACGAACGCCTCGGCGAGCACCACCGCCGTGGTGGTGAACGGCACCGTGATGCCGAACGTGCTGTCCAACCAGGAACCGACCAGCCCGCGCCGGCCGAACACCAGCAGCAGCGCCACGCCGCCGACCACCGGAGGCAGCACCAGCGGCACCGTGATGAGGGCGCGCACCACCCGGCGGCCGGGGAACGACACCCGGGCCAGCAACCAGGCCAGCGGGATGCCGAGGACCAGGCAGAGCAGGGTGGCCAGCGAGGCGGTCTGCACCGACAGCCGCAACGCGGTCAGCACGCCCGGTTCGGTGAGCCGCTGCGGCAGCGTGCTCCACGGTGTCCGGACCAGCAGCCCGACCAACGGCAGCACCAGGAAGACCATCCCGAGCGTCGCGGGCACCAGCAGGGCGATCGGTATCCGCCCGGTGCGGCGGGTACGGGTGGGCACGGCGCGGGTCACGGGCTACGGCGCCTGGAATCCGGCCTCGGTGAGCACGGCCTGCCCGGTGTCGGAGCGGACGTACTCCACGAAGGCCCGCGCGGTCGTCGTGTTCCGCGCCTCCTTGAGCACCAGGATCGGATAGCCGTTGATCGCCTCCGCCGACTCGGGGAACTCCACGCCGTCCACGTCTGCGGCAGCGGCCCGCGCGTCGGTCCGATAGACCAGCGCGGCGTCCACCTCGCCCAGGCGCACCTTGGAGAGCGCGGCCTTCACGTCCTGCTCCAGGGTGACCGGGGTGAGCGCCACCCCGGCCGCGTCCAGCACCATCCGTGCCGCCGCCCCGCACGGCACCTGCTCGGCGCAGAGGGCCACCTTCGCGCCGGGCCTGGTCAGGTCACTCAGCCCGGTCACCCGGTCGGGGTTGCCCTCGGGTACGGCGATGACGAGCTGATTGCGTACGAAGGTGACCGGCTCGCCGTCGCCGTTGCCCGCCTCGGTGACGGTGGCCATCGGGGCGGGGGCGGCGGAGGCGAACACGTCGGCGGGTGCGCCCTGGTTGATCTGGGTGGCCAGCGCGGAGCTGCCGGCGAAACTGAACGTCACCTTCACGCCCTGGTGGGCCGCTTCGAAGTCCCGCCCGATCCGGGTGAACGACTCGGTCAGTGACGCGGCGGCGAAGACGGTCAGCTCACCGCCGATCCCGGTGCCGTCGGTCGTCGGGTCGGCGGGGTCCTCGGCGCATCCGCCGAGCAGTGCGAGTGCGGTGACGGCGGCCAGCAGACGTACTGCTCTCACGCGTGGGCCCTTCCTCTGCTGCCGGTCACGGCAGGCTTCTCCACCACGACGGTGGTCGACTTGATCACTGCTTCCGCCACCGAGCCGACCTCCAGGCCGAGGTGGTCGACCGCTTCCCGGCTCATCAGCGAGACCAGCCGGAACGGCCCGGCCTGGATGTCGACCTGGGCCATCACCGCGTCCTTGACCACAGCGGTGACGATGCCGCGCAGCCGGTTCCGCGCCGAGGACTCGTCGGTCCGCCCGCCGGGCTCGGCGGCCTGGGCTCGGACGAACGCGGCCAGCTCGACGCCGTCGATCACCCGGTGGCCGTGCTCGTCACGGTCGGCGGTGAGCCGACCGGCGTCCACCCACCGACGCATGGTGTCGACGCTGACCCCGAGCAACTCGGCCGCCTCACCCATCCGGAACATCGTCACGGACGGATCGTAACGGCCGCAGGTGCGGCTCGACAGGCCCGATCACGGTCGCATTCACGATGACCTTTGCCCGATACCGGCCGAACCTGCCGCGCCCGGGGAACGACCGTGATCCGGGTTACCTGGCGGCCCGGAACTTCCGACCCGTCGGGGCCGACCAAACTCACGAGATCGCTCATCGAGGGGAAGCCCATGTCCAGCACCGCCTCCCGCCGGCTCGTCCGCCCGGCACTCCTGCTCACCGGCGTCGTCCTGGCCGCCGCCGTCGCGGGCTGCGGCTCGTCCGACGACACCTCCACCGCCGCCCCCGGCCCGTCGGCCACCCCGGCCGCCGCCGCATCGAGCGAGGCCGCCGGCGTGCTGGGCGTACGCGACCCGTGGGTCAAGGCCGCCGACGACGGCATGACCGCCGCGTTCGCCACACTGGTCAACGACGGCACCACCGACGTCACCCTGACCGGCGCCAGCACCGAGGTCTCCCCGATGGAGGTGCACGAGATGGCCATGCGGGACGGCAAGATGGTCATGCAGGCCAAGGAGGGCGGCGTGGTGATCAAGGCCGGTGGCGAGCACAAACTGGAGCCCGGCGGCGACCACCTGATGCTGATGAACCTCGCCACGCCGGTCAAGGCCGGTGACGAGCTGACCATCACGCTCACCTTCGCCGACGGCCGGACCCAGTCGTTCACCGCCGTCGCCAAGCCGTTCACCGGCGCGCAGGAGAGCTACGCCCCGGGCCACGGCGAACCGATGCCGCACACCAGCCCCAGCCCCGCGTCGTGACCCCGACCCGTCGGCCGGTGAGCCGACGCGGCCTGCTCACCGGCGGCGCCCTGGCCGCCGGGGGCACGCTGGCCGGCGCCGCTGCGGTCGCCGCCGGCCGCAACGACCCGCCACCGGTACGCCCCGAGCCGGTCGCGGTCACCGTCGGCGCGGCGGTCGAGCCGTTCCACGGCGTACACCAGTCCGGGATCACCACCGAGCCCCAGGCGCACGCGGCGTTCGTCGCCTTCACCCTGCGCCCCGGCACCGACCGGGCCGCCCTCGGCCGGATGCTACGGCTGCTCTCCGACGACGCCGCCCGGCTCACCCAGGGCCGCCCGGCGCTGGCCGACACCGAGCCCGAACTCGGGATGCTTCCCGCCCGGCTCACCGTGACCTTCGGCTTCGGCCCGGGTCTCTTCACCGCCGCCGGCCTCGACGACCGCCGCCCGCCCTCGGTCGCCGACCTGCCCGCGTTCCGCATCGACCGGCTGCAACCGCGCTGGTCCGGCGGGGACCTGCTGGTGCAGGTCTGCGCCGACGACCCGATCACCGTCGCGCACGCCCAGCGGGTGCTGGTCAAGGACAGCCGCCCGTTCGCCACCGTCCGCTGGGTCCAGCAGGGTTTCCGGCGGGCCGCCGGTGCCGAGCCGGGCCGGACCCAACGCAACCTGTTCGGTCAGCTCGACGGCACCGCCAACCCGAAGCCGGGCGCGCCGGTGGAGACTGCGGTCTGGGTGCCGGACGGCCCGGACTGGCTGCGGCACGGCACCACGCTCGTGGTGCGGCGCATCAGGATGGACCTGGAGACCTGGGACCTGCTCGGCCGCGTCGACCGGGAAATGGCCGTCGGCCGGCGACTGAACGACGGTGCCCCGCTGACCGGCGCGGACGAGCACGACGAGCCGGACTTCGCCGCCCTCGGCCCGGACGGGCTGACCGTGATGCCGGACTTCTCCCACGTCACCCGCGCACACGTCACCGACGACCGGTTCCGGATCCTCCGCCGCCCCTACAACTACGATGGAACACCGGCCGCCGACGGCACCGCCGACAGCGGACTGATCTTCGCCTCCTACCAGGCCGACATCGACCGCCAGTTCCTGCCCATCCAGCGGCGGCTCGCCGAGCGGGACCTGCTCAACGAGTGGGTCACCCCGATCGGTTCCGCCGTCTTCGCCGTCCCGCCGGGGTGCCCGGAGGACGGCTGGATCGGCCGGCAACTGCTCGACTGACGAGGAGAATCACCCGCATGTCCACCCGCCTCCGCCACCGGGTCACCGCCGCGCTGGCCGCCTCGCTGCTGGCCGCCACGGCGCTGCTGGCCACGCCCGCCTCCCCCGCGTATGCGCACAACGTGCTGACCAAGGCCACCCCGGCGCAGGACGCCGAGGTCAAGAAGGCGCCGACCAAGGTCACCCTGCAGTTCCTCCAGCGGCTGAACCCGGACTACACCACGATCACGCTCAGTGACGCGGACAAGGAGAAGGTGGCCACCGGCGAGCCGGAGGTGGACGGCACCAAGGGCACGGTCACCATCGACGAGCCGCTGGTCAACGGCGTCTACACGGTGGCGTACCGGATCGTCTCCGCCGACGGGCACCCGGTGCAGGGGTCGTACACGTTCACCGTGGCCGACCCGACCGCCACCGCCGAGCCGACCCCCAGCCCGACCCCGAGCCCCACGCCCAGCGCGGAGCCGACCGAGACCACCCCCTCGGCCGAGCCGACCGTCTCCACCAGTCCCGCCGCGAGCGGCGCCGACGACGACTCGACCCCGGTGGGGCTGTTGGTCGGCGCCGGGGTGCTGGTCATCCTGGCGGTCGGAGCGGCGGTGTTCCTGCTGCGCCGTCGCCGCCCCGCCGGGCAGTGAGCCCGGCTTAGCGCAGCAGCACCGGCCCGGCGTCGATCCGGGTCCGGAACAACGCGTACGGCTTGCGGCGCAGATCCTCGCCCCGGTGGTACACGGCCTGCCGGTGGAGTTGGTTGGCGGTCACGTAGAGATACCCGTCGACGGCCACCGACATGCTGTCCGGCCAGAGCAGGCGGGGATCGTGCACCACCGTCTCGTAGTCGCCGTCCCTGCGGCGGCGGAGCACCGCGTTGTGCTCGTACGACGTCAGGTAGATCCGCCCGGCGTCGTCGCTCTCCAGGCCGTCCGACCCGGTGCCCTTGTCGCCCTCGTGCCGGACGGTGGCGGCCACCTCGTCCTCGCCGAGCGAGACGTCCACCAGGGCGTCGGTGGACACGCTGTACCACTGGCGTGAGGCGAGCGCGCAGAAGTGGAGTCGGGTCCCGTCGGCGGAGATGGCGATGCCGTCCGAGCCGACGGTGACCGGTTTCGGTGGCCCCTGCGCCGGCCGCTCCAGGAACGGGCGGCCCTCCACCACCGGCCGGAAGCGGGACAGCGGCTCCGGTTTGGTGGACGGGTGCTCGTGCAGCCGCCGCCACGAGGCGCCGGTGTCGAGGTCCACGACGATGATCCCGTTCGCCCCGGCGACCGCCGAGTCGGTGACGTACGCGATCCCGGCGGCCCCGCGCCGCAGGTCGAACCGTACGTCGTTGAGGTAGGTGGTGGGCAGCGCCACGTCCGGCGGGAAAGTGATCACCTGGGCGACGGTGTCGGTGGTCAGGTCGACGCGGACGAGTTTGGGGCCGCCGGGCCGGGTGGGCTGGAACATCGGGCTGCCGGTGTCGAGCACCCAGAGCCGGTCGGCCGGGTCGACCACGATGCTCTGCACCGAGACGAACGCCCCCACGTCGTCGTCGCCGCCCGGCTGGTTCCACTCCGGATCCGGGTACGGCACCTCGGCACCGTCGCGCAGCTCGACCACCGTGGCGGGGACCTCGTCGCCCCAACGGGGGAAGGTGACGAAGATCCGGCCGGTGTGCGAGACGCTCACCCCGGTCGGCATCGGCCCGGTGAAGGTGTGGACGAGTTCCAGTTCGCCGACGGGCTCGCCCGGCACCGGTTGACTCATGCCCCGCTCCTGACTGTCGGTGCCGCTTCCCGTTCCCACCGCCGTGGGCGACAAACGCCGCGTCAGACAAACGGACTTATAGCCCATTAGGGTTTTTAGTCCTTAGATCGGCAGCCGAGCCGGGCACCGGCGGGTTTCCGGTGGTGACCGCCCGGGTGACCAACACCGACGGTCGGGCGCTGGCCATGACCGGCAGCCTGCGCCCTTCCGCGTTCACAGAGGGGCGAAAATGGCTGAACCAGACATTCGGAAAGGTCAGGACTCGGTGCTGCCCGGGGCCGACGTGGCCGGCGGTCGCGGGCCCGGCAGCCGGTCGACCGGACCGTACCCGGCCGCCTGAAGGGTGAACAGGTCGGCGTAACGGCCGGCGGCGGCCATCAGTTCGTCGTGGGTGCCGGCCTCGACCAGGCGACCGTGGTGCAGCACGAAGATCCGGTCGGCGTGCCGGACGTTGGCCAGCCGGTGCGTGATGAGGATCGTGGTCGCCCGCCCCTGCCGGTCGCGGATCGCCTGGAACAGTGCGTCCTCCGCTCTCGGGTCGAGCGCCGAGGAGGGCTCGTCCATCACCAGCAACTCCGCATCGCGCAGGAAACCACGGGCGGCGGTGATCCGCTGCCACTGACCGCCGGAGAGGTCCTGCCCGTTGGCGAAGGTCCGGTCGAGCAGCGTCTCGTACCCGTACGGCAACTCGCGGATCATCTCGTCGGCGACCGCACGGGCCGCCGCCGCCTCGATCCGGTCCTGCCGGACCTCGCCCTCGATGTCGCCGATGGCGATGTTCGTGGCGGCGGTGAACGGCCACTTGTGGTACTCCTGCGTGACCACGGCGATCCGACCGCGCAGGCCGTCCCGGTCCCACTCGGTCAGCGCCCGCCCGTTCCACCGGATCGTCCCCTCGGTGGGGGTACGCAGGGAGGCGATCAACGCGGCGAGAGTGCTCTTGCCGGAACCGTTCTCCCCGACGAACGCCACGGTCTGCCCCGCCCGGACGGTCAGCGTCACCCCGTCGACGGCCAGGTCGTCCCGCTCCGGGTAGCGCAGGCTCACCCCGTCGACGGTCAACTCCCGCAACCGCTCCGGCGGCACGGCGTCCACCGCCTCCGGCAGGTACCCGGCGGCCCGCGTCATGAAGCCGGTGTAGTCGCGGAAGTGCTGACCCTCGGTGTAGACCCGGTCCATCTGGAAGGTCACCACGGAGAGCGAACGCTGCGCCGCCTGCACCGCGATCACACACGTCGCCGCGGCGGCGAGCGGGATCTGCCCGTCGATGAGCAAGAGGCCGAGCAGGACGTAGACCAGACCGGTGGCGACACCGCCGACGAGCGACCCCACCGTGGTGGTCGTGGTGACCCGGCGGGCCAACGCGAGCTGGATGTCGGTCTCCACCCCCATCACCCGGTCGTGCTGGTCGAGCAGGAACCGGCGCAGCCCGTACGAGCGCAGCTCCGGTGCCGAGTCCCGTTCGGCCATCAGCCGGTGCAGCAACCACATCCGCCGTCGCCGCACCGAGCCGGCGATGTAGGTCCGGTAGTGCAGGTGTCCGGCGCGCAGCGACGCCCAGGCGTTCGGCACCGTCGCGACCAGCAACGCCAGCAGCAACAACGGGTGGACCACCACCACGGCCACGGCCACCGCCACCACGCCGACGAACCCGGCGAGCAGGTTCATCGAGGCCGGCACCAGACTGACCGCCGAGTCGGTGCCCCTCGACGCCCGTTCCATGTCGTCGGCGAACGCGTCCGCGTCGAACGCCTCCAACCGCACCGCCGTGGTCACCTCGAACAGGCCCCGCTCCACCTCCCGGCTCACCCGGGGCGTCAGCCCGTTCAACGCGTACCCGGTGGCGATCGCCATGCCGGACCGCGCTGCGGTCGCCGCCGCCAGCACCGCGAGCGCCGGCAGCGCCGCCACCACCTTGTCCCCGGTCGGCCCACCGGCGAACAGCTCCACCAGCACCCGCTGCGTCGCCAGCAGCCCGAACGCCGACATCACCCCCGCGCCGACCGTCGCCACGGCCACCACCGAGGTACGCAGCCGGTCCGCCCGCCAACTGATCCGCAGCGCCGCCCAGACCAGCTTGGGAAGTTCGGCGAAGACGGCGAACAGGCCGGCCTCCGTCCGGGCCCGCATCCCGGTCTCCCACCACATCGTCCGCAGCTCGGGCAGCACCGACTCGGTGGGCACCGGCGTGGAGCGCGGAGGGCGGACACGACGTCGGGTCGGGGTGACGGCCATGGGCGTACCTCCTGGGGCGGTGACGGCGCGGCGCCCCGTCGCGCGCCGGACGAGGACCACCGACTTCGTCGCTGAAGGCGTTCGGACCGCTACCTATGGTCACTGCGACGGTGTCGCCGGTCCAGCCCCTGTCGGCGTGCCGACCCACCCGCGATGTCGGCGGCGCGGCCTCCGGCCGGGGTCGACGACGCGGCACCGTCCGGCCGGATCGCCGACGCGCGCTCGGGTCAGGCGTACTCAGGGAGTCGCCGCGCCACCTCGGTCGGCCCCGGCATCGCGGCGATCTCCCGGGCCAGCGCGGCGGCGGCCTCACGATGCGCCGACCGGCGCGGCAGCAGGCGCGCGGCCTGCTCGGCGACCGCCTCGGCGGACACCTCGTCGGGCCGCAACCGCAGCCCCGCACCGGCGGCCACCACGGCGTCGGCGTTGGCGAACTGGTCGGCGCCCTGCGGGAGGATCAGTTGCGGCAGACCGGCGGTGAGGGCACCGAGCGTGGTGCCGCTGCCGCCGTGGTGCACCACCAGGTCCGCCTGGGGCAGCACCTCCGCCTGCGGCACCCACTCCCGCACGACCACGTCGGCCGGTACGACGCCGATCTCCTCCACCGGCACCCGCCCGGCGGCCACCACCACCCGGGCCCCCAGCCGAGCCAACCCGGCGACGGCGGTCGTCACCAGGTCAGCGGTCCCGAAGGCGGTCCCGAAGGTCAGATAGACCAGCGGCCCTGACCTGTCGTCGTCCCAGGTCGGCGTCGGTCCCGGTGCCGAGAACGGGACGGGCCGCAGGACGATCCGCTCGGCCGTCGCGGCGAACGTGGCGTCCTGCAACGACGGTGGGCAGATGTCCAGGTGCGGCCGCCCGGGTGCGTCGGCGATCGCGGTCGGCGACTCCAGGCCGATGTGCGGCGGGAACATCCGGCCGAAGCCGTGCCAGAGCCCGGGAACCCCGGCCCGCGCGGCGGCGACGGCCGCCCCGGGTACGCCCCAGCCGTGCACCACCAGATCCGGCGCCAACCGCTCCAGTTCCGGTGCCAGGTCTTCGGCGTACATCTCGTAGAACGTGTCGGCGGGACGGAACGGTCGTAGTCCGTTCGCGGCCAGCGGGGCGTGCACCGCCTCCCCGGCGGCGAAGTGCACCTCGTGCCCGGCCTCGCGGGCGGCGACGGCCAGCGGGATCATCGGGTAGGCGTGACCGATCGAGGCCAGGCTGGCGAAGATCAGACGCATCGAGGTCTCCTACTCGTCAGGCGCCGCGCGGGGCGTACATGATCACGGCCACGCCGAGCAGGCAGATCGCCGCGCCGGTGACGTCCCACCGATCCGGCCGGAACCCGTCGAAGATCATGCCCCACGCCAGCGAACCGGCGACGAAGACGCCACCGTAGGCGGCCAGGATGCGCCCGAAGTTCGGGTCCGGCTGGAAGGTGGCGACGAAGCCGTACGCCCCGAGGGCGAGCACCCCGGCGGCTACGAACCACAGTCCGCGATGCTCCCGCCAGCCCTGCCACACCAGCCAGGCCCCGCCGATCTCGGCGATGGCGGCGAGCACGAACAGCAGCACGGAACGCAGCACGGTCACGGGCCGCACCCTACCCGGATGTAAGCAGGGGACCCCTGCTACGCACCAGGCGTTAGTACGGGTCCCTTCCTTACATCCCGGCCTACCCGGCCGGATGGGCCATGGTGCCGGTGAGCGTGACGGTGCCCGGGAGACGGGAGTCCTGCCGCAGGAACTGCACCACCACCGGCTCCGAGGCGTGCACCACGCAGCCGTACGGGCGGTCCAGGCGGACGGCCTCCGGATCGATCAGGTCGTTGACGCGGACGTGCCGGATCCGTCGGGCACCGACGACGAAGCGGTACGGGCCGACCGGCTCGGCGTCCTCGTAGTAGAAGGTGAGCGTGAGCCGGGCGTCGGCGTCGGTGGTGTTGAGGACGCAGATCTTGTCGAAGCTGGTGAACTCCGGTTCGGGTCCGTTGCTGTCGAGCGGGATGTGTCCGCCCGGCACCACCCAGACGAGTCCACCGAGCTGCCCCATCACGCCTCCTCAAGCAGTCGGGCCAGGTCGGGGGTGAGGAACACCCCGTCCGGGTCGAGTCGACGCCGTGCCTCCCGGAAGTCGTCCCAGTGCGGGAAGAGGGGGCGCAGTTCCCGTGCGGTCAGCCAGTGCTTCTTGCCCCAGTGCGGTCGGCCACCGTACTGCCGGAAGATCGCCTCCATGTCGCGGAAGTACTCCTCGTACGGCAGCGAGGTGTTCTGCAGGCAGGCGATGGTGGTGGTGGGGCGGTCGTACGCGTTGCTGAGCCAGATGTCGTCGGCGGCGATGGTCCGCACCAGCACCCGCCACCCCACGACGCGCCGGTGCCGGTTCAGGATCCGCTTGCGGACCTCGGCGAAGCAGGACGTGAACGCCTCGGCCGGCAGCATGTACTCGATCTCCTCGAAGCGCAGGTCCCGGTCCTGTGGGATGGTCCGGTGGGTCGGGCCGATCTCCAGTTCGAGGGGTTCGGTCCACGGGGTCGACTCCAGCGCCTGGCGGGCCACCCACATCTGCCCCTCCGGCAGGTCGTCGGCGCGGTTCATGGTGCGGATCTGGGTCAGGTCGCTGCGCGGGTACCAGTAGAAGTCCATGTTGCGGTTGGTGTGCTGCAACTCGGCCAGGTGGTCCAGGGTCCAGTCGACCGGCGCGCACCAGGCCCGTCGGCGCAGTTCGTAGCGGGGCTGCGCGTGAATGGTGATCTTGGTGACCACGCCCAGGGCACCGAGCGACAGCCGCGCGGCGGGCAGCAGCTCGGCGTTGCTGGTCGGCGAGATGTCCAGCGTTTCGCCGGTGCCGGTCACCAACCGCACCCCGGTGACCTGAGTGGAGAGGTTGCCGAAGCGGACGCCGGTGCCGTGCGTACCGGTGGCGGTGGCGCCCGCGATCGACTGGTAGTCGACGTCGCCGAGGTTCTCCATCGCCAGACCGGCGTCGTAGAGGCTCTCACCGAGCGCCTTCAACCGGGTGCCGCCCCAGACCGTGAACTGGTCATCGTCCTGGTGGACGACCCCGGCGAGCCGGTCCAGGCTGACCAGCGTCCCGTTGGTGCGGACCAGTGGACTCGACGAGTGCCCCGAGCCGACCGGCCTCAGGTGGGTGCCGGACTCGCGGGCCCGCAACACCAGGTCGCGTACCTCGTCCTCGTCGGCCGGCTCGGCGTTGCCACCGGGGGTGAAGGAGAGGCTGCCGGACCAGTTCACGAACGGCTGGGGCATCACGACCTCTTCTCCGTGGCGAGCGGGGCGCTTACCCGGCCGCGAGCTGGGTATTCATGAACCAAACCCGTGTCGAACGAGCAATTCGGCAACCACGTCCTACCGGAGCTGCGATGACCTATCCCCCGATCGACTCGTACGCCTTTCTCTCCGACACCCACACCGCCGCGCTGGTCGCCGCCGACGGCGCGGTCGAGTGGTTCTGCGTGCCGCACTTCGCCGGTGACGCCGTCTTCGCCCGCCTGCTGGATCGTGAGGTCGGCGGCGCGCTCGACCTCACCGTGGCCGGATGCGCCGCCCCGACCCGGCGGTATCTGCCCGACACGCTGGTGCTGGAGAGCCGGTGGTCGACGCCCGACGGGGTGGCGGTCGTCAAGGACTTCCTCGCGGTGGCGCCGGGCGACGACGCCCAGCCGCTACGCGCGGACAAGGTGCTGGTGCGCCGGGTGACGGTGGAGGAGGGCACGGTCCGGCTGGACGTGCGGATCCGGCCCCGGCCCGACCACGGCGCCCGCGACACCACGTGGGAACAGGTCGACGGACGCTGGCGGGCCGCCGACACCCCGCTCTGGGTCGACACCGACCTGCCGGCCGAGAGCGCCGACGGGGTGCTGCGGATCGAAGCGGAACTCTCCGCCGGCCAGGAGGCGGCCGTGCTGGTCGGCTACGACGAGGACGCCACCCGGGACGTCGACGCCGACGAGATGCTGGCGCGTACCTGCCGGACCTGGCAGGAGTGGTCCACCCGCAGCGACTACGCCGGCTTCGGCGCGGACGAGGTCCGGCACAGCGCGCTGGTGCTGCGCGGGCTCGCGTTCGACGAGACCGGCGCGTTGATCGCCGCGCCGACCACCAGCCTCCCCGAGCACATCGGCGGGGTCCGCAACTGGGACTACCGGTACGCCTGGCACCGGGACTCGGCGCTGCTGCTGCTCGCGTTGTTCCGCCTCGGGCACGCCGAGGAAGGTCGACGCTACCTGCACTTCCTGATCTCCGTCTGCTCCGGTGACCTGCTCACGCCGCTGATCGGCATCCACGGCCACATCGACGAGGAACGCGAGCTGGAACACCTGGAGGGGTACGCCGGCTCCCGGCCGGTCCGGGTCGGCAACGAGGCCGTCGAGCAGGTGCAGTTCGACACGTACGGGCACATCCTGGATGCCGCGCTGGTGTACCACGAGCTGACCGGCGAGCTGACCCAGGAGCAGTGGGAGTTGCTCCGCAAGCACGTCGAGGTGATGGCCGACCGGTGGAGCGAGCCGGACCACGGCATCTGGGAGATCCGTGGACCGCGCCAGCACTACGTCAACGCCAAGGTGATGACCTGGGTCTGCCTGGACCGGGGCATCCGGCTGGCCGAACTGCTCGACGACCGGACGGCGGACGTCGCACACTGGCGTACGGCTCGCGACGCGGTCCACGCCGAGGTGCTGGAACGCGGCTACGACCCAGAGGTCGGCAGCTTCGTGATGGCGTACGGCTCCACCGAGCTGGACGCCTCCCTCCTGCGCATCCCGCTGGTCGGTTTCCTGCCCGGCGACGATCCCCGGATGCAGTCCACCATCGACCGGATCCGGCAGGAGTTGGAGATCGGCCCCGCCCTGGTGCGCCGCTACCGGGCCGACGACGGGCTGCCCGGCGAGGAGGGCGCGTTCCTGCTCTGCTCGTTCGAGCTGGTCTCGGCGCTGGTGCTGGCCGGTCGACGGGACGAGGCCCGCAAGGCGTTCGACCAGCTCCTCAGCTACGCGGGCCCGCTCGGTCTGTACGCCGAACAACTCGACCCCGACGGCACCGCGCTGGGCAACTATCCGCAGGCGTTCACGCACCTGGCCCTGATCGAGGCGGCGATCAACCTCGACGAGGCCGGCGACCGGGACGCCCTGCACGCCTGGGCCGCCCGGGGCGGCTCCTGACCCCGACCACGGTGCAAGGAAGGGTCCCCTGCTAACGCCTCGTGCATAGCAGGGGACCCTTCCTAACCGCCAAAGCCGAAACGAAACCCAAGCCGGAAGCGAGCCGGAACCGGAGCCGGAAGCGAGCCGGAACCGGAACCGGAGCCGCGCCGGAACCGACGGCCTCCTGACCCCCCGCCGCGTGTCGGAGTCCTGACCTCGGCTCTTTCGGGTTCGGCGGGAACCATGCCGGGCCCGGGAGCGACTACGGATACATGGGGTGTGAGCAGTGGCGGGAGATTCTCTCGGCGCAGTTGGACGGCGAGGCGACGACAGATGAGCAGCGCGGTGTCGATCTGCACCTGAGCAGGTGTGCCGGCTGCCGCCGGTGGTTGAACACGGCGGCGACGGTGACCCGGCGGGCGCGTACCCAGGTGGTGTCCGCGCTGCCGGACCTGACCGCGACGATCCTCGCCGCCGCACCGCCGCCGCGCCCGGGTTGGCGCGTCCGGCTCGCCGCCGTCACGTCCCGTGGCGACCTTTTCACGTCGCTGGCCGGACGTGCCCGGACGATCACCGCGCTGCGGGTGTCGCTGGGTCTGCTGGGCGCGGTGCAACTGGTGCTCGGGCTGGCGCAGATCGGCCGGGCCGAGGTGGCCGAGCACGTGCACTCCACCGGCCAACACCTGTGGCACGAGTCCGCCGCCTGGAACGTGGCGGTCGGCGCCGGTTTCCTCTTCGTCGCGTTGCGTCGGACCGCCCCGTCCGGGCTGCTGCCGATGCTCAGCGCCTTCGTGGCCACCCTGGTCCTGCTCTCGGTCAACGACCTGGTCGCCTCGCAGGTCGCCGTGGAACGGCTGGTCAGCCACGGGTTCCTGGTGGTCGGCTACCTGATCACCGTGTTGCTGGCCCGCAGCCTGCGCCGCCCCGGTGACCCGAGTGACCGGCAACGACCCGAGCGCTCCCGCTGGCGGCTGCGTCTCGACGAGATCGACGAGCCTGCTCCGCTGCGGCTGCTGCCGCCGCACTCGGCCCAGGCCCGGCACGGCCGCGACGACCGCCGCGCCGCCTGACGACGCGTCCCCACAGGGGCCGGGACGACCGCCGCAGACAGCCCCCACAAGAGCCGCGACGACCCGCGCCGCCTCAAAACGCAGCCCCCACACGGGCCGCGACAAGCGCCGCGCCGCCCGACAAGGCAGCCCCCACACGGGCCGCGACAGGCGCCGCCTGACAACGCAGCACCAACAAGAGCTGCGCCGACCGCCGCGTCAGCCGGCGGTGCCGTCCCGGCCCCGACGGAGGCGCGGGGTCGCCGTCTCCAGAGCTGCGACGAGGTCCTCGCGGGCGCGGGCCACCCGGGACCGGATCGTGCCGATCGGTACGTCACACACCTGGGCCGCCTCAGCATAGGAGAGCCCGAGCAGTTGGGTGGCGACGAACGCCTCCCGCCGTTCGTGCACGAGCCCGTCCAGCAGCCCGCGCAGCACCACCTGCTCGTCCATGGCGGCCTCGACGCCGGCCGGAGTCGCCTCGGCGGCGGACTGCCAGTCGGCGAGGTTGGCGGTGCGGGGCCGGGACACGGCTGCCCGCACCTGGTCGACGGCGACCCGTCGGGCGATGGAGAGCAGCCAGGTCCGGGCGCTGGAGCGGCCGGCGAACGAGGGCAACGCGCGCCAGGCCCGCAGGTACGTCTCCTGGACCAGGTCGTCGACGTCCCGCACGCCGGGCAGATGGGCCAGGAACCGCCGTACGTCGTGCTGCGTCGCGCGCACGAATGCGGCGGCGGCAGCCTGGTCGCCCCGCCCTGCGGCGAACGCGTACCCGCTGATGTCGTCGGTCACGGCAGTCATCGCCGTATTGGTCGCTCCGGCTCCCGGGTTGGTTCCCGACGACTTCCGAAAAATCATCGACGCACACGACACCGCCGGGCCTGAAGTGCGGCCCGGCGGTGTCGGAGGTGCGATCCGGTCAGCTCCGGAAGGCGTCCTTGATCTTCTCGCCCGCCTGCTTGATGTTGGCCTTCACCTGGTCGCCGCGACCCTCGGCCTCCAACTGCTCGTTGTCGGTGGCCCGGCCGACACCTTCCTTCACCTTGCCGGTGGTGTTCTCGGTGGTGTTGTTCAACTTGTCATCGAAGCCCATGTCAGCCTCCCGGGGTATCGGCTCATGCTCTTGCTACGCGAATCAGGTACCCAGCCGAACCGCATCGGAACCATCCTGTTTCCAAGAAATCGGTCGGAAGCGGCGCAGCCGGAGGCTGTTGGCGACCACGAAGACCGAGGAGAAGGCCATCGCCGCACCGGCGATCATCGGATTGAGCAACCCGGCGGCGGCCAGCGGCAGGGCCGCCACGTTGTAGGCGAACGCCCAGAACAGGTTCCCCTTGATCGTGCCGAGGGTGCTGCGGGCGAGCCGAATGGCGTCCACGGCGGCCAGCAGATCGTCACGGACCAGGGTCAGGTCGGAGGCTTCGATCGCCACGTCCGTGCCGGTGCCCATGGCCAACCCCAGGTCGGCCTGGGCGAGCGCGGCGGCGTCGTTGACCCCGTCGCCGACCATCGCCACCGCCCGGCCCTCGGCCTGCAACCCCGCGACCACCTCGACCTTTTCGGTCGGCAGCACCTCGGCGATCACCTCGTCGATGCCGACCTCGGCGGCGACCGCGCGGGCGACGGTGGTGTTGTCGCCGGTGAGCAGCACCGGGGTCAGACCGAGGGCGCGCAGCCGGCGGACCGCTTCCCGGCTGGTCGGCTTGACCTGGTCGGCCACCGCGAGCATGCCCCGGGCCCGCCCGGCCCATCCGACCAGCACGGCGGTACGTCCGGCCGCCTCCGCTCCGTTCGCCGCCCGCACCAGATCGTCGGGTACGTCCAGTCCCCGCTCCCGCAGCAGCCGGGATCGGCCGAGCAGCACCTCGCGGTCGTCCACGGTGCCGGTCACGCCCAGCCCCTCGACGTTGGCGAACCCGGTGACCGGCGGCAGTTCGCCCAGTTCGTCCGCGCCGGACACGACCGCCCGGGCGACCGGGTGCTCGGAGCCGGACTCCAGCGCGGCGGCCAGCCGCAGCACCACGGCCCGCTGCTCACCCTCGCCCGCGTGGACGTCGAGGAGCGTCATCCGGCCGGTGGTGACGGTGCCGGTCTTGTCCAGCACCACGGTCTCCACCCGTCGGGTGGACTCCAGCGCCTCCGGCCCCTTGATCAGTACGCCGAACTGCGCGCCCCGCCCGGTGCCGACCAGCAGCGCGGTCGGCGTGGCCAGGCCGAGGGCGCACGGGCAGGCGATGATCAGCACCGCCACGGCGGCGGTGAAGGCGGCGGTCGACCCGGCACCGGAGCCCAGCCACCAACCCAGCGTGCCGACGGCCAGGGCGATCACGATCGGGACGAAGATCCCCGAGATGCGGTCGGCGAGCCGCTGCGCGGCGGCCTTGCCGGTCTGCGCCTGCTCGACCAGCCGGGCCATCTGGGCCAGTTGGGTGTCGGCACCGACCCGGGTGGCGGTGACCACCAGCCGGCCACCGGCGTTGACGCAGCCACCGACCACGGTGTCGCCGACGCCCACCTCGACCGGCACCGACTCGCCGGTGACCATGCTGGCGTCGACCGCCGAGGAACCTTCGTGCACCGTGCCGTCGGTGGCGATCTTCTCGCCCGGCCGCACCACGAACCGGTCCCCCACGGCGAGTTCGTCGACCGGGATCCGGGTCTCCACGCCGCCGCGCAGCACGGCGACGTCCTTGGCACCCAGCTCCAGCAGCGCTCGCAGGGCCGTACCTGCCGTGCGCTTCGCGCGGGCCTCGAAGTACCGCCCGGCGAGGATGAACGCGGTGACCCCGGCCGCCGCCTCCAGATAGATGTGGCCGGTGCCGTCGGTCCGGCTGATCGCGAAGCTGAACGGATGGGTCATGCCGGGCGTGCCGGCGGTGCCGAGGAACAGCGCCCAGATCGACCAGCCGAAGGCGGCGAGCGTGCCGACCGAGACCAGGGTGTCCATGGTCGCCGCGCCGTGCCGCAGGTTGACCAGGGCGGCCCGGTGGAACGGCAGTCCGCCGTAGACCACCACCGGGGCGGCCAGCGTCAGCGACAGCCACTGCCAGTAGGTGAACTGCCAGGCCGGCACCATGGCCAGCGCGATCACCGGCACGCTGAGCACCACCGACACCCAGAGGCGGGTACGCAGCACCCGCAGCTCGTCCACCGGCTCGACGACTTCCGGCGTGTCCTGCCGGGGCGGCGGCACCGCCGCCGTGTAGCCGGTCTTCTCGACCGTGGCGATCAGCTCCTGCGGGGTGACCGGGTCGGCGTAGGTGACGGTGGCCTTCTCGGTGGCGTAGTTGACGCTGGCCTGCACGCCGTCCAGGCGGTTCAGCTTCTTCTCGATGCGGGCGGCGCAGGAGGCGCAGGTCATGCCGCCGATGGACAACTCGATCAGGTTCGCTGCCGTGGGCAGGGGTCGACTCGTGGTCATGGTTGGTCCCTCAGTCGTGCCCGTGTCCGGGCGTACCGTGCCCGTCGTCCGGTGCGGCGGTCGGACCGACCGGGTCCCCGACGCGCACCGGGTCCCCGACGTGCACGGTGAACTCGGCGGTGCGCACCACCCCGCCGTGGCGGAAGTCGAGATAGAGCCGGTACGCACCGGCGGACGGGAACTCGGTGGCGAAGCTCACCCGTGGTCCGGGCTCGGTGCGCCCGTCGCCCGGCACTCCCTCCGGGTGGACGTGCAGGTACGCCAGGTCACCCTGCCGTAGTGCGACCAGGTGCCCGTACGCCCCGAGGTACGGCTCCAGGTCCGTGACGGGTACGCCGTCGCGCGCGACGGTCAGCGTCAGCGTGGACGGGTGGCCCGGTTGTGGCGTGCCGTCCAGGGTGACCGTGTAGCCGTCGACCGTGGCGGTGCGGGCCGGTGCGGGCAGCGGACGCTCGGTCAGGGCACCGGGGACCGTCACGTCGACACCGAGTGTCAACGGCTCGCCTCCGGTCGGGGTGAAGTCGGCGAACGCCCGCCACACCCCGGGCGCGGTCAGCGGCGTGGCGACCCGCCAGGTGCCGTCGGGCGTCAGCTCGGGGTGTACGTGGCGGAAGCCGGAGAGGTCACGCCGGGCGACGATCAGATGCATCGGCTTGTCGTGCACCACGTCGTACCCGGTCACCGGCCGGCTGTCCGGGCCGGTGATCCGGAAGGCGAACTCTCCGGCCGGGGCGCCGACCGGCACCAGCGTGTAGCCGCGTTCGGAGACGAGCAGCCCGCCGGGCAGGTGCCCGGCGGCGCCCGCGTCGTGTCCGGCGTCACCGTCGTGGCCGTTCCGGGCCGGGTCGTCGCCGTGGTCCGCCGTGCCGTCGTGGCTGGTCGCGGTGACCGGGGCCGGCGGCCCGGTCACCTGGCCGACCCCGTACGCGGCGGCGAACACCGCCGCGAGGCCGAGCGCGAAGCCACTCACCTTCGTCGCCGTGTTCATCGGGACACCTCGGTCTCCGGTCGCCTCAGGCGGCGACCAACTCGAAGCCGGCCTCGTCGACTGCGGCCCGGACGGCGGCCGGGTCCAGTGGCTGCTCGCTGGTGACGGTGACCTCGCCGCTGGCCAGGTCGACCCGGACGTCGTCGACGCCGGGGAGCGCGCCGACCTCGGTGCTGACCGCGTTGACGCAGTGGCCGCAGGTCATGCCCTGCACCTGGTACGTGGTGGTGACCATGGCAACTCTCCTCTCCAGGCCCGTCAACCCGGGCCGGGCACCCCGTCGAATACCCTCGGGGGGTATCTACAACCGTGACCGTACCATACCCCCCAGGGGTACGTTATCCTCGTGTTCATGAGCACACCCGCGCCGATCCGCGGCTACACCGCCAGCAAGGACCAACTGCTCGCCCGACTACGCCGGGTCGAGGGGCAGGTACGCGGCGTCGAGAAGATGGTCGACGAGGATCGCTACTGCATCGACGTGCTCACCCAGATCTCCGCGATCCAGGCCGCCCTGGACAAGGTCGCCCTCGGCCTGCTCGACGGGCATGCCCGGCACTGCATGCACGAGGGCGCCGCCGAGGGCCGCGCCGACGAGATGGCCTCCGAGATGATGGCCGCCGTCGGCCGTCTGATGAAGCGCGGCTGACCCGCCCCACCAGCACGCCCGCCTCGGGTGTCGGCTCCGACGCCCGGCATCCGACACACGCTCGCGACCTGCGTTCCGATGCCGACCTGGCTACCATTCGCCACGATGGCCAGCCGATCCGGAGACCTCCCGGCCCCCGCCCGCCGTCGGGCACGCACCACCGCCGCAGCAGCCCTCCGGCGGCCCGCCGCCATACCCCCACGGGGTGCCGGCAGTCCAGCCGCAGCCCTGCTGCGGCCCGACCGCCCCGCCGCAGCCCTGCTGCGGCTGCCGAGAGCCGGCCCCACCCTCACGGTACGCAGCCATCCTGCCACGCTCGGGCCATTCCGGATGCCCGCCGCCGTGGCCGACCGGCGGCGCTGAACCATCTCGCCCGCCGGTACGTAGTTCGCCTTGGAATCGTTGGGAGACAATGAATGGGCGCCGACCACACCCGTTCCGCTCCGCCCACCCCACCCCGGGTGCGGCGGATCCTCATCGTGACGGTGGTCCCCCTCTTCCTCGCCACCCTGGTCGCCGCGCTCGTGCTCTGGCCCTCGGACCCGCCCCGGCCCGAGGCCGCCGACGACCTGCCCCGATACCACGGCACGGTCACGCGGGTGGTGAACGAGCCCTGTCCACCGAACCCGGTCGTGCCCGAGGGCACCCCGACCACGGCCGGGCAGCAGTGCGGCACGGTCACCGTGCGGGTCGACAGCGGCCCGGACGAAGGTCAGGACGTGCAGGCGCCGTTGCCGGACGGGCCGGGGGCACCCCGGGTCAGCGTCGGCGACGCGATCATCCTGGTCTCCCTGATCGATCCCGAGGATCCCTCGATCAGCACCTACAACATCGCCGAGCACCAGCGGGGCAAGCCGCTGATCTGGCTCGCGGTGCTGTTCGCCGCCGCCATCGTGGCCTTCGGACGGCTGCGCGGCCTGGCCGCGCTGGGCGGCCTGGCGGCCAGTTTCGCCATCCTGCTCACCTTCGTGCTGCCCGGCATCAGCGCAGGCCAGCCGCCGCTGGTGGTGGCCATCGTCGGCGCGGCACTGATCATGTTCGTGGTGCTGTACCTGACGCACGGCATCTCGGCACAGACCTCCGTGGCCGTCCTCGGCACGCTCGGCAGCCTGGTGCTCACCGGCCTGCTCGGGCTGGCCGCCACCCGGGCCACCCACCTGACCGGTTTCGGCAGCGAGGACGCCACCACGCTCTCCATGTTCCGGGGCGACGTCGACCTGCACGGCCTGCTGCTCGCCGGCATCATCATCGGCTCGCTCGGCGTGCTCGACGACGTCACGGTGACCCAGGCCGCCGCGGTGACCGAACTGCGGCACGCCAACCCGAGCTTCACCCGCCGGGAGCTGTACCGCTCGGCGACCCGGGTCGGCCGGGCCCACATCGCCTCGGTGGTGAACACCATCGTGCTGGCGTACGCGGGCGCGTCGCTGCCGCTGCTGCTCCTGCTCACCGCCGACACCCGCGCGCTCGGCCAGATCGTGACCAGCGAGTTCCTCACCCAGGAGATCGTCCGCAGCGTGGTGGCCACGCTCGGGCTGGTCGCCGCCGTACCGCTGACGACCGCCCTGGCCGCGCTGGTGGTCACCGCCGGGCGGCGGGACACGCCGGAGCCCGGCGGACCCGGCGGCCACGACGACGGGCCGGACGGCGACGGCCCCACCCCACCGACTCCCCGGCCCGGCTCGGACCGGTCCGAGGCACTGCACGCACTCAGCACCGCGCGTGCGCGTGACACATCCCCCGCCACCGGTTCGCGGTGGCCCGATCCGGACAGGAGCACGGACACCACATGGTGACACCCCGCAGCGTGACCGCCCCTGCCGACACGGTTCGTGCCCGTGTCGTTGGTCACCCATCGCGATTACGAAATGACGCATCTAGTCAGGTTCGGGGCGTAGAGACCGACATGGACTCTCGGGTAACCTCACTGCCGGTCACCGCCGAAGGCGCGCAGCGGCGCCTGCGGTGCCACCGCCCAATCGCCGCGAGGCGAGCCGGGGACCCAGGTAGGTGGGGTGAATCCGCGTCAGCGGTAGGGGCCACTTCCGTTCCGAACCCGTCAGCTAACTCGGTCGGCGGTCGATGGAAGGGAAAGAAGTGACGGCACCCCTACGCCGCTGGATGACCCCCGTGGTGGCCGTGTTCGCCGCGTTCGCCGTGTTCGCCGGACCTCTGCCGGCCATGGCCGCGCCGAACCCACCCAGCCCCGCCGAGCACGACGACGACCCGCCGATGCTCAACGACCTGATCGAGTCGGCCAACCGCGACTTCTCCAAGGCCAAGAACCAGCTGGAGAAGTCCAAGAAGCGGCAGCTCAAGCTCGACGTCGAGTTGCGTCGCGCACAGGCCGACCTCGAAGCGCTCAGGCCGCAGGTCGCCGAGATCGCGACGCAGTCGTACCGGACCGGCCGGGTCGGTGCGATAGCGATGTTGTTGCAGAGCAACGCCCCGGACTCGTTCATGGACCGCGCCTCCGCCCTCGACGAGTTGAACCTGTTCAACGACAAGAAGTTGGGCGAGGTCAACGCGATCCGGGAGCGCGCGGACCGGGCCAAGCTCGCGTCCGACGCCGAGGTCCGCGAGCAGCAGAAGCTGACCAACGACATGGCGCGTAAGAAGACCGAGGCGGAGAAGTCGCTCCGCCTGGTCGGTGGCGAGAGCCTGACCGGTGGCCTGGTGGCCGCCACCTCACCGGTCGCCCGGGTGGCACCGAACCGCGCGTCCGACGGGAGTTGGAAGGCGGAGTCGTGCAACCAGAACGACCCGACCACGTCGGGCTGCATCACGCCGCGCACGCTGCACATGTACAAGGAGGTCAAGCGGGCCGGCTTCAACCGCTTCGTCGGCTGCTGGCGGCCCGGTGACAAGTTCGAGCACCCGAAGGGCCGGGCCTGTGACTGGTCGTTGCAGAACAGCGGGTTCAGCCCCTGGCACAACGACGACACCCGGATCTACGGCAACAACCTGGCGGCCTTCCTGGTCCGCAACGCCGACCGGCTCGGCATCTACTACGTGATCTGGAACCGGCAGATCTGGTTCCCGACCGAGAACCGGTGGCGGTCCTACAGCGGCCCGTCCAACCACACGGACCACGTACACGTGTCGCTGCTCTGAGCAGCGTCCCGGCGACCTGAGAGGGCCGCTCCGCCGTCTGGCGGAGCGGCCCTCGTCGTCCGTGTCCGTGGGCGGCCCGAGGGTCAGCCCACCGGAGTGACCACGCCCGCCATCTCGGCGGGTTCCGCCGCGACGGTCCGCACCTCACCGGCGGCCAGTCGGTAGGACATGCCCACCACCGCGCACCCGCCGGCGGCCACCTCGGCGGCCAACGCCTCGGAGGACTCCAGCATCGCCTCGACGGTCTGCGCGATGTGGATGTCGACGATCGCGTCCAGGTCGTCGATCCCCGCCCGCTCGGCCCGGCGCAGGCTGGGCACCACCGCGTCCACCACGGCACGCAGGTGGCCCGTCGGCGCGGTCCCGGTGGCCGCCGCGGCACGGGCCGCCTGGACGGCACCGCACGAGTCGTGCCCGAGCACCACCACCAGCGGGGTACGCAGCACGCTCACCGCGTACTCGACGCTGCCCAGCACCTCGGGGCCGATGGTGTGGCCGGCGGTGCGGACCACGAAGAGATCACCCAACCCACGGTCGAAGATGATCTCCGCAGCCAACCGTGAGTCGGAGCAGCCCACGATCACCGCGAAGGGGTGCTGCTCGGCGGCGACGGCGGCCCGGTGGCTGGCGTTCTGGTTGGGGTGCCGGAGCGTGTCGCTGACGAAGCGGCGGTTTCCGGCGACCAGTTCGGCGAGGGCGCGCTCCCGCGAGCCGGGAAGGTCAGCGGTCAGGTACTCGCGTTCGGGACCGGGCTGCGCTCCGATCGTTCCGGGTCGACTCATCCGGCGTCACCTCGCCTCTCGGTGGAATGCCTGGTCATCCCGGCCGGCGCTGGCCACGGGCTGCCACCAACCGTCACACGCAGCGCAAGGCGCGTCAAGCTATGCGTGATCTGCATTTCATGTATTCCAGAACGCTTGCCAACCGGCGCGGGCGGGTGCGGGCGCAGCCCGAGTACGTCAGGGGCAGGCCATACGATGGCGGGCATGGCGACCTCAGACGAGCGAGAAAGCACCCGGAACTGGACTTTCTTGACAAACCACGCGCACGTGCTGCTCGCCATCGCCCGCAACCCCACCGCCCGGCTGCGCGACGTCGCCGGTGAGGTCGGGGTCACCGAACGCGCCGCCCAGGCGATCGTCGCCGACCTGGAGGCGGGCGGCTATCTGCACCGCACCCGGGTCGGCCGCCGCAACGAGTACACCCTCAACCCGGCCGGGCGGTTCCGTCACCCGGCGGAGGCCGACCGCCACATCGGCGACCTGCTCGCCCTCTTCACCGACGCGCCCTCGACCGCGAGCGGCGATCGCTGACCGTCCACAGTCGACGACGTGGCGTGGTTCACCGACCCGACGGGGGCTGCGCCAATGCGTTCTCCGCACCGAAACGATAGGTTGGACACGTGTCGTCCGCCGTGCTCGCCCGTCCCCTGTGGCCGGCGACGCTGCGTACGCTGCGGGAGCTGACCCGGCTGGCACTGGCCGCCCTCGTGGTGGCGGTCGGCCTCGGCACGGCCGTCGCCGACCTGCCACTGCGCCCGACCGACGACCAGCCGACCCATGCCGTCGCCGACCATCGCGCCTGGTCCGTCACCGCCGACGTGCCGACCTGGCCGGGCACGGTCGCACCGGTCACCGAGCACGTGCGGGCGTCCGCCGCGCTGTCGACGTCGCCGACGCAGCCCACGGCGCCGACCGCGCCGCCGGCCCACCGCGAGCCCGCCGCCGAGTCCGGCTCGGCCGGCACCACCACGGTCCACCGGCCCGCCGCGCTGCGGCTCGCCGTCGGCCACGGCGAGCCGCCCCGTCGCGGTCCACCGACGGCCTGACCGACGGCCCGCCCCCAGGACGCCCTCCGGCCCGCGCCCGTCCGCCGACCCGGCCCCGACCTCGATCCCGACCGACCGTCGCCGAGCGTCCCGGGCACACCGCCGTCGCGGACCCGTCCGGCCCCGCCGCCGTCCTGTCGCCGCCCTCGGCGACCACAGACCTTGCCCAGTCGACGACCCTCATCCGACCGCGAGAGGTGTTGATGATGCGAACCGCTCTCTCCTACGTCCTGCCCGACGTCCCCCGGGCCGCCGTGATCTGGCTGACCCTGCTGGGCGTGGTGATCCTGGCCATCGCCGCCCTGCTGCTGCGCCCCCGACGACTCCTGCGCTTCGACGCGGGCGCCCGGATCCGCGAGGCGGCACTGCCGAGTCGCACCGAGCACACCGAGGAACAGCGCGACCAGGACCGCTGGGCGGAGGAGGTCGCCGTCGCCGCCGACCGCGCCGACGCCACGGCCCGCCGCCGCCGCGAGGAGTGGCTCGCCGCGCAGGACGAGGCCGAACAGGCGTGGCAGGCGTACGAGACGGCGGAGGCGGACGTCCGCCGACTCACCGCTGCCACCGGCATGCCGCTGCCGCAGACCCCGCGCACCCCCGCCGAGTACGCCGACCGGGAGCGCTGGCTGCACCGGGCGGCGATGGAGGCGTACTGGCGGCGGGAGCTGTCGGTGGAACAGCTCAGCGACGTCTTCGCCCACCGGGGCTGGGACCCGCGGCGGCACCCGGTCGAGCAGGAGCTGGCGCTCCGTCGGGCGGTACGCGACCACCTGTTCGCACGCCAGCAGACGGCCCACGCCCAGGAGCAGGAGCGCTGGCGGGCCGCCGAGCTGGCCGTCGCCGCAGCCCGCAGCCTGCGCGACGAGGCGCTCTCGGCACTGCTGCCAAAGTTCGAGGAACGCGAGTCGGTGCTGCCGTTGACCGCGCTGGGTGGGGTCGAGCAGACCCGCGAGATGCCGACCGTGGTGCGCGGCCGGGCGGCTGCCGCGTACTGACCGGGTCTGCCGCGACAGGCAGATAGCGCGAACCTCCTCCGGCCCGTCGGGCGGGAACCTAGCGTGGGACCGGTGTCGGACGGACACCGGCCGGGTACGACCTCGCCGGGAAGAGGAGGCCGACGTGGTCGCACGGGGTGACGGGCGTAAGCCCGAGGAGTCGACGCGGCGGAGTGCCGGGCCGAGACAGACCTGGGCGGCTCTGCCCTGGCTGGTGCGCACGGCGGTGGTCTGGAGCGCCTGCCTGGTGGTGATCGCCGCCGGTCTCTACCTGCTGGCCCGGATCACGATGCTGGTCACGCCGCTGGCCATCGCGCTGGCCGTCACCTTCTTTCTGGCCGCACTGCTCGACCCGGTCCAGCTCGCGTTGCGCCGGCTTCGCCTGCCCGCCGCACTGGCCGCGCTGCTCACCGTCCTGCTCCTGCTCGGCGTCCTGTCCGGCGTGGGCGTGCTGGTCTGGAACATGACCGCGGGCCAGTTCAGCGAGTTGGGCGACGAGTTGCGGCAGGGCCTGGAACGCAGCCGCGACTTCGTCACCTCCACGCTGCCGGTCACCGACGCGCAGCTCGACGGCCTCGTCGACCAGCTCCGCCAGGCAGTCAGCCAGCAGGAGGTCGACCCGGTCGCCAGCGCGCAGACGGTGGCCGAGGTGTTCGGCTCCGTCCTGCTCGCCCTGGTGCTGCTCTTCTTCCTGCTGAAGGACGGCCGGTCGATGTGGCACTGGACGTTGCGCCGGGCGGGCGGGCCGAACCGGGAGATCGCCGCCAGGGCGGGTCGGGTCGGCTGGCGCACGCTCGGCTCGTACAGCCGGGGCACCATGCTGATCGCGGCGATCGACGCCATCGGCATCGGTCTGGCGCTGGTGCTGCTCGGTGTGCCGCTGGCCTTCCCGTTGGCATTGATCACGTTCATCGGCGGGTTCGTGCCGATCATCGGCGCCACCGTGGCCGGCGCGGTCGCGGTGCTGGTGGCGCTGGCGGCCAACGGCCCCACCACCGCCCTGCTCACTCTGGGCGCGGTGATCGCCGTCCAGCAGATCGAGGGCAACCTGCTCGAACCGCTGATCATGAAGCGGCAGGTCCGGCTGCACCCGGTGGTGATCCTGCTCGCGGTCACCGCCGGCACGCTCATCGCCGGCATCGCGGGCGCCTTCGTCGCGGTCCCGATCGCCGCCGTCGTCTGGCGGGTCGTCGACAGCGTGCAGCAGCAGCGTCAGGCCGCTGCGGCGGAGCGACGCTGGACCAGGATCATCCGGGGGCGGACGGCGCAGTCCCGTGCCCGCAGGACGGTCCGCAAGGTCTGACCTCAGCCCGACGCCGGGACCGGCTGGGGACGCAGGTGGTCGCGGAACCAGCCGGCCGCCGCCTCGGCCACCTGTTCCAGCGTCCCGGGCTCCTCGAACAGGTGCGTCGCGCCGGGCACCACCCGTAGGTCGGTCGGCGCGGCCATCCGGTCCCGGGCCTGCTCGTTGAGCGTGATGACCTGCTCGTCGAGGCCACCGACGAGCAGCAGGGTGGCGGCGCGCACCTCGCCCAGGGCGGCTCCAGCCAGGTCGGGTCGGCCGCCCCGGGACACCACGGCGTGGACCATGTCGGGCCGCCGCGCCGCCGCGATCAGGGCGGCGGCGGCACCCGTACTGGCGCCGAAGAGACCGATCGGCACCGCGCCGAAGGGCCGCGCGGCGGCCAGCCAGTCCAGGGTCGCGACCAGCCGGTCGGCCAGCAGCCCGATGTCGAAACGCAGCTCGGCGGTGACCGCGTCCACCTCGTCCTCGGCCCGGGTGAGCAGGTCGACCAGGACGGTGCCGAGCCCGTCGGAGGTGAGCCGGTGGGCGACCGAGACGTTGCGGGGGCTGTGCCGGGAACTGCCGCTGCCGTGCGCGAACAGCACCGCACCGGACGTGCCGGTCGGCACCAGCAGGTCGGCCGAGAGCTCCACCTGACCCGCCGGGATCGTCACCTCGCCACCGCGTACGTCCATCTCGCCTCCCGGTCCCTCGCATACCCCGGCGGGCGGACCGCACGCGCGTTTGTGTCCGGCGGCGGCGGGTAGCCGACGGAGGACCGCAGACGGACCGGCGCCCGTGGCGTCGGCGAGCAGATCGCGAGGACCGTCATGCCGCATCACCACCGTGAGCCCGTGCAGAAGGCCGCCGATCGCGAGCGGAACGAACAGGACACCCGGCGCGGACGGGACTGGGCGGACGAGGCGGCCCAGGCACGTGACGCCGACGATCCCCGGGCGAGGGCACCGCACGACGCCACCGGCCGCCCGTCCCAGGGCGAACCGATCTGAACGGTCCGCGTCGACCGGCGGTCCGCCGGTCGACGCGGTGCGTCTCAGGTGGGAGTTTCCGGGAGCCGGAGCAGTGGTGCCCGGCCCGGAGCCTGCTCCGGCGGCGGCAGGTCGTCGGCGGCCGGCGGGATCGGTACGGTGACCGCCTCGTCGCAGGTGACCCGGATCGACGTGCCGTAGTGCCGGACCTCCATCGACGCGTCGTTCGCGGCGTGGTGCAGCGAGTACGTCGTCTCGTGCGGACGCACGTCGACCCGTAGCCGCATCCCGCACCACTGGAGCGAGAAGGCCAACCGGCTCAACCCGCTCGACAGGCGCGGCGCGAACGACGGCACCCCGTCATGGTCCCGAAGGCCCCCGAAACCACCGACCAGCGCGATCCACGCCCCGGCGAGGGAGGCCATGTGCACCCCGTCGCGGGTGTTCTCGTTCAGGTCGTGCAGGTCCATCAGCGCGGCCTCGCGCAGATAGCTGTGCGCCAGCTCGGTGTAGCCGACCTCGGCCGCCAGCACCGCCTGCGTGCAGGCGGAGAGCGAGGAGTCCCGGACGGTACGCCGCTCGTAGTAGAGGAAGTTGCGCAGCTTCTCCTCGGGCGTGAACGCGTCCCCGCGCCAGTGCATCGCCAGCACCAGGTCGGCCTGCTTGACCACCTGCTTGCGATACAGGTCGAAGTACGGGTAGTGCAGCAGCAGCGGGTACTTGTCCGACGGGGTGTCGGCGAAGTCCCACTCCTGGAGCCGGGTGAAGCCCTCCACCTGCTGATGCACGTCGATCTCGTCGTCGTACGGGATGTGCATGGCCGAGGCGGCGTCGCGCCAGGCGGCGGCCTCCTCGTCGGTGACACCGAGATGGAACGCCTCGTCGCGGTAGCGCATCGCCACCTCGGCGGCGGTCTGGAGGTTCCGCTGCGCCATCAGGTTCGTGTAGATGTTGTCGTTCTTCACGGCGGTGTACTCGTCCGGGCCGGTCACCCCGTCGATGTGGAACTGGCCGTTACGGTCGTGGTGCCCGAGCGACCGCCACAACCGGGCGGTCTCCACCAGCAGGGTCAGCCCGATCTCCCGCTCCAGTTCGCGGTCACCGCTGACCAGCACGTACCGGCGCATCGCGTCGGCGATGCCGGCGGCGATGTGGAACGCGGCCGTGCCCGCCGGCCAGTAGCCGGACGACTCCGGCCCCTCGATGGTGCGCCAGGGGAAGGCCGCACCCTGGAGGTTGAGTGTCCGGGCCCGCTCGTGTGCCTGCTCCAACGTGGAGAACCGCCAGTACAGCGCGTCCCGCACCGCCGCCGGATGGGTGTACGTGAGCACTGGCAGCACGAACATCTCGGTGTCCCAGAACGCGTGGCCGTCGTACCCGGGACCGGTGAGCCCCTTGGCGCTGATCGGCCGACGTTCCGCGCGGGCACCGGCCTGGAGCACGTGGAACAGCCCGAACCGGACCGCCTGCTGCACCTCCGGATCGCCCTCGACCTCCACGTCGGCGGCGTCCCAGAACTCGTCGAGATACTCCCGCTGCTCGCGGACCAGCCCGTCCCAGCCGTCGAGTCGCGCGGCGGCGAGCGCGGCACCGACCTGGTCCCGCAGGGCCGGCAACGACCGGCGGCTGGACCAGCCGTAGGTCAGGTACTTCACCACTCGGAGCGTCTGACCCGGCTCCAGCACGCAACCGATGGTGGTCCGCACCCAGTCCTCGTACCCCTCGGACTCCACGGTGGTCCGCGCGGGCGAGTCGACCTCGTGTTCCATCGCGGCGGCGACCCGCAGGCCGGACACCTTGGTCCGGTGGATCAACAGCCCACCGTCCTCCGTGGTCAGCTCCTCCTCGGCCTCCAACGGAGACTCCAGCACGGCGGCGACCCGGGGGTCGCGGCTCTGCGGCGGCAGCGTCTCGTTGGCCACCAGCTCCGACTGGACGATCAGCCGCAGCGGCTTGCCGTCGGCCACCGCCACCTCGTAGCGGATGGCGGCCACCGAACGCTGCCGGAAGGAGACCAGCCGGGTGGTGTTCACCCGCACCTCGCGCCCGGCCGGCGAGCGCCAGTGCAGGGAGCGGTGCAGCGTCCCGGCCCGCATGTCGAGCACCCGCTCGTGGGCGAGCACCTCGCCGTACCGGACGTCGAGCGGCTCGTCGTCGACCAGCAGCCGGATCAGCTTGCCGTTGGTGACGTTGACGATGGTCTGGCCGGACTCCGGAAAACCGAAACCCGCCTCCGCGTACGGCAGCGGGCGCAACTCGTAGAACGAGTTGAGGTAGGTGCCGGGCAACCCGTGCGGCTCGCCCTCGTCCAGGTTGCCACGCAACCCGACGTGCCCGTTGGAGAGGGCGAAGACCGACTCGGACTGGGCGAGCACGTCCATGTCGAGGCGGGTCTCCCGCACGTGCCACGGCTCGACCGGGTACGCCCGCTCCCGGATCATTCGTGCCGCCCGGTGAGCAGGTCAGCGAGGTCGGCGACCACCACGTCGGCGCCGTGCGCGCGCAACTCGTCGGCCTGACCCGCCCGGTCCACCCCCACCACGTACCCGAATCCGCCGGCCTTCCCGGCCGCGACACCGGCCAGCGCGTCCTCGAACACCACCGCGTTCGCGGGATCGACGCCGAGCAGCTTCGCCCCGGCGAGGAAGGTGTCCGGCGCGGGCTTGCCGCGCAGCCCTTCGGCCCGTGCGGTCAGCCCGTCCACCCGGGCCTCCAGCAGCGGTTCCAGCCCGGCCACGGCCAGCACGTCCCGGCCGTTGGCGCTGGCGGTGACCACCGCCCGACGCAGCCCCGCGTCGCGTACCGCCTTGAGGTACGCCACCGAGCCCGGATAGACGTCCACACCGGCGGTCCGCATCCGTTCCAGCACCAGCGTGTTCTTGCGGTTCCCCAGGCCGTACACGGTCTGCGCGCCCGGCGGGTCCTCCGGCGTTCCCTCCGGCAGCGTGATGTCCCGTGAGGCGAGGAAGGTGCGTACGCCGTCCAGGCGGGGCCGCCCGTCGACGTAGCGGTGGTAGTCCGGACCCGGGTCGAACGGGCGGAAGGGCTCACCGGTGGAGGCCGCGTGCCGCCGCAGGAAGTCGTCGAAGGTCTCGGTCCAGGCGGCGTTGTGCAGCCGGGCGGTCTGCGTCAGCACACCGTCCAGGTCGAAGAGACAAGCGGTCACATGGTCAGGCAGGCCGAGCACCGTACCAATCTATCCACGGCCACCAGCCCGCAAACGCACTTCGACCGACCCGGGCGTGCCGTGCAGTGGGTCCTCTGCTCGGCACGTCGCGCCTCAAGTTGCCGGAAGTGAGGCTCACTCATACGTTCATCGCAGCAAGCATCGTGAAGCGAGTCATCACGGGGAGTCTCGTTGTCCGGTACGCAGCCCACCAAGGACCCGGGACTCCTGGTCCTCGCCCTGCTGATGTCGTCGATGGCCAGCCTGACCGGCCTGTTCGTGGTGGTCTTCTGGCCGGTGACGGCCTGGCTCGGCGCCCTGTTCGGCGTCGCGCTGACGCTCATCATGCTGGTCTCCTGGCGGCTGACACGCGGCGGTTGGCGTCGCAACGTCGCACCGAAGGAGGCACACAGACTCGCGAGCACCGGCATCGCGTTGCTGGCTCTCGTTGCCCTGGGGGCGGCGATCAACGTGGTCCTGCCCATGCTCGCGGATGACGGCGCCGTCGTCCGGACGGTTCCCTGGATCACGCTGGTACTCATGGCGGTCTGCTCCGTCCTGATGGCCGTCACCGGTCGAGTTGCCCTGAGGCGGTCGCAATGAGACGGCGCATCGTGTCCTTTCCGGTCGCGCTCCTTCTCAGGGTCGCCCGACCGACGAGGTTCGCCGCCACAGTTGACGCAACCATCTAGTTGCCATACCTTCTGTAGCAACCTACTGGTTGCTACAGAAGGGGTGCGATGATGGGATTTCCCGACCGGATCGAACGCACCGTGCGGATAGCCCGCCCGGTGGACGACGTGTGGGCGGCGATCACCAGCGCGGAAGGGCTCGGCACCTGGTTCGGCCAGCGCGCCGAGGTGGACCTGCGCGTCGGCGGCATCGCCACGGTCGCCTGGGACACCGGCGAGCGGTCGCAGTTGCGGATCGAGCGACTCGAACCGAAGACGATCTTTGGCTACACCTGGCCCGTGCACGGGCTGCCCGCCGACGACCCGCGCCGCACGTACGTCGAGTTCACGCTGACCGCCGACGGCGACGGCACCAGCCTCACCGTGGTCGAGACCGGGTTCGCCCAGCTCGGCCCCGACGAACACGACGTGGCGTTCGCGGGCAACACCCGAGGCTGGGCGAGCGAGCTGGACGAGCTGGTCGCCTATCTCCATGACTGACCCCGCGTCCGAGGCCGTCGCGGAGGCGGTGTTCGTCGCCCTGGCCGACCCGAACCGGCGCGCCATCCTCGCCGCACTGGCCGAGGGCGGCCCGGCCACCGCCACCGACCTCGCCGCCCGGTTGCCGATCACCCGCCAGGGGATCGCCAAGCACCTCGCCCTGCTCGCCGAGGCGGGCCTGGTGAGCGCCGAGCCGGGCGAGCGCCGCCGCGTGCGCTACCGCCTGCGATCAGCGCCGATGCAGGTCGCCCAGCAGTTCCTGGCCGCCCTGGCCCGGGACTGGGACGGCCCGCTCGCCGCCCTCCGCACGCACCTCGAATGACACCGACCGAGAGACAGGAACCATGACCGAGCAGAGTTTCACCACGACGTTCGTGGTCGACCAGACCCCGATGCGGGTGTTCGACGCCGTCAACGACGTACGCGGCTGGTGGTCGACGGAGATCGACGGGCCGACCGACGTCGCCGGTGCCGAGTTCTCCTACCACTACAAGGACATCCACCGGTGCCGCTTCCGGATCGTGGAGTTCGTGCCCGGCGAGACGGTCGAGTGGCTCTGCGTGGAGGGTTACTTCAACTTCACCGCCGACCCGCAGGAGTGGACCGACACCCGGATCCGATTCGACATCGCGCCGGAGGGCGAGGGCACCCGGCTGCGCTTCACCCACGTCGGCCTGACCCGGCACCACGAGTGCTACGACGTCTGCGCGAACGCCTGGGGTGGCTACGTGGGCAGCAGCCTCCGGACCCTGATCGCCACCGGCAGCGGCGACCGCGACAACGAGGTCCGCAACGCCGAGGCGTTGCAGCAGCGCCGCTGACCCTCGTCAGCTCGACCAGGCCCTTGCGTCAGTTCGGGCGCAGCGTCCAGATGACGGTCATCTCCGAGGTCGGCTTGCCCTCTTCGGTGGCGATCTCCACGCGTACCGGGAACTCCGGTCGCTCGCCGGCGTCCAGCTCCGCGATCACCTCGGCCGGCGGGCGACCGAGCCGCGCCGTCGCCAGCACCGGGCCCAGGGCGAGCTTGCGGTAAGCGATCTCGGCGCGTACCGCCAATGGCGTGGCCCGGTCGAGCAGGTGGCCGAACGCGGCCATCACCACCGCGCCGGACGCGGTCTCGCCGAGCGTGAACACGGCCCCGGCGTGCGGTCCGCCGACGTGGTTGTGGGTGGCCGGCGAGTCGGGCAGGCGCACCACGGCCCGGACCGAGCCTTGCGCCTCCGGTGCCACCTCGACGAATTGGAAGCCGAGCGTACGGGCGAAGGGCACCGCCTGGAGCATGGCGGCTGCCACCTGCCGCGAGTCGATGGTCATGCCCGCACGCTACCGGTAAGTAACTTAACCGACAAGGCCACGCGACGGAGCGGGGTCAGCGGCTCTTGGTGGACTCCACGAAGGCTCGCCAGGTCTCGGGCGTGAAGGTGAGCACCGGCCCCTGCCGGTCTTTGCTGTCGCGCACGCCGACGACCTGCGCCAGGTTGTCGGCCACCTCGACGCAGTCGCCCTGGTTGCCACTGCTGCGGGTGCTCTTGCGCCAGATCGCACCGGTCAGGTCCATGCTTCCGCCGCCTCCGAGATCATCTTGAGGGTGGCTCCCTGGGGCAACGCCTCGGCCCGGACAGCCTCCCAGTTCTGCCGCAGGGAGTTTACGTCCACAGCGCGCTCCACGATGGTGCCGCGCATCTGGTTGTCGAGGTAGGCGATGTCGTCGCCCTCCGGCGGGGTGGCGATCACGAAGGCACCGTTGAGCCCCGGATAGGCGCCCACCCCCTTCGGCACGATGTGCAGGTGCACCTTGATCCGACGCCCCACCTCCACCAGGTGCAGCAACTGCTCCCGCATCACCTTCGGCCCGCCGACCGGGCGCTCCAGCACCGTGTGGTCGAGGACCGCCACCAGCAGCGGCGGATTGGGCCGGGCGAGCACCTGCTGCCGGGCGAGCCGGGCGGCCAGCGGCGCCTCGACCTGGTCGCCGAAGAGTTGGCTCGCGCCCTCGTAGAGCGCGCGAGCGTACCCCTCGGTCTGGAGCAGGCCCGGCACCACCAACGGCTGGAAGCTGCACAGGGAGGTCGCCTCCTGCTCGATCGTGACCCACTCGCGGAACCACGGCATCAGGCTCTCCTTGAGGATCGCCTCCCGGACCCGCACCAACAGCCCCTCGCCGTGCAGGACGTCGTCGCAGCGCACGGTGAACTCCTCCCGGGGCGCCCGGCGACACTGCTCGACCGAGGCGACGAGCGAGGCGGAGTAGCTGATCTGCGTGCCGAGCGCCTCCTGGGAGAGGCCCGCCTTGGTCCGCAGCCGGCGTAACTCACCGGCGAACAGCTCCAACATGGGTAACCGATCCATCTGCACACCTCTGCACTTCGGTGACGACCGGCTCGTACGGCCGGGCTGGTGGGGGGTGATTCCCTTCCGAAAGTAGTGGTGTCCTCACCAGACTGTCACGTAGAAAGTTCCCCGATTGCGGCAGATCGTGGGGATTTCTGTCGGGGCCCGTCCGCTCGTCCCCCGCTTGGACGGGCCCCGGCCCAGGTCAGCCGCTCCGCCGGGAGCGCAGCAACCGCGCAGAGGAGTTTTCGATGATCACTCACCAGTTGCCGCAACCGGGTGACGGGCCGACGCCGGACCGGCCTCGGGCGTACCCCCTGCACGAGAAGCCGCACACCCCGCTGCGCCCGATGTGGTGTTGCCGGGCCTGCGGGCACCCGTGGCCGTGCGCGACCGCGCGCATCCTGCTGAAGACCGAGTACGGCCCCAACGAGGTCGGACTGTCGATCTATCTGTCGGGTCTCTTCTACGAGGCCACCCGCGACCTCTACCGCCTCAACCCCGACGACGGCCCCACTCCACGGGACCTGTTCACCCGCTTCGTCGCCTGGTCCCCCTACCGCCGCCCACTCGTCGAGCCGTGCTAGCGGCCGATCATTCGCGAGCCGCTCGTGGCGGCGCGTTAGCAGGGGACCCCTGCTATACGGCAGGCGTTAATAAGGTGCCCTTCCTTACATCAGCGCCAGCCGGCGCGGCGCGTTCCTTGCGTCAGCGCCAGCCGACGTCGATGCGGTCGCCCCGGTCGTCGAAGAAGTGCAGGGCGTCCATGCGGACCTTGACGCTCAGCGAGTGTCCGGCGGAGACCGCCGGGTACGGCGCCAACCGGACGGCCAGTTCGGCCGGGCGGCGGTGGTGGCGGCCCGGATCGTTCAGGATGCTGGTGCCGGTGCTGCCGTTCGCGCCCTGCCCGCCCTGGTCGACCGCGACCCGGCCGGTGAACCGCTGCATCATCTGGCCGAACCGGCGCAGACCGCGCTGACCGAGCGGGGCGTCGCCGTCGGCCGGGGCACCGACCTCGTCGACCACGATCGCCGAGGCCCCGATGTCGAGGAAGGCAAGGGACTCGTGACCGTGGTGTTCGAGGTAGCGGATCCGGCCCTGGAGCACGTCTCCGGAGGTGTCCGGCGCGACCGGGGTGAGCGCCTCCGCCCGCATGCCGACCACGATCCGCTCGCCGTGGTAATGCGCCACGGCCCGACTGCGGATGTCGTTCCAGGGCAGATAGAGCGCCTGATCGCCGAGAGTCAGGGTGATGTACCGGTCGAGGTGGACGTAGACCGACGCCTCCAGCAGGTTCATCCGGGGGCTGCCGAGGAACGCGGCGACATAGAGGGTGGCCGGGCGGCCGTACACCTGGGTGGGGGTGCCGACGTCCTGGAGGACGCCCTTGCGCATGATGGCGACCCGGTCGGCCATGGTCAGTGCCTCGGCCTGGTCGTGGGTCACGTACACGGTGGTGACGCCCAGCTCGCGGGTGAGACCGGAGATCTCCGCGCGCAGCTCGGCGCGCAGCCCGCTGTCCAGGTTCGACAGTGGCTCGTCCATCAGGAACAGACCGGGTCGACGGACGATCGCCCGACCCATCGCGACCCGCTGCCGCTGCCCGCCGGAGAGCTGGCCGGGACGTCGGGCCAACACGTCGCCGATGCCGAGGGCGCTGGCCACGTCGGTGACCCGCTCGCCGCGCGGGGCCGGTTCGACGCCGGCCAGTTTGAGGGGGAAGGCGATGTTGTCGTTGACGCTCATGTGCGGATAGAGGGCGAAGTCCTGGAAGACCATCGCGATCCGCCGCTCCCGTGGCGGCAGCTCGTTCGCCACCTCGCCGTCGAGCATGACCGCGCCCGTGGTCGGTTCCTCCAGCCCGGCGATCATCCGGAGTACCGTGGACTTGCCACAGCCGGACGGCCCGAGCAACACCAGGAACTCGCCGTCGTTGACGTCGAGATTGATGGTGTCGACAGCGACGGTGCCGTCCCGGAAGACCTTTGTCACATCCTTGAGCGCGACGGTTGTCACCGTCTCCTCCCCCAGCTCGTCGGCGAACCCGGAATGACTGTCGCCAGGATCATGCGGCGAGCACATCGGGTAAACGTGCCATGTTCGAATCGTGACAGACCTATTACGGTCCATCGAATGACGGCGATTGCTCGGAAAGAGGGACTCAGAGGGCCGTCTCGCCCAGGAAGACCCGTCTGGCGACCCGCTCGGCGGCGTGCCCGTCCTCCAGTGAGCAGAAGCGTTCCCGGAACGCGGCCCGCGCCCGGTCGGCCTCCGGCGTCTCCAGCGCGCCGGAGCGGAACACGTCGAGCAGTCCGGGGAAGGTCCGCGCCACCGCACCGGGCGCCTCGGCGGTGACGTCGAGGTAGACCCCCCGGGTCAACCGGTACGCGTCCCAGTCCGGCGCGTAGACGACGATCGGCCGGTCCAGGACGGCGTAGTCGAACATCGCCGACGAGTAGTCGGTGACCAGCACGTCCGCCGCGAGATAGAGATCCTCGACCCGGGGATGGTCGCTGACGTCGAGGATCCTGGCGCGGCTGCGCGGGCCGGACGTCCGGCGGTCCCGGTCGTGGAAGTAGTGGCTGCGCATCAGCAGCAGTCCGGACGGGCCGAGCGCGTCCAGGAACCGCTCCGGGTCGAACGGCGGACGGTATCCGGGCAGGTGCTCCCGGTGCGTCGGGGCGTACAGCACCACCCGCTCGCCGAGGCCGACGCCCAGCTCCGCGCGCAGCCGCAGGACCTCCTCGGCGCTCGCGGTCACCAACCGGTCGTTGCGCGGATAACCCACTTCCAGAGTCGTGTACGCGGCCGGATAGGCCCGCTCCCACATCTGCGTGGAGAAGCTGTTCGCGCTGACCGAGAAGTCCCACCGGTCCACCCGCCGCAGCAGCCCGGCGAAGTCCATGCCGGTCGCGCCCAGCGGGTACCGCTGCTGGTCCAGCCCCATCACCTTGACCGGGGTGCCGTGGTGGGTCTGCACGTGCACCGTGCCCGGCCGCTTGCGGACCGAGTCGGGGAAGTTGACGTTGTTGATCAGCCACCGGGCGCGGGCCAGCACCCGGTGGTACGCGGGCGTACCCGCCACCACGTACTCAACCCCGTCGGGCAGCGTGTGCACCCGGTCCCGCCGCACGATCCAGACACCCCGCACGTGCGGTGCCAGCCGCCGCGCCGCCTCGTACACGGCGGCCGGGTTGCAGGCGTACCCGCGGTACCAGTACGCCGCGTACACGGCCAGGTTCTCGTCCACCGGCCGACGGCGCTCGACCCGCTGGAACTCACGGAGCGCGACGTCCCGCGCGATGCGTACGCCCCGACGGGCCGGTGGGCCCACCCGGCGTCGGGCCCGGCGGGCGACCCGACGCGCCGTCTCGCCCGCGCGTCCGGTGGCCCGCAGCGCGCTGAACGTCCGCCAGCGACCGGCCGCGACCAGCCGGTGCTTGAGCCCGTCGATGCCGTCCGGGACCGGGTGGCCGCCGGGCGGGCGGAAGCGGGCGTGCTCGATGGTGATCCGGGCGAAGAAGGTGGGCCGCAGGTCGGCCGGGATCCGCTCGTCGGTGCCGAGCACGGTCAGGTAGTGCCACATCATCCGCGCGAAGACCGCCGGCCGCAGGTCCTCGGCACCGAGCCGGTCCAGCTCCTGGAACACCCGGCGCCACTGGTGGAACACCTCGAAGTGCCGCTCGCCCTGGGTCTTCGTGATCGCCCCGGCCCGTCGTTGCCGGTAGTTGACGCAGACCACGTCGAGCACGCCGATCCGGTCGGCGGCCAGCAGCGCCGGGTAGCTGAACGACACGTCCTCGTACCAGCCGGGGGCGAAGCGCAGCCCGACGTCGGCGAGGAACTGCCGGCGCAGCAGCCGGTTCCAGGCGGTGTGCAGCAGGTCCAGCGTCTCCGGTCGCTCGGCCAGCCGGAACGTCTCCGGCCCGGGTGGCTCCGGGAAGACCTCCGCCATCGCGCTGGCGCTGACCCGCTCGTCCCAGTACGTGCGGACGTGGTCGACGAGCAGCACGTCGGGGCGGGTCTCGCGCAGGCGGGCGGCCACCTCGACCAGGCAACCCGGCGCGAGCCAGTCGTCACCGTCGACGAACCAGACGTACTCGCCGACGGCCAGGTCCAGCCCGACGTTGCGGGCCGGACCGAGCCCGACGTTGTGATCGAGCCGGATCGCCCGGACCCGGTCGTCGCGGGCGGCGTACTCGTCGAGGATGTCCCCGACCGCGTCCGGCGAGCAGTCGTCGACGCCGATCACCTCGATGTCGGCGATCGGCTGGCCGAGGATCGAGTCCAGGCACTCCCGCAGGTAGCCCTGCACGCGGAAGGCCGGGACGACGAAGCTGATCAGCGTCATCGTCCCGGCCTCCCGTCAGAGCGTCGCGCCTTGTCGTGTACCCGCCGGAGCCCGGGTGGGACGGCTCGGCCGGACGAACCAGGCCAGCACCACACTTGCCACGAAGAGCACCAGAAGGTAGATACCGAGTGTAGCCAGACCAATACTCACGATTCCGGCGATCGCCGTCAGCGCCAGCACCACCGAGCGCCCCTCCCAGCCCAGCGTGGCCGAGTGCAGCGGCGGCGCGGGTTGCCGCTTCTCCAGCCGGGCGACCAGGTCGTAGTGGTGCAGGGTGAGCACGAAGACGTACCCGAAGATCAGCCACGCGGGCGCGCCGCCGATCACCCCGACCGCGACGGCGAACAGGAACTCGGCGGCCCGCAGCGCCGCCGGTACCAGCCAGTCCAGCGGCCCGTTGTGCGCCGCCCCGGTCCCCGCCGCAGCGGCCAGCAGGACCAGCAGCACCACCGGCACCGCCGCCCACCGCAGCCAGGGCGCCGGATCACTGCCGTCACCCACGCCGCCCACCAGCGTCACCAGCACCAACCCCGCCGCAGCCAGCGCCGCGACCACCGCGAGGACCAGCGGCCCGGGTCGACGCAGCACCGGCAGCCGGGTGGCCAGCGGGCCGTCGTCGCGGTGCAGGGTCGCGTCGACCGTGTCCAGCACCGGCACCCACATCCAGCGGGCCCGCAGGGTACGCAGCGCACCCGTGTACCCGAACGCCAGCACCCCCCAGATCAGCACCGCGAACAGGGCGATCCGCTGGTCGAACAGCGCGGCGGCCAGCGCGATCAGCGCCCACCGCTCCCCGATCGGGAAGACCACCGTGCGCTTGAGCCAGTACGACAGCGACCCCGAGTCGGCCTGCACCCGGTTGGACGCGGCGTTCAGCCGGTCACCGATACCGCCGCCCCCGGTGCCCACCGTCTTCGGTCGACGGGCCGCCTCGTCGTGCAGCACGCCGTACCACGCGTCGGTCATGTGCCGCACCGTCTGGAGGGTCATCGCGGCGATGGCCAACGCCCAGCCGTACCGGAACCCGGCCGCCGTGGCACCCCACCCGAGACCCGCGTAGACCAGGTACTCCTTGGCCCGGTCGGCCATGGTGTCCAGCCAACCGCCCCACGCGCTGAAGTTGCGGGTGTACCGGGCGAGCTGACCGTCCACACAGTCGAGCACGAAGCCGAGATAGAGCAGGACCGCACCGCCGACCAGCGCCGGTCGGCCGCCGGTGGCGAACAACGCGGCGGCAGCGACCGCGAAGACCACCGAGATCATGGTGACCGCCGTCGGGCTCAGCCCCAACCGGGCACAGACCTTGGTGACCTGCGGCGACCAGGTGCTGACGAAGTACGTGGTGAAGAAGTCGTCCTTCTCCTTCACCGAGAGCCGCAACTCGGCCCGGTCCTCGTCGACGGCGGCCACCGCCGCCTCGGCGACGGCCAGCCCGGTCCGGTCGTCGACCCGGTGCGCGACCAGCAGGCGTACCCGGTGGGCGAAGACCAGCGCCCCCTGCCCGGCGAGGCCCGCGAAGACCCGGTCCACCGCCGGGCCCGCGGCCTGCCGGTCGCCGTCGGCCGCACGGGCTGCGGAGACCAGCGCCGGTACGTCGTCCCGACCGACCCGTACCGCACCCCCGAAGATGCCGGTGGCCTCGCCGTCGAGCCGCTCGACCGGACCGGCGTCGACCACCTGGCCGCGCTCCTCGCGGACGGCCGTCCGACCGCCGGTGGGCGGATCGGTGAGCACCAGCGCCACGGTCGGCCCGACCGGGCTGGTCACCAGATGCCGCAGTACGGCGGTGTGCGCCACCAGGTCCACACCGCTGAGCACCACCGGGCCACCCGCCGTGGCAGCCAGGTCCGCCACCTCGTCCAGGGACGCGGCGAACCGCACGTCGGCCACCCCGGCCCGGCGCCACTGCTCGGCCAGCCGGTCCGTCAGGGAGCCGCCCGGCACCGTCTCCGTCGGCAGGCTCGCGGCCGACGAACCGGCGGCGAGCACGATCGCGAGGGTCACCGGGGAACCGCGTCGTGGTACGCGGCCAGCGCCTCGGCGATGGTGCCGTCGACGCTCAACCGGCCGCCGTCGAGGAAGAGCCCCCGACGGCAGAACCGGGTCAGGTCCTTTTCGTTGTGTGAGACCAGCACCAGAGTGCGCCCCTCCCCGAGCAGACGATCGATGGTCGTGTAGCACTTCTTGCGGAACTCGGCGTCGCCCACCGCCGTCACCTCGTCCATCAGCAGGACGGGATGCGGCAGATGAGAGATGATCGCGAACCCGAGCCGGACCTTCATCCCGGACGAGTAGTGCCGCACCGAGGTGTCGATGGCCCGTTCCACCTGGTCACCGGCGAACGACACGATCTCGTCGAAGTGCCGCTTCAGGTAACCCGACGACAGCCCGTGCAGCCCGCCCACCAGGTACAGGTTCTCCCGGCCGGTCAGGTCGTTGGAGAAACCGGCGGAGAGCTCCAGCAGCGGCGCGACGTCGCCCCGGACCCGGATCCGCCCCTCGTCGGGGATCAACACCCCGGCGATCAGGCGCAGCAGGGTGCTCTTGCCGGTGCCGTTGCGGCCGATCACCCCGAGCGTCTCGCCGGGCGCGACCGAGAAGGAGACGTCCCGCAGCGGCCAGAACCGGCCGTCGGAGGCGCCACGCGTACCCCGGTGGATGAACAGCTCGCGGAGCCGCAACTGCCGACGGCGGTTGCGGACGAACCGGATGCCGAGGCCCTCCGCCTCGATGATCGCGTCAGCCATCAGAGTTCCTTGAGCACGGCGGGTTCGAGCCGACGGAACGTCCACCAGCCGACCACCAGGACCAGCAGGCTGATGCCGACGGTGGTGGCGAGCATCCGGGCCTCCGGGAACTCGTCCGGATACCACACCGAGTGGTGGAGCTGGAAGATCCCGACCAGCGGGTTGAGCTCGTAACCCAGCTTGAGCCAACCGGGCAGGCCGGAATCGCGGACCAGGCTCAGTGGATAGATGATCGGCGTGGCGTAGAACAGCACCCGGATGACCAGACGCATGAACCGCTCCACGTCCCGCATCAGCACGTTCGCCGCCGACAGCAGCAGCGCCAACCCGACCAGCAGGGTGGCCTGCACCAGCACCGCCAACGGCAGGGCGAGCAGCGACCACCCCGGGTCGATCTTGCCGTCGGCCGCGTACCAGATCGCGATGGCGCCGAGGATCGGCAGGCCGGCGGCGTACTCGGCGAAACGCCCGGTGACCCGACCGATCGGGAAGACCTGCCGGGGCACGTTCATCGTGGTGATCAACCGGGACTGCCCGGTCAGCGCGTTGGTCGCCTCACTCAACGCCGAGCTGGTCCACATCCAGGCGAAGATCCCGGTGATCAGGAACAGCGGGTACGACCCGGCTGCCTCGCCGAGATGCCGGTTCGTGTCCCGGGAGTAGAGGACGCCGAAGACGAACCAATAGATCGCCCCCATGCCCAGCGGCTCGATCAACGACCAGAGATACCCCAGCACGGACTGCTGGTACTTGACCGCGAGATCACGCCGGACCAGGATGCGCAGCGAATTGCGGTGCGACCACAACGCCCCCACGCCAGAGGTCACCGCCGTCTCCCGCCTGCTGAACGGACGACAGGTTAGCAGCCGGTGAAGGTCGTGCGCTCAGCACTCGATCACGTTGACCGCGAGGCCGCCGCGCGCCGTCTCCTTGTACTTGACCTTCATGTCGGCACCGGTCTCGCGCATGGTCTTGATGACCTTGTCGAGCGACACGGCGTGCACCCCGTCACCGCGCAACGCCAGCCGAGCGGCGGTGATCGCCTTGATGCTAGCCACCGCATTGCGCTCGATGCACGGTATCTGCACCAGGCCCCCGACCGGGTCACAGGTCAACCCGAGGTTGTGCTCCATGCCGATCTCGGCGGCGTTCTCCACCTGGGCCGGCGTACCGCCCAGGGCCTCAGCCAACCCGGCCGCCGCCATCGAACACGCCGAACCGACCTCGCCCTGGCAGCCCACCTCGGCCCCGGAGATCGACGCGTTCTCCTTGAACAGCACGCCGATCGCCCCGGCCGTCAGCAGGAACCGCACCACCCCCTCGTCGGAGGCTCCCGGCACGAACCGCGTGTAGTAGTGCAGCACCGCCGGGATGATCCCGGCCGCACCGTTGGTCGGCGCCGTCACCACCCGGCCGCCGGCCGCGTTCTCCTCGTTGACCGCCAGCGCGAACAGCGTCACCCAGTCCATCACGTGCAGCGGATCCCCGTCCGGCACCACCGTGTCGGTCTCCAGGCTGCGGCGCAGCTCGGCCGCGCGGCGGCGCACCTTCAACCCGCCCGGCAGCGTGCCGTCCCGGGAACAGCCGCGCTCCACGCACTCGCGCATCACCCGCCAGATGTCCAGCAGCCCGGCTCGTACGTCCGCCTCGGCCCGCCAGGACACCTCGTTCGCGAGCATCACCTCGCTGATCGACAGCCCCGTCGAGGCGGTCACGTCGAGCAGTTGCGCGCCGGTCAGGAAGGGATACCGCACCGGCGTACCGTCCGGCTTGATCCGATCCGCCCCGGCCGCCGCCTCGTCCACCACGAACCCGCCGCCGACCGAGTAGTAGGTCCGCGTCCGGACCTCGGCCCCACCGGCGTCGAAGGCCGCGAAGACCATCCCGTTCGGGTGGTACGGCAACGACCGCCGCCGGTGCAACGTGAGATCCCGGTCCCACTCGAAGTCGATCTCGTGCGTGTCGAGCAGCGCCAGCCGACCCTGCTCCCGGATCCACGCCACCCGCGCGTCGACCCCGTCGGTGTCCACCGTCTCCGGCGACTCACCGGTCAACCCGAGCAGCACCGCCCGATCACTGCCGTGCCCGTGCCCGGTGGCACCGAGAGACCCGAACAGCTCCGCCCGTACCCGGGCCACGTCCGCGAGCAGACCATCGGCCTTGAGCCCCGCGACGAACGTACGCGCCGCCCGCATCGGTCCCACCGTGTGCGAGCTGGACGGCCCGATGCCCACGCTGAAAAGGTCGAACACACTGATCATGACTGCACTTCCTCGCCCTGCCCCGGGATCACCGGTCAGCGGCCCGCCGAAAGAGGCCGCCCCTCCATCCGGACGCGGCCCGCCAAACGCCCTGGTAAGAGCGCCCAACCCACCGACCGTACCCCCACCGCCTTCCCCCCACCCCACCCCACCGCCCGGCCCTGCCCTCCCCTCCCCTCCCCTCCCCGGCCCGGCCCGGCCCGGCCCGGCGATCATGGACTTGTGGTCGAGGTTTCGGGCTGGTTTGCACCTTTCGCGCCTACCACAACTCCTTGATCGACGAACCCTCGCCACAGGTCCTTGATCGACGGGACGCACCACGACGGGACGCACCACGACGGCAGCCTCGCCACGGGTCCTTGATCGACGCGGGGGTCGGGGTTTGCTCGGGGAGGGGTGGTCGGTGCGGTCGCGGGTAAGTACCTACGGGTGGGCGCGGTGAGGTTCGTTCTCGCGGGCGAGGGCGCGGGGGTCATCCGCTCCTAGCGTTGATGGCATGGAGCGGCGGATCGCCGCAGAGGGGAAGTACCACCATGAGTCGCAAACTGGTCCGGCCCCGGCAGGGGCGCATGTTCGCCGGAGTCTGCGCGGGCCTGGCCCAGCGCTTCGGCACCTCCGCCGGAATGATCCGGCTGTTGTTCCTGCTGTCGCTGCTGCTGCCCGGCACTCAGGTCGTCATCTACCTGGCACTCTGGATCATCATGCCCAACGAGGACCGCTACCTCGTCGCAGGCCACTGAACCGCAGACCACCGAGTCCCAGGCCGCCGAGTCCCGGGCCACTGGGCCGCAGGCCACTGATCGGTCCCGCCCCGTCCGCGACGCCCCGTCCGACCCGGTCGCCGGCGGGGCGGCCCCGGGCCCTGTCCACGCAACTTCATGGATAGTGCTGCCTCACACCACCCGCGAGGCAGCAACAACCATGAAATTGCTGCCTCGCCCCCTCCCGTCGGAGGGGTTGGAGGGGACGACCGACCGCCCCGCCAGCAGGTCTAGGCGACAGCCGGCGGGGCGGGGCAAGTGCGGTGGGTCAGGGAGCGGTGTAGGTGATGGTGACCTGCTCGAAGCCGAGCGAACCGAGCAGGCCGGTCAACATCTTGCGGGTGTTCTCCTCGGCACGGGCGTTCAGGCCGCTGTCCCGGGCGGCGGCGGTGATCCGGTCCTCGGCGAGCTGATAGACCTGCTGCTGCCGGTTCGGGTCGCCGCCGATCAGGTCGCCGACGCGGTTGAGCAGCCCGCGCTCCTCCGCGAAGACGTAACTCTTGTCGAGGTCGAGGTTGGTCTTGGCGAGCTGCGGGGCGGGCAGTTTGACCTCGACGGACTTGCCGTCGGCGGACTGCACGATCGCGCCTTCGCCGAGGGTGCCGAAGTCGACGTACGCCTCGACGCTGCCCGACCCGACGAACAGCGTGCGCTGGTTGAGCAGCCAGTCCGGCACGTTGCGCCGGTCGTTCTCCAGGTCGACCACCACCTGGAAGTTACCCTCGGCGGCCACGTAGCGGCTGAGGTCCTGCATCGACTCCAGCAGCGCCGGCTGGGTGCGGTCGGTCTGCTCCTTGCTGAACGGGTTGCGGAACTCCGGCAGGAGCCCGGTGGTCTGGACGCCGAGCAGCACCACCACTGCCATCGCCGCGGCACCGAGCACCCAGAGCAGGGCCCGCGCGGCACCACCCCCGCCGCCCGGCGGCACGGGCGGGGCATCCGGCCGGCCCGTGCTCTCCTCGTCGGGCTGGTGGTCGGCAAACGTGCTGGTGGGCTCGTTGATGTCGCTGTCGCGTGCCATCGCCCTCACCGTCCTTGTCAGACGCGTTGTCTGTGATGACGGTAAGCCCCCGGTACGACAGCCGCTCGTCGAGTCACCCGAACGCGTGTTTCCGCAGGTCAGAAGCGTGAGCGATCAGGTGAACGCGGAGACGCCGGTGAGCCGCTGCCCGATCACCAGTTGGTGGATCTCGGAGGTGCCCTCGTACGTCAGGACGCTCTCCAGGTTGTTGGCGTGCCGCATGACGGGATAGTCGCCGGAGACGCCGTTGGCACCGAGGATGGTCCGGCACTGGCGGGCGATGGCCAGCGCCTCGCGGACGTTGTTGAGTTTGCCCACGCTGACCTGCTCGGGACGCAACCGACCGGCGTCGGCGAGCCGGCCGAGGTGCAGCGCCAGCAGGTAGCCCTTGTGCCACTCGACCGCCATGTCGGCGAGCTTGGCCTGGGTGAGCTGGAAACCGGCCAGCGGGCGACCGAACTGGGTGCGGGTGGTCGCGTACGCGAGGGCGGTCTCCAGGCAGTCCCGGGCCGCGCCGAGCGCACCCCAGACGATGCCGTGCCGGGCCTCGGTCAGACAGCCCAGCGGCGCCTTCAACCCGATGGCCTCGGGCAGCCGGGCGTCCGCCGGCAGCCGGACGTCGTCGAGCGCGATCTCCCCGGTCACCGAGGCGCGCAGGGACATCTTCCGGCCGATCTCGCGCGCCGTGACCCCTGGCGTGTCCATGGGTACGGCGAAACCGCGCACGCCGTCGTCGGTGCGCGCCCAGATCACCGCGACGTCGGCGATCGGGGCGTTGGTGATCCACATCTTGGTGCCGTGGAGGACCCAGTCGTCGCCGTCGCGGCGGGCCCGGGTGGCCATCGACCCCGGATCGGAGCCATGGTCCGGCTCGGTCAGCCCGAAACAGCCGATCGCCTCGCCGGACGCCATCGCGGGCAGCCAACGCTGCTTCTGCTCCTCGCTGCCGTAGCGCCAGATGGCGTACATGGCCAGCGATCCCTGCACCGAGACCAGGGAGCGGACGCCGGAGTCGCCGGCCTCCAACTCCAGGCAGGCCAGCCCGTACGCGACGGCCGTGGAGCCGGCGCAGCCGTACCCGGTCAGGTGCATGCCGAGCAGACCGAGGGCGCCGAACTCGCGGGCCAGGTCGCGGGCGGGCACCTCACCGGCCTCGTACCAGCCGGCGACGTGCGGGCGTACCCGCTCGTCCACCACCCGCCGCACGACGGCGCGGATCTGCCGCTCCTCCTCGGTCAGCGACGAGTTTAGGTCCAGCAGGTCCACGCCCACACCCTAACGAAGGCTCAGCAGGAGGTGCCGGGTCACTCGATCGCTTCGGCGAGGACGAACACCCGGGCGTGGATCTGGTTGCGCTGTTGCAGGGCGGCGCGCAACGCGCGGTGCAGGCCGTCCTCCAGGTAGAGGCCGCCGTTCCACTGCACCACGTGCGGGAACAGGTCACCGTAGAAGGTGGAGTCCTCGGCGAGCAGCTTGTCCAGCGCCAACTCCCGTTTGGTGGTGATGAGCTGATCCAGCCGCAGCGGCCGGGGCGGGATCTCCGCCCACTGCTTGAGGGTCAGATTGTGTTGCGGGTAGGGACACCCGTCCCGGACCGCTCTGAAGATCACGACGGCACGCTCCTCCCCCTGGTCGGGCCGAACCACGACGCCCTCGCGGGCCGGGTCGCGGCGGGGCGCCGCGTGCCGCGGCGCCCGTGACCGTGCCAGCGTAGCCGCAGCACGCACCCCACGTTCTGCTCCTTGATGCCAGTTTCGCCACCGGTCGTCCAGTTCCGCACCGGACGAACCGGCGTTTTCGGTCAGCTCCACCGGCCCCGACGGACGACCTCGTCGACCGGACGGCGTCCCCGACGCAAAGATGGTGACCGGTGGTCGGGGGCACGGTAACCGATCGTGAGCGCGCCGATCGGGTGGTACGCCTCAGGCACGCCGAACGCCTCCCGGTAGGACGACAACCGCTGCGGCGGGATGCCGAAGAAGCACGACCCGAGCCCCTCGTCCACGGCGGTCAGCATCATCAGCAACGCGGCGAATCCGGTGTCGACGAACCAGTACGGCACCGGCCAGCGGTCCGTCGACCGGTCCTCCCAGCCCTTGTCCGGCTCGGCGTACCGTTCGAGGTAGACGGAGCGGTTCGCGTGCGGCACCACGATCAGCGGAGCCCGCCGCATCCCGGTCAGCCAGCGTCCCGTACCGCCGTCCTCCGGGGTGCTGACCGCCCAGAACCGCTCCCGGTCCGCCGGCTCCTCCAGCACCAGGAAACCCCAGCCCTGCGAGAAGCCGGCCGACGGCGCGCGGACCGCGTGGTCCATCAGCCGCTCCACGACCTCCGGCGGGACCGGACGGTCCGGGTCGTAGTTGCGCACCATGCGGCGCCGCCGGACGACCTCTGCGAACTCCACGTCGTACCTCCTCGCCGGCTCAGTTGCCCGGCCGGACGCCCCAGTCTCCGCGCCAGGTGTCGCCAGGCGCCAGAGTGATCAGATCCCGACCCGAACGGTAGGCGTCCGGCGGGCAGGTCATCGGCTCCACCGCCACCGACCGGCGGAAACGCTCCCCGATAAGGGTGTCACCGGTGTAGACCTGCCACCAGCCGAACTGGGCGTCGGCCCAGATCTCGAGGCCGTGCGAACGGTCCGGTGCGCTCAGCGTCACCGCCGAGCCGCCGTCGGCGTTCCGGATCACCTGCCCGAAGGCCAGGTCCAGCACCGCGTCGCCGATCCGGCGCGGCTCGGTGTAGTCGTACTCGGTGCCGGCGACCTTGGCCACGCCCACCGGCAGCAGCCGCCCGTCCAGCAGCAGCCGGGTCTCCCCCGGCACCCGCATCACCACGTCCTCCACCGCCACCCCGGGCAGTCGCAGGTAGGGGTGCACGGAGAAGCCGAACGGCACCGACTCCACGCCGACGTTGGTCACCTCGTGCGCGGCCCGCAGCCCGTCGGCCCCCACGCTCCAGCGGGTACGCAGCCGCAGCGGCCACGGGTAGCCCGGCTGCGCCGGCATGTCGAGCCCGACGACGACCTCGTCCGGCCGCTGCTCGACCAACTCCCAGCGGGCCCAGTTGACCAGGCCGTGGATGGCGTTGTGCCGCTCCGGCTCGGTGAGGTGGAGCTGGTACGACTGCCCGTCGAAGGGGTACACGCCGTCGCGGATCCGGTTCGGCCAGGGAGCCAGCACCTGCCCGGCCGAGCCGGGGCACAACTCGTCGGCGGCGTACCCGTCGAGGTGCTCCACCCCGTCCTGCCGGTAGGTGCGGACCCCGCCGCCCACCTCGACGATGACCGCCTCGTGACCTGCGGCGGAAATGGTCCACTGTGCCCCGGACAGGGGACGCGGCTCGCTGCTGCTCATGTCGCCAGACCCTAGCCCCCGGAACCGCTCTCCGCTCGCCGTGCCGGGTGGTCCTCGGAAGCGCCCTCGGCGGTCGCCGTCACCGGCGGCCGGTACCGCCGCAACGCCGGGAACGCCACCGCGAGAACGACCGCCAGCCCCGCCGCCACGAGACCGCCGCCGACCCACGCGACGCCGCTGCCGAAGCCGGTCGCCATGGCACCCGCCCGCAGGTCGCCCAGGCGCGGCCCACCGGCCACCACCACGGTGTTGACGCCCTGGAGCCGGCCGCGCATCCGGTCCGGCGCATAGATCAGCAGGATGGACTGCCGCACCACCGAGCTGATCAGGTCGGCCGCCCCGGCCAGCACCAGCAGGGCGATGACCAGCCAGAGCTGCCGGGCCAACCCGGCCAGCGCCACCGCCAGGCCCCAGCCCACCACGGCGAGCACCAGCACCAGCCCCTGGCGGCGTACCCGGCCGATCCAGCCGGAGACGAGCCCGGCGAGCAGCGAGCCGATCGCGATCGAGCTGTAGAGCCAGCCCACCGCCGCACCCCCGCCGAACCGCTCGGTGGCGACCTCGGGGAAAAGCGCCCGGGGGAAGGCGAACACCATCGCGATCAGGTCGATGGCGAAGGAGAGCAGCAGTACCGGGCTGGCGGCCAGATACCGGAACCCGTCGACGACACTGCGCAACCCGGCCTGCCGGGGCGTACCGTCCGGGTCCGGCTCGGGCGGCATCGCGGGCAGCCGCAGGGCCGCCCAGACCAGGGCGACGAGCAACACCGCGTCCACCGCGTACGCGATCGGCAGCGCCACGTCGAGGTGCCAGGTGGCCAGGATCAGGCCGGCGGCCAACGGCCCGAGGACCGAGGTGGCCATCGCGGTGGTGAAGTTCAGCGTGGTCGCGGCGGGCACCAGCTCGGCCGGGACCAGCCGGGCCACCAGCGCGCTGCGGGCCGGCCCACTGATCGCGTACGCGACCGAGCTGAGCGCCACCAGCCCGAGCAGCAGCAGCGGGCTGCCCACCCCCAGCAGCGCCTGCGCCAGCAGTCCCGCCACCGCGACCCAGAGCAGCACCGAGCCGGCGGTCAGCACCAGCCGACGGTCGATGGCGTCGGCCACCGCCCCGCCCCAGAGCCCGAACACCAGCAGCGGCACGAAGGCGGCGATACCCAGCAGCCCGACCCAGAGCGAGTCCTGGGTGAGGGCGTACATCTCCACCGGTACGGCGACCGCGGTGAACTGGAAGCCGAACATGGCGATGCCGTTGCCGAGCCAGAGCCGCCGGTACGCGGTCACCCGCAGCGGACGCAGGTCGATGGCCCAGCGCCGCCGTTCGCGGGGCCGGTCTGTCTCGGTCGAGGTCACGGGGCCAGCCGCTCCACGACCCAGTCGTCGGCGTCGCGGCGGAACCGCAGCCGGTCGTGCAGCCGACTGGCCCGGCCCTGCCAGAACTCCACCGAATCGGGCCGGACCCGCAGCCCGCCCCAGTGCGGCGGGGCGGGGATCGGCTCCACGTCGGCGAACCGCTCCGCCACCGCCCGGTACGCCTCGTCCAGCGCCGCCCGGTCCGGCAGGACCGACGACTGGGCACTGGCCCAGGCACCCAGTCGGGAGCCGCGCGGCCGGCTGGCGAAGTACGCCTCGGTCTCCGCCCGGTCGATCCGTTCCACCCGGCCGGCGACGATCACCTGCCGCTGCATCGGGAACCACGGGAAGACCAGGCTGGCGTACGGGTTGACGTCCGCCTCGACACCCTTGCGCGAGCGGTGGTTGGTGAAGAAGACGAAGCCCGCCGGGTCGTAGCCCTTGAGCAGCACAGTCCGCGCGCTCGGCCGCCCCTGCGCGTCGGCGGTGCCGACCACCATGGCGTTGGGCTCGGGCAGCCCGGCGGCGACCGCGTCGGCGAACCACCTGTCGAACTGCGTGTGCCACTGCGCCGCCAGGTCGGCCTCGATCAGGCCGGTGTCCGCGGCGTACTCGTGACGCATCCCCGCGGGTGGCGGTGTGTCGCCCGTCACGTTTCCTCCCTCTGGATCAGGCTGCCCGCCCCCGCGACCAGCCCGTCGGGGCCAGTCTTACCGAGAGCCCCACGGCACCTGCCGTCGGGGATGTCGTCAGCAGCACATCCGAGACGGGTCGCATACCCGATCACCAGCAGGCAAGATGTCACGAACACACATCCGGAGAGGGTCGCCTGAGGCGCTCACCCGGCCGGGGCCGGGGCACCGAGCCGGGCGGGCGCACCGACACACACCAGGAGAAGTGAATGGCCGACTTCAAACCCGGACTCGAGGGCGTCGTAGCGTTCGAGACCAAGATCGCCGAACCGGACCGCGAGGGTGGCGCGCTGCGCTACCGCGGGGTCGACATCGAGGATCTGATCGGCCAGGTCTCCTTCGGCAACGTCTGGGCGCTGCTGGTCGACGGCCGGTTCGGCCCCGGCCTGCCGCCGGCCGAGCCGTTCCCGGTGCCGGTGCACTCCGGCGACATCCGGGTCGACGTGCAGTCCGCGGTGGCGATGCTCGCACCGTACTGGGGCCTGGACCAGATGCTGGACATCTCCGACGAGCAGGCCCGGGAGGACCTCGCCCGGGTGTCGGTGACCGCGCTCTCCTTCGTCGCCCAGTCCGCCCGTGGCCTCGGGCTGCCGGCGGTGCCGCAGAAGGAGATCGACAAGGCGGAGACGATCGTCGAACGCTTCATGAAGCGGTGGCGCGGCGAGCCCGACCCCCGGCACGTCAAGGCCGTCGACGCGTACTTCATCTCGGCCGCCGAGCACGGCCTGAACGCCTCCACCTTCACCGCCCGGATCGTCGCCTCCACCGGCGCGGACGCCGCCGCCTGCATCTCCTCGGGCATCGGTGCGCTCTCCGGCCCGCTGCACGGCGGCGCACCGTCCCGGGTGCTCAGCATGCTGGAGGCGGTCGAGCGCAGCGGCGACGCGGAGAGCTACGTCAAGGGTGTGCTCGACCGGGGCGAGCGGCTGATGGGCTTCGGCCACCGCGTCTACCGGGCCGAGGACCCGCGTGCCCGGGTGCTGCGTCGCACCGCCAAGGAGTTGGGCGCGCCGCGCTTCGAGGTCGCCGAGGCGCTGGAGCGGGCCGCGCTGGCCGAGTTGCAGGCCCGCCGCCCGGACCGGGTGCTCGCCACCAACGTCGAGTTCTGGTCCGCCGTGGTGCTCGACTTCGCCGAGGTGCCCGCGCACATGTTCACCTCGATGTTCACCTGCGCCCGGATGGGCGGGTGGAGCGCGCACATCCTGGAGCAGAAGCGGCTCCAGCGACTGGTCCGCCCCTCCGCCCGGTACGTGGGCCACGGCCCGCGCAAGCCGAACGAGGTCGAGGGCTGGGACGCCGTCCCCCACGACGTCTGAGGTCTAGGCGCCGCCCGACGTCTGCGGTGTAAGGAAGGGACCCCTTCTACCGTCTCCGGTAGTACAGGGGTCCCTTCCTAACATCCAGGCCCGGCACCCGGCACGGACGCGCGGCGCTGGACGACGGCACGGCACGGACGCGCGGCGCTGGACGGCACGGCGCGGAGGGCGGGTACGCGCCGGTGGCGGGTGGTGGTGTGGGCGACGCCACGGCCTGTGGCGGACGCCTCACGGTTGGGGTTGGGACCAGCACCCGGCGGGGCGTCGACGGGTGCAAGGATGAATTCCGGCAGCGCCGCCCGATGGGCTGGACCCCGGCTTCGACCGTGCACCCGCACGCGCCCGCCGCCGGTCCGCCCCACCTGCTCACCCGGGCACCGACCCATGCGGAAGGATCTTTACGACCGTGGCTGACGCACCGACCATCCGGATTCCCGACGAGATCAAGCCCGCCGACGGCCGGTTCGGCTGCGGGCCGTCCAAGGTCCGTCCGGCGGCGGTCTCCGCACTCGCCGAGGTGGCCACCAGCTACCTGGGCACCTCGCACCGGCAGAAGACCGTCCGCGACCAGGTGTCCCGACTGCGCTCCGGCATCGCCGAGTTCTTCTCGCTGCCCGAGGGGTACGAGGTGGTGATCGGCAACGGCGGCACCACCGCGTTCTGGGAGGTCGCCACGTTCGGCCTGGTCCGTGACCGGGCCCAGTTCGCCAGCTTCGGCGAGTTCGGCGCCAAGTTCGCCAAGTCCGTCAAGGACGCGCCGTTCCTGGGCGAGCCGACGATCCGCAAGTCGGACGCGGGCAGCGCGCCGACCCTGACCGCCGAGGCCGGCGTGGACGTCTACGCCACCCCGCACAACGAGACCTCGACCGGTGTGGCGGTGCCGATCAGCCGCGTGGCCGGTGCCGACCCGGGCTCGCTGCTGCTGGTCGACGCCACCTCCGGTGCCGGTGGCCTGGAGGTCAACGTCGGCGAGACCGACGTCTACTACTTCGCCCCGCAGAAGTGCTTCGGCTCCGACGGCGGGCTCTGGCTGGCCCTGATGTCGCCGGCCGCGTTGGAGCGGGCCGCCGAGATCAAGGCCTCGGGCCGGTACATCCCGGCCTTCCTCGACCTGGTCACCGCGATCGACAACTCGCGGCTGGAGCAGACCTACAACACCCCGGCGCTGGCCACCATCTTCCTCGCCGCCGAGCAGACCGACTGGATGAACTCCCAGGGCGGGCTGGCCTGGGCGGCCAAGCGGACGGCCGAGAGCGCCGCGACCGTGTACGGCTGGGCCGAGCGCTCGACCGTCGCCACCCCGTTCGTCACCGATCCGGCGCTGCGCTCCAACGTGGTCGCCACCATCGACTTCGCCGACGGGGTGGACGCCACCGCGATCGCCAAGGCACTGCGCGCCAACGGCATCGTGGACACCGAGCCGTACCGGAAGCTCGGCCGTAACCAGCTCCGGGTGGCGCTCTTCCCGGCCGTCGAGCCGGCCGACGTGGAGGCGCTGACCGCCTCGATCGACTACGTGGTCGAGCGACTCTGAGTGAACTCGCGGTGACCCTGCGGGCCCGGCCGACCCACTGTGGTCGCCGGGCCCGCGCCGTACGCCGACCATCGCCACTGTCGTACTCGTAACACTGACCCGCCGCACAGCGCTCAGCAGCGGGGAATTAGGCTGCTCAGCTCGACTTGCCCGGGCGTGGCGTCTCCCACCAGGCTGCGGATGGGCGTACCGTGGAGCGCAACGCCCCGGGTGGCCGGCTCGTGGCGTAACGGCCAGCGAGGCGGGACGGAGGCAACGCGATGCGCCCAGTACGCTTCGTCGCCCTCTCCGAGGACGGCCAGGCCCTGGTGCTCGCCGACGAGGTCGGGCGACTGCTCGCCCTCCCCATCGACGAGCGTATCGCCGGGGCGATGCACGCCGAGCCGGGTGCGCCCACGCTCGCGGTGGCACCGTCCACCGCAGACCCGGTGCCGTCGCTGTCCCCTCGGGACATTCAGGCCCGGATCCGCTCCGGCGAGTCCGCCGAGGACGTCGCCCGGATCGCCGGAGTACCGGTCGACCGGGTGCTCCGCTACGCCGGGCCGGTGCTCCAGGAGCGGGCGATGCTCGCCCAGCACGCCCGTCGTACCCGACTCAAGGGCGCCGAGAAGCCCACGCCCCTCGCCGAGGTGGTCAACGGCCGGCTCGCCCAGCACGGGATCGACACCGAGAAGATCTCCTGGGACGCGTGGCGCCGCGACGACGGCACCTGGCGGATCGTCGCCACCTGGCCGTCCGGTAAGGCCACCGCTCAGGCGGTCTGGGATCTGGACAAGACCCGGCAGTCGGTGGCCCCGCACGACGACATGGCGCAGTATCTCTGCGCCGAGCGTCCCGCGCCGCTCCTCGGCCAGGAGCCGGCACCGGAGCGTGGCGGGCACGCGCTGCCCGGCCCGTCGCGCGGTGAGCCGAGCCGGGGTGGGCACGGGCTGCCCTCGCCGGCCGACCCGAGTCGCTCCGGTCGGGACCCGATCCGGGCCGGCCGCGACGCGCTGCTCGCCTCTCTCGACCGTCCGCTCGGCTCCACCTCGGGCCGTGGTCTCGAGCCCCGCTCGCCGGCCGCGCTCGCCGGTGGCCAGGACACGCCGCGCCGGGCCGTCGGTGGCGGCGCAGCCGCGCTGCTCGGCGGTGGTCAGGGTTCCGCCTTCGACGACGACGCCGACGCGCCCAAGGAGGTCCCGGCCGTGCCGTCGCTGGCCGTGCTGCGACCGCGCCGTACGGGTGCCCCGGCCGCCTCGACCAACGAGTCGACCGAGGCCGGCGCCAAGCCGCGTAAGCGGCTGCCGAGCTGGGACGACGTCCTCTTCGGCAGCGGTCCTGCGGCCCGCGAGTCCTCCTGACCGGGCACCGGCCACGCGCCGGTGCCCGCCGAGGGCGCTGAGCTAGCAGTCGGACGTTGGTCCCGGCGTCAGCGGCGGCACCGAGCCGGAGCCGGGCCACCCGGTCGGTCAGGTGCGCGACCGCCTCGGTCGGCGGATGGATCGCGGTGAAGAGTCGCACCGGGTGAAGGATCGCAGCTACCGGTGCCGTTCGCGCTGCCCGGGGCGGGTCGCCGGCAGTCGCAGCCCGGCGGCGTCCAGCTCACTCTCCACCCGGACCCGTTCGATCTGCCGGTCGACGCCGGTCAACTCGGCCAGGTGCTCGGTCACGCCGAGTGCCCGGCAGGCCAGCCGGAGCCGGTCGTCGTACGCGTCGAGCACGCTGCTGTGCCACACCACGGCCGCCCCGGCACCGCCGACCCGTTCCCGCCGCAGGCACCGCAGGTCGGCCGCGATCTGCTCCAACGGACGCCGGTCGTGCCGGTCCAGAGCGTCGAGGTCGGCCCGTACGGCGTGCCCGTCGGCCGCCAGCGACCGGCGCAACGCGACGATCAGCCGCTGTTCCCGACGCCGTACGCGCCACTGCGCGCACCCGTAGGTGGTCCGGCCGATGATGTCGTCGGCACCGACCACCAGCACGATCAGTACCGGCAGGAGGACAACGCCGGTCAGCGACAGGGCGAGCAGCAGCGAGCGCAGGACCTCCACGGAAAGAAGCTATGCCGATGCGGAGCGTGATGTAACCGATTTTCCGGTATCCGCGCCGGGCACCCCACCACGCGGGCACCCGGCACCGTGGGCTCAGACCTGGGTGACGTAGAAGCGCGGCATCGGCAGGATCCGGAACCGCAGCCGGGCGCCGTCGTGGCGAAGCTGCCAGGCCAGCGCGATCAGGGCGGCGGCCAGGGAGATCAGCCCACCGGCCCAGATGCTGACCCCGGCTCCGAAGGTCTCCGCGACCCAGCCGATCAGTGGCGCGCCGACCGGGTTGGTGCCCAGGAACACCAGCACCCACAGAGCCATCACCCGGCCCCGGAAGGCCGCGTCGGTGCCGAGCTGGACCCGCTGGTTGGCCGCCTGGGCGAAGAAGACCATGAAGAAGCCGGTCGGCACCAGCAACACCACGACCATCCAGTACGTGGGCGCGAGGCCGACGAGCGTCCCGAACACGGCACAGGCGACGGCGGCACCCAGCACCAGCCACACCGAGGGACGGCTGCGCCGCCCGGTGCCGGCCAGCGCACCCACCAGCGCGCCCACCGCGAGCGTGGTGCTGAACAGGCCGAACGAGGCCGCCCCGGTCTCGAACACGGTCTTGGCCAGCGCCGCTAGGGTGAGCTGGAAGTTGAACAGTGCCATGCCGATCACGGACATCACGGCCATCGGCAGCACCAGGTCGGGGCGTCGGCTGACGTACCGCAACCCGTCCAGGACGGTCGCCGAGGCCCGCTCGTCGCGCGGCGGCAGCGGATCCCGGTGCAGCTCGGCGGTACGCATCTGGATCACCGTGATGAGCGGGCCGATCGAGCTGAGCGCGGTGAACAGGAAGACCGGTCCGACGCCGAAGAGGGCGATGGCGACACCGGCGACAGCGGGGCCGACGATCCGGGCCGAGTTGAACACGGCCGCGTTGAGCGAGAGCGCGTTCGGCAGCAGCGGAGTGCCGACCAGCTCGGAGACGAACGCCTGGCGAACCGGGGTCTCCACCGCGTTGGCCACGCCCAGCAGGGCGGCGAAGACGAAGACGTGCCAGAGCTGGACCAGACCGGTGAGCACCAGCAGCGCCATCGCCAACGACAACACCGTCCAGAAGGCGTTGGCGACGAAGAGGAGCATCCGCTTGTCATACCGGTCGGCCAACCGCCCGGAGATCAGCGTGAGCAGGAGCACCGGGGTGAACTGAAGGGCGACGACCACGCCGAGCGCGGTGGCCGAATCGCCGGACAGCTCAAGAACCAGCCAGTCCTGAGCGATGAACATCATCCAGACACCGATCAGTTTGACCAGTTGCCCGGAGGCGAAGAGCCGGTAGTTGCGGACTTGTAGGGACTGGAACATCGTGCTGAGCCTCGCCTGCACTCTTGGTGCGCCTCCTCGCGTCGTACGCGTCATCAACGACGGACGGCACGGCACGGCGCACACCCGGTGTGCGGTGTCAGGCTCGGGAGACTCGCTGCAGAATCTCCGCTGCGTGGTGCAGCGTCTCCCGGTCGGCATCGCTCAGCTCGGCCAGCCGGTGGGCCAGCCATTCGTCCCGTACCCGCTCGAACTGGTCGAGCACGGCCCGGCCCCCCTCGGTCGCCGCGAGGATGACCTGCCGGCCGTCGGTCGGGTGGGGCGTGCGCTGCACGAGGCCGCGCTCCTCCAGCTTCGCGACGATCTTGGTCATCGTCGGTGGCTGCACCCGTTCGACGTCGGCGAGTTCCCGCGGCGTGAGCGCGCCCGCCAGCTTGAGGCTGGTGAGCGCGGACAACTGGGTGACCGTCAGGTCACCGACCGGCCGGGCCTGGCGGACCCGCCGGTTGAGCCGGGTGATCGCATCTCGCAGCTGATGGGCCAGCTGCGCCGGTGGCATGCTCTGAGCCGTCACCGTCCGCTCCGTCACGTTAGTTAGCCTAGCTAATGAGACCCGAAGTCGGCAGCGAATATGACCACGCTCACCCGGGTGATCATCGATCCCGGGCCGGGCTGCGCCCGCGTTGTGCGCGGTACGCACGCCCGACCCGGGGCCGGCGTCAGAACAGCGACTCGATCGGGCCGCGCAGGAAGTACACCACGAACAGCACCGCCACCCCGTACAGCAGGGGGTGGATCTCCCGGGCCCTGCCCTTGGCCAGCTTCATCACCACGTACGCGATGAGCCCGGCACCGATGCCGTTGGAGATGGAGTACGTGAACGGCATCAGCACGATGGTGAGGAACGCCGGGATGGCGATCTCGTGGTCTGACCAGTCGATGGTGCGTACCGCGGTCATCATCAGGAAGCCGACCACCACCAGCGCGACCGACGCCGCCTCGAACGGCACCACCACGACCAGCGGCGCGAGGAACATCGCCAGTAGGAACAACACGCCCGTCACCAGGTTGGCCACGCCGGTCCGGGCGCCCTCCGCTACACCGGCGGCACTCTCGACGAACGACGTGTTGCTGGAGACGCTGGCCGCACCACCGCTCGCCGCGGCGATCGAGTCGACCAGCAGGATCTCCTTGGTCCGGGGTGGGGTGCCCTGGTCGTCGAGCATGCCGCCCTCCTGACCGACGGCCACCATCGTGCCCATCGTGTCGAAGAAGTCGGTGATCAACAGCGTGAAGATGAACATCAGCACGACCAGCCAACCGGCCCGCTCCCACGACCCGAGCACGTTGAACTTGCCGAGCAGCGACAGGTCCGGCACGTCGAACGGGTTGCTGGGCAGCGTCGGGACGTTCAGCGACCACCCCTTCGGGTTCGGCACGCCGTTGACCATCGACGGGCCGATGTTGCCGAGCGCCTCGACCACCATCGCCAGCAGCGTCGAGGCGAAGATGCCGATCAGGATGGCCCCGCGTACCCGGCGCACCACCAGCACCAGGGTCAGCAGCAGACCCACCACGAACACCAGCATCGGCCAGCTCACCAGCTTGCCGCCGATGCCCAGCCCCACCGGGACGGTGGTGTTCGCCTCGTCGGGGAGTCGCCGGACGAAACCGGAGTCGACCAGCCCGATGATGGTCAGGAACAGTCCGATGCCGACGCCGATCGCCGTCTTCATCTGGGTCGGCACCGCGCGGAACACCGCGGTACGCAACCCGGTCAGCACCAGCACCGCGATGATCACACCCTCGATCACCACCAGGCCCATCGCGTCGGCCCAGGTCATCTCCGGAGCGATCTCGTACGCCACCAGCGCGTTGACCCCGAGACCGGCGGCCACCGCCAGCGGGAAGCGGCCGACCACCCCCATCAGGATGGTCAACAGACCCGCGAGCAGGGCGGTGGCCGCCGCGATCGCCGGGATCGGCAGCGTGTTGCCGTCGCCGTCGGCGGCACTGCCGAGGATGAGCGGGTTGAGCACCACGATGTACGCCATCGTGAAGAAGGTCGCCAGGCCACCGCGTACCTCACGGCTCATCGTCGAGCCGCGGGCCGAGATCTCGAAGTACCGATCGAAGCCGTTGCGGGGACGGCCGGGATCGAGTGGGGTGCCCTCGTCGGGCGGCGCTACTGCCATCAGGAACCTCACAGCAGATCATCGGGTTGTCGCGCGCATCGTCGCAGAACCCGAGGCGGTGGAAAAGCGTCACGTACCCTGGCCAGGTGCCGAAGCAGCAGCCCCGCCCCGAGCCGCTCGACCCGCCGATGGTGCCGTTCGCGCTGGCCGGGATCGTGGCCTGGGCGGTCGCCGGCCTGGTGCTGCTGCCGTTCCGGGACCGGCTGATCGACAGCGGTCACGAGAACTGGCTCTGGATCTGCCTGGCCGGCTTTCTGTGGGGCTTCCCCGGTCTCGCGGTGATGATGCGCCACGACGCCCACCGACGGCGACGACGCGCCGCCGGCTGAGCGAACCGCCCGGGCGTCGCCGGGGCGGTCCGCCTCCTGCCGATCAGGAGTGGCCGTACGGCTCCGCCGGCTCGCCGGACTCCACGGACCCGGGCGCACGGCTGACCGTCATCGGCTCCATCGCGCTGTCGTCGTACACCGTGGGCATCTCGTCCACCGGCGTCTCGGCGTCGACCAGGGTCTCCGAGTGGGCACCACATCCGTGGTCGGCGCTGACCACCCGGCCGTCGTCCGGGGCGTAGAAGTTGCCGCACACGCCGAAGCAGAGCCGCAGGTTGCCGGCGAGCGGCAGATAGAAGCCGCAGGTGCCGCACCGGGCGGCGGCGGGCGCGGCGGTCGAGATGGGCGCCGTCGGACCGTGGTCGCCGTCGTACCAGCGCTGTGCCGCCTCGGCCCGACCCTCCCTCGACAACACCCGGGGCCGACCGAGCCCCAGCTCCCACGAGGTCTCCTCGACCGCCGAGTCGTCCGAGAGCAGGTAACCGGGCTGGAGCCGCTCGTCGTCCGGCGGCGTCGGCAGCAGGTCACCGGGGCCCAGGTCACCCGGCTTGAGCCGCTCCTGCCAGGGCAGCCAGCCGGGCGCGAGCAGCGCGTCCGGTCCGGGCAGCAGCACCGTCTCGCAGATCGTCACGGTCCGGCTGCGCGGCACCCGGGTGACGGTGACCGCCCACCGCCAACCGCGATATCCGGCCTGACGGCACTCGAAGTAGTGGGTGACGAGTCGGTCACCCTCGGCCACGACTTGCAGGTGGTCGCCGACATCGTCGGGATCCACCTCGGTGATGCCGGCGCGGGCCACCTCGACGGCGGCGGCGCAGACCTGGTCGAGACGAGCGGCGCGGGCGGAGGCGGGCCTGGTCACCCAACCATTGTCACCCATGCGCGGCTCCGACTGTGAGGCACTCCCCAGAGGTGTTCTCCGGCGGTGACGCGCCAAGTGTCGGCCGGATGGTTCAGGATGGGTGCCATGCCGCTGTCCTCCCGCTCCGAGAGGTCCCTCCTCGGGCGGACCGTCGGCACCGGAATCCGGGCCGTCCGGCTGCTGCTGCGCGGCTCGGTGAGCAGCGGACGCTGGGTGACGCGCAGTGCCGCCCGGGCCCGGTCCCGGGGTGCCGGCGGCGAGACCGGCATGGTCCGCATGTTCGACCTGCACGCCGTCTCCTGTGCCGGGGACACGCTGATCGCCATCGGCCTGGCCGGGACGATCTTCTTCAACGTGCCGCTCGGCGAGGCGCGCAGCAAGGTCGCGCTCTATCTGCTGGTGACCATGGTGCCGTTCGCCATGCTCGCCCCGGTGGTCGGCCCGCTGCTCGACCACTTCCGGCACGGTCGGCGGTACGCGTTGGCCACGACCATGCTGGGTCGGGCCTTCCTGGCCTGGTTGATCTCCGACTACATCCACGGTTTCGGGCTCTACCCAGCGGCGTTCGGCGTACTCGCGCTCTCCCGGGCGTACGGCGTGGCCAGATCCGCCGCCGTGCCCAGACTCCTACCCGAAGGGCTCGGGCTCTCCCAGGTCGGCGCCCGTGCCAGCGTCTACGGCACGGTGGCCGGTGCCCTGGTCGCCCCGATCGGACTGGCCGCGTTCTGGTTCGGGCCGCAGTGGCCGCTCCGGGTCGCCTCGGTCATCTTCCTGGTCGGCATGGTGGTGGCGCTCCGGCTGCCGCCGAAGGCCGACTCCGAGCCACCGGAACGGGTTCCCCGCCCGCTGCGCGCGCTGCTGCGCCGTACCGGTGACCGACCACTCGGCCGGGGTCGACCCGCCGGGCGGCTGGTGATCTCCAACCTCGTCGGCGCGGCCACGTTACGCGCGATCTACGGCTTCCTGCTGCTCTTCCTCGCCTTCAGCATCAAGGCGGGCGACCTGACCACCGTGGTGTTCGGGCGTGAACTGGGTGACGAGGGAGCACTCGGCGTGGTCGGCGGCGCCCTTGCCGTCGGCACCTTCCTGGCCACCGCCATCGGCACCCGACTGCGCATCCACCGGCCGGCCGCACTCCAGTCCAGCGGCATGATCATCGTGGCCGGGGTGGGCATACTCACCGTCCTGAACTTCTCCCTGCCGATGGTCGCCCTGCTCTGCGTGGTCGCGGCCATGATGAGCGGCATCGCCAAGCTGGCCGTGGACGCCTCGATCCAGGAACGCATCCCGGAACGGCTGCGGGCGAGTTCCTTCGCGCACTCCGAGACGGCCCTGATGCTCGCCTTCGTCGCCGGTGGCGGGCTGGGACTCGTACCCTTCGAGGGCCGGATCGGCATCGCGGTCGCCGCCGGTGTCGGCACGCTCGCCGCCATGCGCGGCATGGTGATGGCCCGCCGGCTGCGGACCGAACGGCTGCGCGGCCGGCCGCTGACCGACGACGAGCTGGCCAGCGAGGAACGGGCCGCCGACGAAGAGGCCGCCACGGAGCAGGCTGCCCGGGACAAGAAGGCAGCCGAGCAGGCCGAAGCCGCCGAGCAGGCGAAGGCCACCGAGGCCGCCGCCGCGCCCACCTCACCCGCGCCCTACCAGGGGGGTACGACCGACGAGCGCGACCTGGCACCGCCCGGCTTCCACATCTACCGTCCGTCGTCGGCGGTCACCGGCTCCGGCGGCAGCGACGACGAGACCCGACGCAGCTCGCCGGGGCCGCTCCCGTGACCGGCCTGCTCGTGGTCACCGCCGTCCCCGCCGAGGCGGAGGCGATCCAGGCCGGTCTCGCCGACCCCACCGTGGCGGTGGTGCCGGTGGGCGTGGGCCCGGCCGTCGCCGGAGCCGCGACCGCACGTCTCCTCGCCCTCGCCGAGGGCGCCGGTCGGCCGTACCGAGGGGTGATCAGCGCGGGCGTGGCCGGCGGTTTCCCGGGCCGAGTGCCGGTCGGCGGCACCGTGCTCGGCACCCGGGCCGTCGCCGCCGACCTGGGCGCCGAGTCACCCGACGGCTTCATCCCCCTCGACGACCTCGGCATGCCGGCGGAACTGCTCGGTGGTGGCACCTCCGTCGCCGTCGACCCTGCCCTGCTGGCCCGCCTGCGCGACGCGCTACCGGACGCCACCGTCGGGCCGGTGCTGACCGTCAGCACCGTCACCGGCAGCGCCGCCAGCACCGAGGCGCTGAGCAGGCGTCACCCGGACGCCGTGGCCGAGGCCATGGAGGGGTACGGCGTGGCCGTCGCCGCCACCCACGCCGGCGTACCCTTCGCGGAGCTGCGCACCGTCTCCAACCCGATCGGCCCCCGTGACCGCGGTGCCTGGCGGATGCGCGAGGCGCTCGTCGCCCTCACCGCCGCCGCCGCCGCCCTGCGCTAGCCACCCAGCCGTACACCAGCCTCGCCGTTCCCGCCGTTCCCGCCGTTCCCGCGCTGATGCGGCCGTCATCGGTGTTCGAGGCGGAGCGCCATGGGCCTGCTCCCCTCGATCCGGAAGCCGCAGGCCATCAGGAACTGCACGCCAGCCGACTCGGCGATGGCGCACACCGCGTGCGGGCCCACCAGACGCGTCTCCTCGACGAGCCGGCCCACCAGACGCCGTCCGATGCCCAGCCGCTGCAACTGGGGAGCAACCAGCACACCGTCCAGCACCACCTCACGCCGGTCGCCCAGGTCCACGCCGTACCGCAGGTCGAGGCTGCGCTCATGCGCACGCAACTCGCCGACCAGATCACCGTCCGGCAACTCGGCGACCAGGCGCCAGCACGTCTCCGGCACGCCGTCGGTGACGCGGCGGACCCGCACCCCGGCGAGCAACCGTTCACGCAGTCTCCGCTCGTCCCGGTACCGCCGGTTCAGGTCGAAAGTCACCTCGGGTACCCGTAACGGCCACCGCTCGGGCGGCAACGTGTACCAGTCCGCCCACCAGGCCCCCGGCCAGTCCCTGAGCGTGCGGACCCGGCGAGCGTCGAGATGAGCCGGATAGCGACGCCCCGCCGCGTCCCGCCAGCCGTCGTCCGAAGCCACCTCGCCCGCCCCCGCAGCAAGGGCGTCCCCCACAGTAAGGGCACCGCCCGCGACGAGGCCCACCGTGCCGCCCGCCGCACGGACGAGCCGCTGCACGGTCCGGAAGCGCGGGTCAGCACCCCGCCCCGACTCGATCCGCGCCACCGTCGACTGCGGCACCCCGGACAACGCAGCCAGTTCCCGCTGACTCAGGTCGGCCCGTCGCCGCAACACCCGCAGCATCTCCCCCACGTCCGTCAGCCGCTCACCAGAACTGCCGGCTCGGGTCCGTCCGACCCGAGCCACCGCACCGTCACCGCCGGCCACTCCGTCATCGCCGGCCATGCCCTCACCGCCGGCCATGCCCTCACCACTACCGTCCCCCACCATCGCTGTCCCCCGTGCCGTCGTTGGCCCATGCCATCGCTGAACGCATGCCGTCGCTGACCCGCACCATCGATGCTGACCGAACCGGGCGGCCCGCTCAACCCGCCCGACGAACCTGTGGACAACGCCTGTGGATAACTCTGCAGGCAGGCTCTTGCACCTGCTGGTGGCCGGTGCAGTGACCCCGGCAGGTCGCGCCTCCCGTACTCCCCTTGGCCGCCTTTCGAGCTGAACCGTTGGTGCTATCGCCTCCGTGGCTGCCGAACAGGTGCACTTTGTGGCGAGGCGAGGTCCGTTGGGGCGAGGTCCGATCCGTCGCTGCAGTCAGCTCGAAAGGGGCCGCAGTGGACACGGCGTCAGCGTCGGGGAAGCCCGGCGACTACGTCGCCAGGCGCGTTGTCCCTGGTGTTCGCTGGGGTGAATACCTGCCCGCGCCGGAGCACCAGGGCCCGCGCCCGAACGCCACGGTCCGCGCCGGAGCCGCCAGATCCCGCGCCAAAACCGCCAGGGCCGGCACATGAGCCGCTGGGGTCTGTGCCGGGTACCGGCGGCCCAGCGTGAGATCGAACGGTGGAACGGCGGCGAGAGCCGTGGGGTGGTCCGGGTGGTGAGGACGGTCAGTGGGCGTGGTGGCGGGTGTGGGCTGGCCGACGGTCGGCGTACCGGCGGGTGGCGGGCGGTGGGGGCGGGGTTACGGTGGAGTCGTGGCGCTCTCGCTGGCGATCTCGCCCTGCCCCAACGACACGTTCGTCTTCCATGCGCTGGTGCACGGGCAGGTGCCCGGTGCCCCGCCGGTCGAGGTGACGTACGCCGACGTCGACGTCACCAACACGGCCGCCGAGCGCGGCGCGTTCGACCTGGTGAAGGTGAGTTACGCCGCCTTGCCCTGGCTGCTGGCGGACTACCACCTGCTGCCCTGCGGGGGTGCGCTGGGGCGCGGCTGCGGGCCGCTGGTGCTCACCCGGGCCGACCGGGACGGTGGGCCGGACCGGACCGACCTGAGTGACGCGACGGTGGCGGTGCCGGGCGACCGGACCACCGCGTACCTGCTGTTCCGGCTCTGGGCCGCCGGCCGGACGCCGCGCCGCATCGAGGTGGTGCCGTTCCACGAGATCATGCCCGGCGTGGGCGCCGGACGGTACGACGCCGGGCTGGTGATCCACGAGGCGCGGTTCACCTACCCCCGCCACGGGCTGACCGCCCTGGTCGACCTCGGCGAGTGGTGGGAGTCCGACACCGGGCTGCCGATCCCGCTCGGTGCCATCCTGGCGCGGCGCGGCGCGGTCGACCCGCAGCAGGCCGCCGGATGGATCCGGGACTCCGTCGCGCGGGCCTGGGCCGACCCGGCGGCCAGTCGGGCGTACGTGGTGGCGCACGCGCAGGAGATGGAGCCCGACGTGGTGGACCGGCACATCGGCCTCTACGTCAACGAGTTCACCGCCGACCTGGGGGACGCGGGGTTCGCTGCCGTGGAGGCGCTGCTCGGCCGGGCCGCCGACGCCGGGCTCGTGCCTCAGACCTCCAGCTCGCGGGCGACCGCGTGGACCAACTGAGCGACCTTCTGGGCGGTCTTGCGATCCGGGAAGCGGCCCCGGCGCAGGTCCGGCTGCACCTTCGCCTCCAGCACCTTGATCATGTCTTCGACCAGACCGTGCAGCTCCTCGGCGGGTCGGCGCCGCAACTCCGCCACGGAGGGCGGGGCGTCGAGCAGCTTCACTCCCATCGCCTGCGCGCCGCGTCGGCTGTCCACCACGCTGAAGTCGACCCGCTGGCCGCCCTTGAGGTCGGTGACACCCGCCGGTAGCGCGCCCTTCGGCAGGAACACGTCGCCACCCTCGTCACTGGTGACGAACCCGTATCCCTTGGCCGCGTCGTACCACTTCACTCGACCCGTAGGCACCTGAGAACCCCTGCTTCGCTTGAACCGTCTACTGCCTCAAGGCTAGCCGGATCATGTCGTCGAGCGCCGCCGGGAATCCGGTGAGATCCGCCAGCACGGTCGCCGCCCCGGCGGCCCTCAGCTCGTCGACCGAACAGGGGCCCGTCGCCACCGCGATCCCCGGCACCTCGGCCGCCTGCGCCGCCACCATGTCCGCCACGTGATCGCCGACGTAGTGGGTCGCACCGTGCTCCCGCAACGCCGTCGCCTTCCCCTCGGCGAAGAGGTCGCCGGCCACCTCGTCGACCGTCAGACCCAGGTGTTCCAGGTGCAGTCGGGCCAGCCGGCCCAGCTTCGAGGTGACCACCAGCACCCGGCCGCCCCGCTGCCGTACCGCGTCGAGGGCGGCCACGGCGCCGGGCAGTGGCACGGTCGGGGTGATCGCGTACGCGGGGTAGAGCTCGCGGAAGGCGTGCACCGCCTCGTCGACCCGCTCCGGCGGGAACCAGTGGGCGATCTCGGTCCGCAGCGGCGGACCCAGCCGCGACACGGCGACCTCGGCGTCGACGGGTACGCCGGTCCGCTCGGTCAACGCGCGGTAGGTGGCGGCGATGCCGGGGCGCGAGTCGACCAGGGTCATGTCGAGGTCGAAACCGACCGTCAGTTGGCGCATGCTGCGAAGCTACCCGGCCAGCCAGACCAGCCGGGACGTCCGATGGGCGCGAGCGGCCCCGGCCGGGCTAGCGTGGAACGACGATGAGCACCTCACTCGCCGACCACCTGCGGGCGCTGCCCGACGAGTCGCTCGCCGCGCTGCTCCAGGCGCGGCCCGACCTCGTCGTGCCGGTGCCCGCCGACGTCGCCGCCCTCGCCATCCGGGCCCAGTCCCGGGTCTCGGTGTCGCGCGCGCTGGACGCGCTGGACCAGTTCACCCTGCTGATCATGGATGCCGCCCGGTTGACCCGTGACCCGGTCGACGGCACCACCACGGTCGACGGGGTCCTCACGATGGCCACCACCGGCCCGCACCCGCCCGCACCGGCCGCCGTCCGTGCCGCCGTCGACCGGTTGCGTACCCTCTTCCTGCTGTACGGCCCCGACCACGAGCTGCGCCTGGTCGGTGGCGTCGACGAGATCTCCCCGTACCCGGCGGGACTCGGCCGGCCCGCCACCGAGCTGGACCCGCGCACGGCCGCACTCTGCGCGGACCCGGCGAAGCTGCGCCGCACGCTGCTCGCCGCACCGCCGTCCGCGCGGGCGATCCTGGACCGGCTGGCGGCCGGGCCGCCGGTCGGCAGCGTGCCGGTCGGCGCGCTGCGGGCCCCGGCGGTCGGCACCGACGACGACCTGCCGCCGGACGACACCAACGGCGGGGCGGCGACCGGTTCGCCGGTCCGCTGGCTGGTCGATCACCGGCTGTTGGTGCGGGTCGCCGGCGGCAAGGGCGGCACCGCCGGCATGGTGGAACTGCCCCGGGAGGTCGGGCTGCTGCTGCGCCGCGACACCGGGCCGCTCGGTCCACTGCGCACCAGCCCTCCGGCGGTCGCCAGCACCCCACGCGAGCCGAAGGCCGCCGACTCCGCCGGGGCCGGGCAGACCATGGAGGTGGTACGCCACACCGAGGCGCTGCTGGAACAGTTGGCCGCCGAACCCGCGCCGGTGCTGCGCTCGGGCGGCCTGGGCGTGCGCGACCTGCGCCGGTTGGCGCGTACCGCGGGCCTGGACGAGCCGACGGCGGCGCTGCTGCTGGAGGTGGCGTACGCGGCCGGGCTGACCGGTGAGGTGGAGCTGCCCGGCGCAGCCGGCCGGTACGGGGCCGACCAGCAGGTGATGCCCACGGCCGGATACGAGATGTGGCGGGCCGGTTCGCTGGCCCAGCGCTGGGAGCAGGTGGCCCGTGCCTGGCTGACCATGACCCGGCAGGTCGGGCTCGTCGGGCAACGGGACGACCGGGACCGCCCGATCACGGTGCTCTCCGCCGAGGCGGAACGCGCCGGGGCGCCCGCCGCCCGCCGGGCTGTCCTCGGCGTACTCGCCGACCTGGAACCGGGCAGCGCGCCCACCGCCGACGAGGTGTTGACGCTGCTCGACTGGCGCGCACCGCGTCGCAGCCGGGGGCGTGAGGCGGCGCACCGGGAGGTGCTGACCGAGGCGGCCTCGCTGGGCGTGACGGGGCTGGGGGCGCTCACCTCGTACGGGCGGCTGCTGCTGGCCGAGGCGACCGCGAGCGAGGATCGCGACGCGGACGACCCGCTCGGGCTCCGGGCCGACGCCGACGAGGGTACGGGCACCGCCGTGCGGGCACTGGACGCGCTGCTGCCCGCCCCGGTGGACCACTTCCTGGTGCAGGCCGACCTGACGGTGGTGGTGCCGGGCCCGCCCGAGCCGGCGCTCGCCGCCGAACTGGAGGTGGTCGCCGAGCCGGAGTCCGCCGGTGGGGCGAGCGTGCACCGGATCACCACCGCCAGCGTCCGTCGGGCACTCGACGCCGGCTACTCCGCCGACGACCTGCACGACCTGTTCCGGCGCCGGTCCCGCACCCCGGTGCCGCAGGGCCTGACGTACCTGGTCGACGACGTGGCCCGCAAACACGGCGGGCTGCGGGTCGGTTCCGCCGGGGCGTACCTGCGCAGCGACGACGAGGCGCTGCTCGCCGAGGTGCTGGCGGACCGCCGGGTGGAGGCGCTGGCGCTGCGTCGACTCGCGCCCACCGTGCTGGTGACCCCCTACCAGGCCGGGCGGATGCTGGCCGTCCTGCGGGAGGCGGGGTTCGCCCCGGTGGCCGAGGACGCCACCGGCTCGGCGGTGCTCTCCCGGCCGAAGGCCCGGCGGGCACCCGCCCGGGTCTCGGTCGCCACCCGCGCCCTCGACCCGTTGGCCACCCCGCGTCTGCCCCTGCCGCGCCTGCTCGGTGTGGTGGAGCAGATCCGCCGGGGTGACGCGGCGGCACGGGCGGCACGGCGGGCACCGGCGGCGGTACGCGGCGGTACGCCGGACGGCCCCACCCCGGCGACCGGCCACAGCGAGGCCCTGGCCGTGCTGCAACAGGCGGTACGCGACAAGGCGCTGGTCTGGGTGGGCTACGTCGACGCGCACGGGGCGACGGCGTCCCGACTGGTCCGACCCGTCTCGCTGGGTGCCGGCTACCTGCGCGCCGAGGACGAGCGCACCGAGATGCTGCACACGTTCGCGCTGCACCGGATCACCGCCGCCGTGCTGGAGAGGTGACCCGGCACAGCCTCGGTGCTCGGGCGGTGACCGGTCAGCGCAGGCTGCGCCGGACCGATCCGACGATCGCCACGACCAGCAGCAACGCGAATCCGGTGCCGAGCGCCTCGCCGACCGAGTCCACGAAGCCCTGCTGGAGGACGAGCCAGCCGAAGAGGAACCAGCCGAACAGCGCCACCCCGAGGGCGGCGTACGCGATCACCGTGGCGGTGGAGACGGGTTCTGCGGACTGTGCCTGCTCGCGGTCGAGGATCATTTCCTGGTCAACGGTCATGCGCCCTCCCCCGTACGGTCCGGCTCTGCCGTCCAGGGTGACACCCCGGAGCGCAACCGACCAGCACCATCACGTGACGATCCGGCGGGTTCATACCCCGGAGCAGGCGACGGGGAAACGGTGGACGGGGTCGCCGGTGCGGCTCGGACACGCGCTCGCCCCCGCTGGCCGTCCGCGACGACGGGACCCGGCCCCCGCTAGCTGGCCCCACTCGTCGCGGCGCGGACGCGCGCCGACGCCGACCGGCGTGACGGTCGACGTGGGCCAGTGGCGGCCCTCGACAACTCGTCTCCCCAGTGCAAGACGCACCGAGGTACCCGCCGGGTTGCAGCTCGTCGACGGTTTTCTTGTCACCCGGCCGCACGTGCAACACTGGATGGTCGCCCGTCCGCAGGTCAGCCACCTGCCGGAGCGGGCCGATCAGCCGTACCGAGGAGGGGGTTCCGCGTGAGCGGTGGACCACTGATCGTGCAGTCCGACAAGACACTGCTGCTGGAGATCGACCACCCCGACGCCCAGTCCTGCCGAATGGCCATCGCGCCGTTCGCGGAGCTGGAGCGCTCCCCCGAGCACGTGCACACCTACCGGCTGACCCCGCTCGGGCTCTGGAACGCCCGCGCCGCCGGCCACGACGCCGAGGGCGTGGTGGACGCCCTGATCACGTACTCCCGCTACCCGGTGCCGCACGCCCTGCTGGTGGACGTGGCCGAGACCATGGACCGGTACGGCCGGCTCCAGCTCGCCAACGACCCGGGACACGGCCTCGTCCTGCGCGCCCTCGACCGGATGGTGCTGGTCGAGGTGGCCAAGAGCAAGAAGCTCGCCGGAATGCTCGGCAACAAGATCGACGACGACACCATCGCGGTGCACCCGTCCGAGCGCGGCCGGCTCAAGCAGGCCCTGCTCAAGCTCGGCTGGCCGGCGGAGGACCTCGCCGGGTACGTCGACGGCGAGGCCCACCCGATCGAGCTGGCCCAGGGCGGCGAGGACGGCGGTAGGCCGTGGACGCTGCGGTCGTACCAGCGGGAGGCCGTCGAGGCGTTCTGGGCGGGCGGCTCGGGCGTGGTGGTGCTGCCCTGCGGTGCCGGCAAGACGCTGGTCGGCGCGGCGGCGATGGCCGAGGCGAAGGCGACCACGCTGATCCTGGTCACCAACACCGTCGCCGGTCGGCAGTGGAAGCGGGAGCTGATCGCCCGCACCTCGCTGACCGAGGAGGAGATCGGCGAGTACTCCGGCGAGCGCAAGGAGATCCGGCCGGTCACCATCGCCACGTACCAGGTGCTCACCTCGCGGCGCGGCGGCGCCTTCACCCACCTGGACCTGTTCGGCGCCCGCGACTGGGGTCTGGTCGTCTACGACGAGGTGCACCTGCTGCCCGCGCCGATCTTCCGGTTCACCGCCGACCTCCAGGCCCGCCGCCGCCTCGGGCTGACCGCCACCCTGGTCCGCGAGGACGGCCGGGAGGGTGACGTGTTCAGCCTGATCGGCCCGAAGCGGTACGACGCGCCGTGGAAGGACATCGAGTCCCAGGGCTGGATCGCCCCGGCGCACTGCACCGAGGTCAGGGTCACCCTGACCGACGCCGAGCGGATGTCGTACGCGACGGCCGAGGCCGAGGAGCGCTACCGGATGGCGGCCACCGCCCGCACCAAGCTGCCGGTGGTACGCGCCCTGGTCGAGCGGCACCCGGAGGAGCAGACGCTGGTGATCGGCGCGTACATCGACCAGTTGCACCAGCTCGGCGAATACCTGGACGCCCCGATCGTGCAGGGCTCGACCACCAACAAGGAACGCGAGCGGCTGTTCGACGCGTTCCGCTCCGGCGAGATCCGCACGCTGGTGATCTCCAAGGTCGGCAACTTCTCGATCGACCTGCCCGAGGCGGCGGTGGCGATCCAGGTCTCCGGCACCTTCGGCTCGCGTCAGGAGGAGGCGCAACGGTTGGGCCGGGTGCTGCGCCCGAAGGCCGACGGTCGGCAGGCGCACTTCTACACCGTCGTGTCCCGGGACACCATCGACACCGAGTACGCCGCCCACCGGCAGCGCTTCCTCGCCGAGCAGGGGTACGCGTACACCATCGTCGACGCCGACGACGTCCTCGGCCCACCCCTACCAACCGTCGACTGAGGTGCAAGGAAGGGCCCCCTACTACCGTCTCCGGTATAGCAGGGGTCCCTTCCTAACATCTCGGCGGCGGCTGTTCACAGGACACGGGTGATCTGCTCGGCGGCGACGACCGCGTCCCTGTGCTCCGGGTCGAGGTTGGTGCAGAGCACCACGGAGGCACCGGCGGAGAGCGGCGCGAGCAGCCACTTCAACGGTTGGTCGTGCTCGGTCACGTCGACCAGCAGCCGGTCACCGACCCGCAGATCGAGCTGCTCGGCGACCACCTTCGCGACCGCACCCCACTCGGCGTAGCTGGTGCCGTCCGGGCTGGCCGCGTCCCCGGCGTGCAGCACGGGACGGTCGGTCGGGGCCGCACCGTGCCGCAGCACCTCCACGGACCAGTCGAGCCATCCGGCGGGCACCTCGGACAGCGGCTCCGGCCCGGTGCCGACGAGGTAGCGGTGCAGCCCCTCCGGCACGTCCTCCAGCCAGTCGTCGAGGCGTTCCGGGGTGACCAGCACGCCGTCGTACGGCCGGTCGCCGCCGGGCTCCAGCACCGGCAACCCGGCGGTGGCCCACGGCCGGAACGACACCGTCATCCCCACCGACCAGGCCCCGAGCAACACCGCAGCGGTACGCCAGTGCGGCGGCAGCAGCACCGCCACCCGACTGCCCGGCCTCAGCCCGCACCCGTCCCGCAGCAGGCCGGCGACGCGCGCCGACCACTCGCCCAGCTCTGCGGCGGTCAGGTCCTGGCGGGCACCCGTCCGGTGGTCGAGGCAGGTGATCAACGGCCGGTCCCGCGCGGCGAGGCCGGTGACGGAACGTACGGGCAGCGCAGTTTCCATCCGTCGATAATCCCTTGCCGACGCAGGGTGACGGAATGAGGATCGCGGGATGCCTTCGACCGCTCCCGACGGCCGTGCCGGAATCGACGCCGGGCTGGTCCGACGCCTGATCGCCACGCAGTTCCCGCACTGGGCCGACCTACCGGTGACGCCGGTGGAACGCGACGGCCACGACAACCGGACATACCGGCTGGGCGAGACGATGACCGTACGGCTGCCGACTGCGGCCGGGTACGTCCCGGCGGTGGCGAAGGAGAACGAGTGGCTACCCCGGCTCGCGCCGGAGTTGCCGGTCGCCGTACCGCCGGTCCTGGGTGTCGGGGTCCCCGGCGAGGGGTACCCCTTCCCCTGGTCGGTGCGGGGCTGGCTGCCGGGCGAGACGGCGGACCTGGCCCGCGTCGACGACCCGGTGCGGCTCGCCGTCGCGGTGGGCGAGTTCGTGCTGGCCCTACAGTCCTGCGAGGCGACCGGCGGCCCGGCTGCCGGGGAACACAGCTTCTTCCGGGGTGCCTCGCCGGGGCACTACGACGAGGAGACCCGGCATCTGCTGAGCCTCCTGGCCGGACAGGTCGACGTGGCGCGGGCCGCTGCGGTGTGGGAGGCCGCCCTGGCTGCCGAGTGGCGGGGCAGTCCGGTGTGGTTCCACGGGGACATCGCGGTCGGCAACCTGCTGGTGGTGGACGGGAAGCTGGCTGCGGTGATCGACTTCGGCACGTCCGGCGTCGGTGACCCGGCCTGCGACCTGGTGATCGCCTGGACGTTGTTCTCCGGCAGCAGCCGCCGCGCCTTCCGGGAGACGGTCGGGCAGGACGAGGGCACCTGGGCACGGGCGCGGGGCTGGGCGTTGTGGAAGGCGATGCTGCTGTTGGCGCAGCACCTCGACTCCGATCCCGCCCTGGCCGTCGACGACCACCGCGTGATCGCCGAGGTGCTGGCCGAGCGGGACGGGCTGGGATAGCTGTTAGCAGGGGTCCCCTGCTATACCGCAGGCGTTAACAAGGTGCCCTTCCTTACGCCGCAGGCAGCGCAGGGCCGGGTTCGAGCAGCGGGGCGAGCAGGTCGCCGTACTCTTCGACCCGCTCCAGCACCTCCGAGGCCGTGTACGGCTTCGACGACGGTCGTCTGCCCGCCGCACCCGCCTCCACCTCGTCCCAGGTCAGCGGCGCGGACACCGAGGGCATCTGCTGCGCCCGCAGCGAGTACGGGGCCACCGTGGTCTTCGCCGCGCTGTTCTGACTCCAGTCGATGAACACCTTGCCGGGCCGGAGGTTCTTCGCCATCTTCGACACGATCAGCTTCGGGTGCTCGCGTTCCAACTCCTGGGCGATCCGCCGGGCGTACCCGGACACGTCGTCGGCGGACTGCGTACCCGCGATCGGGCAGCAGAGCTGCATGCCCTTCTTGCCGGAGGTCTTCGGATAGCTGTCCACCCCGTCGGCGGCCAGCCGTTCACGCAGCAGCAGCGCCACCCGGCAGCACTGCCGCAGGGCCGCCGGTGGACCCGGGTCCAGGTCGACCACCATCAGGTCGGGGTGTGCGCCGACCTTCCACTGCGGGGTGTGCAGTTCCAGGGCGGCGAGGTTGGCCAGCCAGACGAGGGTGGGCAGGTCGTCGGCGACCACGTAGTCGATGGTCTCCCGGCCCTTCGTCGAGCCGGGCGCGGGCAACGTCTCGACGTGCACCCAGGACGGTGTGGCAGCCGGGGCGTTCTTCTCGAAGAAGGAGTTGCCCTCCACCCCGTTCGGGTAGCGGATCCGGGTCAGCGCGCGGTCGTGCAGGTGCGGCAGCAGCACCGGCGCGATCCGGGTGTAGTAGTCGATCACCTCGCCCTTGGTGAAGCCGGCCTTCGGGTAGAGGACCTTGTCCAGGTTCGACAGCTTCAGGGTGCGTCCGGCGACGTCGACCCGGAGCCGCTCACTCGGCATCCGCCACCTCCTCGGCCGCCTTGTCCGGCCGCAGCCGCAGGACCCGGGGGAACCGCAGTCGCCCGTCCGGCGTGCGCTGGCCGTACTTGACCTCCACCACCACCTGGGGGGTTACCCAGATCGCGCCCCGCGCATCCTCCCGGGGCACGTCGCCGCCGAACGGGGAGGTGGTGGTGCGCAGCGGCTCCAACTCCCGCAACAGTTCGCGTTCCAGGGCCGCCCCGATCCCACCGCCGACCCGCCCCCGATAGATCAGCCGCCCACCGGCCCCGGGCACCCCGACCAGCAGGCCGCCGATCCGGCGGGCACCGGGTCGCCAGCCGCCGATCACGAAGTCGCCGGTCACCTCCAGCTTGACCTTCACCCAGTCCGGCGACCGCACGCCGGGCCGGTAGGTGGAGTCCGCCCGCTTGGCCATCACCCCTTCCAGGCCGTGCTCACCGGCGGCGTCGTAGGTGGCCGGGCCGTCCGGGAAGACCGGTGGGACCGTCCACCGCGCCGCGCCCAGTCCGAGTTCGTCGAGGGCTTCCCGACGCCGGGCGTACGGCCAGCCGGTGAGGTCCGTGCCACGCAGCCGCAGCAGGTCGAAGATCATGTACGTGACGGGGACGCTCGCCGCCAGTCGGGCCGCCTTGACCGGATCCCGTACGTGCATCCGCTCGGCCAGGGCGGTGAACGAGGGTCGACCGGCCCGGTCGAAGAGGACCACCTCACCGTCGAGCAGTGCGTCGTCGACCTGTTCGCCGAGCGGGATCAGCTCCGGGTAGGCGGTGGTGATCTCCACCCCGGAGCGGGCGTACAGGCGCTGCCGTCCGGCGGCGATGTCGGCCAGTGCGCGTACGCCGTCCCACTTGAACTCGTACGCCCACCCGGCGCCGGCAGGCAGTTGCCCGGTCACCGCGAGCATCGGCCTCAGTGGCGCGCCGGGCACGAAACCGACTGTAGTAGCAGGCCGAACACGTCGCGCCCGGTTCCGTCTGATGCGAGCATGGTCGATATCGGGGAAGGAAGGTGCAGGATGCGGGCCATCTGGAAAGGGGCCGTGTCGTTCGGCCTTGTCTCGATCGCGGTGAAGCTGTACTCCGCGACCGAGGAGAAGGACATCCGGTTCCACCAGGTGCACCGGTCCGACGGCGGGCGGATCCGGTACAAGCGCACCTGTCAGGTCTGCGGCGAGGAGGTCACCTACGACGACATCGCCAAGGGGTACGACATCGGCGGTGGGGAGATGGTGATCCTCACCGACGAGGATTTCGCCGAACTGCCGTTGAGCACCTCCCACGCGATCGACGTGCTGGAGTTCGTCCCGGCCGAACAGGTCGACCCGATCCTCTACAACAAGGCGTACTTCCTGGAGCCGGAGGGCACGGCGACCAAGCCGTACCTCCTGTTGCGGGACGCCCTGACCGACTCCGAGCGGGTGGCGATCGTCAAGGTGGCACTGCGCCAGCGGGAGCAGTTGGCCACCCTGCGGGTACGCGAGGGCGTGCTGCTGCTGAACACCATGCTCTGGCCCGACGAGATCCGTAAGCCGGCTTTCGGCTTCCTCGACGAGGATCTCAAGGTCCGGCCGCCGGAGCTGGCGATGGCCACCTCGCTCGTCGATTCGATGGCCGGTGACTTCCATCCGGACGAGTTCACCGACGACTACCGGGCGGCCCTCCAGGAGGTCATCGACGCGAAGGTGGAGGGCCGTGAGGTCGTACAGCCGGAGGAGGTCGAGGAGGCACCGCCCGCCGCCGTCGACCTGATGGCGGCGCTGAAGGCCTCGGTGGAGCGGGCCCGCGCGGCCCGAGGCGAGGGCGGCGGCGCCTCCGGCGGTGGCGCCGGAGAGCCCACCCCGATCACCTCCGCCCGCTCCGCGCAGAAGAAGACCGCCGAGAAGAAGGCGCCGGCCAAGAAGACCGCCGAGAAGAAGGCCACCGGTACGAAGGCCGGCGGCACGAAGAAGGCCCCGGCGAAAAAGGCCGAGCCGGCCAAGAAGACCGCGGAGAAGAAGGCGACCAAGGCCGCGAAGGCTCCGGCGAAGAAGACGACTCCCCGCAAGTCGGCCTGACCGGCGATTTCCTCGAACCGGTCGAGGCGATCTTCTCGTACCGGTCGCAGCCGTGGCCCGGTGTCCCAGTTGCCGCACAATTCCCACGGGTCACGATCGATGGTCGGAACTGCCTCTGCCACCAGGTACCGTGTGTCGGCGACGGCGTCTGTAGCCGGACGCACCCACACCTCTCAGCAGGGGAGTCGAGGACGTGAGCGAGCAGGAGACCAAGGCGCGACGGCGACTGGCCGAACAGTTGGCGGCCCAGAAGGCGGCCGAGGCCAAGCGGCGGCGGCAGGCCTGGGCCGGCGGGTTCGCCGGAATCGCCGTGGTCGCGGTGCTGATCACCGTCTTCGTGATCGTCGGCCAGCGCGGCGGCGACGACGCTCCCGACCAGGTCGCCGGTGCGCCGTCGGCGCCGGCGGAGGCGACGACCGAGCCGGGCGCACCGGGGGCCCCACCCGCCCCGCAGCTGCCCGAGGGCGCGGACCCGGCGCTCGGCACCAAGCCGACCGTGGCCGCGGGCGAGGGCGAGCTGACCAAGCTCACCGTGACCCCGCTGATCGAGGGCACCGGACCGGCCGTCACCGCCGGGCAGTCGATCACCACGAACTACGTGGGCGTGCTCTTCGCCAACGGCGAGCAGTTCGACTCCTCCTGGGAGCGGGGCGAGCCGGCCACCTTCCCGATCGGCGTCGGACAGGTCATCGAGGGCTGGGACAAGGGCCTGGTCGGGGTGAAGGTCGGCAGCCGGGTGCAGCTCGACATCCCGGCCGAGCAGGCGTACGGCAACGACGCCGCGGGTGGCCGTCCAGCCGGTCCGCTGCGTTTCGTGGTGGACATCCTCGCCGCCCAGTAGGAGATGACGGTGGCGACGGCGGACGAGCCCGGGCGGACGGCCCGGTTGATGTGGACGCACTACGAGCCGGTACACGCCGTCACCTACTTCCACCCGCGCGCCCGCGCCGCCTACGAGGCGGTCGGGCTGCGCGGGTACTGGCGGGGGTACTTCGCCGGTCGGGCCGCCCCGCTCGGGCCGACCGGTCCCGCCCCGGTGGTCGCGGCCTTCTTCACCTTCGCCCCGCACATGGTGGCGCGTGCCCTGCCCGCCGTCTGGCAGTTGGCCGGGCCCGAGGAGGCACTGCGCTCCCGCCTGACCGGGGCGGTGCAGGCCCTCGCCGAACTGGTCTACGAGCTGCCCGAGCAGCACCTGGCCGAGGCCGCCGAGCTGTTGTCCGCCGCCGCCGACGAGGCGGGGACCGCCGGTCGGGTGCTCGGCTCGGCCAACGCCGCGCTGCCGCGCGGTGAGTACCCGCTGGCCCGGCTCTGGCAGGCCGCCACCACCCTGCGCGAGCATCGCGGTGACGGGCATGTGGCGGCCCTCGTCGCCGCCGACCTCGATCCGGTGGAGGCGCTGGCCTGGCGGGTCGCGGTCGACATGCCGCCCGCCAACCTGCTCGGCCGGGGCTGGTCGGAGCAGGAGTGGGCGCAGGCGCGGAAGCGGCTGGCCGACCGGGGTTGGCTGACGCCCGACGGCAAGCCCACCGACCGTGGTCGCGCCGGTTTCCGGGCCGTCGAGGAGGCGACCGACCACGCTGCCGCCCGCCCCTGGCAGGCGCTGGGCCCGACGCTCACGGAACGACTGCGCGAACTGCTCGACCCGATCGCCGTGGCCGCCCACCGGGTCATCCCGCCGGACAGCCCGATCGGCCTGCCGGCCCGGTAGGCGGCAGCGCACCGCCCGACCGACGCCGCCGGGTGCGTCGCGGCTCGGATGTTAGGAGGGGTCCCTTCCTATACACGAGGCGTTAGCAGGGGGCCCTTCCTTTCAAGCGGCGGTGGGTGCGGCAGGATGGTGTCGTGGTGGATGCGGTGATCTTCGACCTGGACGGCGTGATCGTGGACTCCGAGCCGGTCTGGGAGGAGGTCCGCCGCGCGTACGTGGCGACGCAGGGCGGGACCTGGCAGCCGGACACCCAGCGCCGCCTGATGGGGATGAGCACCGGCGAGTGGGCCGAGTACCTCAGCGGTGAACTGGGCGTACGGCGCACCGCCGCGCAGGTCGCCACCGAGGTGGTCGAGGAGATGAGCCGGCGGTACGCCGAACGCGTACCGCTGATCGACGGGGCGGACGAGGTGGTGCGCCGGGTGGCCGCGCGATGGCCGCTGGGGCTGGCGAGTTCGTCGCCGACCCGGCTGATCGCGGCGGCGCTGACCGCCACCGGCCTGACCGGCGAGTTCGGCAGCACGTTGTCGACCGAGGAGACGGCACGCGGCAAGCCGGCGCCGGACGTGTACCTGACCGTTGCGGAACGCCTCGGGGTCGACCCGGCCCGGTGCGTCGCAGTGGAGGACTCCTCCAACGGCATCCGGTCGGCCGCCGCCGCCGGGATGATCGTGGTGGCGGTGCCGCACGGGTCGTACCCGCTGGATCCGGACGCGCAGCGGATGGCGGCGGCGGTGCTCGACTCCGTCGGCGAGCTGACCCCGGAGTTCGTCGACCGGCTCGGCTGAACCGGCACCGACCGCTCTCCGGCCTACGCGAAGGTCGTGCTCGGAACGGCTGCTTGACCTCCGTCGGCATGGGTGCCGCCGGGTCGGGTAACGCCAACGGCGCCCACGCCGAGTCGAGGAGGGCGCGATGAGGACGGTCGTGTACGAGCGCACCGGCGACCCGACGGTGCTCCAGGTGGTGGATCGGCCGGTGCCGGAACCCGGGCGGGGCGAGGTGCTGGTCCGGATCGCCTGCGCCGGGGTGAACCCGACCGACTGGAAGGCCCGCCGCCAGGGCCCGTTGCCGGCGGGCTGGCAGACGCCCGGGCAGGACGGCGCCGGGGTGGTCGAGGCGGTCGGCGAGGGCGTCGACCGGGAGCTGGTGGGCGAGCGGGTGTGGGTCTGGGAGGCCGCCTGGCAGCGGCCCTGGGGCACCGCCGCCGAGTACACGGTGGTGCCGGTGCGGCAGGCGGTACGGATCGGCGACGCCTCGTTCGAGCTGGGTGCCTGCCTGGGTATCCCGTTCCTGACCGCGCACCGCTGCCTGACCTCCGGCGAGTACCTGCCGGACAGCCTGGGTCCGGGCGCGTTGAGCGATCACACGGTGCTGGTGCAGGGCGGGGCGGGTGCGGTCGGCAACGCGGCGATCCAACTCGCGTCCTGGGCCGACGCCTGCGTGATCGCCACGGTCAGCAGCGCGGAGAAGGCCCAGCTCGCCGCAGCGGCCGGAGCCTCGGTAGTAATCAACTATCGGGAGCAGGACGTGGTGGAGGAGGTCCGCAAGGTCGCGCCCGACGGGGTCCACGGCATCGTCGAGGTGGCCCCGGCCCGCAACGCCGCCACCGACGTACGTCTGCTGCGGCCCGGCGGGGTGGTCTGCGTGTACGCGGACGACGGTGGCGGCGAGGTGACCCTACCGATCGGGCCGCTGCTGGTGCCGAACGCCCGGTGGCAGTTCGTGCTGGTCTACACCGTGCCGAAGGCGGCGAAGGCGCAGGCGGTGGTGGACGTGGCGGCGGCTGCCGCCCAGGGCGGGATCCGGGTGGGCGAGGAGGCCGGTCTGCCGTTGCACCGTTTTCCGCTGTCGGCGACCGCCGACGCGCATCGCGCCGTGGAGGACTCGGTCGTCGGGAAGGTCCTGGTCGACACCAGCGAATAGCGCCTGAGCTGGGATTATTTCCCCATCACGGGGACAGATGCGAACAAGTTTCGCAATACTGACTGTGCGGGTCGCCCCGCAAAGGAACGGGTGGCCCCGGCGCGGTGCGAACGCCGGGGCCACCCACCGGGAGTGAGGTCTTCGAGAGCCGCCCACTCCTAACGGCGATGATGCGCCCGGAAACGTTACGGCGTGGCCAGTTCCGACACATCCATCGCGAGAACCCCCGTACTTTGTCCGGGTGAGCATCTCCTGGGCTGATTCGTACGTCGGGCAGCTACGCGCCCTGGCCGGTGACCGGACGCTGATGTTCGTCGGCGCGCGGGCCGTGGTCCGCGACAGCGACGCACGGATCCTGCTGATCCGCCGCTCCGACAACGGCCAGTGGGCGATGCCCGCCGGCGCGATGGAGCTGGGCGAGTCGATCGCCGACTGCGCCGTGCGGGAGGTACGCGAGGAGACCGGACTGCGGGCGCTTCGGGTCAGCGCGTTCGCCCTCTACACCGGACCCGACCGCACCAACACCAACATGTACGGCCACACGTACCAGATCTTCACCACCGCGTTCCGGGTCGAGGAGTGGGACGGGCGGCTGGCCCGGGTCACCGAGGAGACCACCGACGCCGCCTTCTTCCACCGCGAGGCGCTGCCGCAGCCGCTCTCCGCGAGCGTCCTGGAGACCCTCGCCGACCTGGACGTCTTCGAGCAGACCAACCGCCTGATCCTCAAGTGACCGGCCGGGAGACCCCTCATCGTGGCGGTGTGGCTGTTCGACACGCCGACGCACGAACAGCCACGCCGCCACGATCCTGATACACGTCAGAGCATCGTCTGGGACTTCGCCTCCATCTCGGCGGCGGCCTCCGGCTTCGAGGAGCGGTCCAGCGGCTTGCCGCCGGGGGCCGGGCCCTCGCCGCCGAGACCGTCGGTGCCGCCGGTGGCCCCCTCCGGGCCGGCGCCGCGCAGCCGCTCGTTCGGCAGGGCGAGGGTGAGCAGCACCGCCACGATCGCGATCAGCCCGGTGGTCAGGAAGACCAGGTGCAAAGACTCGACGAACGCCACCTGGACCGCCGCGCGGACCGGGGCGGGCAGGGCCAGGATCGTCGCCGGGTCGTCCACCGACACTCCCGCACCACCGGTCGGACCCACTGCCGCCCGCTGCTCCGGGGAGAGTCGGGCGACCGCCGCGGGCAGCCGGTCGGCCATCTCGGCGGCCAGCCGGGCGGAGAGGACCGCGCCGAGGATGGCCACCCCGAAGGAGCCGCCGAGCGACCGGAAGAACGTCGCCGACGAGGTGCCGGCACCCAGGTCCCGCAGTGAGACGGAGTTCTGCACGGCGAGGACCAGCGACTGCATGCAGAGTCCCAGCCCCACGCCGATCACCGTCATGAACCCGAACGCCACCCACAGCGAGGTGTCCACCTGCAACCGGGTGAAGAGCAGCATGCCGACCAGCAGCACCACCGAGCCGCTCACCGGAAACCACTTGTACCGGCCGATCCGGCTCATGGCCCGGCCGGTCAGCACCGAGGTGACGATGATGCCGGCCATCATCGGCAGCATCAGCAGACCGCTGCGGGTCGGTGAGGCGCCCTTGACGATCTGAAGGTAGAGCGGGATGAAGATGATCGACCCGAACATCACCAGACCGAGCACGAACCCGGCGCCGTTGGCCAGGGCGAAGGTGGCGCTGCGGAACAGTCGCAGCGGCAGGATCGGCTCGGCCACCCGGCGTTCCTGAAGCACGAAGGCGACGGCCAGCACCGCACCGGCGACGAAGAGGCCGATGATCGCCGCCGAGCCCCACGGGTAGGTGTTGCCGCCCCAGCTCAGCGCCAACAGCAGGCTGCTCACCCCGGCGACCAGCAGCAGAGCGCCCAGCCAGTCGATCGAGTGCTTGCGGCGGGTGAAGGGCACCAGCCGGATCACCCGCGAGCAGACCACGATGGCGAGGATCGCCAGCGGCACGTTCAGATAGAAGATCCAGCGCCAGTTGGTCTCCGCGAAGTACCCGCCGACCAGCGGCCCGGCCACCGATGCGATCCCGAACACCGCACCGAAGACGCCCTGGTAGCGGCCACGGTCCCGAGGCGAGACCACGTCCGAGATGATGGTGAAGGCGAGCGTGATCAGGCCGCCCGCACCGAGACCCTGCACACCCCGGGTGACGATCAGTTGGGTCATGTCCTGGGAGAGCCCGGCCAGCAACGAGCCGAGCAGGAACGTCCCGATCGAGAACAGGAACACCGGACGGCGTCCGTACAGGTCCGCCATCTTGCCGTACAGCGGGGTCGAGGCCGTGGAGGCGAGCAGGTACGCGGTCACCACCCAGGAGTAGTGACTGATCCCGCCCAGCTCGCCGACGATGGTGGGCAGGGCGGTCCCGACGATGGTCTGGTCGAGGGCGGCCAGCAGCATGCCGGTCATCAGGCCGAACATCAGCAGCCGGAGCTGCCCCTTGCTCAGCACCGGCTCCGGGTGGCTCTCCGTGGTCATTGCGCCCGTTTTCCCGTACCACCGGAAACATGCCCGGGACGGACGAAGCCGGTCCGTCCGGAGCCCTGGCGGGCGTGTCGGGCGGACCGGCCACGGGTGGTGCCGGTGGTCGGGTCAGTGCCGGCCCTCGGCGAACTCCTCGACGATCGTGGCGCAGAAGGCCGGCAGATCGTCCGGGTTGCGGCTGCTGACCAGGCCGTTGTCGGTCACCACCTGCTCGTCCACCCAGGTCGCGCCGGCATTGGTCAGGTCGGTACGCAGACTCGGCCAGCTCGTCAGCCGGCGGCCCCGCACCACGTCCGCCTCGACCAGGGTCCACGGGCCGTGGCAGATCACGCCGACCGGCTTACCGGCGTCGAAGAACGACCGCACGAAGGCCACCGCCGCCGGGTCGGCCCGCAGGAAGTCCGGGTTGGCCACCCCACCGGGCAGCACCAACGCGTCGTACCGGTCGGGGTCCGCCTCGGAGACGCTGACGTCGACGTCGTACGTCTGGGACGGGTCCAGGTGGTCGAAGGCACGGATCTGGCCCGGCTTGATCGACACCAGCTCGGCGGTGGCACCGGCCTGCTCGACCGCCTCGCGCGGCTGGACGTACTCGACCTCCTCCACACCGTCGGTGGCCAGGAAGGCGACTCGCTTGCCCTGCAACGTGGCTGCCATGCTGCATCTCCTCTCCATGGGTCAGTGGGAAACCTGCCCGGCCCCGAACGCCCGAAACGCCCCGAGGTGCGTGACCCAGCCCGCACCGGCCGCCGGTCGGACAGGTTTGACCCGGAGCGGCAAGGGGATCCGCCGGCATGGCACGAGCAGCAGCGGAACAGCTCCGGCTCGCCGACGTCGTGCAGAGCTGGCTCGGGCGCCCGGTCCTGGTGATCGGCGACGCCATGCTCGACGAATGGCGGTTCGCCGACTCCGACCGGCTGTGTCGGGAAGCCCCGGCCCCGGTCCTCACCCTGCGGCGGCGCATCTCGGCGGCGGGCGGCGCGGCCAACACCGCGGTCAACGTCGCCGCCCTGGGCGGCCGGTCGGTGCTGGTGGCACCGGTCGGCGCCGACGTGGCCGGCGACGAGCTGCACGACTGTCTGGACCGGGCGGGCGTCTGGGACCGGACCGTCAACCAGCCCGGCCGCCCCACCCCGGTCAAGCGGCGGATGCTGGCCGGCGACCAGATCCTGCTCCGCGAGGACTCCGGCGACCCGGACGACCCACTCACCGACGTGGGCGTGGACTGCCTGCTCACCGCCCTCGACTGCGCGACCGAGGAACTGCGGGCCGCCGCCGGGGGCGCGGCTCCCACGCTGGTGATCTGCGACTACGGCCTGGGTGCCCTACCTGCGCCGGTACGCGCCTGGCTGGTCGCCCATCGCAGCCGGTACGCCACCGTCGCGCTGGACGCGCACGACCTCGCCGACTGGCGTGGCCTCGCCCCGACCGTGGTGACGCCGAGCTTCGCCGAGGCGAGCCGGCTGCTCGCCCGTGCCGGTACCGCCGGGCTGGCCGCCGCCGACACCCCGACCGACCTGCACCTGGAACACCCCGAGATGGACTTGGGCGACGGACCCTCGGAGCTGACCGTGGGCACCGCCCCGGGCGGGTTGCGGCGCACCGACGGACCGACCGGTGAGCCCACCCCGGGCGAGAGCCGGGTCGCGATGACCCGCGACGGGCTCAGCGTGACCGGCACCGGGGTGACCGTGAACGCCGACGCCGGAGCCGGTGTCGACCGGGCCGTCCTGGCCCGGTCCCGGCTGGCGGAGTTGCGCGCACACACCGGCGCCGACGTGGTCGCGGTGACCCTGGACACCGACGGTGCGGTGGTGGGCGGTGCCGAGGGAGAGCCCGCCCGCAGCCACAGCACACCCGTACCGGCCAGCCACGCGGTCGGTGCCGGTGACGCGTACCTGGCGACCATGACGCTCGCACTCGCCGCCGGCGCGCCGCTGCCGACCGCCGCGCAGCTCGCCCAACTCGCCGCGACCAGCACCGTCGCCGGCACCGGCACCTGCGTGTGCCGCCGCGACGACCTGCTGGCCGCGCTCGGCCACCCGACGCCGGGCGACTCGGCGCTGGTCGGCACCGAGGGACTGACCGGGATCATCGCGGAGCATCGGCGGAACGGGCGCTCGATCGTGTTCACCAACGGTTGCTTCGACGTGCTGCACCGGGGCCACGTGCGGTACCTGGAGCAGGCGCGCGCCCTCGGCGACCTGCTGGTGGTGGCCGTCAACTCGGACGACAGCGTACGCCGACTCAAGGGCGCCGACCGGCCGGTCAACCCGGTGGAGGACCGCACCACCCTGCTCGCCGCGCTCTCCTGTGTCGACCACGTGGTCGTCTTCGAGGAGGACTCACCGGCCGGTCTGATCGAGGCCATCCGCCCGGACGTCTACGTCAAGGGCGGCGACTACCCGCCCGACCTGGTACCCGAGGCACCGCTGGTGCAGCGACTGGGCGGGCAGGTCCGCACGCTCGGATACGTGCCGGACCGCTCCACCTCGGCGATCATCGAGCGGATCCGGGCCCACGGCCAGGGCACCGCAGTCGACACGGCCGGCTCGGTCGACACGGCCGGCTCGGTCGACACGGCCGGCTCGGTCGACACGGTCGGCTCGGTCGACACGGCCGTTTCGGTCGACGCGGGTCAGGCGGGCGACTCGGTCGACTCGGTCGATGCGGGCCGGGCGGTCGGCTCGGGCCAGGCGGTCGGCTCGGGCCAGGCGGTCGAGGTGGGCCAGCCGGTCACCGCGCCCGGTGCGGGTGTCCCGCCGACCACCGGCAAGGCGCCGTGAACCGACCGCTCGACACCGGCGACCACGCGGCCTTCCGCGCCGACCGTCTGCTCGACGTCCTGGTCCCGACCCGGGACCGGCCCGCCGAACTCGCCGTCACCCTCTCCGGGCTCGCCGCCCAGGAGGGGGTGCCGGGGTTCGGGGTGGTGGTCAGCGACCAGTCCGACGGCGACCCCGGGTACGCCCACCCGGCCGCGGCCACCATGGTCCGTGCCCTGCGCTATCGCGGACATCCGGTGCTGCTGACCCGTCGGCTGCCCCGACGCGGGCTGGCCGAACACCGGGCCGCCCTGCTCGCCGCGTCCACCGCCCGGTACGTGCTCTTCCTCGACGACGACGTCTGGCTGGAACCCGGCACACTGGCCCGGCTGGTCACCGCGATCGAGGAGTTGGGCTGCGGTTTCGTCGGCAACGCGGTGCACGGACTGTCGTACCTGGACGACGTACGCCCGCAGACGCACCGGCACTACCGGGAGTGGACCGGCCGACCGGTGCCCGAACACGTCCGCCCGGGCACTCCCGAATGGGACCGGGCGCAGATCCACTCGGCGGCGAACCTGCTGCACGTCACCGAGGCGCTGGAGTTGCCGCCGGGGAGCTGGCGGGCGTACCAGGTCTCCTGGGTCGGCGGCTGTGTCCTGTACGACCGCGCCAAGCTGGTCGAGTGCGGCGGTTTCGAGTTCTGGCGGCGGGTGCACGAGCGCCATCAGGGCGAGGACGTCGCCGCCCAGATCACCGTGATGGCGCGGCACGGCGGCGCCGGTGTCCTGCCCAGCGGGGCCTACCACCTGGAGTCACCGACCACCGTCACCGAACGCGACGTCGAGGCGTGGGAAGTGGTCCTCGCCGACCCCCGGATGTAAGGAGGGGACCCTTCCTATACACCAGGCGTTAGTAGGGGTCCCCTCCTTACATCCGTCTCTAGCGGAACAACAGCTCGCGGGCGGCTTCCAGCACCTCGACGACCGGTACGTCCGTGACGAAGGAGTCCCGGTGCGGGCAGTCGCCGTCGCCGGGGCGGTGCGGATAGATCCCGGGCGTGCAGTCCACCCCGCAGACCGGGCAGTGCACCGTCCACGAGGTGATCGGTCGGTGCCGTCCACGCAGTCCGGTGGCGGTGGTGATCAGGTTGCCGACCCAGAAGACGCCGACCGTGGGCGTGCCGACCGCACCGGCGAGATGCAGTGGGCCGGTGTCGTTGGAGATCACCAACTCGCAGTCGGCGTAGCAGCCGGCGAGCCCGCCCAGGCTGAGCGTGCCCACCTGGGGCCGGACCGGCACCCCGGCCGCCGCCACCACCTGGTCCACCACCTCCTGCTCGGCCGGGGTACCAGTGACCAGCACCTCGTACCCGTCGGCGTGCAGCATCCGGGCCACCCGGGCGAACCGGTCGGTGGGCCAGCGACGCCGAGTGTCGGTGGCACCCGGATGCAGTGCCACCCGGGGGCGAGCTGGCTCGCCGAGCACCCTGCGGGCCTCGGCCCGGTCCGCCTCGGTCACCGCCAACGTCGGGGTGATCGTGGTCGCCGAGGCACCCACCAGCGCCACCGCTTCCAGGTAGCGGATCACCTCCGGCTGGTAGTAGACGTACCGCAGCCACCGGTCCAGCGGCGGGGCGTCCTCGGCGCGCAGTCCGGCGGTGACCCGGGCACCGAGCGCGGCGACCAGCGGGTTCGAGTTCGCCCCGCCTCCGTGCAGTTGCAGCGCCAGGTCGAAGTGCTGTTCGCGGGCGGCGGCCAGGAATTCGACCATGCTCGCCTCGGGTTCGCCGGAGCCCGCCGCCCGGATGCCCGGGGCCGGCGGCACCACCTCCACCCGGTCGACCGGACCCGGCCGGTCGGTCCAGAGCTCCGCGTGCCACGGCGCGCCGAGCAGCACGATCTCCGCCCCCGGGTACGCGGTCCGCAACGCGTCCAGCGCGGGCAGCACGAAGATGAAGTCACCGAGTGCGTTGGCCCGCAGTACGGCGATCCGGGCCACGTCGGGCACCAGCCCGGTGGCCGGGGCGAGCAGGTCCGGAGCGGCCACGGCAGGGGATTACCGCTCGTACTCGCCGGGGGCGACGTCCGGCTGGTGGAGTTCCCGGTCCGCCGCCGGGTCGGCACCACGGGGCGTACCCGCAGCGGTCGGGTACGGCCCGGTGCGGCCGACCGTGATGGTGCGGGGCGCGGGCCGGGTGGCCCGGGGCAGCCGTACCCGCAGCAGGCCGTGGTCCATCACCGCGTCGATGCCCTCCGGGTCGACCCGCGACGGCAGCGGTATGCGGTACTCGAAGCCGCGCGTCTCGAAACCTCCGGGAATGCCGTGATCGGCGTTGACCTCGGCCTCCGTCCGAGCCCGTACGCACAGTTCGCGGTCGTCCAACTCGACCGCCACCTCTTCGGGCGCGACGCCGGGCAGCCTGACCACCACCTCCCAGCCGTCGGGGATCTCGCCCAACTCGACCTCGGGCGGCCCGGGACGGCCACCGAGCAGCCGACTCAGCTCGGCACGCAGCGACTGCAACTCGCCCATCGGGTCCCAGCCCTGCTGACCGCCGCGCCAGTTCCTGGTCATCGCACACCTCCCGTCGGCTGTCCGGCCGACGCCGGCCGCAGCGAACTCGGCGCGTCGAGGTGGGCGTCCCGGTCGACCCCGACGCCGAGCCGGTCGACGAGTTCCCCGCCCAGCCAGGCGCTGACGCCGAGGATGCCCAGCGCCACCACCTCGATGGCGATCAGCGCGCCACCGGCGGCCCGGGACTCGGCGTTGAGGCGTACCACCCAGACGGCGGCGAAGAGCAGGATCACCGCGAGGTTGGCCACGGCGTGGGTGATGCCCACCCGCTTCGCGCGGGTCCCGGCGGGGATGGCCAGCAGGTCGAAGGCCCCGGCGACCGCGGCCAGCAGGCCGCCGACCAACCCGACGGTGAGATTCCAGTACGCCACCTCGCCGAGGAACCGTGGCCCGCCGAGCGTGTCGATCAGGTCGAACAGCACGGTGGTGACCAGCAGGGCCACCGGGAACATGACCAGCATCGGATGCACCGGATGACCCAGTACCTTGAGTCGGCTCTCCATGCTCCGGGCCTCCACTGCTCGGGTCGTTTCGCCGTCGACGGCTCGTGCTGCGGTCACACCCTCCCCCATCAGGGGAGACAGCTCATCACAGTAGGCGCGCCTACACTGGCCGTGGCGGTTTCCCGCCTGGATGCCGCCACCGGGTTCAACTTCACGGGGAGGCACACAGTGACGGCAGAGATCACTTCGGTGGTGGAGTTACGCGAGTTGCTCGGCACCCCGACACCCCGCGCCGCCGAGAAGGAACGCACCACGCTGCACGAGCGCGACCGGCAGTGGCTGGCCGCGTCGCCGTTCTGTCTGGTGTCCACGGCCGGGGCGGACGGCGCCTGCGACGTCTCGCCCAAGGGTGATCCGGCCGGCTTCACCCTCGTGCTGGACGACCGGACCATCGCCATCCCGGAGCGCCCCGGCAACAAGCGCGCCGACGGCTACCGCAACATCCTGGAGAACCCGCACGTCGGGCTGATCTTCCTGATCCCGGGGCGTGGCGACACGCTGCGGATCAACGGGCGGGCCCGGCTGCTACGCGACGCGCCCTGGTTCGACCAGATGGTGGTCAAGGGCCACCGCCCGGTGCTCGCCGTGGTGGTGGAGATCGAGCAGATCTTCTTCCACTGCGCGAAGGCGTTCCTCCGCTCCGCGCTGTGGAAGCCGGAGAGCTGGCCGGCGGACCCCCTGCCCAGCACCGCCCGCCTGATCAAGGAGGTGCAGAACCCGGTGGAGACCCTGGCCGACCTGGAGCGCCACTACGGACCGGAGTACGCCCGCAGGCTCTACTCCTCCTGACCGGCCGCACCGGCGGCGGTGACCATCCACAGGTGGCCGTCCGGGTCCGCGAACGTGCCCGCGTATCCCCAGGGCTGCGGCCCCGCCTCGGTGACCACCTCCGCACCGGCGTCACGCGCGCGGGAGACCAGGCTGCCGACCTCGGCCGGGCCGTCCACGGTCAACCCGAGTACGCACTCGCTGTGCCGGCGGTCGGCCACCTCCCGGCCGCCGAGCACCCAGCCGAAGCCACCGGTCGGCACCAGCATCAGGCGCAACCCGGCGTTGACCTCGAACTGCAACGGCTCGGGCAGGCCGTCCCCGGCCGGCTCACCGATCGTGGCCAGACCGAGAACGGCCCGGTAGAAGTCGTGCGAGACCTGCCGGTCGGCGATCGGCAGGCTGACGACGACTGGTGTGTACGGCACGGCGGGACCTCCGGCTGGCATCGCGATCGTGGGGATGCCGTCGAGTATGGGCGCCACCTGTGACAGGGGGTGGGAGCCGCCGTCGGGGAGTCGGACCGGTGACCCGCCGCTGCGGGCAGCAGCCAGCGGCTTGCCGACCCGTGGGTTCGCCGTCGTCGGCCCGCGGCGGCTCGTGCGGATTCTTGACTCCCCTCGTTGTTGCGCTCCCCGCCTTTCGGTGTGCCCTCTTCGGTGATCCAGGATGTACCGATCGGTGGTACCGCGCGAGTCGGTGCGTGGTCACGATGGCCGGATGCATCCTCACGACCCGTACCAGCAGCAGCCGCACTATCCGCCGCACCAGTACCCGCCTCAGCCGCCGCCGATGGTGTATGTCCAGCAGCAGCCGAACAAAGCTGGGCTGGGAGGGTGGGCGATCGTCTTGTGGATCGCGGTGCCGGCGATTCTGATCGCGCTGTGCTGTGCGGGGTGCCTGCTGACCGGGTCTTTCTCGGCGTTCATGGAGGGTTTCAACGAAGGCTTCAACGAGGGCGTGTCGAATTCGTAGTGCTGTGGTGGCGACTCCCGGGTTTCAACCGGTGACCTCTGCGTGAAGGCATAGGAAAGGGCCTCTGGGCTGGGGAGCCCAGCGAGCTACCTGCTGCTTTACGTCGCTTCGGGGCGGGCAGGCCGGAGCGCCACTTCCGGCCTGCCCGCGAGCGGGTCGTGGCGGGCGGATGTGCTCGGCGTCGGCAGGCCACAGCAGATCGCCTGCGGGTGGCCTGCCGACGTGATCCGCTGGCGATGAGGAGCATGTGGGGCCCGCTCGGGGTGACGACGATGAGGGCGAAGACGGGGTAGTGCACCTCGATCTGCATAGAGAAAAGGCCTCTGGCTCCCGGGATTCCTCGGTCACCTCACAGGCCGCTCACCTCGCCAGCTTCGGGGGCACGCATCGATCCGATTGAAGGTACCGATCAACTGCGAAGCGTGGTCACGATGGTCGAATGCATCCTCACGACCCGTACCGGCAGCCGCCTCACCAGCAGCAGCGCTACCCGCCGCAGCAGCACCCGCCACAGCTACCGCCGGTGGTGTTCGTTCAGCAGCGATCTAACCGGGCGACAACGACGGGCGTGTGGGCGATCTTCTTCTGGATCGCGGGGCCGGTCCTGCTTGCACTCTGCTGCGCGGGCTGTTTGTTTTCGATCTTCGGCGGGGCGCTCCTGGGCGGCGACTACGGCGGGAGTTCGCCTTCACCTACGCCGTAGCGACGGTTGCGGGCAGGCTGGAGCAACACTTCCGGCCTGTCCGCTAACCCCGCTGCGCCGCGTGCCGGTCGTCCCACTGGAAACGCGACAGCCCGGCGGACCCTGTGGATCTCCGTCCGCGCCCTGGGCACACTCCGCCTGTACGGCCGAGTGATCAAATCATGCGGTGGCAGCCAGCAGGCCGCCCGGTGGCTCCTCGGACTCAGCGGACGAAGCGCGAGGCGGTCGACCGGGCCGTCAGCGCGCTGATGGACGGCAACCTCGCGGCGCTACTGCAACGGGATGGTGCAACTGAGCGCCGGGCGAGCTGATCTGTCGGCAGATGCGAGAAGCCCCGGTCAGTGGTGCCGACCAGGGCCTTCGCTATCCGAGCCGCCTGACGGAATCGAACCGTCGACCTACGCATTACGAGTGCGTCGCTCTAGCCGACTGAGCTAAGGCGGCAACGATCGCCAAGTGTACGGCACGCACCAGGCCGGGGCGGAGCGGGATTCCCCGGACTCGACGGACCGGACATCGGGCGCGTTCGGGCTCGGCACGGCACACCGCGCGGCACTACGCTCCGGCGGGTGACCGACGACCACATCCCCCGCGACGAACCGTTCGACCCCCTGCCCGGTGACGGTACGCGTCCCGAGGCCGACAGCCACCACGCGCCCGAGCCGGTGACGGCCGGCGGCCGGGCGGCGCCACTCGGGACGTACGCCGAGGAGGCTTCCGGAGGGCGGGCGGCGCGACGGCCGCGCAGCACCGATCCGCTGGAGCTGGGCTTCACGCCGCGCAAGCCGGTGCCGTGGCTCGCACCGTTCCTGCTGATCAGCACCGGTCTGCGGACCTTGTTGGCGATGCTGTTCGGGGCGTACCTGGACAAGCGCGAACTCCAGAAGGCGCTGGACGCGGAGGTCGCCCGCCAGGTCGGGCCGGACGGCGGGCTCTGGCTCGACTACGTGGCCGACCTGGGCGACGGCTTCAACGCCACGTACTCGGTGGCGTACCTGCTCGCGCAGCGCGAGCTGGAGGTGGACGGGCACCGGCTGCCCCGGGCGCAGACCCTGGTGATGGGCGGCGACCAGGTCTACCCGTCGGCGGCGTACGAGGCGTACGAGGACCGGTGCAAGGGTCCGTACCAGGCGGCGCTGCCGACCACGCCGCCGGAGCAGCCGACGATCTTCGCGGTGCCGGGCAACCACGACTGGTACGACGGGCTGACCGCGTTCCTGCGGTTGTTCGTCCGGACCCGGGACCGTCACTTCGGCGGCTGGCGGACCGGCCAGTCCCGCTCGTACTTCGCCGCCGAACTGCCCGCCGACTGGTGGCTGCTCGGGCTCGACGACCAGTCCGGCTCGTACGTCGACGACCCGCAGCTCACCTACTTCGACGCGGTGGCGGAGAAACTGGGCCCGCAGAGCAGGGTGATCCTGGCGGTGCCGGCTCCGGCCTGGGTGAAGGCCGTCGACCAGCCCACCGCGTACGACTCGATCGACTATTTCATCCGGACCATCGTCGCGCCCACCGGTGCCCAGGTACGCCTGTTGATCTCCGGCGACCTGCACCACTACGCCCGCTACACCGGGCCGGACGGCCGGCAACTGGTCACCTCGGGCAGCGGCGGGGCGTACCTCTACCCGACGCACAAGCTGCCCGAGCAGATCGAGGTGCCGCCCCGGGACACCCTGGCCCGCCGCTCCAGCCCCTCTCGCGCGTACGAGTTGGCCGCCCGCTACCCCGACGCGGCCCGCTCCCGCCGGTACGGCTGGGGGATCTTCGGCCGGTTGCCGCTGCGCAATCCCGGCTTCTCGACGCTGCTGGGCATCCTGCACACCCTGCTGATGCTCTCCATGGCCGGCGTGACCGACTTCCGTGCGGAAGCCTCGGAGCAGCGACTGTTCAGCGTGCCGTTGGTGATGATGGTGCTGGTGACCGTGCTCGCGGCGGCCCTGTTCGCGAAGCCGCCCAGTTCCAGCGGCAAACGGCACGTCCGGCACTGGCTGCTGGGTGTCGGGCACGGGCTGGCCCACGTCGGGTTGGCCGCCGCCGGCACCTGGGCGTGGGTGTCGTTGCCGTTCCACGACTGGCCGTGGCCGCTGCCCGCAGTGGCCGCCGCCACGATCTATCTGCCGGTGATCGGCCTGGTGGCCAGCCAACTGGTGGCCGCGTACCTGCTGGTGGCGAGCGCCTTCGGGGTAAACGTCAACGAACTCTTCGCCGGTCAGGGCATCGAGGACGCCAAGGGCTTCGTGCGGATGCGCATCGACCCGGACGGCACGCTCACCCTCTATCCGATCGCGGTCGACCGGGTGGGCCGCCGGTGGCGCGTCAACCCCGACGAATCGCCCGAGGCATCCTGGCTCGCCCCGGGCCGCCCGCTGCGTCCCCGGCTGGCCGAACCTCCCGTCGTCCTGCGCTGACCGGCCCCACGCAGCTCGGTGAACCGCACACCCATCGCCGCAGGACAACCAGCGGGGCACGGCGAGCAGCGTCCCGAACGGTCAGCGCCGGGGCGTCACGCCCTCCGGGCCGGATTGGTCACGGCTGTCGTACGCCTGGCGTGAGCCGCACACGTCGGCGCGGGAGCAGAGGGAGCGCGAGCCGTCGGTGTCGAGGCGTACGGTGACGGCGTCGCGCGGGACGCTGTGGCCAACCACCCGGCCCTCCCCCTTCGGGGTGGAGACGCGACTACCGACCTCCGGCGCCGACTCCTGGAAGCGTTGATAGAGCGGGTGCTCGTACTTGAGGCAGCACATCAGCCGGCCGCAGGCACCGGAGATGCGCAGCGGGTTGAGGGGCAGGTCCTGGTCCTTGGCCATTCGGATGGTGACCGGCTCGAAGTCGTTCAGGAAGGTGGCGCAGCAGAGGTCACGCCCGCAGGAGCCGATGCCGCCCTGCACCCGGGCCGAGTCGCGGGCCGACAGCTGGCGCAACTCCACCCGGCAGTGCAGGGTCGCCCCGAGATCGCGGACCAGGGAGCGGAAGTCCACCCGGTGCGGTGCGGTGAAATAGACGGTGCTGCGCTCGCCGCCGCCGTCGGCGCTGCCGAGCACGTGGTCGATCGCCACCACCTTCATCGGCAGGCCGTGCTCGCGGATCAGCCGCTTCGCCGCGACCTTCGCCTCCGCCTTGCGGCGCCGCAGCGTCTCGTCCCGGCGCAGATCCTCCTCCTGCGCCAGCCCGGCCAGCCGGGGGAAGCCCTCGGTGTCGTCGCTGACCCACTGCGCGGCCCAGACGCACTCCGCCACCTCGGGCCCGTCGTCGGTGGGCACCAGCACCTTGTCGCCGACCTGCGGTCGGAAGTCACCCGGGTCGAGGTAGTAGAGACGCCCGTACCGCTGGAAGCTGACCGCGCAGAGCATGCCCATGCTCCTCACCCTACGACGCGCCGCCGGATTTCCGTCGGGCCGGCGTGACGGGTGACCGCACCGCGTAATCATCCATGACTGTCGACTCGACCGATCCCGTGTCACCGACCGGTACGACGATGGCGACCGGACGGCTGAATACTCCGTCACGGACGGGACAAACGGGGCTCGACAGCGTTGAGTGTGGGACAGACCTGCGGGGGGTGCAGGAAAGTCACGGCGCCGCCGCGTGGGCCCGATCGGGTTCCCGTGTGCGGCGCCGTGCTGCGTGCCAGCGCGCCCCGCTCACCGGCCGAGCCCGGCCGGGACGTCCGGCCGTGCTGCTACCAGCCGACGCGGGTGGTCGTCCCGCCCGGGGCGGTGCCGGGGCGGAACCGGGTCGACGTCGTCCGCAACGGGGACTCGGCCAGGCTCGGCGCCCACTGCCGCAGGAGCGTCTCCGCCCCGTCGTACGCGACGCAGAGCACGGCCAGCACCCGGGCCGCGATCTCGGCGGCGGCAGCAGTGCCCGGCGACGAGGGCCCGGAGTGCGGCGGCTCGCGGGTGATGGAGGTGGCCGCCACCACCGAGACCGCCTCGGCCGAGCCGATCACCTCGGCCAGGGTGCGGGCGACGGTGAGCCGGCTGCCCTCCACCCAGTCGGCGAGGGCGTCGGCGTAGCCGGCGGTGGCCTCCAGACGCCCGACCAGACTCTCCGGGCCGTCGTCGAGGTGGCGCAGCAGCATCGTGCGGGACTGCCCGTACGCGGCGGCGGCCGGCCCGGACCAGAGCAGCGGATCGGTCAGCGTGGCGCAGGCGTGGTCGTACCCGTGCACGTGCCGGCGCACCGTGTGCCCGGCACCGGCCAACGGTGCCGCCCGCAGGTCGAGGAAGCTGCGCAGTGCGTCGCCGGGCAGCACCTGCATCCGACGCAGCAACGGCCAGACCCGGTGGCCCTCCGGAGCCCCGGCGGCGAGCAGGGTGTCGACCCGGCGCAGCAGGTCGATCCCGGGCTCGGCGAGCCGGTCCAGGGCGTCCATCACCTCTCCCCGGCCAGCCGGCGGGAGGCGGCGGAGTCGGTGTCGGAATAGCGGTCGGCGGCCTGGCGCAGCGCGGCCGCCGTGGCGGTCAACTGCGCGGCGGCGGCGTGCGCCTCACGGGCCCGGTCACCGGTGGCGGTGATCCACTGCCGGTGCAGCGCCCGCCCGATCTCGCCGGGTCTCCCCGGCGCGTCCGCGCCGAACGAGACCTGCGCGGGGTCGGCGGCGGTGACCGAGCGGGACAGCGCGGTCAACGTGGCGCTCGCCTCGTCGATCCGTGCGGCCAGGGCACGAAGGGTGTCCATGTCACGCCCCCGTCAGTGGCCGGTAGGCGGTGAACGTCTCGTTGTGCAGCTTCTCCCGGGCCCACTGGGCGGCGTCCGCCGCGGCGACCACCGCGGCCCGCACCGAACCCGCGACGTCACGCGGCTGGCGGGCGTGCAGCGGGCCGAGGAAACGCACGTCGGTGATCCGGCCATCGGCGGTCACCACCACCTCGACGAGGCCGTCCGGCGACCGGACGGTGACCTCGACCGTCGCCACGGCCTGGTCGAACTCGGCCTGGAGGGACTCGATCCGACGGTAGCGTCGGACCGCCTCCTCGATCCACGCCTCGTCGATCTCGCCCCGAGGCATCAGCGGACTCCTCCCCAGTCGCCCTCACTGTGCGTACCGCCGCCGTCACCACGGCACACCGGACCGTACCGCACCAGAATCGGGCGTGTCGATGCCTGCGCGGATCCCGGAGCCGACCGCTCCGTCAGGACGCGGCATCCGGTGGGACGCGGGCCGGGGTCAGCCCTTCCAGAGGGCGAGCATCATCGACTCGACCGCGATCCGGGGCTTGACGTTGGCCTCGATCGCGGACCGGCAGGTGAGCACCGCCTCCAGCCGCCGCAACGCCCCCTCCGCCTGCCACTTACGGGCACCGGCGTCGGCCAGGTCGACGGTGTCGGTGTGCACCGGCGCCACCGGCGCCGACCATGCCACGGCGAGTGCGTCCCGATAGAAGGCGGCCAGGTCGACCAGGGCCCGGTCCAGCGCGTCCCGCTGAGCCCGGGTCGCCCGGGACTTCTGGCGGCGCTCCAGCTCCTTCAGTTGGCCGGCGGAGCCCCGGGCGGCCCCCGCCGCGCCCCGGCCGGTGCCGCCCGCCCCGAGCGCGGTCTCCAGCGCGGCACGCTCCGCCGCGTCCAGCTCGGCCACGGACGCCTCGGCCTCCGCCTCGGCCGCCTCGATCAGCGCGGACGCCGCGTCGAACGCGGCACCCACCCCGGTCAGCCGACGCGGCACCGCGAGCACCGCGTCCCGCCGCGACCGGGCCTGTGGATCGCTGGCCAGCAGCCGGGCCCGCCCCACGTGTCCCTGGGTGGCCGCCGCCGCCCACCGGGCCACGTCGGGCGCGATGCCGTCGCGGCGGACCAGCACCTCGGCGACCGCCTCGGCCGAGGGCTGCCGCAGTGGTACGACCCGGCAGCGCGACCGGATGGTCACCGAGATGTCGTCCGGGTGGGTGGACGGCGCGCAGAGCAGGAAGACGGTCCTCGGCGGCGGTTCCTCCACGGCCTTGAGCAGCGCGTTGCCGGCCGCCTCGGTCAACCGGTCGGCGTCCTCGATGATCACCACCTGCCAGCGCCCGCCGGACGGGGTGCTGGCCGCGCGGAGCACCAGCGCCCGCATGTCGTTGACGCCGATGGAGAGTCCCTCGGGCACCACCAGCCGCACGTCGGCGTGGGTGCCGGCGAGCGTGGTGTGGCATCCCGGGCAGGTGCCGCAGCCGGTGCCGTGGACGCACTGCAACGCGGCGGCGAAGGCACGTGCCGCCACCGACCGTCCCGAGCCCGGCGGCCCGGTGAAGATCCAGGCATGGGTCATCCCCGCGCCCGGGTCGCCCCCCGGGGACGTACCGTCGCCCTCGTCCGGACCGTCCGGGGACGCCGTCGGCCCGGTGTCCGGGCCGTCGACGGCGCGCAGCACCGCGGCGGCGGCCGACGCCGCACGGCGCAGCGTCTCCACCGCGTCGTCCTGCCCGACCAGGTCGGCGAAGGCGTCCGGCATCAACTTCGCTCCGTCGTCACCAGCTCCGATGGGGATAACTCGGGCTGGACCGAGGTGTCCGGGCCGTTCGCCGGGTCCGGGTGCGAGATGCCGCCGGGGGCACCGAGCAGTTCCTCCACCCGGCGGGCCACCTGCTCGGCGATCTCCTCCGCCGGGCGGGAGCCGTCGAGGACGAGGTACCGCTTGGGGTCGGCGGCGGCCAGGTCGAGGAAGGCGTACCGGACCCGCTCGTGGAAGCCCACCGACTCGGCCTCCAGCCGGTCGGCGGCCTGGCTCCGTGCGGCCACCCGGGACAGCCCGGTCCGGGGGTCGACGTCGAGCAGCACCACCAGGTCGGGCTTGAGCCCACCGGTGGCCCAGGAGGAGAGCCAGGAGACCTCGTCGACCGGCAGCGTACGACCGGCACCCTGGTACGCCAGGGAGGAGTCGACGTACCGGTCACTGATCACCACCGCGCCCCGGACCAGGGCGGGACGGACCACGGTGGCCACGTGGTGAGCCCGGTCGGCGGCGTAGAGCAGGGCCTCGGCGCGCGGCGAGGGCGCCTCGTCCCCGGTGGTGTCCAGCACCATCGACCGGATCCGGGTGCCGACGGCGGTCGCACCCGGTTCCCGGGTCACCACCACGTCCCGCCCGTCGCCGCGCAACCGCTCGGCGAGCTGGGCGAGCTGGGTCGACTTGCCCGCGCCCTCGCCACCCTCGAAGACCACGAAGAGCCCGGCCGAGACGAACGGCTCGGCCGGCATCAGCGGGCGACCCCGGATCGATCCCCACAGGTCGGCCAGGACCGGCACGCCCTTCTTGTCGTCCATCTGCCCGAACGCGCTGATCCCGGCGAAGATCCCGGCGGCACCGGCGACGAGCAGCAGCAGCCGCGTCGAGGAGACCGAGATGCCCAGGTCGGCGATCTCGAACGTCCGGGAGCCGCCGACGCCGGCGAGCAGGCTGCCCAGCGCGATGGCCAGGATCAGCACCAGCCGGGTACCGATCTGCACCACGGCGAAGACCCGACCGCGTACCTCGTCGGCGACCTCGCCGCCGAGCAGCGTGGTGCCGGAGAGGAAGGCCATCCCGGCCCCGGCGCCGACCAGGATCGCGCCGAGCAGGGCCATGGACAGGTGGAAGGCGAAGGCCAGCGTCATCACCGAGGCGCTGGCCAGCACGATGCTCATGCCGAACCAGCGGCGCCGGGACATGTCCCGGACGATCATCGGGCCGAGCCCGATGCCGATCCCCAGGCCCAGGAAGATCGCGCCGAAGAGCAGATAGAACGCGGCGTCACCGGCGCCGAGCGAGGCGGCGAAGAAGCGGGCGGTGCCGATCACGATGCCGCCGCCGGCAAAGGCACCCAGGATGCCCAGGACCAGGCCGCGGACCAGCGGGGTCTGGGCGATGAACCGCCAGCCCTCGGCGAACTGGCGCAGCATGCTCTGCTCGGTGCGCTCCCCCTCGGCGGTCTGCGCCTGGCTGATCTCCTTGATGCCGAACGCCACCACCAGGGCGGTGGCGAGGCGGGAGAGCGCGTTGAACCAGAGCGCGAGCTGGGCCGGCTCGGCCCAGGCGGGCATCTCGCCGCCGGTCACACCCCGGACGATGCCGTCGCCCGAGGCGAGCAGGATCGCGGCGGCGATCGGGGTCAGGCCGTACGTGGTGATGAGCGTGAGCTGGTTGGCGGTCTCCAGCCGGGCTCGCGGGATGAGGTTGGGGACCGCGGCCTCCTTGGCCGGGATCCAGAGCAGGGTGACCGTCTCGATCAGGAACGTGGCGATCGCCGCCCAGCTCACCACCCGGGCGCCGCTGGCGCCGGTGAGCGCGTACAGCGGGATGGAGGCGAACAGCAGGAATCGCAGCACGTCGCAGATGACCATGGTCCAGCGGCGGTCGAACCGGTCGGCGAGCACCCCGGCGAACGGGCCGAGGACCAGTGCGGGCAGCAGCCGGATGGCGATCACGCCACCGAACGCAGCGCCCTTGGCGGTGTTCCCCTCCACCTGAGCGGCGGCGAAGACACTGGTGGCGAGCAGGCCGAGCCAGTCGCCGAAGGAGGCGGCGCCGAGCACGATCCAGAGCCGGCGGAACGGGCGGATACGCAGCACCGAGCGGATCGCGCCGTAGCCGGACAGGTCGGCCTGGGCGGCGGGCCCGCTCGGTGGGCTCTTCGGGTCGGTGGGCGCGCCCGGTGGGCTCTTGGGATCGGCGGGCTGGCCGGCGGCACCGCCGCCGGGTAAGCCGGTCGTGTCCCGGCCGGATGTCCCGGCGGGCTGGTCCGCGGACGGCGACACGCCGGACGACTCGCCGTTGAACTGGCTTTCGATGGCCGTACCTCCACGTGCCGGCCCATCGCTGGGCACCCCCGGTGGAACACTCTAGTCCCGACGGGGACCTCCCCCCGTCGCGCATCACCTGCTCGCCGAGCCTAGGACGCGGTTGCCAACCCGACCCCGGCCGCCAGATGCGAGGGTATTTCGCATTCACCGTTTCACAGTTAGCGTGCACACGTGGCCACCGACAGCGATAACCTGCGCCACCGGCTGGACCGGGCGACCGCGCACCTCGACCCTCCGTACGCGGTGGTCGACCTCACGGCCTTCGACGACAATGCCGCCGCGTTGACCTCGCGGGCCATCGGCAAGCCGCTGCGGATCGCCAGCAAGTCGCTGCGCTGCCGGGACCTGATCGCCCGCGCGCTGGCCCGCCCGGGCTGGCGGTCGGTGATGGCGTTCACGCTGCCCGAGGCGATCTGGCTGGTCCGGACCGGGGTCACCGCCGACGTGCTGGTGGCGTACCCCACCGCCGACCGTGGGGCGCTGACCGAGCTGGCCGCCGATCCGGCGCTGGCGGCGGCGATCACGCTGATGGTCGACGACCCCGGCCAGCTCGACTTCTACGACACGGTGACCGCCCCGGGCCACCGCCCGGAGCTGCGTGTCTGCCTCGACCTGGACGCCTCGTGGCGACTGCTGGGCGGCCGGGTGCACGTCGGGGTCCGCCGCTCACCGGTGCACACCGCCCGGGCGGCCGGCCGACTCGCCGCCACCGTCGCCCGGCGGGCCGGCTACCGGCTGGTCGGCCTGATGTCGTACGAGGCGCAGATCGCCGGCCTGGGCGACGCCCCGCCGGGGCAGGCGATGCTCGGCGCCGCGATCCGGGTGGCCCAGCGCGGGTCGTACCGCGAGTTGCTGGCCCGCCGAGGTGCGGCGGTGGCTGCGGTACGCGAACACGCCGACCTGGAGTTCGTCAACGGCGGTGGGACCGGCAGCGTGGCCGCCACCAGCGCCGATCCCGCGGTCACCGAGGTCACCGCGGGATCGGGGCTGTACGGACCGACGCTCTTCGACGCGTACCGCACCTGGCGGCCCACCCCGGCGGCGTTCTTCGCCTGCGCGGTGGTCCGCCGGCCGGCACCTGACCTGGCCACCGTGCTCGGCGGCGGCTGGATCGCCTCCGGTTCCGCCGCCGACAGCCGGCTGCCCCGCCCGTGGCTGCCGACCGGCCTGAAGCTGCTCGGCGCCGAGGGTGCCGGCGAGGTGCAGACCCCGCTGACCGGCGCGCCGGCCGCCACCCTGCGTGTCGGAGACCGGGTCTGGTTCCGCCACGCCAAGTCCGGCGAGCTGTGCGAACGGGTGAACGAGCTGCACCTGGTCGACGGCGACCACGTGGTGGGCACCGTACCGACCTATCGGGGCGAGGGACACGCCTTCCTCTGAGCACTCCGCACCGACACCACGGCGTGGTTCTCCGCCGTGGTCGTGGCGTGGTGCACTCGGTGCCACCGGTCCGGCGGGCCGGGCGGGTTCCCCGCGGGCTGCGTCGCCGGGTCGGGTGAGGTCAGGCGCGCTGCGTGGCCGGCGGCTCGGCGGCCTCGGCGATCTGGTCGTCGCCCGGCTTCGCGGGCTGCCCGACCGGCCGGCGGCCGGTGTCGCCCCGCGCCTCCATCTGGCGGTGCAGGTACTCCCGGATCAGCGCCTTCGCCTCGGCCAGCACCCGGTCGTCGCCGTCCGACGTGCGCCGGAACGCGAGCTTGATCAGGGAGTCCGCCGCCTCTACTGCGATCTCCAGGTGGAAACGCAGGTCGGGAACGTCGGCGAGCCCGAACCGTTCGGTGAGCACCCGGGCCAACTGGTCGGCGATCACCCCGTTGTTGTCGCGCTGCTCATCGAGCAGATGCAGGTCGACCACGTCGCCGAAGTGCAGGGTACGGAAGCCGGGAACGGTGCGGTGCATCGTGATGTACTCGTCGATGCCCGCGTCGACCCCGTCCCACCAGTGAGTCAGGTCGTCCGAGGCGAAGCGTTCGTCGAGCCGCTGGAGGTAGGACTCCATCGTGCGCAGCGTGAGCGCCTGCACGATCGCCCGCTTGTCCGGAAAGAACTGGTAGACCGATCCGATCGCCACCTCGGCCCGCTCGGCGAGCAGGGTGGTGGTCAGTCCTTCGTACCCCACCTCGTCGACGAGTTCAGCGCAGGCGTCCAGCATTCGCTGGACGCGCGCGACACTACGACCCTGCACTGGTACGCGACGCAGTGGGCCGGTCGTGGCGGCTGAAGTTGACACTCGCCACCCCCCTTCGACGGATGAACATATCTGCACGTCACGAGTTCGTGACTACCGGTACAACGAGCGGACCTCGATTGCGGTATTTACCAGGAAGAACGTTCCTGATATGAACTCGGTTCATATTCATCTTGAGGAGCACGCCATGGCCGGCACCGGACGCACCCCCACCTCCTGGTCCAACTGGGGCGGCAACCAGCACAGCGTGGCGACCGGCGTCCTGCGCCCGACATCCGTCGGAGAGGTCGCCGAGCACGTACGCTCCGCCACCGCCGCCGGTGAACGGATCCGGCCGGTCGGCAGTGGACACTCCTTCACCGCCGTCGCGGTCGCCCACGACCGGCGGATGGACCTGAGCCGACTCGCCGTCGACGTACGCGTGGACACCGATCGACGTCTCGTCACCGTACCGGCCGGGATGACGCTGCGGGAACTGAACTCGCTCCTCGCCACGCACCGCCTGGCGCTGCCGAACCTCGGCGACGTCGACGCGCAGACCGTGGCCGGCGCGATCTCCACCGGCACCCATGGCACCGGCGCCGGACACGGCGGACTGGCCACCTTCGTCGAGGCGCTGACCCTGGTCACCGGAACCGGCGAGGTCCTGCACTGCTCCGCCGACCAGCACCCCGACGTGTTCGACGCGGCCCGGATCTCGCTCGGCGCCCTCGGCGTCCTGGTCGAGGTCACCCTGCGCTGCGTGGACGCCTTCGTGCTGCGGGCCCACGAACGCCCCGCCCACCTCGACGCCGTACTCGCCGGGCTGCCCGACCTGATCGACCGGCACGACCACGTCGAGTTCTTCTGGTTCCCGTACACCACCAGGGTGCAGCTCAAGACCAACGACCGGACGGCCGCCGACGACCGACCGCTACCCGGCTGGCGCCGGTGGCTGGACGACGACTTCATGGCCAACAACGTCTTCGCCGCCGCCTGCCGGCTCGGTCGCGCCGCACCGGCCCTGGCCCCACCGATCAGCGCCGTCAGCGCGCGGGTGCTCAGCGAACGCGCCTACACCGGACGCTCCGACACGGTCTTCTGCACCCCGCGCCGGGTCCGCTTCACCGAGATGGAGTACGCACTGCCGCGCGACGCCGTCGGCGAGGCACTCGACGCGCTGCGCCGGATCATCGACGGGTTGTCGTTCAAGGTGCTGTTCCCGGTCGAGGTCCGCTTCACCGCCGCCGACGACATCTGGCTGTCGCACTCGTACGGTCGCGAGTCGGCGTACATCGCGGTGCACCAGTACGTCGGGATGCCGTACGAGCCGTACTTCCGGGCCTTCGAACAGGTGGCGACCGGCCTGACCGGACGCCCGCACTGGGGCAAACTGCACTGGCGCGACGCCGCGACGCTGGCCGACGCCTACCCGCGCTGGCAGGAGTTCCAGCAGATGCGCGCCCGTTTGGACCCGCACCGCACCTTCACCACCCCCTACCTAGACACCCTCCTGGGCCCCCACCCCACCCCCACCCCCTGACCCCCGTGTCGATCAAGGAGTTTGGTCACGGAGGGGGCAGGTCCGAGGGTGCAAACCCCTTGGTCAACTCCGGTGGGGCCCCGGCGGTGTGGGGCGAGTCCGTCGGTGGACGGGGTCAGTCGGCGGCGGGGGCCTTCTTGGCGGCGGTGGCCTTCTTCGGCGCCGCCTTCCTCGGTGCGGCCTTCGAGGCTGCCGCCTTCGACGCCGTCTTCGAGGCGGTGGCCTTGGTGGCGGACTTCGAGGCGGCGGTCTTGGCGGCACCGGCCTTGGCGGGGGCCTTCTTGGCAGGTGCCTTCTTGGCAGCGGCCTTCTTCTTCGGCGCCGGACCCTTCGCCCGCTTCTCGGCGAGCATCTCGGAGGCTTCCTCCAGGGTCAGCGCCTCCGGGGTCTGGCCACGCCGCAGTGACGCGTTCGTCTCCCCGTCGGTGACGTACGGGCCGAACCGACCGTCCTTGATGACCAGTGGCTTCTCGGTCAACGGGTCGGCACCCATCTCCCGCAGCGGCGGCGCGGCGGCCCGTCGTTGCCGGTTCTTCGGTGCGGCCAGCAGGGCCAGCGCCTCGTCCAGCGTGACGGTGAACATCTTGTCTTCGGAGTCCAGCGAACGGAACTCGTCGCCCTGCTTGACGTACGGGCCGTAGCGGCCGTTGTTGGCCACCACCTCCGCGCCGTCCGGGGCCACCCCGATCACCCGGGGCAGGCTGAGCAGCTTGAGCGCCTCGTCGAAGGTGAGCGAGTCCGGGGACTGCGAGCGCAGCAGCGAGGACTTGCGTTCGCCACTGGCCACGTACGGGCCGAACCGGCCGGACTTGAGCACGATCGGCTCGCCGGTCGCCGGGTCGTCGCCGAGCTTGCGCTCGCCCCCGCCGCCGAGGAACAGCTCGTGGACCTTCTCCGGGGTCAGTTCGTCCGGCGCGATGCCCTCGGGGATCGGCGCCCGGTCGCCCGGGGCCGCGCCCTCCTCGCCCTCGGCGGCCGGTGCCTGCTCCTCGCCGGGCACCCGACGCTGGAGGTACGGCCCGTACCGGCCGACCCGCACCACGACCTCGCGTCCCTCGTCGTCGCTGAAGAGCGGGATCGAGTTGACGCTGCGCGCGTCGATGTCGCTGAGGTTCTCGGTGACCAGCTTCTTGAGCCCACCGGAACGGGCGATGTCCTGGTCACCGGCACCGTTGGTGGTGCCGAAGTAGAACGCGGTGAGGAAGTCGACGGCCGCGTGGTCACCACCGGCGATCTCGTCCAGCTCGTTCTCCATGCTGGCCGTGAAGTCGTAGTCGATCAGGCGCGGGTAGTGCCGCTCCATCAGCCCGATCACGGCGAACGCGAGGAACGAGGGGATCATCGCCTGGCCGCGCTTGACCACGTACCCACGGTCCTGGATGGTCTGCATGATCGACGCGTACGTGGAGGGGCGACCGATGCCCAACTCCTCCAGCGCCTTGACCAGCGACGCCTCGGTGTAGCGGGCGGGCGGCTGGGTGTGGTGGCCCTGCGCCGCCAACTGGTCGGCGGTCAGCGGCTGGTCCTTGACCAGGTTGGGCAGCCGGCGCTCGGCGTCCTCGGCCTCGGCGTTCTCGTCGTCGCTGGACTCGACGTACGCGCGCAGGAAGCCCGGGTCGGTGATGGTCTTGCCGGTGGCGCCGAAGTCGGCCTCCTCGCCGCCGACGGTGGTGGCCCGGATCCGGACCGAGACGCTGGAGCCGACCGCGTCGGTCATCTGCGAGGCGATGGTGCGCCGCCAGATCAGCTCGTAGAGCTTGAACTCCTCGGCCGACAGCTCCTTGGCCACCTCGCCCGGGGTGCGGAAGTTGTCCCCGGCCGGGCGGATCGCCTCGTGCGCCTCCTGCGCGTTCTTCACCTTGCCGGTGTAACGGCGCGGCTCCGGCGGCACGCTGCGCTCGCCGTACAGCTCGACGATCTGCCGGCGGGCCGCCGCGATGGCGGTCTCCGACAGGCTCACCGAGTCGGTACGCATGTAGGTGATGTAGCCGTTCTCGTAGAGCCGCTGCGCGGTACGCATCGTCTGCTGCGACGAGAACCGCAGCTTGCGGGCCGCCTCCTGCTGGAGCGTGGAGGTGATGAAGGGCGCGTACGGGCGACGGCGGTACGGCTTCTCCTCGACGCGGGTGACGGTGAACGGCCGCCCGTCGAGGCGGGCGGCGAGCCCCCGCGCTCCGCTCTCGTCGAGGTGCACCACGCCGGCGCCGGGCTTGACCCGGCCGGTGGTGGGCTCGAAGTCCTTGCCGGTGGCGATCCGGTCGCCGTTCAGCGCGACCAGGGTGGCGTTGAAGGTGCGCGGCCCCTCACCGGCGTTCGTCACGGCGAGCGTGGCCAGGATGTCCCAGTACTCGGCGGTGCGGAAGGCCATCCGCTGCCGCTCCCGCTCGACCACGATCCGGGTCGCCACGGACTGCACCCGGCCCGCCGAGAGCCTCGGCATGACCTTCTTCCACAGCACCGGGGAGACCTCGTAGCCGTAGAGGCGGTCGAGGATGCGCCGGGCCTCCTGGGCGTCGACCAGGTCGCGGTCGATCTCCCGGGGGTTGGCCACCGCCGCCTGGATCGCCGGCTTGGTGATCTCGTGGAAGACCATCCGCCGGACCGGCACCTTCGGCTTGAGCGTCTCGACCAGGTGCCAGGCGATCGCCTCGCCCTCGCGGTCCTCATCCGTCGCCAGGAAGATCTCGTCGACCTCCTTGGCGAGCTTGGTCAGCTTGCTGATCTGCTGCTTGCGGTCGGCGGAGACGACGTAGAGGGCGTGGAAGCCGTTGTCGACGTCGACGCCGAGCCGGGCCCAGGACTCGCCCTTGTACCGGGCGGGCACGTCGGCAGCGTTACGCGGCAGGTCGCGGACATGCCCGAAGCTGGCCTCCACGACGTACCCCGGGCCGAGGTAGCCCGAGATCGTCTTGGCCTTCGCCGGAGACTCGACGATGACCAGACGGGTGGTTCCAGCGTTGCTCGGCACGTCTGCTTCGACCTCTTTCCTGCTCATGGCCGCGCCATCGCCCGGTTCCGGGCGCACTCGCCCCACCGATACCCAGCGGTCCGGATGTCCAACGTAACGCGCCGTCCGTGTTTCGGGTTTCGCGGGCGGCAATTCGCCCGGGACGATCTGTGGTCGCGCCGGACGGCGTCACCGTACACCCTGAGTAGGGCATGGAACGGGTCACTGTGATCAGGGCGGCCCCTCGGTGGAGGTGCGACCCGGCCGATTCTCCCTGTGTTTCCCGACGCCCGGCTGTCTTCGATCGGACAGCCGGCGGCGGATCAGTCGCGGGTCGGCCAGGTGCCGGGCGGAGCCGCGTCCGGACGCTCACCCACCAGCTCCGCGAGGCGTGACGACCGGCGTCGACCGGCGATCCGGTACGCCGGCCCGCCCGCATCCGGCGCGAGCAGGTCGCCGGTGAGCCCGGCCGCGTGCAGCGCCGCGCCGACCACCGCCCACCGGCGGGGATCGGTGCCGCCGAGACGAAGGACGAAGTCGGGCGTTTCGGCCACTCCGGCGGCGGCCAGCCAGAGCCGCAGCCGACGGCCGTCGAGCTGGAAACCCGAGGGCGGCGACTGGGTCGGGCCGCGCAGCCAGGCCGCCGCCAGCGGCACGATCGTCCGGGTGTACGCCGTCCGTACCGCGTACCGCCGGTCCCCGGTCGGTTCCCAGGTCGCCCGTACGCCCCGACGACCCAACTCGGTGACGAGCACGTGCACCCGCCAGGCGGCGTCCACCTCCACCGTCAGGCGGGCGGTCCCGCCCATCCGGTGCACCTCGCCCGGCCCGGCGAGCAGCCCGGCCAGGTCGGCCACGGAGGGTTCCCCGGTCTCCGCGCCGAAGAAGACCAGTTGCCGTTCGCCGGTGGCACCCCGCTCGGGCGCTGTGGGGCGTTCGGCCGGCTCGCCGCGTCGGCGTGTCGCCGGGTCGGGCACCGGGAAGGTCACCGGCAGCGGGAGTGCCGCCGGTGTCTCTCCGGAACCGCTCAACGGCATTCAGGTACCTCGTCGAAGGCGCGCTTCAACTCCTCCGAGTTGAGCCGGCTGGTGTCCAGCGCACTGGCGTCGTACTCCTGCTGAAGGGTCTCCACCGTCGACCGGACGCCGTCGTAGAAGGTGCCGGCCTCGCCGATGCCGAGCCCGTCGATGGTGGTGCGGGCCCGGCCGTAGGCGTCCCGCATCGAGGCGAGCGCGGCCCGGAAGCCGGCGGAGACCTCCTCGCCCTGCTCCACCTTGGGTACGCCGGCCTGCTCCACCTTGAGCCGCGCGGTCTCGCTGGCCTCCTCGGCACCGGCGAAGAGGCGGACCAGGTTCTCCTTGGCCTGCGCGGGAGTGGTCTGTGCGGTCATCTGCTCGTTGGTGCTGCTGGTCAACTTGCTGATCTCGGCGCGCCACGGGCTCAGCGCGGTGCACACCGACGCCGCCCACGCCCGAGGGCTCGGACCGCTGGAGCCGCAGGCGGCCAGCAGAACCAGCGTAGCCAGGACCACCGTGAGCTTTCCGGCGGTCGCCGCCCGGCAGGTACGCATGCGTTGCAGGGTACGGCTTCTCCTCGCCGTCGGCACCGGTCAGGTGTACGGGCCGTACAGGCGAGCGGTCCCCGGTCGGCGACGAACCGACCGGGGACCGTGGTGCCGACGGGCGTCAGGCCTTGATCGCCTCCGGACGCGGGTCAGCGGTGCCGGTGCCACCGCTGTCGTTGCCCTCGTCCATCGCCACGCTCTTGCGCTTGCTGAACACCACCGCCGCGACGATGATCAGGGTCGCCACCAGCGCGACACCGACCCGCAGGCCGACGTTGCGGTCCTCGCCGATGCTCCAGGCCACCACGGCCGGCGCGATCAGCAGCGAGACCAGGTTCATCACCTTGAGCAGCGGGTTGATGGCCGGGCCGGCGGTGTCCTTGAACGGGTCACCGACGGTGTCGCCGATGACGGTCGCCGCGTGCGCGTCGGAGCCCTTGCCGCCGTACGCGCCGTCCTCGACCATCTTCTTGCTGTTGTCCCAGGCACCGCCGGAGTTGGCCAGGAAGACCGCCATCAGCGTGCCCGCCCCGATCGCACCGGCCAGGTACGACGCCAGCGCGCCGGGCCCGAGGCCGAAACCGACCGCGATCGGCGCCAGGATCGCCAGCAGACCCGGCGTCAGCAGCTCACGCTGGGCGTCCCGGGTGCAGATGTCGACCACCTTGCCGTACTCCGGGCGCTGGGTGCCGTCCATGATCCCGGGCAGCTCGCGGAACTGTCGGCGGACCTCCATCACCACGGCGCCGGCCGAGCGGGAGACCGCGTTGATGGCCAGGCCGGAGAAGAGGAACACCACGGCCGCACCGATGATCAGACCGACCAGGTTCTGCGGGTTGGCCACGTTCAGCGCGTTGAGGATCTCGGCACCGACGTCGGTCACCCCGGCGTCGGCGTACGCGATGCGCAGCGTGTCGGTGTAGGAGCCGAACAGCGCGGTGGCGGCCAGCACGGCGGTGGCGATCGCGATGCCCTTGGTGATCGCCTTGGTGGTGTTGCCGACGGCGTCCAGCTCGGTGAGCGTCCGGGCGCCGTGCTCGTCGATGTCACCGGACATCTCGGCCACGCCCTGGGCGTTGTCGGAGATCGGGCCGAAGGTGTCCATCGCGACGATCACGCCGACGGTGGTCAGCAGACCGGTGCCGGCCAGCGCCACGGCGAACAGCGACAGGGTGATCGAGCCGCCGCCCAGCAGGAACGCGCCGAAGACACCGCCCGCGATGAGCAGCGCCGAGTAGACCGCCGACTCCAGGCCGACGCTGATGCCGGCGAGGATGACGGTGGCCGCACCGGTCTGCGAGCTCTTGCCGATGTCCTGCACCGGACGCCGGTCGGTCTCGGTGAAGTAGCCGGTCAGCGCCTGGATCGCGGCGGCGAGCACGATGCCGATGACGACCGCGCCGATCACCACGCCGCGCGGGCCGAACGGCGGGTCGCCGCCGTCCACCCCGAGGCTCTCCCGCCAGTTGTCGCCGAGCTGCGCGGCCCAGGTGGGCTGGAGGTAGAAGACCGTGGCGATCGCGACCAGCACCGCCGAGATCACCGCGGAGAGGTAGAAGGCCCGGTTGATCGCGGTCAGACCGTTGCGGTCCGAGGCGCGCAGCCGGGTGATGAAGACACCGATGATGGCGACGAGCACGCCGATCGTGGAGATGATCAGCGGGAGCACCAGGCCGTCGCTGCCGAACGCGGCGCGGCCCAGGATCAGCGCGGCGACCAGGGTGACCGCGTACGACTCGAACAGGTCGGCGGCCATGCCGGCGCAGTCACCGACGTTGTCGCCCACGTTGTCGGCGATGGTGGCGGCGTTGCGCGGGTCGTCCTCGGGGATGCCCTGCTCGACCTTGCCGACCAGGTCGGCGCCGACGTCGGCCGCCTTGGTGAAGATGCCGCCGCCGACCCGCATGAACATGGCCAGCAGGGCGGCACCGAAGCCGAAGCCCTCCAGCACGGTCGGCGCGTCACCCCGGAAGACCAGCACGACCAGCGCGGCACCGAAGAGGCCGAGGCCGACGGTGAGGAAGCCGACCACGCCACCGGTCCGGAAGGCGATCTTCATGGCCGCTTCCCGGCCGCCTTCGCGTTCCCGGGCGGCGGCGGCCACGCGCAGGTTGGCCCGGGTGGCCAGCCACATGCCGGCGCCACCGATGAAGGCGCTGAACAGCGCGCCGACCACGAAGAAGAGCGAGCGCCCGATCTTCACCGCGGTCTCGCTGCCCTCGGTGTTGTGCACCGGCAGCAGGAACAGCAGGACCACGGCGATCACCACGAAGATCGCCAGAGTCCGGAACTGCCGGATCAGGTAGGCCGAGGCGCCCTCCTGCACGGCCCCCGAGATCTCCTGCATGTTGGTGGTGCCCTTGCCGGCGGCCAACACGGTCTTCGTCAGCGCGGCGGCGAAGGCGAGCGCGACCAACGCGATCACCGCGGCGATGACGACGTACGTGACATTGGCTCCGGTTAGGGAGATCCCGCCGCCCTCGGCGGCCAAGGTGTCGGACATCTGTGTCCTCCTGTGCCGAACAACGCACCGGCCGATGGAGACGCACCGGCCGGTGCCTGTATGCGAATTCGCAAGTGCGCGCCACCCACCCGGCGAGAACCGGCGACGGACGCCCATCTGCGCTGGCTGCCCGGTGGATCACTTGCTGACAACCCGGGTACTGTAGCCCTCCGCAGTGTTCGAGGTCACACCGAGGTGGCACCATCGGCCGATGATCTTCGTCGCTGTGTTATGAAAAGAAATCTGATATAGGAACGGGTCCATGCCAACGGGGCCGCATTCCCAGCACAGGGAATACGGCCCCGATGAATCGAGACTCGGCGCCACGAATGCCGCATGACGCGGCGCTGACGTGATGCGCGGTCACCGGCGGCGCCGACGGGTCAGCGACCGACCGGCCAGACCATCCGCACCTCGGTCCCGACACCGTCGTCGACCGGCCGCACCTGAAGATCCTCGACGAAGCCCGCGAGCAGGGCGAACCCGACACCGGTGGTGAGGTCGTCCTCGTCGAGGGACTCATTGGCCAACTGGTCGGCGTCGAGCGCGGCGAGACCGATGCTCGCCTCGATCGGCGCGCGGTCCACCACCCGCACCGCGTACGACCCGGAGTCGGACATCTCGACCAGCACCGGATCGGGCACGCCGTACTGGCGGTGCAGGGCGACCGCACGGGTGCACGCCTCACCGATGGCCAGGCGCACCTCGTCGAGCAGGTCCTCGCGGACTCCGGCCCGCCGGGCCACCGCCACGCCGACCAGGCGGGCGGTGCGCACGTGCACCGGCGCCGGAGAGAAGGAGAGCCGGACCGTCGCCATCACGCGCCGGTGCCGGTCGCCGCTTCGACCGTGGGATGCAGCGGGAATACCTGGTCCAGCGCGGTGATCCGGAAGATCTTGAGCAGCGGCTCCTTGTCGCAGACCAGCGAGAAGGTCCCGTCGGCGGTCCGCAGACGCTTGAGCGCGCCGACCAGCACACCCAGGCCGGTGGAGTCGAGGAAGTCCACCCGGCCGAGGTCGACCACCACGTGCCGGGCCCCAGAGTCGATCAACTCCAGAAGCCGCTCACGCAGCCGGGGGGCGGTGTAGACATCCACCTCACCGCCGACCTCGAGCACCGTGTGCTCCCCCACGGTGCGGGTCGCCAGCGACAGCTCCATCGGTCCTCCCTCGCACAGCCGTAAGCTCTCTGGCATCTAACCATTACCCCCGAAGGCGCCTGACGACTCACGGGGCCGGTCCCGACCTGCAGACGCGACGATTTCCCATTTCCGAACACCAGTGCGAGAGTGCAGAACGTGACCCCGGCAGTTCCCGTGTCCGCCGGCGGCGGCCCGGAACGACCGCCGCCGGGCGAGCTGCTGCGCCGGCTGCGCCAGCGACACACCACCGACCCGATCACCCACATCGAGCGGGTGCCACCCCGCTCCGGGATCGCGGTGCCGTGGCCGCACTGGGCACCGGAGGAGCTGCGAGCCGCGTACGCCCGGCGGGGGGTGACGACGCCCTGGCGACACCAGGTCGAGGCGGCCGAGATCGCGTACGACCGGCGGCACGTCGTGGTGGCCACCGGCACCGCGTCCGGCAAGTCGTTGGCGTACCAACTGCCCGCGCTGGCCACCCTGCTCGCCGACCCGCGCGCCACGGTGCTCTACCTGGCCCCCACCAAGGCGCTCGCCGCCGACCAGTTACGCGCCGTCGCCACGCTGGAGATCGAGGGCGTACGCCCGTCCTGCTACGACGGTGACACCCCGCGCGCCGAACGGGAGTGGATCCGCCGGCACTCCCGGTTCGTGCTGACCAACCCGGACATGCTGCACCACGGCATCCTGCCCGGCCACGCCCAGTGGTCGGGTTTCCTGCGCCGACTGGCGTACGTGGTGGTCGACGAGTGCCACGTCTACCGGGGCGTGTTCGGCTCGCACGTGGCCCACGTACTGCGGCGGCTGCGGCGGCAGTGCGCCCGCTACCGCCCCGCCACGGGTGACCCCGGCCCGACGTTCGTGCTCGCCTCGGCCACCTCCGGCGACCCCGCCGCCGCAGCCGGGCGACTGACCGGCCTGCCGGTGACGGCGGTCACCGAGGACACCTCGCCGAGAGCCGGGGTGACCTTCGCGCTCTGGGAGCCGCCCCTGCTCCCGCCCGACCCGGCCGCGATCCCCGCCCCCCGCCCGGCACCCGCCTCACGTGCGGCACCCGCCGACTCCGCTGCCGGCGGCCCGCCTCCCGCCGGTCGGTCCCTCACGGGCCGGTCCCTCGCCGGCTCTGGCGCGGACGGTTCGACGCCTGCCCGGTCCGCCTCGGGCGACCCGACGCCCGCCGGGTCGCCCTCCGGCGGGCCGCTCCACGAGGCGGCCGATCTGACCCAGGTCCGGCGGTCGGCGTTACGGGAGACCGCCGACCTGCTCGCCGACACCGTCGCCTCCGGCGTACGCACCCTGGCCTTCGTCCGGTCCCGCCGAGGGGCCGAGGTGGTCGCCACCAGCACCCGGCGCAGCCTCGACGAGGCGGTCCCCGGGCTGGGCGACCGGGTCGCCGCGTACCGGGGCGGCTACCTGCGCGAGGAACGCCGGGAACTGGAACGCGCGCTGCTGCACGGCGACCTGCTCGGGCTCGCCTCGACCAACGCCCTGGAGCTGGGCGTCGACCTGATCGGCCTGGACGCGGTGCTGATCTGCGGATATCCCGGCACCCGGGCGTCGCTGTGGCAGCAGGCCGGACGGGCCGGGCGATCCGGCCAGGAGGCGCTCGCCGTGCTGATCGCCCGGGACGACCCGCTCGACACCTACCTGGTGCACCATCCGGAAGCGGTGTTCGGGGCACCGGTGGAGGCCACCGTGCTCGACCCGGCGAACACGTACGTGCTCGGGCCGCAGTTGGCCTGCGCCGCGGCCGAGGCCCCGCTGACCGACGCCGACCTGGCACTCTTCGGTGACGGCGCGAAGGAGACGGTCGCGGCGCTGGTCGAGGCGGGCGCGCTGCGGCAGCGGCCGACCGGCTGGTACTGGCGGCACCGCGAGCGCCCCCAGGTGGACCTGCGCGGCGACGGCGGCGCACCTGTCTGCGTGGTGGAGGCGGCGACCGGTCGGCTGCTCGGCACCGTCGACGGCGGCTCGGCGCACTTCCTGCTGCACTCCGGGGCGGTCTACCTGCACCAGGGCGTGTCGTACGTGGTCGACTCGCTCGATCTGGACGACGGGTGCGCGCTGGTGCACCCCGAGGAGCCGGACTGGTCCACCCACGCGCGGGACGTCACCTCACTGTCGGTGGTGTCGGTGCGTTCGTACGTCGACGCCGGACCGGTCGGGCTGTTCCTCGGCGAGGTGGACGTCACCAGCCAGGTGGTGTCGTACCAGCGGCGGCGGATCGCCACCGGCGAGGTCATCGACACCCGTCCGCTGGACCTGCCGGCGCGGGAGCTGCGTACCGTCGCGGTCTGGTTCACCCTCTCCCCCGAGTCGCTGGCGGCAGCCGGGGTGGACCCGGCCGACGTGCCGGGCGGGCTGCACGCCGCCGAACACGCCGCGATCGGGCTGCTGCCGCTGGTGGCCACCTGCGACCGGTGGGACATCGGCGGGTTGTCCACGGCGGTGCACCCGGACACCGAGGCCCCGACGGTCTTCGTCTACGACGGCCACCCCGGCGGCGCGGGCTTCGCCGAGCGGGCGTACGGCATGGCGTCGTCCTGGCTACGCGCCACCCGGGACGCGATCGCCGAATGCGGCTGCGAACACGGCTGCCCCTCCTGCGTGCAGTCGCCGAAATGCGGCAACGGCAACAACCCGCTCTCCAAGCCGGACGCGGTCACGGTGCTGAACGTGGTGCTGGCGAACCTGCCGGAATGACCGGGCAGGCATGAGATCCGGCCGCTTCGGGCATTGATGGCTGGGAGCGCTTCCATCGAGCGCCGTGATCATCGTCCGTCGTCGCCGCCGCACATGGAGGAGGAGCCGTGGCCGACACCATCGCCGAGACCGTCGAGCTGCTCTACACCATCGACCAGGAGCAACTCGACATCGACCAGCAGATCGCCCTCGGTACGGCGCTCGCCACCCTGGCCCAGGCCGAACGGCTGGACCAGATCAACGAGCGACTGCGTACCATCCACCAGCTCCTCACCACCTGGACCCACCGGTCGGCTGTCGACGGCGTCCGCTGACCTGACACTCAGCGCCGGGCCGCTTGCCGAGCTGTGCGACACTCCGGCGCACCACGAACGAGGAGATTCTGATGCAGCTCGACAGCCTGCAGGCGCAGCACCAGTTCCACATCCGCCAGCGGTTGCGTTTCATGGTCAACCAGTACGAGGTGCACAGCGTCGCGCCGGACGGCTCCGAGGGCGGTCTGCTGGCCTTCGCGCAGCAGAAGCGGCTCGCCTTCAAGGAACAGGTGACCATCTACACCGACGACTCCAAGCAGCAGCCGCTGCTCGGGTTCAAGGCCCGTCAGCGTCTCGACCTCGGTGCCACGTACGACGTCACCGACCACGCCGGCACCCCGATCGGGCTGTTCCGCAAGGATTTCGCGCAGTCCCTGCTCCGCTCGACGTGGCACGTCGAGCAGGCCGGCCTGCCGAACATCGTCGGCCAGGAGCGCAGCATGCCGGTGGCGGTGCTGCGCAGGTTCGCCGAGTCGCTGTCCTGGCTGCCCTACCACTTCGACTTCGTCGCCGGCGGCCAGCCGGTCTTCTCGGTGGTGAAGAAGTGGGGCCTGCGTGACCGCTACGTCGTCGAGATCCACCACCCGCAGATCGACCGCCGTCTGGTGATCGCCATGGCCGTCGCACTCGACGCGCTCCAGGGCCGCTGACCTCGACGTAGTGGCCCTGCGGCGGCACGGGCGCTCGCGCCACGGGCCTCGGCTTCACGGGTCCGCGCGTCCCTGACCTCGTCGTCGTGCGGGCCTCGTCGTCGTGCGGGCCTAGCTGGCGCGTGGAGCCCCGTCGTCGGGGTTTCGTCGTCATCGCTCTCGGCGGACGGCGAGCCGGTTCGCCGTCCGCCGGTGGCGAACCGGCTCCCCGGCCAGCGTGCTCCCGACGTGTTCCCGCCCGGGGCGGGAACCGCTCACCCCCGCATCGGGCCGGCCCGGGAGGTGGCCGTGGCGATCCGGGAGATCCCGGGCAGCGGCCGCACCGCCACCTCGGCGGTGACCAGCACGTCGATCCCGTCGACCCGGCACCGGACCAGCCTGGCACCGTTGGCGACGACGAGTTCGGCGGCTCGGGCACACGCCTGCGACTCGTCGTGCAGCGCCCGGCCCGCTCCGGCGAGCGCACCGAAGTCGGCCGCGACCCGTGCCTGGTGACGCGCCACCCGCGCAGCGCCGATGCCCGCGCCGAAGATCCCACTGATCACGAAGATCAGCCCGACCGCGAGCAGGCAGACGGTCGCCCCGCCTCGGTCCCGCCCGCCGACGCGCCGCCCACACCGAGACGATGCCCCGGCGAAAGGGTTCGGGCGCCGGGCGACCGTCACGGCCTCGGCTCCGGGATTCCGGGCTCGACGGCCGCCACCGCCGTGGCCACGACGACGATCGCGGGCAGGTCGGTGCCGAGGGCACGCACCGGGGCGCGCACGGTCACCCGGACCACCTCGTCGTCCACGACGACGGCCACCTCCGCGCCGGGAGGCGCGTACCGGTGAGCGGCGCTCTCGCCCGGTTCGCCCCGGGAGGCGGCGAGTGCCGCCTCCCGGGCCGCGTCCAGGCAGGCCGCCCTGGTGCTGACCGCGTTGACCGCGGTCAGCCCGACCAGCAGGAGTAGCACCAGCGCCGGCAGACCGGCCGCCATCTCGGCGGTGAAGGACCCCCGGTCACGACCGGCCGGCCGGCGCCCGGTCACTTCAGGGCCCGGTCGATGACGGCGGTCAACGCGGACTGCACGCTGTCGGAGGTCAGCACCTTCAGCAGGACACCTCCGAAGGCCACTGCGGCGAGCGTGCCGACGGCGTACTCGGCGGTGTTCATCCCGGCGTCCCCGCGAAGGCGGGCGAGGATTCTGCGCACGTGTTCGTCCCTTCTCGATGTGTTCACAGCACGTCGCCGAGCACGGCGACGATCACCGGCACCAGACCGGCGAGAATGAAGGCGGGCAGGAAGCAGAGGCCGAGGGGCAGCACGATCAGGACGCCCGCGCGGCGAGCCGCCGACTCGATCGCGATGGCCCGGTCGGCGCGCAGGTCGTCGGCGAGCCGGGTGAGGGCACCGGCCAGCGCGGCCCCGCTGCTGGCCGAGCGGATCGCGGCGGCACCGACCCGCTCGGCACCCGGCACCGTCGCCAGGTGTGCCCAGGCTTCCTGCGGCCCACCGCCGAGTTGCAGCGTGCGGCCGACCCGGCCGAGCCGGTCGGCGAGCGGACCACCCAGCGCGTCCGCCACCGCGAGCACCGAGCGTTCCACCGGTGCGCCCGCCCGGAGCGCGGCGGCGAGCAGGTCGGCGGCGAGCGGAAGATCGGCGACGGCCCGCAGTCGCCGGTTCCGGTCCGCCGGCGGCTCGATCCGCCGGAGCAAGCGATCCAGCAGGAGCGCGGTGGGTAGCGCCGCCACCAGGCCCGGCCATCCCCCGACCACGACGGCCACGGCCACACCCGCCAGTCCGGCCATGAGTCGCACCCGGTCCACCCGACGGCCGGATGCGGCACCGGCGGCTGCTGGCCCCGTCATCACCTGCACATCGGACCTCGACGAGCCCACAGCGCCCACAGGTCCGCCCGGACGGTCGGCGCCACGACGACGGTGGACGGCAGTGGACGGGCTCGCGCCGGCCAACCGGCGCAACCGCCGCCGAGGTCGATGCCGGCCGACCAGGACCACGGCGACCAGGACGACACCGACCAGCATCGCCGCCACCAGCGTGCTGTCGGCAAGGTCCAACGCGCTACCGGTCAGGGCGACCGTGCCGGCATCGCGGTCGTGCGTGCGGTGGGCCGTGTCGAGCGTGCTGTGGGCGAGGTCCAACGTCCTGCCGGTCAGGGCGGCAGCGATCGGGCGGGGCATCAGCCTGCTCCGGCCGGCGTGGCGCCGAGACGGTCCGCCCAGAGCAGTCCGACCGCCTGGAGCACGACGGCCGCGACCGCACAGGCACCACCTATCGGGGTGTGCAGCAGCACCTGGAGCGGGTCGACCCCGATGCCGTAGCCGAGAGCGATGCCACCGACCGGCAGGGCGGCAAGCAGCCAGGCGGTGGCGCGGGCCCCGGCTGCCTGGGCCGCCGCCGCAGCCAGTCCCCGGTCCGTCGACCGGGCGTCGGCCTCGATCCGCTCGACCAGCTCGGCCAGCGGCGCGCCGGTCCGGTCGGCCAACCGCACCGCTGCCTGGGCCAGCCGTCCCGGTCGATCGTCGAGGAGATCCACTCCCCCGGTGGCCCGGCCCCCGGCGCCGCTCGTGCCGTCGCTTGTCGCCCGTCCTGTGGTGATGCCGACCCGAACCGGGCCGGTGGGGCGCAGCGCCGCCACGGCCACCGGGACCGGCAGCCCGGCCCGAAGGTCGGCGGCAAGGGCGCAGAGCTGGTCCAACCGCTCCCGCTGCGCCTGTGCCTGCTGGGCCGTGGCGCGGTGCCGCAGCAGGGCCCGTACGCCCACGGCGCCGTAACCGGCCACCGCGACCGCCGCCACCGGACCGCCGAGCAGACCACCCACCGTCGCGCCGAGCAGCACGGTCAGTAGGAGGACCCGTGGGTACGACATCCCGGCCAGGCGAGCGCGCGGCGTGTGCCGCCTGCGGCCCTGCTGCCCCTCGCCGGTCGGGCCCATCCGGTGCGTGGCGGGTGTCGCCTCCGCCGCCGGTGCGGATCCGTCGTCCCGGTCCGCCGTCGCGTCGACCGGCCACCGGGTCACTCCGGCCCCGATCAGGAGCGATGCATCGCCCGGTCGCGTTGCCGGTGGTGGTGACGGCGTGCTGTCGGGGCGGATCGGTCGGCGCCCGTCACTGCGGCCAGGCGGGCGGGACGCCACGACCGAGTTCGGTGGGTTGGGACGCGTCGTCGCAGGTCGCAGGGAAGCCGGCGGCGGGACCACACAGGACGTGTCGCTCAGCGGGGCCGGCTCGCCCACCGACCGTAGTGTGGCCACCCAGTCGATCAGCGGGTCGTCGGCCCGCCTGTCGCGCGATCGGCCCGGGAACATCCGGGTGCGCACCGGCCGGATCGCGACCACGCCGAGCCCGAGCAGTATCCCGGCCACCCACAGGTATCCGCCGCTCATGCCGGACCCGCAGACCCGGGCCATGGCTCGGACAGGATCGGCGGCACCGCGACGTCCCGATTCTTGATCATGGTGCCGAGCGCCCGCCCCGCGAACCCGAGCCCGCGACCCCGGATCCAGGCGGGCACCGCAGTCACCAGCCGATCCGGCCCTTCCGGCAGAAGCAGGCAGACCGACTCCAACAGCCGCCCCTGCGGCGTACGGCGAATCTGGAACACCACCTGGAGGGCCGCCGCCACCTGGGCGTGCAACGCCGGACGGGGCAGTCCGCCGAGCAGCCCCAACGCCTCCAACCGGGCGGGTACGTCCGACGGGGCGTTGGCGTGCAGTGTTCCCGCGCCACCGTCGTGGCCCGTGTTGAGTGCGGCGAGCAGGTCCACCACCTCGCCGCCCCGGCACTCGCCGACGACCAGCCGATCGGGCCGCATCCGCAGTGCCTGCCGGACCAGCTCACTCAGACCGACCGCGCCGGAGCCCTCCACGTTGGCCGTACGGGCCTGCAACCCCACCACGTGCGGGTGCACCGGCCGAAGCTCGGCGGCGTCCTCGACCAGCACGATCCGCTCGGTGCCCGGCACCAGCGAGAGCAGCGTGTTCAACAGGGTCGTCTTGCCGGAGCCGGTGCCGCCGATCACCAGGTACGCGAGGCGGGCCGCCACCACGGCGGCGAGTATCGGCGCGACCGGCCGGGCCACCGCACCCTGCTCGACCAGCTCGTCCAGGGTGAACGGCCGCTGCCGGAAGGTCCGCAACGACAGGTAGGGCCCGTCGGTCGCCACCGGTGGCAGCACGGCGTGCATCCGGGTGCCGTCGGACAGCCGGGCGTCGACGCACGGCGCACCGTCGTCGAGCCGGCGTCCGGCTCCGGCGGCGAGCCGCTGCGCCAGCCGGCGTACGTCGTCCACGGTGCCCACCGGCACCGGGACCTGGTGCAGCCCCTGACCTCGGTCGACCCACACGCGTACGCCGTTCACCAGCACGTCGGTACTGGCTACCAAACGTCGGTCAGCGCCAGAGCACCTCAACGCGGTCGCCTGCCGGCTCGCGGTAGAAGGCCGCCGGGCGGATCGTGACCGTCACCAGCACCTGCCGCAGCGAGCGGTTGCGTTCGGGCGACGTCATGTCGGGCCACAGCACCAGCAGCTTCTCCCCCAGCGCCACGACCGAGTCTGGGTCGGCCGTCTCCACCACCGACCGAGCGTCGGCCAGATTGGCCACCAGCTGAGCCTCGACGGCCCGGAACTCGGCCATCGTGTCCTCGTAGGTGCGGTCATCGAGCTGCTCGCGCGCCCACCGCTGCGTGGTGCGGGCCATGGCCCGCCGCGTCGCCTCGATCTCGCGCCCGAGCGTGTCCGCGTCCGCGCCAGCCCGCACCGACCGGGCAAGGTGCGCCCGGCGCGCCGCCACATCGCCACGCAGCAGCCCGATGCGCGCCCGCACCCGGTCCAACACTGCGGCCTCGACGTTGGCCAGCCGCAGGCGCCCGCAGCCGGCACACGGGCTCACGCTCTCGAACTGGCCACGGCAGTACATCTCCGGGCCGTTCCGGTTGGGACGGATGTTCGTGTGCCCCTGACATGCCGCGCAGCGACCCAGCCCCGACAGGCTGTACCGAGCCTCCTGGACGCGCGGATGCACCACGCGATCGGCTGCGATGCGCGCCTGGACGCGCGCCCACGTCTCCGGGTCGACCAGCGGCGGATGCGCGTCGGGGGTTTCGACGGCACCGGCCGCCCCTCGGCTGTGCACGATGCCCAGGTAGGTGCGGTTGGCCAGCAGCTTCTTCATGCTGTTCGCGGCCAGCTTGGGGTTACCGGTCGCGATCTGGAGGCGCATGCGTAGTTGCCGCACGGGCGCACCGGCCCCGTAGTCGACGAAGACCTGGGCGACCACCGGGCCGAGCGTCGGGTCTATCTCCAGGCGGCCGTCACTGCCGCGCCGATAGCCGGTCGGCGGGCGGCCATGGTGGCGCCCCTGCTCAGCCCGGCGGGCGATGGCACCCGACCAGGATCGGCCGATCTCCCGCGAACGGTACTGGGCGAGGTTGAGCATGTTGATGAGCATCATCTCGCCAGCAGGGGTGCTGGTGTCGATGTGCTCGCAGGCGCTGATGATGGTGACGCCGGACTCGGCCAGTTCGCGGAGGACGAGCAGGCTCTCAAGGACGTCACGACCGAAGCGCGAGATGTCGTAGACGGCGATGGCGTCGATCGCCCCGTCGCGAGCCATCACCCGGATGCGGTCGATGCCCTCGCGTGAGAAGTGGGTGCCGGTGACGTCGATGTCGTCGATGACGCCGATCTCGCGCATGCCGGTGGTGGCTCGGCGCATCGCGGAGGTCTGTACCTCGGGGCTGTGGAAGTCGTCGCCGCCGCGCCCCATGAGCGCGCTGACTCGGACGTAGAGCACAACGCGGGTGGGTCGGTCGGGCACCGCGGCGAGTGGGCGTCGCCGGGCCATCAGCCAGCAGCGCGGCCGGGCTCGCTGCCGCGCTCCTGCTGCTCGGCGACCTGGGCGAGGTAGCGCAGTGTGGCCCGGATGGTAGCTCGCTCCGCTTCGCTGGCGGTGGGGTCGGTCAGCCGCCGCATGATGATCCGCAGGTCGGGGTCGAGCGGCACGTCGCGGGCCGGTCGGTCGGCGATCTGGCCGCTGCGGAGTCCGGCGGCGGTGAGGGCTTCGTCAGGGTCGAGGCCGAAGAGGGTCGCGAAGGACTCGACGACCGTCGCGTCCTCGGGTCGGTTCTTGTCGGACTCCCACCGGGTGATGGTTCCCCGGTCGATTCCGAGGCGGCGGGCCAGCTCGGATTTGTTCATCCCGACGTGCTCGCGGGTTGCCTTCACGTATGCGGCCCACGTGCCGCGCTCGGGTGCTGGAGACGTGCCCACGTGCACACCGTAGAGCACTGAGCCGGGGATATCCGCAGGTCGCAGTGGATCAGGGTGGGTGGTGCGGCGGTCGTGCCGCAGTTCTCTACGGCGCCGGCGCAATAGGCGAAAGCTGCTCTCTCCGCGTTGCATGGGTGCAACGGTAGGTGCCAATCGGGCCGTCCTCAAATCAGCCGAACGGACGATGTGTTGCATGGTTGCAACATCAGCCGCGAGGGGCGTACCGTCTGCTGCATGAATGCAGCACAGACCCGAGGCGATAGTGCAACACAGTCGCCGATCCGGCTGCGGACCGACGTCTTCGACACGCTCGCCGGCCGCCTGGCCGACACGGAGCAGGGGCGGGCGGACGCCCTCGACCTGGACCGGGCCACCCTCTGGCGCATCCGGACCGGGCGGGTCACGCCCACGCTCGACGTGGCCATGCGGATGGCCTCACTCCTCGGCACCACGGTCGACGAGTTGTTCGAGGTGACGGCATGACGCATCCCCCGTCCGGACCGCACACCCCTACCTCGCCGTCGGGCCCCCGGGTGCCGCAGGTGACGCCCCTCGATCCGGACAGCCCCGAGGGCCTCCAGGTCACCGCCGACCTGTCCCAGGTGCTCGCCGAGATCGAGCTGGCCATCACGCGCCGCAAGGCCGACCAGCAGGTCGCCGACACCCGGCGGAGCGCCGCGTGATCACCGTGAACCCGCTGCGGCTCCGGGCCTTCATCGCTCAGGTCGATACCACCGGCGGACCCGACGCCTGCTGGACGTGGCGCGGCCACAAGAACGACGACGGGTACGGCCGGTTCGGCAAGCAGTCCGAAGGCGCCCACCGGGTCGCCTACGAGCTGATGGTCCGGGCCGTCCCCGACGGACTCACCGTCGACCACCAGTGCCACAACGCCGACACCACCTGCCCGGGCGGCACCACCTGCGCCCACCGGCTGTGCGTCAACCCGGCGCACCTGGAGGCGGTGACGCAGCGGGAGAACCTGCTGCGCAGCCCGCACACGATGCCGCACCACAACGCAGCCAAGACTCACTGCCCCCGCGGTCACGAGTACACGGCGGCCAACACGTACAGCCGGCGGACCGCGAAGGGCTACGCCCGACGGGAGTGCAAGACCTGCCGACGTGAACGGCTCGCCGCGTAGCGGCCTGAGCACCACCCCGGCGCCATCCGGCCCCGGACACGAACGGCGCCCCGCCATCCCGGACAAGGACGAGGCGGAGCGCCAGATCCTGAGGAGTATCCCATGCCCCAGACCATCGACCTCAGCCACAAGGGCGTCGACCGCATCCTCGCCGCTCTCGCCGCCGAGGGCATCGAGGTCCACTACAGCGAAACCGACGGCGACACGGCCATCGACGTCTGGCTGACCGATGTCGAGCTGGCCGACGGCATGCCGGCCACGGTCCTGTCCTGGCGCGACACCGAGGGCTGGCTGCTGCGCCACTGGGACGAGTTCGGTGGCGACACCAACACCCAGGCGCCGGACCGCAAGTGGCCGATCGCCGCTGGCAGCCCGGCCGAGGTGGCACGCGACGTGGCGGCGTGCCTGACCGCCGACGAGCCGACCGAGTGCTACTGCGCCAACAACTCCGAGCAGTGCCCGAACTGCAACCCGCACGAGAGCGACTACTGGCTGACCCTCGCCGACGACCTGCGGGCCGTCGCCGACAAGCTCGCCACCCTCGCCGGTACCCCCGCACCGCAGATCGGGCCGACGCTGCACATCGCGGTCGGCCTATGGGCCTTGGCCGGCCACGAGGTGCACGTGCCGGTGGTGGACGCCATCGCCGACACGTTCGGCGTGTCGGCCGAGGACCGGAAGTCCGGCGGCAGTTGGGAGCGCGTCGCGACGGCCAAGGTCGGTGTTGTGCGGGTCCACCCGTACGCCCAGATCCCGGCCCCGGAAGACGCGGAGAAGGCGGCACTGCTCGCGCGCATCGCCGAGCTGGAGGCGCAGGCCGCCGGTGGTGTGGCATGACGCACCCGCCGCAGCCGCTGCCCGGCCCCTGGCAGCCCCGCACCACCCCCGTGTTCCCCGCCCAGACGCTCACCGTCACCGTGCCGGATCTGCCGTGCGGACACCTGGATGGCGACCTCCACGACGGTGACTGCGCCTACTGGGCCGGGGTCGCCGAGGGCGTGTACCCGCCGCCGGAGTCGTACCTGGCCGGTGGCGAGTACGCGCACCTGCTGCCCCACGCGCCCGGCCTGGCCCCGCTGGTCGACCCGGCCCTGCGAGGTGCCGCGTGATCGCCGCCGTCCTCGCCGTCGCCCTGGCCGCCGCCGTCGCGTGGGCCCTCGTCGAGCGGCGTACCGCCCGGCAGCACGCCGCCCGCAGCATCCGGTACGCGGCCCGCAGCGCCCGGCAGGCAGCCCGGATCCGCACCCGGCAGCGCCAGCTCCGCCACAAGGCCCACCGCCTGGAGGAGCTGCGCGACGAGCTGGACATCACGACGGCCGCGATCGCCCGGATGCGCCGCTGCGCCCAACGGCAGATCGACGCCACCACGCCGAGGCCGTCGATGGCCGAGCAGATGTACGCCTGGCTGGCCGAGGTGCCCACCACCCACGACCGGGAGTACGGCGCATGAGCCGCCCGTCCCGGCTGCGCATGGCGGCCGACGCCGCCGCCGCGCTGGCCGCCGCACTCTTGACCACGCCCGCCCGCCGCCGTGCCGCTGCTCGCCGCGAGGTGGACCGCCACGCCGACCTGCGCATCGCCCAGACCGCCCGGAAGGACAAGCCGTGAAGACCGGCATCACCTTGTCGGCGCTGCGCGACCGTCGCAACCAGCGCCCCGACGAGTACGTCGGCCGACACCGCGCCGACGCCACCCCGGAGGAGCGCGAGGAGCGCACGGTCGCCGCCAACTGGACGCCCCTGGCCCCCGCCACCCGCCAGCACCTCGCCCCGCACCACTACGCCGACACGGCGCTCCCCGCCGGCGTCGACCAGCCCACCGCCCACTTCGACCGGGCGGCCCTGAAGGCGGCCTGCGCCCCCATCCAGGGGCAGCCGCCCACCTGGCCCGAGGTGCTGGCCGCGCTGCGCGACGACATGGACCAGACCGCACCCACCGAGATCCTGCCCGCCTGCACCGACGAGCCGCCCGCCATCGAGACCACGAAGGACCCCACGTGACCGACCTCGACACCGAGTACCGGCTCGCCGACCTGGTCGGCACCGAGCCGCCCCCGACCCCACCCCCGGTGCCAACCCGCGGCCTGGAGTTCGCGCCACAGCAGGAACACGCCATCGACAAGATCACCGACTGGTACGGGCGCGACGACGACGAGCGGCAGCAGGTGTTCCGCCTGTTCGGGTACGCCGGCACCGGCAAGACCACCCTCGCCCGCCACATCGTCGAACAGCTCGGCGTCCAGCGAGTCCTCTACGCCGCGTTCACCGGCAAGGCCGCCTACGTGCTGCGCGGCAAGGGCTGCGAGAACGCCTCCACTGTCCACAGCCTCATCTACCAACCTGTGGAAAAGGTCCGGAAGAAGCTCGACGCACTCCGCAAGGAACTCGCCGAAACCGTCGACCCGGGTGAGCGGCTCCGACTCGGCGAGGAGATCCGCCACGAGCAGGCGAAGGTCGACTCGCCGGACTGGATCCTGCGCGACAGCTCCGAGCTCGAAGACGCCGACCTGCTCGTCCTCGACGAGGTGTCGATGGTCGGGGAGCGGATGGCCCGGGACCTGCTCGGCTACGACCGGCCGATCCTGTGCCTCGGCGACCCCGCCCAGCTTCCCCCGGTCGACGGCGGCGGCTACTTCATCAACGCCGCACCCGACCACCTCCTCACCGAAATCCACCGGTCGGCCCTCGACTCGCCGGTCACCCGGATGGCCACCACCATCCGCAACAGCGCACCCGGCCAACGCGACTACGGCATCGGCGGCCGAGACGGCGACTCCGGCCGCATCGAGCAGATGAGCGTCGAGCAGCTACTCACCTTCGACCAGGTCCTCGTCGGCCGCAACGCCACCCGCTGGCAGGCCGTGCACCTGCTCCGTGCCCTGCGGGGCCTGTTCGGTCCGCCGCAGGCCGGCGACCGCATCATCTGCCTCGCCAACTCGTCCGAGGCGGAGGTGTTCAACGGGCAGCAGTTCGACGTCCTCGACTGCCAGGAAGACGCGACCGGCCGCACCGACCGGCACCACCTCGTGGTCCGCGACGACGAGGGCAACACCCGCCACCTCACCGCCTGGGCCGCCGGGTTCCGCGACCTCGAAGGCGAGAAGCAGGCCAAGCGGGACGGCCGGGGCACCATCGTCGCCGCCACCTTCGCCCAGGCCATCACCACCCACAAGAGCCAGGGCAGCCAGTGGCCCCGGGTGCTGGTCGTCGACGAGTCGTCCGTCTTCTACGGCGCCGCCTACCGAGAGCACGTCAAGGCCCTCGGCGCGGCCGGCGCGGCGATCGAGGGGCACGTCAACGGCCAGCGGTGGCTTTATACCGCCGTCACGCGGGCGTCCGAGCAGGCCGTCATCGTTCCCCGCCTCAACGGGCTGGTGACCGCATGACCTCCGCCGTCTCCGACGCCGCCCTGGCCGCGCTCATCGCCGACCTTCGCACCCCGACCACCGAACCGCCGCCGGCCGCCGTGCCCGTGCTCGATGACAGCGCGTCCCGGCTCGGTCCGTGGATCACCGCCGCCTACCGGGGTACCTGCTCCGGCTGCGGCAGCCGCACCGAGGAGCTGGACGACATCCGCGCCGACGGTGACGGCGGATGGCTCGGCCGATGCTGCGGCGACCCCGACACCACCCGCCCTACTCGCCCGGCCGGGCCGCCCCCGTCGACCGTCAGCGAGATGCGCGAGGTCCTCGCCCAACTCGACGCGTCCCGCCCGCGCAGCCGGCAGACCCGCCTCGGCCCGTCCGAGCTCGGCACCCCCTGCCAGCGGCAGATCGCCATGAAGCTCGCCGGGATCGTCCGGCAGCCGGAGGACAAGCGGCCACCGTGGGCACCCATGCAGGGCACCGCCATGCACGGGCTGATGGAGGAGGCACTGCGCTTCCACAACGCCCAGCTCGGGCGGGAGCGGTGGCTGGTCGAGGAGAAGCTGACCGTCGACCCGGGCCTGCCCGGCGTCGAACCGATCACCGGCCACGGCGACGCCTACGACCTCGACGCCCAGATGGTCGTCGACTGGAAGTACACCGGCGTCACCGCCCTGCGGCAGGTCAAGCGCAGCACCGTCCCCAACGACCAGCTCGTCAAGCCCGAGTACCGAGTCCAGGCCCACCTCTACGGACGCGGCCACGAACGGGCCGGCAGACCGGTGCGGTTCGTGCGGCTGGTGTTCCTCGCCCGCAGCCACGACTACTCCGACTCCGCCGAGTGGACCGAGGAGTACCGGCCCGACATCGCCGACTGGGCCGTCGACCGGTACTTCGCCACCCACGACCTCATCGGCACCCACGGCCTGAACGTCGCCGCCAACCCCGACCTGTGGACGGCCGTCCCGGACGCCCCGGGCAAGGCCTGCGACTGGTGCCCGTTTCGTCGCGTCGGCGGCCCCGCCGACGCCACCGGGTGCCCGGGCGACACCGACCAAAAGATCAACAAGCAGCTGTCCGGCCTCATCGCCTGACCGCACCAACCCAACCAAGGAGAACGCCAGCAATGGACGCCAACGACCTGCTCATGAGCGGCGGCATCAAGTCGATCAAGTGGAAGGACGAGCCGATCGGCTACACCGTCCTCGGCACCATCGTCGACCCGCCCAAGGCCGAGCAGATGACCAAGTTCGAGAGCACCGAGCTCGACTTCTGGCCGTCGGGTGACCCGAAGATGCAGATCGTCGTCACCATCCAGACCGAGCTGCGCGACCCGTCCGACTCCCTCGACGACGGCAAGCGGAAGCTGCACATCCCGCCGCGGATGATGCGGCCCGTCCGTGAGGCGATCCAGCGAGTCAACGGCCCCGGCCTGGAGGTGGGAGGGCGGCTCGCGGTCCGCCGCACCGGCGGCACCGGCGCCACCGGGTCCCCGTTCGAGTTCGCCGCCGAGTACGCCCGGCCCACCCTCGACCCGGCCAGCCTGATGAAGGACACCGGTACCCCGGCCCAGCCGGCCGCGCCGATGCTCACCCAGCCCGCCGCGCCGGCCAGCCCGCCGCCGACCGCCGCCGCGTCCCTCGGCATCCAGCAGACGGCAGTCGAGATCCCGCCGCCGCCCGGCATGGACCCGGTCAAGTGGGCGGCCCTGCCCGACGTGCAGAAGCAGGCCGTCCTCGCCGCCATGGCCCCCACCGCACCCGCACCGTTCTGACCCACCCCGCTCAACCGTTCGTCACCGGCCCCCGCCCCTGCCCGGGGTGGGGGCCGGCCCCACCAAGATCGGAGCATCGATGACCGTCACCGGACCGAGCGGCATGTACGACCCGGCCGCCGTCCGCCGCTGGCTCGGCATCCTCCACGGAGACTCCCCGGGCCACGTGCACATCTGCTCCACCGACGACTGGAACGGCCGCGCCTTCAGCGACCTCGACGCCGCCACCACGTACGTCACCCGCCTCGACGCCGAAGGCCGCGAAGGCATCTACGTGCGCATCACCAGCCTGCGCACCGACCGGCCCACCAACGGACGCGGCGGCGCCGCCGACAGCGCCGCGCTCCCCGCGCTCTGGGCCGACGTCGACCTCGCCGGGCCCGGCCACGCCGAACAGGACCTGCCGCCCACGCCGCAGGCCGGGCAGGACATCATCGCCGCTACCGGCCTGCCCGAACCCACCATCTGGGTGCACTCCGGCGGCGGCCTGTACCCGATCTGGCTCCTCACCGAGCCCCACGTCATCACCGCGGAGAACCTCGACCAGGCCAAGGCTCTCGCCCGGGACTGGCAGCGGGTCATCGAACACGCCGCCGCCGCCAAGGGATGGCGGTACGGGCGCGGCGTCGGTGACCTCGCCCGCGTCCTGCGCATCCCCGGCACGGTCAACCGCAAGGCCGGCCTCACCCGCCCCTGCCAGATCACCCACGCCACCCCCCACCGGTACACCGTCGAGCAGCTGCGGGACGCTCTCGCCGCCGCCATGCAGCGCATCGCCCCACCCGCACTGCCGACCCCGGCACTCGACCCGAGCATCACCGCGACCAGCACGTCACGGGCGCCGGGCCAGCTCGCCCCAGGGGAGGACTTCAACGCCCGCACCGAGTGGTCGCAGATCCTCACCCCCGCCGGCTGGCGCGAGCACTACGCCCAGGACGACGTCACCTACTGGACCCGCCCCGGCAAGCCCACCGGCATCAGCGCGAGCACCAACGCGCTCGGCACCGACCGGCTGCACGTCTTCACCACCGGCGCGGCCCCGCTCGACGGCGGCGAGTCCTACTCGAAGTTCGGCGCGTACGCCGCCCTGCACTTCGGAGCCGACCACGCCGCCGCCGCCCGGGCCCTCGGCAAACAGGGCTACGGCACGCCGCTACCCGACCCGGCCGTCGAAAACGCCCAGCTGATCCGCGACATCCTCGGCCCCGCCGCCGCCTCACCGGCCAGCCCGGCACCGGCGCAACCCGCCACCGCGCCGCCGGCCGCCCCCGCAACCTCAGGTCCGGTGCGGATCTGGGCACCCGAGATCGAGGTCACCAACCCCGCCATCTCCGCCGACTGGCTCCGCGAGGAAGCCGGACGCGGACGCCTCGCCGGACTGTTCCGCCGCCTCGACGCCGTCGTGCACACCCCCCGCGAAGGCGAGCAGGGGTACGTGCCGCTGTCCGACAGCGAGCTGGACTCCGACGGGCCGGCCCAGGTCCGCCCCGTCAACGACAGCTCCCTCGCCTCACGCATCACCTACACGTACGGCTGCTACCGCATGGTCAAGAAGGGCGAGGACTGGGAGCCCGTCCAGGCCACCTTCCCCCGCAGCGCGGCTCGCATCCCCCTGGACGTGCCGGACATGCTGCCCAACCTGCGGACGCTGCGCGGCGTCATCCACACCCCGATCGTGCGCCCCGACGGCAGCCTCCTGGAAGCGCCCGGATACGACCCCGCCACCGGCCTGCTGCACCTGCCCGAGCCGGGCCTGATCGTGCCGCGCGTCCCCGACGAGCCCACCGACAGCGACGTCCGCGACGCCGTCAAGCTGCTCCTGGAGATGATCGACGGGTTCCCGTTCGTGTCCGCGCACTACCGGGCCAACTACCTCGGTGCCCTGCTCACCCCGCTCCTGCGGGCGTTGACGCCGCCGCCGTACAAGCTGCACGCCATCGAGGCCCACCAACCCGGCTCCGGCAAGACTCTGCTCGCCAACCTCGCCCGGATGATCCACGGCGGTGTGTTCCGCGCCGAGATGCCCGAGGACGACACCGAGCTGCGCAAGCAGATCACCGCCATCCTCTCCATCACCACCGGCCCCGTCGTCGTTCTCGACAACGTCTCCGGTGCGCTGAAGAGCAGCACCCTGGCCGGTCTGCTCACCACCGACCTCTGGGATGACCGGCCACTCGGCTCCACCGCCTGGACCCGCTCCACCAACGACCGCCTGTGGACCGTCACCGGCAACAACATCAGCATCGGCGGCGACCTCCCACGCCGCACCATCCGCACCGTCATCGACCCCGGACGGCCCAACCCGGAACTGCGCACCGGCTTCGCCATCGCCAATCTGGAATCGTGGGTGAAAGAGCGACGCGGCGATCTGCTCTGCGCACTCCTCACCCTCGTGCGGGCATGGGTCGCCGCCGGGAAACCATTGCCGGTCGAGCGGGCCAGCGACAGCTACGCCCGATGGGTCCGCACCGTCGAAGGCATTCTCTCGGTCGCCGGAATCGAAGGCCAATTCGACCACGCGTCCACCCAGGTCGAAGTCGGCACCGATGACGACGAATGGGCGATATTCCTCGCCGCCGCCTACAAGGCGTACAAGGACCGGTCGTGGACCGCCAAGGAACTGCTCGGCGACGTCGACACCGGCAACCTCATCGCACCCGGGCTGATCCCCGCCGACGCGCTGCCGGACGAGCTGGCGACCAAGGCCGCCAAGGCCGCCAAGGGTCCGGTGGGCATCGCGAAGTCGCTCGGGCGGTGGCTCGCCAACCGGGAGGGCCGGTGGGCTGGCGGTCTGGCTGTCCGCTGCGTCGGCAAGGACCGCGACGGGGTCAAAGAGTGGCAGATCAGGACGGAGTCGGACAGGAGCGGGACGTGAGTTGCGGGGTTTGGGGGTTTGCCGGGTTTGTTTCCGTCCCCCGCGCGCCCGCGAATGACGAAGCGACTACACAGCGTCACGGATTCGTGGGGCGGGCACACGCAGATGGCCGCCAGAAACCCGGCAAAGCCCTAAACCCCGCACCCCGCCCACCGAGGCCACCCCGATGACCCGACACCTCATCTCCACCACCGCCACCCCCGGCACCTGCCCCCGCTGCCGCCGACCCGTCATCACCGCCCTCGACGACGGCATCCCCGCCCGAGTCGACGCCACCCCACTCCCAGACCGCCAAGCCGAAATCGCCGCCCTACTCGAAGGCCGCTGGACCTACACACACACCACCAACCGACACCTCATCCACCGCGACGCCGCCCGAATCACCGCCAACACCCTCACCGGCACCATCCACGCCGAACACAAATGCACCGGCGCAATCCAACTCACCCTCGACGACCTGATCGGAAACCAATGAGCGCCAGCAAACGAAAAGGAACCGCCTGGGAAAGCGCGGTAACCGAATTCCTCCGCCAGCACGGAGTACCGCACGCCGAACGACGCACCCTCAACGGAGCCAAGGACCGAGGCGACATCGCCGGCATCCCCGGCGTCGTCATCGAATGCAAGAACGAGAAGACCGCCACCCTCGCCAGCTACGTCACCGAAGCCGAGACCGAGCGCGCCAACGACGGCGCCCGCATCGGCCTCGCCTGGGTGAAGCGACGCGGCAAGACCAGCCCCGGCGACGCCTACGTCCTCATGACCGGCGACAACCTCATCCGCCTCCTGGTCGACGCCGGCTACATCACCCCGCCGCCGATCGAGACCACCCCGACCCGCCCGCACCGCGACGAACCGGCCTTCGACCGGCCGATCGTCGACGTCCACCTGCCCGCCGACGCCGCCTGAGGAGCCCGCCATGACCACCGAGCAGACCACCAGCCGCGACGCCGTCCTCGCCGAGACGGCCCACCCCCAGCCCCACAGCTTCGCCGCCTACATGACGGCCGTCGAACGCGACCAGCTCGACGCCCGCGCCGCCCGCGCCGAGCAGGAGCGCGACGAGGCCCTCGCCACCCTCACCGACGTGTGGCACGCCCTCAACGCCAGCGGCGCGACCGGGCCCGCCACCGCCGCCGACCACATCACCCGCCTCGCCGCAGCCCGCGACGCCGCCCAAACCGACGCCGCGCAGTGGGGTGCACGCGCCGCCCAGCACGCCGAACACCGCAGCCTCACCCGCGCCAACATGGAGCTGACCGTCGAGGTAGCTCAACTTCGGCACGAGGTAACCCGACTCCAGCAGCAGCGTGACCGGCTGGTGACGGAAGCGGTGATCACAGCAGGCCGGGCCTGGCGAGCATCCCTCGCTGGCCTCATGGACGACACCACCCCGGAAGAAGACGCCCTCTGCGACGCCCTCGACACCTACGACGCCGCCGAAGAGACGTCGACCACCGACGCAGAAACGCCCGCCGTCCCCGAAGCCCGCGTCCTAGCCGCCATGGAGTCCCTCGGCTGGGAAGACGACCGCACCAACACCGCCCACCCCCGAGCCCTCTACGACACCGCAGAAGACGCCATCCGCGCCGCTGACGCCGTCGCCCCGGTTCCGCTCGCGCCCGCGCAGGAGCCGAACCTCGACGAGGCCGGGTACGAGATCGTCGCCCGCCAGTTGCACCACGGCGACCGCGGCCAGCTCGTGTCCGGGCATGTGGTCGCGTCGGCGGTCAGCGCCCGGATGACGCTCGGTGAGGCGCTCGACGAGCTGCGTCGCATCATCGGCCCGGCCGCCGACGAGCCGATCCGCCCCGCCGACTGGGAGCAGCAGGCCATCGACGCCGTCCAGGCCGCCCTCGCCGCCGCGTGGGGTCACCTCGCCGAGGACCCCGTCCACACCGAGCAGATCGCCATCACCGCCGTGCGCGCCGTCATCGACGCCGGCCTCGCCGGAGCCGGCGGACGCTGCCGCCAGTGCGGCGCCACCTACCCGCGCACCCTGCCCGCCGGACAGGATCCGCTCTGCTGGACGTGCGACACCGGCGACCAGTCCGACCCGGACCAGCCCGCGCGGGAGTCACACAACGCCACACAGGAGCACCACAGCGCGCCACAGAACACCGCGATCAGCACCGCCACCCGCACAGCCTGAGGGAGCACCGTTGACCCCGCACCATTGGCACGCCACCGCCGCCGCCTGGGCCCTGCACCAGGCGCGCGGCACCCTCACCCAGCACGCCACCGACGAGGCCGCCCAGAACGCCTCAGGTGGCCTCAGCGCCTACGACGGGCTCCGCTCCCCGGTCTGGGGCTCCCGACACGCCCTCGGTGGCCACAGCGACCCCGTGGGCACCCTCGTGCTCGCCTCCGGCATCACCGGCGGGCAGCGGGTCAACGAGGCGGCGACGCTGGCCGACGACATCACCCGCAGGCTCGCACTCCCCGCCGGTCACCTCCCCGGCGACGGCGACCCCCTCGACCGGATAACCGCCGCGATCCCCGGCATGCTGCCCGGCACCGCCGCCGCCCTCACCCGACTGCTCGTTCGTCTCGACGACCGGGTCCGCATGCACCTGCGCATCGGCCCGGCCCGCCGGCTGCTCACCGGGGTGGAATGCCCGGCCTGCCGGCACCGGCTCGTCTACGAGCAGACCCTCGGCCCCGCCGACGCCTGGACGGTGGTGTGTGCCGCCGACTGCCGCTGCACCGGTGTCGGCTGCCGGTGCGGGCAGCCCGGGGCGGTGGAGGGTGTGCCGCACATCTGGCCCAGGGCCGCCGTCATCGGCGCGGTCGCGGGGGCCACGCCGAGCCCGACCAACTGACCGACCCGCACCGACTGACCGAAGGAGAGCGCCATGCCCACGATCACCGCACCCGCGCCCTGGGACCTACCCACCGGCACCACGCCCCCGCTCGACATGCTCGGCACCTACTACGGCGTCCCGATCTCCGACATCGGCGAGGACGGCGACGTGATCGCCCTCGGCCACGTCGGCACGCACCGGATGGCCGCCGCGCTGCGTCGCCACGCCCGGGAGGTGTGGGGCGACGACATCGCCGACCCGATGCCGACGTCGCGCCGCAGCCTCACCGACATCACCGACGCCATCGCGCACGTCTGGATGGTCAACACGGTGGACGACCTGGACGAGTGGTGCCTGGAGCGCACCGAGCCGACCACGCCGGGCGCCTTCCCGGTCACCTACTGGACCGCCTGACCTGTTCCCGGCCCGGGGTGTGCACGCGCCCCGGGCCACCCCAACCGAGAGGACCGACCGTGAAGCTCCCCCCGCACTGGTGGATCAACGGGCCGAGCAAGCCCCGCGTCGCCTCCGAGCTACTCCGCAGGACGCACGTCCGGGGCGGCCACGCCTCGACGTACCGGCGGCTGTTCCGCATCGGCCCGTGGTCGTTCGCGGTGATCCGCTACCGGCCCGGCGACGACCCGACCGAGCGCTGATGCCACCAGAAGTGTCGTTCTGGGCCGGACCCGATACCGCTCATTAACCCGTCACCAGGAGGAGGCCCGAGTGATCACCATCGACGGACGCGAGTGGGGCACCCCCGCCGAACTCGCCGCAGCCCTCGGCGCAGACGTCACCGAGGCCATGGTCCGCCGCTGGCGCGACCGCAAGGGCCTCACCACCCGCGCCGGCTACAGCCCGCTCGACGAGACGGCCCGGATCGAACGGGCCACCCGACTCAACCCGCGAGGACGACCACGTCGGCTTGACGCAGGCCAGCCCGCAGCCTGATCATTTGTTCACACACCGCTACAGGCGGAGTGTGCCCACAGCCCGGTCGAGCCCCCCACGGCTCCCGGGCTGGCTGCGTTCTGGGACGAGGCGCAGGGGTGCGGGGAAGAGCGGGCGGGCCGGAAGTGGTGCTCCGGCCCGCCCGCACACCACGGTCACCTCAGCGACCCCGCCAACAGGCACCCCGCGCAGCACAGCGCGATCAAAATCGCAGGCGCCGCGATCCACAAGAAGATCGCCCACACACCCACCGCTGCCGCCTTGCTCGGCTGCTGCACATACACCACCGGTGGCGGCTGAGGCGGGTACTGGTGCGACGGACGAGGCTGCTGCTGGTGCGGGTCGTGAGGATGCATCCGGCCATCGTGGACACCCTCCGCAGTTGATCGGTACCACCGAACCGGCACACCCCGGGCCACCGAAGAGGGCACACCGAAACAGGGGGTGCAACAACAAGGGGGTGGGCATCTTGACCAGGGGCACCACCACACAGCGGGGCTACGGCTGGGCCCACCAGCAGGCACGGACCCGAGCCCTCCACCAGCTGCACGACGGCCAGCCCTGCCCACGCTGCGGCAAGCCGATGTATCGCAGCGAGGCCAAGCTGCTCGACCTCGACCACACCGACGACCGACGCACCTACCGTGGCCTGGCCCACCGCACATGCAACCGCAGCGCTGGTCAAGCCATCGCTCAGCAGCGCATGCGCACACGACGAGCTCAGCGCCAACGAACCACGAACGTCGTCGTCAACTCACGCAAGTGGTGACGGAGGGCGACGGTAGGGGGGTGGGGTCGTCACGGGCAGTGAGGCTCCCTGACCCTGCGCCTTCCGTCAGGCTTTTCTGTGTGCGGCAGATCGTGGAGGTGCCCGATGGCAGCTAGTGACGCTGAGCGGGCTCGGCGGTCGCGCAGGCACCGCAAGGGCGATCACTCGATGTGTGACCCGACACGGTGTGACGGCACGACGCCCGTCACGTCACAGTCACAGCCGTCGGCCCCGGATCGGCCCCGGCTGCGGTCGCGTGGCCGCCGACTGTGGGAGGACGAGGGTGGCGACACCCTGACCGGCGCCAACCGGGTGGTGCTCGAGGAAGCGTGCCGGCTCGTCGACCGGCTCGACCGGCTCGACGCGATCCTCAACGGCCGGGACCGGTCGTGGTTGTCGCTGGAGATGGGCGACGACGGTGAAGTCCAGGTGGTCGTCGACAAGGTGCTGTCGGAGTCTCGGCAGCAGCAGTTGGCGTTGAAGCAGCTCGCGGCGGAACTGCGGGCGGCCGGTGGTGCCGGGAAGCCTGCGACGGGAGGCGGGATCCTTGACGAGATCGCTGCTCGACGTAAGGCGCGGCTCGCAGACGCCTCGGGTTAGCTCGTTTCCGCAGGCCCAGCACAGTTCCGGTCCGGACGTGGCGGACCTGTGCGAGGTGGCGGGGCTGATGTTGGACCCGTGGCAGCGGTACGTGCTGGATCACGCCCTGGGCGAGCACCGGGATGGGAAGTGGGCAGCCCGCGAGGTGGCGGTGTGGGTGCCGCGCCAGAACGGCAAGGGCGCCATCATCGAGGCCCGCGTGCTCGCTGGCCTGTTCTACCTCGGCGAGAAGAAGATCCTCTGGTCGGCGCACGAGTACAAGACGGCGCAGGAGGGGTTCCTGCGGATCCGGGAGCTGATCCAGGCGGCGCCGGAGTTCAACCGGCTCGTCAAGCGGTACTGGGAGGGGTCCGGGGAGCAGGGCATCGAGCTGACGACCGGGCAGCGGCTGAAGTTCATCGCCCGGTCGCGGGGCTCGGGTCGCGGGTTCTCCGGCGACTGCATCATCCTGGACGAGGCGCAGGAGCTGAACCTGCTCCAGATGAAGGCCCTGTTCAGCACGATGAGCGCCAGGTCGATGCACGGCAATCCGCAGATCTGGTACCTGGGCACTCCACCGGAGGACCCGGCCGCATGGGTATACGGGATCCGGCAGGACGGCGAGGCTGGCAAGGACCGGCTGGCGTACTTCGACTGGGGCTTGGGTGAGGTCGACCCGACGGTCGGGGTGAAGCAGCAGCTAGCGGCGTATGCCGACCGGGAGTTGTGGTACCAGGCGAACCCGGGGTTGGGCATCCGCATCTCCGAGGAGTTCTGCGAGGACGAGCTGTCCCGGCTGCGGGAGGGCTTCGCTCCGGAGCGGCTGGGCATGTGGCTGCCGTACGCCGGCGGCGAGGCGGACGGCTGGCAGGTGATCGGCGAGACGCTGTGGTCGGACGCCGAGGATTCGACGTCCGAGCTCGAGGGCCGCCCGGCGTTCGGGGTGTACGTGCCACCGGACCGCTCGTACGCGGCGATCGGTATCGCTGGCGCCCGGGTGGGTGGTGGCCGGCATATCGAGGTGGCGGGCGACGGTGAGGTGCTCGACTACCGGCCGGGCGTCGCGTGGGTGATTCCGCGCCTGAAGGAGCTGGAGCGCAACGGGCCGTCGGTGGTGGTCATCGACGACAAGGCCCTGGCCGAGGAGGCGGAAGCGGCCGAACTGGTGGTGCATCGGGCCAACGTCGTGGACGTGGTGACGGGCTGCCAGCTGCTGTACGACGGCATCGCCGGTGAAGATCCGGCGGGTCGGGACATCACGCACATCGCCCAGGCCGAGCTGACCACTGCGGTGCGCGGCGCGGTGCGGCGCGACGTGGGCGGGTCGTGGGCCTGGGCGCGGCGGGACCTGGCGGTGGACGTGACGCCGCTGGCAGCCGTGTCCCTGGCTCTGTTCGGGCATTGCACGCCGCGGATCCATCGACCAGAGGAGGGAGACCCGTGGTTCTTCTTCGGATGAGGGTTGCCCGGCGGCTACAGACCGCACTGGTGGCGGGCGGATGCGCTGGCATCGCCGGTGGTGTCGCTGTGGTGGCGGGTGCTGGTTTTGGCCTGATCGTGCTCGGGGTCCTGTCGGTGGTGTACGGGCTGCTGTTGGTGGATGACGGTGGTGGTGGCGGGTGAACCTGCTGTCGAGGATCACTGCCCGGTCGCCGTCGACCCGCTCCGGCGGCATCCCGCTGAACCAGCTGCTGGGTCTGATCGGCTCGGATCCGTACACGCTGTTGCAGACGCAGGCGTCGTGGGGCACCGAGGAGCGGATGGAGACGTCCTTCACCGCTGCGGCCCAGCACGCGATGAAGCAGTCGGGTGTGGTGTGGGCGTCCCTGGCGGTGCGGGCGCAGCTGTTTTCCGAGGCGCGCCTGGCGTGGCAGAGCGTGACGCGTGGACGCCCGGACCGCCTGTTCGGTACCCCGGCGCTCGGCCTGTTCGAGCGGCCGTGGCCGCGAGGGACGACCCGGGATCTGCTGATCCGCATGATGCTCGACGCGGATCTGGCCGGGACGGGGTTGGTGGCGCGGCGCGGGCCGGACCGGTTGGCGCGGATGCGCCCGGACTGGTGCACGCTGGTGCTGGCCAGCCGTGACGAGCCGGTGGATGCGGCGGCGCCGCCACTGGACGCCGAGTTGTTCGGGGTGATCTACGAGCCGCCGGGTGGCCGCGTCGAGGTGGTGTTGGCGGACGAGGTGGCGGTGTTCGCGCCGATGCCGGACCCGATCGCCTGGTGGCGGGGCTCGTCGTGGCTGATCGCGATCCTGCGAGAGTTGCAGGCGGACTCGGCGGCGACGGAGCACCGGCTGGCGTTCTTCCGCAACGGTGCCACACCGAACATGGTCATCTCGTTCGAGCCGACGATGAAGATGGAGCAGGTCCGCCAGTTCAAGGAGCTGCTGGAGTCGGAGCATCGGTCGGCGGTGAACGCGTACAAGACGCTGTACTTGGCGGGCGCGAAGGCCACACCGGTCGGGTCGGACTTCAAGGCCCTCGACTTGCGGTCGATTTCCGGGCTGTCGGAGACGCGGGTCGCCGCGGCTGCGGGTGTGCACCCGGTGATCCTGGGCCTCTCGGAGGGCTTGCAGGGCAGCAGCTTGAACGCGGGCAACTACTCGCAGGTGCGGCGACGGCTCGCGGACATCACGCTGGCGCCGCTCTGGTCGGCGGCGGCGTCGGCGCTGGCGCCGCTGGTGACACCGCCTGCGGGGGCGAGGCTCTGGTACGACGTGCGCGATGTGCCGGCGCTGCGTGAGGACCGTAAGGACGTCGCGGAGATCCAGTTCCGGCAGGCGCAGGCGATGCGATCGCTGGTGGATGGCGGCTTCGAGCCGCAGTCGGTGATCGACGCGATCGAGTCTGAGGACATGTCGCTGCTGCGACACACCGGGAACCTGAGCGTGCAGTTGCAGCCGCCCGGCAGTGGTGCGGGTGACGGGAGCGGGAGTGGTGATGACGGATCTGACGCTGCCTGACCTGGACATCGTCCGCACCTGGCATCTGCCGGCGCGTGCCGACGAGGACCAGGCCGATGACGGCCGGCTGGCGACCATGGAGGTGCGGTTCTCCATGTTCGACGTCTGGTACGAGATCGATTCGTGGTGGGAGGGCCGGTTCTTGGAGCGGACCGCCCGTGGGTCCTTCAAGCGCACGATCGCAGCGCACAGGTCCCGCAAGACCGACTCCGCTGGCGTGAAGGTGCTGTTCAACCACGGCCACGACTTCCACATCGGCGACAAGCTGCTCGGCGGCATCGATTCACTGACCGAGGAGTCGGATTCGCCGCTGGGTGTGGTGGCACTCGATGACACCTCGTACAACCGTGACCTGCTGCCCGGCCTGCGCCGAGGCGGCTACGGGTCGAGCTTCATGTTCCGCGTGGTCAAGGACTCGTGGGACAACGAGCCGAAGGCGTCCGAGTACAACCCGGAGGGCCTGCCGGAGCGGACGATCCGCGAGGTCCGCCTGTTCGAGTTCGGGCCGGTCACCTGGCCGGCGAACCCGGACGCCACGTCTTCCCTGCGGTGCGTTGCCGGGACGGACGCCTACTACGCACAGCTTCGCAGCCGCGACCCGAAGCGGGTCGACGAGCTGCGCTCGCGCATCAGCGCATCCCGCACTCCCAACGGTGAGCCACCCGCCACTCCGGCACTGGCCGCCTCGGGACCCGCGTCCACAGCACCGACCGACCCGGCCAGGGGCCACTCGGGCGGCCTGACGCCAGGCGAGCGCCGCCGGCGTCTCTACCCGTTCCTGAAGGGGGACCAGTGAATCCGTTGGAGCAGCTGCGTGCCCGGCTCGGTGAGATCGAGTCGGAGATGCGCGGCATCGACAAGGCCGCCGGTGACAAGCCGTTCACCGACGAGCAGCAGGCCGAGTTCGACGAGCTGGACGAGGCCCGCAAGCTCGTCCTGGCCGACATCGAGGCCAGGGAGAAGCGTGAGTCGCGGATCCGGGAGATCGCCGAGCGCGGCTCGTCCGAGCCCGCCGACGGCAACCGCGGCGCCCCGGCGTTCGTCCGCAAGGACGACCCGTTCGCCGAGGACGTGCGGATCCTCGAGGAGGGCAAGGCGCACAGCCGGGCCCGCCGCGTGCTCGACGACAAGGAGCACAACAGCCACCTGCGCGACGACCAGAAGGTCCACCTGGAGAAGGTGCTGCGCACCCGCAACGGCGACCTCGACGGGGACCTGGTGGCGCGGCTGCTGCTGGCCACCCAGAACCCGCACTACCGGTCGGCGTTCCAGAAGGTGGCCGCGAGCGCGACCCCGGCGTTCACCGCCGAGGAGTCGCGGGCGATCGAGCAGGTGCGGCTCATCAAGCGGGCGATGTCCATCGGTGTCGACAGTGCGGGCGGCTTCGCCGTGCCGGTGCTGATCGACCCGACGATCATCATGACCGCGCAGGGGTCGCCGAACGACATCCTGCGGCTGGCCCGGGTGGAGACGATCACCAACGACACGTGGCGTGGCCTGTCCTCGGCCGGCGTGTCGTGGTCGTTCAAGACCGAGGCGGCGGCGGCGACCGACGACTCCCCGAGCGTCGCGCAGCCGGAGGTGCCCACCAGGCGGGCCGACGGCTTCATTCCGTTCTCCATCGAGGTCGGCATGGACTGGCCCGGCTTCGCCGAGCAGATGTCGATGCTCCTCGCCGAGGGCTACGACGAACTGCTGGCCGAGAAGCTCACCACGGGCACGTCGGGGTCCAACGAGCCCAACGGCCTGATCTCCAGCCTCGCCGCGGTGAGCGCGGTGAAGCGGGAGGTGGCGTCGGCGGGCGTGATCGCCGCTTCCGACGTCTACGCGACGTGGGATGCGCTGCCGCAGCGGTTCCGTCGGGCGCAGAACTGCGCGTGGATGTCCTCGACGGACGTGCAGAACAGCATCCGGCAGCTGGGCACCGTGGATCCGAACTTCACGGTGAACATCACCCAGGAGGCCATCCCCCGTCTGTTCGGCCGCGAGTACCCGATGAACGACTTCATGGCCAACGACCCGGCGGGCACCGGCACTCAGCCGCTGCTCGTGGTCGGTGACTTCCGCGGCTACGTGGTGGCGCAGCGGGCCGGCATGACCGTCGAGTTCATCCCGATGCTGTTCGACGTCACCAACAACCGTCCGACCGGGCAGCGCGGCTGGTTCGCGTGGGCGCGGGTCGGCGGCGGAGTCGTCAACCAGGCCGGGTTCCGGCTGCTCACCAACCGCAGCGCCTGACGGCGGCGGTTCCACCTTCTCCGGGCGGCGGTGTCCTGCGTCGATGCCGCCGCCCGGATCACCCTCCGGACGCAGAGGAGAAGATCGTGAAGTACGCGAAGGTTTCAGGGCTGGTCCGCTGGTCGGGCGGCTCGACGGTCCTGTCGGCTGGCGTGACGACCGCCGACGACGACCACCCGCTGGTGCTGGAGCGGCCGGACCTGTTCACCGACGAGACGCCGGCCGCGCACCTGTCGGTGCCGCGTAAGGCCCCCGAGCTGGCCCCCGAGGCGGCGCCGGTGGAGCGGGCGACGCGGGCGCCGGGCGAGAAGCGGCAGACCCGCCGTGGGTGACGGTCTCGTCCAGGTCGCCTACCTCCACGCGCACGAGGTCAGCCATTCGTGGCACGAGAGCATGATGCGACTGGTCGCTCACGATGCCGCCCACGAAGGGCGCATCGTCGGCACCGGCGGCCCGTTCATGATCCGCTGCGACTCGGGTGGGCTGGTCGAGTCCCGCAACCTGGCTGTCCGCCGCTGGTTGGACGAAACCGAGCACGAGTGGCTGTGGTTCATCGACACCGACATGGGTTTCCTGCCGGACACCGTGGACCGGCTGGTGGACGCCGCCGACCCGGTCGACCGTCCGGTGGTGGGGGCGCTCTGCTTCGGGCTGCGAGAGGTCGCCTACGACGGGTTCGGTGGGCGGCGGGTGACCCCCGTACCGACGATCCTGATGCCGGCGGTCACCCCGGCCGGGCACCACGGCTTCCAGGTGCAGTGGCGGTTCCCGGAGGACACCCTGCTGCGGGTGGCCGGCACGGGTGCGGCGTGCATCCTGATCCACCGGACGGTGGCGGAGAAGCTGCGCGCGGAGCACGGCGACCGGTGGTTCGACCAGTCGCGGTACGGGGACGGGCAGATGGTGTCGGAGGATCTGTCGTTCTGCGCCCGGGTGGGGTCGGCCGGCTTCCCGGTGCACGTGCACACGGGGGTCAAGACGACGCACCACAAGCAGGTGTGGATCTCGGACCTGGACTACGTGCAGCCGGATGTCGAGCCGGGTCATGGCTGACCTGCTGGTGATCGTGCCGTCCCGGGGTCGGCCGGAGTCGGTGGCCAGGCTCGTCGAGGCGTGGCAAGCCACGGGGGCCTATGACGACGGCGCTGAGCTGATGTTCGCGGTCGACGCGGATGACCCGACGTACCCGGCCTACATGGCCGAGATCGGCCGGTGCAGGCCGGGAGCGCTGGGCACATTCACGGCCCGTGAGTGGGTACCGATGGTGCACAAACTCAACGCAGCGGTGGTCGACGTTCTGGCGGCGGTGCCGGGCCTGCCCGCGCTGGGGTTCGCCGGCGACGACCACCTGCCGCGCACGCCCGGCTGGGCTCGGAGGTACCTCGACGAGATGCGCCAGATGGGCACTGGCATCGTCTACGGCGACGACCGGATCCAGGGCGCGCGTCTCCCCACCCAGTGGGCGACGACCAGCGACATCGTGCGCACTCTGGGCCGCATGGTGCCCGCCGACGTCGAGCACCTGTACTGCGACGACGCGATCGCCGACCTGGGTCGGGCCGCCAGATGCCTGCGGTATCTGCCGGATGTGGTCATCGAGCACGTGCATCCGCTCGCCGGCCGCGCCGCCTGGGACGACCAGTATCGGCGCGTCAATCATCCGGGGCAGTACGCCCGCGACCGGGCCGCGTACGAGCGGTGGCGGGTGGAGCGGATGCCCGACGACGTGGCCGCGGTGAAGGCACTCAGCGAGAGGAGCGGGTGTGGCGACCAGAATTTCCACGGCAGCCCGGTCGGCAGCGGCTGACGCGATCGCCGGACTTCTCGACGCGGGGTCGGGCGCGGGCACGATCAAGGTGTACTCCGGCTCGCAGCCGGCTACAGCGAACGACGCCGAGTCGGGCACGCTGCTGGTCGAATTCGAGTTGGCGGATCCGGCGTTTGGTGCGGCCAGCTCGGGCGTGGCGTCGCTGGCGGGTACGCCGCTGTCGGCGGTCGGCGCGGCGGCAGGAACTGCCGGGTGGTTCCGGGCTGAGGATTCGACCGGCGCGAACGTGCTGGACGGCTCCGTGACCGCGACCGGCGGCGGCGGGGACCTGGAGCTGTCGACCACCACGGTGTCGATCGGCCTGACGGTGGAGCTGACGTCCGGCACGGTGGCGATGCCCGCCAGCTAGGGGGTGCGACGTGGCGACCCTGACCAACTCGTTCGAGGGCGGGACGGCCGGCGACACCATCACCACCGGCAACAGCGGCGGATCGTCCGGCGACGCGTGGACGCTGACCGGCGACACCGCTGGCGGGTCGTGCACGTACTCGGCGACCGGTCCGTCGCACGGCTCCCGCTGCATGGCGGTGACGTTGGGCGCGACGGGCGGCGCGGTGCGGCGCGGATGGTCGGTGAACGCGGCCGACTCGACCACCTCGCAGTGGCTGCGTCTGTACGTCGACCCCGGGTCGGTGTCGGGTACGACCAGCCCGGCGCGGGGCATGAACGTCGGGTCTGGTGCGCAGCGCTGGCGGTTGCAGGTGACGGCGGCGGGTGTGGTGTCGCTGCACAACAACACCAACGGCGCCGTCTGGTCGTCGACGGCGCTGTCGGCGGGCCAGCAGTGGCGTGTGGAGGTGATGGTCGGCGGCACCACGTCGTCGACCGGCCGGGTCTGGGTCTACGCCGGTGACGCCACGACGCCGTCGCAGGACTCGGGCGATCTGAGCGCGGTCAACTTCGGCGGTCCGACCAGGGAGATCTGGTACGGACAGACGAACAGCGCGGCCAACATCGCGCTGCGACTCGACGAGGTCGGATGGTCGGACACCGCGCCGCTCGGGCCGGCGACGTCACCGACGACCTCCGGGGCGCTGGCCGCGTCTCTGCCGCCGCTGTCAGTGGCCGCCGCCGGGTCGGCCCGCTCGTCGGGTGCGACCACCGTGCTGCTGCCGGGCCTGTCGGCTGCTCTGACGGGTGCGGCGCGGGCGCCGGGGGCGGCCTCGGTGTCGCTGCCTGCCGCGTCGGTCGCCCTGGTCGGTGGCGCGTCTTCGGCGGGTGTGCTGGCGGCTGGCCTGCCTGCCGTCTCGGTGTGGGCCGTCGGGTCGGCGCGGGCTGCCGGACTGGTCGCAGCCGACCTGCTGCCCATGGTGGCGGCGATCGCGGGCAGGTCAGCCGATACGGGGCCAGCCAAGGCCCAATCAGCGTCCGACGTCGCCGGGCGGCGGCGCAGTGCGGCAGTGGTGTCCGCCGGGCATGCATCACGATCGGAGGTGACCCGTGGCTGAGGTGTTCTTCGCCGATGCCGCCGAGCTGGCGACCGTCAGCAACCTGTTCACGGTCGACGGCACGCCGGCGGACCCGACGACGGTCAGCCTGGTCATCACCGACCCGACCGGTACGGCGACGACCCACGGCGTCGGCGACCTGACGAGGACCGGCACCGGCGCGTACCGCCTCGACGTGCCGTGCACCACGCCGGGCGTGTGGACGTACGTGTGGATCGGCACCGGCACCGCGTCTGACGTCGCGGCCGGCACGTGGACGGTCCAGGCGGCGAACCTCGGCCAGCTCTACTGCACGCCCGAGGAGCTGAAGAGCCGGGTCAGCATCAACGACAGCATGTCGGACCTGGAGATCCTCGGGGCCGTCACTGCGGTGAGCAGGTGGATCGAGGACCACTGCGAGCGGGTGTTCTACCGGCGGACCGCGACGCGCACCTACGACGCGACCGGCCCGCTGCGCCTGGCGGTGCACGATCTGGTGGAGGTGACGGCACTGGCCACCGACGACGCCGGGTCGGGCGTCTACGGCACGCCGTGGGCGCCGGGCGACTTCCAGGTGCTGCGTAGCCCGCTGACGCTGCGGCCCGAGGAGTCGCCGTTCACCGCGATCAAGGCGGTCGGTGGCCGTTCCTTCCCGGTATGTACGTCGGGCCGGGAGCAGCGGATCCAGGTGACCGGGGTGTTCGGGTGGCCGGTGGTGCCGGAGCCTGTGCGGCAGGCTGCGGCGATCTGGGCGACCGACCTGCTGAAGCTCGGGACGATGGCGTTCGGGATCGCGGGCTACGGCGAGTACGGCGCGGTCCGGGCGCGGCCGAACCCGATCGTGGAGGCGCTGCTGGGCGCCTACCAGCGCATGCCGGTCAAGGTGGCGTGATGGCCGCCGACCTCGCCGCCATCATGGAGGCCCTCGGCAAGCGGCTGGACACGGTCGACGAGCTGCGCGGATTCGGGTACGCCCCGGACGGCCTGCCGGTGCCGTGCGCGTTCCCCCTCGTCCCGGCGATCCCCTCGTACCAACTGGCGATGAAACGCGGCACCTACCAACTCTCCTTCTCGGTGGTGGTGCTGGTGAGCGCGCAGCTCGACCGGATCGGCCAGCCGGCGCTGGCCCGGTTCGCGAACCCGACTGGCCCCCGGTCGATCCGGGCCGCGCTGTCGGACGGTGACCGGACTCTCGGCGGCCTCGTCCACGACTTGGTCGTGGATTCGTTCGACCCGGAAGGGCTGGAGCCGGTCGGCTACGGCAGCTACTACGGCGGCGTGTTCGGCGTCCGTGTCTACGCATCGGGAGCGTGAGATGAACATCAAGACCTGCAAGCCGGCCGCTGGTGGCGACTGCTACGAGCCGGCGGTGGGCACCGGCAAGCGGCCGATCCTGCACTGCCGACCCCACTACCTGGAGGCCATCGCCGACGAGATCGTGCGCGCCGAGGTGATCGGTGACGTCGAGATCACGGACGTGCGGACGGGCAAGTCGGTCGGCCGGGGCGGTGTGGTCGAGCTGGATCCGGTGGAGACGGCGGTCGTGCAGCTGGTGTACGCGCGGCACATCAGGGTGCTGCCGAAGCCCGTGCCGGAGCCGGCCCCGCTGGCGGTCGACGACGCCCCCGCCGCGAAGCCGGGCCGGAAGGCGGGCTGACCGGTGGAGACGTTCGCCGCGAACAACATCACGACGTGGTTCGGCGGCTACGACATGACCACCGACCTGTCGCAGACCACCATGCCGCTGGAGCGGGAGGCGTTGGACTCGACGGTGTTCGGGCCGGTCGGGCAGCGCACCGCCCGTTCCCGCAAGGCCGGGCTGGAGGACGCGTCGAGTCAGGTGGCCGGGTTCTGGCAGGCCGACGAGGGCCTGGACGAGACCGTGTTCGCCGCGCTGGGCGGGGTGCAGGTCATCACGCACTCGCACGACGGCGCCGAGGGCAGCCCGGCGTACTCCTACCGGGCGTCGACGTTCTCGTACCAGCTGTTCGGTGATGTCGGCCAGTTGGTGCCATTCAGCCTCACCGCGCAGGGCGCGAAGGGCAACGGCAACCCCGGAGTGATCCGGGGCGTCGTGCTGAAGACGCTCGGCGAGGTCGATGCGACCGGCGCGGCCGGCACGCCGTTCGAGCTGGGCGAGGTGGCCAGCGGCCAGCACCTGTACGCGGCGCTGCACGTCACCGATCCGGGCACCACGATCACCGCCGTGCTCGAAAGCGACGAAGACGACGACTTCGCCAGCGCGACGACGCGGGCCACGTTCGGCCCGATCACCGTGGCGGGCGGCTACTGGGCGACCCGGGTAGCCGGGCCGATCACCGACGAGTGGTACCGGCTGCGGGTCACCGCGCTGACCGGCACCGCCGACATCGCCTGCGTCGCGGGCATCAAGTAGAGGAGGGGCGAGGATGGGAACCTTCGCACTGGTCGATGCCCGAGTCGAAGTGAACAGCGTCGACCTGTCGGGCTGGGTCACCTCGGTGACACTGCCGGTGGAGCTGGAGGCGCTGGAGAACACGGCGATGGGCCAGGTGGCCCGCACCCGGCAGGCTGGCCTCCAGGACTCGACGCTGGGGATCAACTTCAACGACGACTTCGCCGCGTCGGCGGTCGACGCGACGCTCTGGGCGGCGTTCGGGACCGTCGTGGTGGTGAAGGTCCGCCCCACGTCGGGGTCGATCAGCGCCACCAACCCGGAGTACGTCGCCAGCTACCTGGTGAACCAGCACAACCCGTTCGGGAACTCGGTGGGCGAGCTGGCGACGCGTCAGGTGTCGTGGCCGCTGTCCGACCCGGACGGCGTCGCGCGCAATACCGCGTGACCGGTGGGTTTCCAGCTCACCGTCACCGGTGGTGCGGACCTGACCGCCGTGCGCCGGCAGCTGCGGGCGGCCGGTGACCGTCGCCTCTCGCAGCAGATGGCGCGGGCCTTGCAGCGGGCCGCGAAGCCGCTCCAACCGGCCGTGAAGGCGTCCGCCCTGGCGGTGCTGCCGTCGGGGTACGGGCCGCTGATGTCCAGGTCGGTGCGGGTGCGGGCGGCGGCGCGGGAGCAGCGTGGCGCGGCGTCGGTGCACCTGACGGTCACCGCCCGGGGCGCGGTGGAGAAGCGGGATGTGAACCGGATCAACGCCGGGGTGTTGCGGCACCCGGTGTTCGGGCGTACTCGCCGGTTGCGGCGTCACGCCCAGCACCGGGCGACGTCGCAGGCGAATCCGTGGGTGGCGCAGCGGGTGCGGCGCGGCTTCGTGGACCGGCCCGCTGACCGGCTGGGCCCGGACGTGGCACGCGAGATGCAGACCGTCGTCGACTGGGTCGCCGACACGATCACGAAGGGCTGAGAGATGGCGCGAGTACTGCCGCCGATCAAGTTCCGGTTTGCCGAGGCGGACCGGGAGAAGTACGGCGACGCCTGGCACGTATTCGACGAGACGGAGCTTCATGGGCTGCGCGCCCGGGAGCTGATGATCCTCGACGCGGAGCTGCGCGCCGAGCTGGGCCTGAACGTGATCACCTCACTGGAGAGCTTCCTGCGCGGCGACAACGCCGGGGCGCTGGCGGTGATGTGGCTGGCTCGCCGACTGTCCGGCGAGGTGGACAAGCTGGCCGACTTCGACCCGCTGCCGATGCTCGCCGAGATCGTCACGGTGGAGCCGGAGGTCGATGCCGACCCCCCGGCCATGACCTCCTCCGAATCGCCTGCGGCGACCCCGGAGGAGTAGCGGCCCTGCTCGACACGGTGGGGCCGATTCTCAGCCGGCACTACGTGGCCTGCTCGCCGCAGGCGCAGCGGGAGATGACGCTGCGGGAGATCCAGGCGCACCTGGACGCTCTCGCCCCGGCCGAGGCGGCCCCGGTGGATGAGCGTGAGGCGCGGATGCGGCAGCACCCGGCACTGCGACGGAGGTAGCGATGGCGGGCAGCGTGCGCGACATCCTGATCAACCTGTTGGGTCGGGAGACGGTCAGCCCAGCTTTCGACAAGGCGGGTCGGGCGGCCGACAGGTTCAGCGACAAGCTGGACGACACGGCCGACAGCGCGAAGGGCCTCGGCGACGAGACCGACAAGGCCAACGACCGGCTCGGAAAGCTCGACCCTCGGCTGCGGGATGCCGCCGAGGGCGCCCGGAAGTTGGACGTCGAGATCGACAAGGCGCAGAAGAGCCTGAAGGATCTCGCGATCCAGTTCGGCAACACCGACGACGCCGCCCAGCGTGTCGACCTGGCGAAGGCGATGCGTGCCCAGCAGGCCGAGCTGCGGCGGCTGACCCGGTCGCGGGGGTTGCTCGACGGTCTGGTGGAGGAAGCCGAGCGTGCCGGGGATCGGTCCGGCGAGAGCGCCGGCCGACGGTTCGTGCGGAACTTCCGCGAGCAGATCGGCGGCCCGGAGCTGGTCAGGGCCGGTGTCGGTGCGGGCGGTCTGGTGGCCACCGGCCTCGTGGCGGGTCTGCTGGCGGGTGCTGGCGGCGTGGTCCTGGGCGCTGGTGTGGCGGCTGCGGTGGCAGGCGGCGTGGTGGTCGCCGCCCGCGACTCGCGCGTCCAGGCGGCCGGCAAGGAGCTCGGCAGCTCGGTCCTCACCGACCTGGAGAACACCGTCGGCGCGCGGCTGGTGGAGCCGACGCTGGGCGGTATCCGGGAGATCCGGCAGGGCTGGCAGGCCATGCGTGGCGATGTCGACGGCCTTGCCCGCGAAGCTGCCCGCTTCGTCGAGCCGATCAGCCGCGGGCTGGTGGGGCTCGTGCGGGAGTTCGTGCCGGGCCTCCGCGAGGGGGTGGCGAAGGCCGGCCCGGTGGTGGCGGAGCTGGAGCGCGGTCTCGTCGGTCTCGGCAAGACGTTGGGCGACTTGTTCCGCAACATCGATCCGGAGGAAGCCGCCGCTGGCTTGAGATTCTTGTTCGGCGTCATCGACGTCGGCGTGACGATCGTCGGTGACCTGATCGCCGGTTTCGGCTCGCTGTACCTGACGCTGCTGGACGTGCGTGTGGCGGCGGCCGAGACGGGCGAGACGCTGCTCGGGTGGGCGCCGCTGCTCGGTGACGAGATCAAGGAGACGGCCGAGCGGTGGCGCCAATCGCGGGACGAGCTGCGGGCCACCGGCGACGCCGGGTCGGAGGCTGGCGACAAGATCGCGGGCGGGTTCCGGCGGGCCGGCGACGCTGCCGACGAATCGGCCCGGAAGGTGCAGAGTTGGTACGACCTCGTCGGCGAGTCCGTGTCGCGGGTGGTGGAATCTGAGCAGGCCAGCATGCGTATGGCTGACGCGTTTCGGCAGCTCGGCCAAGCCGCCCGGGAAGACGCCGGTAAGGGCATCGACGAGTCCACTGAGGCGGGTAGCCGCAACCGGGCGGCCCTGATCGAGGCGGCGACCGCCGCGAACGCGAACGCTGCCGCGATCCGCAAGACCAGTGGCGACCACCAGGCTGCGGCGGAGGTCACCCGGCAGGCCCGGGCGGAGTTCCTGCGTGCCGCTGAGGCGATGGGCGCGGAGCGCAGCGAGGCGGTGGCGTTGGCCAACTCGCTGTTCCGTATCCCCAACGTCGAACGCAAGATCAGGGTCGACACCGATGCGGCGCGGTCGCAGGTTGCCGACTACCGGCGGTGGCTGGCCAGCCAGAACCTCAACAAGACGTCGACGATCACGGTTCGGCGGGTCGCGGAAGAGCGCACCGCCCGGGGCGGCAACCGGGAGTTCAGCCGCGGCGGCTACGTGGATGGCGTCGGTGCGAAGGGCGTCGACAGCGAGTGGGCGAAGGTCGCCCCGGGCGAGGGCATCCTGACGGCGGGCGAGGTGGACCAGCTGGGCGGCCGGGCTGGGTTCGATCGGCTGCGGCAGGTGATCCGCTCCGGCGGTGCCCCGTTCGGTGGGAGCACCGTGGCAGCCGGGGCGGCGCCGCTCTACGGGGCCGCTCAGGCGCCAGTGCAACGCCACCTGGTGGTCATCGAGGGCACCGGTCTGTTGCGTGGGCTGCGTCAGGAGATCGAGATCGGCGGCGGGGACGTCCAGGCCGTGCTGGGATCCAGGGGGACACGGTGACGGCGTTTCCACTCACGACCCGGGTGCAGGCGGTGCGCGGGGTGGACCCGACGTCGGATCCCGACGGCTGGACGTGGGAGACGATACCGTCGACCGTGCGGCCCGGTATCCGGATCACGCGGGGCCGCACCGATGAGGCGTCCGACACGCAGCCGGCGCGGTTCGTGGCGACGGTCGACTACACCCCCAGGGCGGTGCAGCGAGGCTGGCCGGTGCGCTTCCAGGTGTGGGTCGACGGGGTCTGGCATACGCGGGTGACCGGGGTGATCTTTCATCTCGCGCCACGTCTCATCGAGGACGGCGTCGACGCGGACGGGGTCAACCCGTACGTGGTGGACGTACACGCGAGCGGCCCGATGCACCGTCTCCTCAAGGGCGCCCACCTGCCGTCTCCGCTGTCGATCGCCTTGGGCGGCTCGACGGTCCTGGCGGCGTGGCTGTCGCTGGAGGACTCGGTGACGGCCCGGAACCCGGCTGTCGGAATCACCGGGCAGCCCCGCGCCACCGGCGTCAACGTGCAGTTCGGTCAGGTTGACCGGGGATTGCCGGGTGCGTCGTCAGTGGCCCGCCTGGAGCAGCCGACGTCGCGGATCATCATGCCGGTGTCCGCCGGCGACCAGATCGGTGTCGGTAGCGACCAGGCGTGCAGCGCGTCCTGGTATTGGACGTCGATCGAGCCACTGTCGGCGACACCGGTGGATATCGCCCGGATCACCCTGCAGTCCGACTTGATCGCGACGGTGGTGGTCCGCGCGAACGAGGCCGGGCTGAACACGGTGGCCTTCGACGCCGCCGGCACCGACCTCGGCGACGTGTTCGCGTTCTGGCCGACGGCCGGCGATCCGACGGAGGGCGACTGGCTCGGCATCCGCGTCGAGATTGAGCGCCCTGGCCTCATTGCGCCTGTGCGGCTACGCACATCCGTTCACGGCGTCGGCGAGCTGTCGTGGATCCCGTACTCGACTACGGTTTCCGGCACCATGGGCCTCGGTGGCATCTCGCAGGTCGAGGCGCTGGGCGGCGCGTTCTCGCACATGAGCGTGGTCAACACCTTGGACACCCCACCCAGCACGCAATGGCCGGCCGCCGGGCACGCACGCGAGTACGCCCAGTCTCGGCTGACCCGGGTCACCGAGGCGGCGGGGGTGCCGATGGCGCCGGTCACTCCTCCAACCACGACGGTCGTGCGGATGGGGCCGAGCCCGCAGTCCGGCCTGCTCGATGTGCTGCGTGATGTCGAGCAGGCCGACGTGGGCGGTGTGCTGTACGAGGACCGTCTGGGCAGGATGGCGTGGCTGGGACGCGTGGACCGGTACAACCAGGAGCCGTCGATGACCCTGTCGTATGGGCAGTTGGCGCCGCCGTTGGAGGCGTCGGACGACGACCGGTTCACCCGCAACGCGGCGTTGGTTACGGCGGACGGTATCGATCCCGCCTACTACGAGGACGCGGCGCACATCGCCCGGTTCGGGCGGTACGACGACGAGGTCGAGTTCAACGTTACTGACCTGCGCACCCTGTCGAGGCGGGCCCAGTGGCTGGTGCACATGGGCACGGTCGAGGACATGCGCTATCCGGTGGTGACGTTGCTGCTGCATGCGCCGGAGACGGAGCCGCTGCTGCCGCAGTGGCTGGCGTGCGACATCGGATCGCGGGTCGTCGTGACCGGGGTGCCGGAGCCGCTGGGTGGCGGCGCCATGGATCAGTCGATCGCGGGCTACACCGAGGTGCTCACCACTCACGCGTGGGTGGTGACGGCGTCGATGGCCCCGGCTTCACCGTGGAGGGTGTTCGTGCTGGGTGATCCCGAGAGAGGCCGGTTGGATACGGCCGGGTCGGAGCTGGCGCTGGCGGCAGGTTCGTCGGACACGACGCTGCTGGTGGCGACGGACCCGGGCCGCCGCCGGTGGATGACCAGCGCCGAGCGGCCAGCGGACTTTCCGCTGCACGTCAACGTGGGGGCTGAGGTGGTGCAGGTCGACGACATCGCAGGCACCAGCTCGCCGCAGACGTTCAGCGTGACCAGGGCGGTTTCCGGTCTCGGAATCGAGCATCCGGCGGGCACGCGGGTGCGGGTCGCACGGTGGGGGGTGTGACATGTCGGTGACGTGGATGACGGTCGGCGCGGTGACCGACACGTCGGTGGTGACCTCGGTCAAGGTCACCGGGAGCGGGAACGTCAGGGTGGGCCGGTCGACGTCGGCGGACTTCAGCTCGCCGACCTGGTCGTCGGCGACGGCGACCAGCAACAACCACGCCAAGGTGTCGCTGACCGGGCTGACGCCGGGCACCCGCTACTGGTGGCGTGTCGAGGACGCCGGGGTGGTCGACGCGGCGGTGACCGGCCAGTTCCGGACTGCTCCGGTAGCGGCGGGCTCGCCGATGTCCTTCACGATCGGCTGCGTCGGCGACGCGGGGATCACGCCGGTAGTGCCGGGGGTCGGCGGTGCCGCGCCGAACCGGCTCAGCAACCACCCGATCTTCGACACGATCCGGATCCGGGCGTTGGCCGAGGACTGGCAGATGCTCGCCCACGACGGCGACTGGTGCTACTACGACCTGGGCAGCGGCAACCACGGGCTCAGCGCTACGGCGAGCCTGGCGCAGTACCGGGGCATGTTCGACGACGTCATGCTTCAGCCCCGCCAGCATGAGCTGTACCGGTCGGTGCCGACGCTGATGCTGCCCGACGACCACGAGTTCGGACCCAACGACAGCGACTCGTCGTCGCCCGGCCGAAACAACTTCTTGGCCATGTATCGGGAGCGGCTGCCGCACTACCCGCTCGGCGCCGGGTCGGGCAATCCGATCTTCCACAGCACGCAGTTCGGCCGGGTGCTGATCATCGCCTCCGACACCCGGGCCGACCGGGTGCCCGGGAGCACGATGCTCGGCGCGACCCAGCTCGCGTGGCTGGAGGACCAGCTGGCCACCAGTACGGCGGACGCGTTGATCTGGCTGATGCCCACCCCGTGGCTGGGCCTCGGCGCGGACACGTGGGCCGGTTTCCCGACCGAGCGGTCCACGATCGCGGGCTGGCTGACGGCCGGCGACTGGCCACGCCGCATGATGATGATCAATGCGGATGCGCATTGCTTGGCGATGTCCAGCGTGGCCGGTAACCCGCACGGCGGCTTCCCCGTCGCGCTCTGCGCGTCGCTGGACGCGAGTCCGCACACCTGGACCGGTCAGTACGACATGGGCATGTGGCCTGGCCGCGAGCAGTACGCCACCGTGCGCGTCGACGACGCCGGTGGGGACATCGCGCTGACCACCACTCTGTGGCGCCGCAACCGCGCCATCTCCTGGCTGACCGTCAACACCGGCGGCGCCACCCGCATCGAGGCGGGGCCACCCGCCAACGTCCTCGCCCTGTGAGAGGTGATCGTGACCATTGATTTCCTGGCCGGGCAGGTGCTGCGCCCGGACGACCTCCTGGCCCTGGCGGTCGGCTACGTCACGCAGTCCAACCCGGTCAGCCGCACCAGCACCGCCATCGTCGCCGACAGCTCGATCATCTGCCCCGTCGACGGGCCGACCGAGATCCGCCTCTCGGCCAGATGGACGTCGTTGGCGGGCGGGATGCGCTGGTGCTGGCGGTCCACCGGCACCGTCTCCCTCGTCAGCCGGGACATCCTGTCGCCCGGCTCCACCGTGTCGGCGAACAGCGGCACGGCCTGGATCCGGGACATCCGGCTGCGGCAGATCGCCACGATCGGCGAAGAGCAAACCGTCACCCACTTCGATGCTGCGACGACGCAGCTCATCCAAGAGCGGCTGATCGTCACTGGCGTAGGCGAGGTGGTCTTTCAGTTCGCGCAGGCCACCTCGAACGCGTCGGCGACGACTCTCGCGGGCCAGAGCTACGCGACCGTGCAGAAACTGAGGACGCTATGACCCGCGCACCCGCCAACCTGCTCGCCGCCCGACGGCTCCTCATCGAGCACCTCGGCCCCGGCGCCCAAGCCGCCGGGGTGACGATTCTCGACCCGCTCGGCTCCCCGGCGTGGGAGGTCGGCATCGTGCCCGACGCCAGCCACCGAGGCGGCTACCACTGCGGCTCCGACCGGGTCGTCGCGAACGACTACTCGGTGGTCGAGTCGCCCCGGGACCGCAACGGTCTGACGCTGGACGCGGCGGCCCTCGACGTCGGCATGTTCCGGGTGCGGACCCCGCTGGGGGTCTTCGACCTGCGGCACTACTCGACGTGGCTGGTGCGGCAGTGCGCGGCAGGTGCCACCGACACCCAGCACATCCGCGAGGTCATCTACTCGCCGGACGGCAAGGTGGTGCGCCGCTGGGACCGGCTGGGCCGGCGTGCGACCGGCGATCGGTCGCACCTGACGCACACCCACGAGTCGTACTTCCGCGACGCCATCAAGGCGGGCGCGGATCTGTCGGCGGTGAAGCGCCGCTACCTCATCCACATCGGCCTCATCAGGGCCACTGGCAGCAGCAACAACAGCACAGGGGGGACGAGCATGCTCTGCAAGAAGGACGACCGCGGCGAGGTCGTGGAGGCGCTCCAGCGGCTGCTGGTCATCGCCGGACACTCCCCGGGCGCGATCGACGGCCACTACGGCGACAAGACCGCGGCGGCGCTGCTGGCCGCCCGCCAGGAGGTCGGTACGCAGGCCACGTCGGGCGACGCGTACACCGCCGCCGCGTACGCGCAACTGTTCCAACTCATCGCCCGCAAGCAGGCACCTCCGGCGGCGGGGCTGGCGACGCCGATCCGGCTGACGGTCACGGCCGCCGAGCCGCTCTACGGCAAGCAGAGCTGACCCGGGTGGCGACGATCGTCGTCACCGGCCGCCACAGGCCACACGAGGTCATGTTCCTCGCCCTCAGCGCCGTGGTCGGCGCGCTGTTCGTCGCCGGGGCCCGGCCACCGGGCACCATCGAGCAGCTCGTCGACCCGTGGGTGCTGTGGACCTGGTACGTGCTGCTCCTCGGCTCCGGCATCATCGGCCTGATCTCGATCGCCATGGCCAACACCTACCGGGCGCTGGTGCTGGAGCTGGCGGCCATGCACGGGCAGGTGGCGGCGCCGCTGCTGTACGGGCTGGCGCTGCTGTCCACCGGCTCACCGAGGGTCAGCTTCGCGGCCGGGTTCTGTCTCACCTGGGCGGTGGCGTCGGCGTGGCGCGGCTGGCAGGTGTGGCAGGGCATGCGGGTGCTGCGACAGGAGGGCGGACGGTGACCGGCAACGTGTGGGCGCTGCTCGCGGCAGCCGTCGGCGGGGGCGGGCTGGCCGGGGTGGTGACCACACTGATCGCGGGCATGCTGGCCCGGCCGAAGACCCGCGCCGACGCGGTGAAGGTACTCACCGACTCGGCGTTGCAGCAGGTCAACGAGCTACAAGAACGCACCGCCGAAGCGGAGCGGGAAGCGTCGGCCGCCCGCGCGGAGGTGGCAGAGACACGCCGGCAGATGCGGGAGCTGGCCGGGGAGATCGACGCGGCGGTGGCGACGCTGCGGACGTGGCGGGCGGCGATCCTGTCGACGCCGGGCGTGCCGGAGCCGCTGCTGGTGATGGTCCGCGACCCGGGCGGCACCATCAACGGCCGACACCTGTAGGCCACTGCCACGGGTGGTCGTGCTGCACCACCCACCGGCACCCGTCGGCCTGGCACCGCCACTGACGCCCCATCTCCCGGCACACCTGGCACTGCCCCCACCCGGGGGTGGTGCGCGGCCGCCCGGCCGGGTCGCGATGCCCGGCAGGGCACACCTCAGGCACCTCGGCGATACCGCCGCTGACCTGCCTGTATCTCGTCACACCCAGACCGTACCCATGGAGGTAGCACGTGTTCACGAGCAAGTTCTGGAAGGGTGCCGCCGAGCGGGCGGCCAAGTCGTCGGCGCAGGCGCTGCTGCTCCTCTGGGGCGGCGACGTCGTCTTCTCCGCCTGGCAGGCCGACTGGCTGGCGGCCGGCGGTGTGGCGGCCGGTGCCGCCGTGCTGTCGCTGCTCACGTCGGTCGTGTCGGCGGCCGGCGGCGAGCCGGACTCCCCGAGCCTGGTCTCCGGCACCCAGTAAGATCGTCGGCGCGGTGCCACCGGTTCTAGGACGGTAGCGCCGACCAACATCGAAGCGCCCCACCTGCCTTCGGGCGGGTGGGGCGCTTTCGTGTGTCCAGGGTCAGGACGGGCGCGCGCCGTACCTGCGGTTCAGGGTGGCCCGGTTGAAGCGTGCCGGGGTGTCGTCGCCGGTGAGGTCGGTGTCGAGCACTCGGGCGTCGCGCGCCGCCTTGATCGCCTCCCAGGCGGCTGTTTCGGCTGCCTCGGCGGCTTGCGCCAGTTCGATGGCGGTGGCGAGCAGCCGCTTCTGCTCGTCGGTGTAGATCGTCTTCGGGCGGATCACGTCGGTCACGCTATCAGCTCCCCTGTCTCAGTTGACACACACCCGTGTGCGGAGTTAGCGTCTCATCAGACACACGAACTCCGCAAGCGAAGGAAGCGAGGAAGAGATGGCGAAGCGCAAGGCCACCCAGCAGGACCTGGTCAACATCGTCGCCCAGGGAGCGGTCGAGCTGGCCGGCAAGAGCGACACCGGACGCGCCGCCTTCCGCCGCCTGCCGGCGACGGTGCAGGGCGAGATCCACGGCCGGGCCGCCGACGAGCGGCAGCGCCGCGCCGACGGCACCACCATCACCGACTGATCTGACCGCCCCCGTGGTCGCCCGGCTCATCACCCGGGCGGCACGCGGAGGTCGCCAGATCGGCTGGCACCACAACGGAGGGAGGTCCACGTGGGCCTGTTCAGCGACAAGACGAAGCGGATGGCGGCGGTGCACGGCGTGACCCCGGAAGCACTCCCGCACGCCCTCAAGCAGTCCGAGCAGGAGCGGCAGGGCCGCGACAAGCAGTTCCAGCGGTCGAAGGCCATCACCGACGCCCACGCCGCCGGCCAGTCCTGCGGCGGCGACTGCCAGACGTGCCGCAACCGGGGGCTCATCTGATGCGCACCTTCACCCACCCGTCCGTGCTCGACGGCATCGCCGCCGGAGCGCCGTGGGCCGACCCGGAGATGGACCCCACCCGCATCGACTGGGCTGCCCGCCGCGCCGCCGCCGCGATCCCGTTCGAGGTGGTCGACGGGCGGCCGGTCACGCCGGGGCCGTCGACCGGCATCCGGTACGGCCGCAACGAGCTGGGCCACTGGGGCGAGCAGCGCTGCGCCGACGCCCTCGTCACCGCCATCGACCGGCGCGGGCAGACCTGGATCGTCATGGTCGAACGCTCCGACGGCCACGGGTGGGCGCTGCCGGGCGGCTACGTCGACCCGGGCGAGACGGCGGAGGCCGCTGCCGTCCGCGAGCTGGGCGAGGAGACCGGTCTGCTGCTCTACCCCGAGGACGGGGTGGTGTGGCACGAACTGCCCGCCCGCTACGTGCCCGATCCGCGCGCCAGCGACGAGGCGTGGATGGTCACGACCCCCGTCACCACCCGGCTCTACCTGCCCAGCTTCCCGCCCCGGCTGGTCGCGGGCGACGACGCCCGTGCCGCCACCTGGATCCGCGCCGACTCGTACGACCTGCTGACCCGCTGGTTGAAGCGGGTGCGTGGCGGTGAGGTGTTCGCCGCCCACCGTGGCCTGCTCGCCGACGTGCTGGGCTGACCGGCCGCTGTGGCCGCCGGGGCCCATCACCTCCGGCGACCGCAGCGACCGACCAGACCAGGTCGGCAACCGAAGGGAGAGACATGGGTAACCGCAACGTCGCCAGCGGCAACGACCACGTGGCCGTCCAGGCCGGGCAGGTGCTCGGCAACAAGACCCCGAAGGCCGCCCGGCCGGAGGCGTCCGAGGCGGGCCACACGGACAACGTGCGCAGCGGCAACGCCACGGTCGGCCGGCAGGTCGACGAGATTCGCGGCGGACTCACGATCCGCTGACCAACACAGGACGGCCCCCGGCTGGCGGTTGCGTCGCCGGCCGGGGGCCTTGACCGGGAGGAGTCCCCGAGCCATGTCCATGATGATCGACCGTCTGGTCAAGCGCACCGTCCTGGTGGCCGCTTGCCTCGCCGCGATGGCGTTCTACGCCAACCACACGACCCAGCCCTGCACTGGCCACCAGGTCGGTGCCGCCGGCATGTGCGTCTCGACGCAGATCGGCGGTGCCGCGTGAAGGGCCTGCTCGCCGGCACCACCGCCGGCACCACCGCCGTCATCGCCGTCTGGCAGACCGCCATCGCCCTGCCGCCCGGCCCCACCGACGTGCGCCTGGTCCTCGCCGGGCTCGTCATCCCCGTCCTCGCCGCCGGTGGGTCGCTGCTGACCATTGCCGCCGCCGAGGGCCGCACCGAGCAGCCGGCCAGCGTGCCGACCCAGCGCCGCACGCCCGCACCGGCACGGCGGGAGCTGTCGGCCTGATGTGCACCATCTCCGGCACCTGCGGCTGCAAGGGCGGCACCGGCACGTTCCTCGCCGCGCTCGCCCTGCGCCTGCTGGCCAGCCTCGCCCGGTGGCTGCTGTGGACGCTCCAGATGCTCGCCCTCGCCCTCATCGTCGCCGGGAAGTGGGCGGCCCCGCGCCTGTGGCGGGCCACCGTCCGGGGCGTCCGGGCCGGGCGGCGGTGGTGGGCGATGCGGCCCGTCCTGCTGCCCGCCGACCGGCCGGCCGTCACCGCGACCAGCACCACCCCCACCCTCGCCGACCTCATGCCGAAGCAGGAGGCCAACGTCCGATGACCCAGAACCTGACCGCCGCCGAACTGGAGGCCCAGCTCGCCGAGGAGCGGGCCGTCATCACCGTTCAGCGCCGCGACCTGCGGGAGCGCCGCAAGCTCGACGCCGAGCACCGCGACGCCCTCGCCGAGGTCGAAGAGCTCACCACCACCCGCCGCCGGGCCCGCCGCGAACGCGACCGGGACGAGGTCGAGCAGACCGCGCTCGCCGAGCTGTACCGGCACGCCACCCGGGCCGGCGCCCGCGCCCGCATCCGCACCGACATTCAGCGCAGTGCCGAGATGCGGGCGCTCCGGATCGCCCGGGTGCGGCAGGCCACCCTGTACATCGGCCTGCCCGTGCTGCTGGCGTTCGGCGCGTGGTCGACGGCCGGAGTGCAGGCGGGTGTCGTCAAGCTCCTCGGCCTCGAAGGCGGCGCACCCGGCTGGTGGGCGGCGTGGACGGTCGAGCCCGCCCTGCTGACTGTCGTGGCGGCCATCATCATCGGCCGGGCCATCCTCCGGTCCTCCGGTGGCGACACCGACGGCCGGGCCACGGTCGCCGAGTGGACCGCGCTGGGCACGAGCATCGCCCTCAACATGGCCGGCGGGTGGGTCGGCACCGGCCTGGACGCGTTCGGCGGTGCACTCGCCCACTCGGTGGGTCCGCTCGGCGCCGCCGGCACCGCCTGGCTCATCGCCCTGTTCGACAGCTACGTCACCCGGGCCAAGCCGTGGGAGGGTGCACCCCGGCTCGCCGACCTGGACCTGACCGCACCCGGCCCCACCGGCGTTGACCTGCGGCCCGCCGCGACGGTGGAGGGCCCCGACGACCTGACCGCGCTGGTGGAGGCGACCGCCCCGACCACCGCCGAGATGGTCGAGCAGGCCGTCACCCGGCACCTCGCCGACCTGACCGTGGCCGCCGACATGCCGGTGGTCGACCGGCCACGACTGCGGCCATCCGCCAGCCGGGTCGCGTCCCGCATCGGTCGCCGCCGACCGGCCATCAACGTCACCGTCGTGGCCGCCCCCGCGCCGCGCCGACCGGCCACCGAACCGGCCACCGATGGCCGCAAGACGGCCGGTACGAAACCGGCCAAGCCACCGGCCACGAACGAGCAGAAGGTGGCCGCCGCCCGAGCCAAGAACCCGACCATGACCCAGGAGGAGGTGGCCAAGTTCCTCGGCCTCGGGGAGCGCACCGTCCGCCGCCACTGGAAGCAGCCCGCCACCGCCGTCAACGGCCACAACCACACCCAGGAGAGCTGACCATGACCCAGGTCGAGCACGACGCCCTGGAGCCGGTCGTCCCCGCCCCCCGGCAGGGCGAACCGGAGTTCTACGAGCCACGCGGCGAACAAGTCGCTGTCGAGACCGGCCACGACACCGGCCGGCCCGTCGACCCGCCCCGCACCGCCGCCACATTCGCGGACATCAGCAACCGCTACAGCGGCCCCCGCAAGCCCATCGTGCCTGCGTCCCTACGCTCCAAGGCGGGCCGTCACGCGATGGCGCAGTGGGCTCTCACCTTCGCCGGCTACACCCTCACCTACCACGTCACCCGGTCACCGAAGTACCTGGCCAAGGCCAGCGTCTACGCCCCCTGGGGGGCCATCAGGTTGACTGGCCGCGCCATCCACTGGACGTTCGACCTGGAGAGCTTCGGTATCCGCCAGGACGCGGCCAGCCGCCACAACGTGCCCGACTACCTCGCCCTGTCCCGGCAGCGTGACCGGCGCGTCGGTGGCCGCCTCTGGATGGCCATCCCCGGCGTCCTGCTGCTCATCGTGTTGGCCGGCCTGCTGGTGCTCGCCGCGCCGTGGTGGGGGCAGGCGTTGGCCGCTGCCGTACTGGTGCCGATCCTGGCGCACATCGGCCGGCCAATCGACTCGCCGATCGTCGACCGGGTGTTCACCGCCGACCGGTTCATCCGCCTCACCGCGTCCCTCACCCGGCAGGCGATCCTGGCCTGCAACGTCAAGGGCATCAAGGACCCGAAGGACATCAAGTTCCTGTACGACATCGCCCTGGACGGCCCCGGCCACGAGGCCCGCGTACTACTGCCGCCGGGCGTGCTCGCCACCGACATCATCGACGAGCGGGAGCGCCTGTCGTCCGGGTTCCGCCTACCCAAGACGCAGGTGTGGCCGGCCACCGTGCCCGGCGAACACCCCGGCGTGCTGTCCATCTGGATCGCCCGCAAGCCGGTGAGCAGCATGAAGGCCCCGCCGTGGCCGATGCTGGAAGACGGCACGTTCGACTACTTCACCGACAAGTTCGTGTACGGCCACGACGAGCGGATGCGGCCTGTCTACTACTCCCTGGCTGAGAAGAACTCCCTGTTCGGTGGCATCCCCGGATCGGGGAAGACCCTCGCCGCCCGTGTGGTCATGCTCGCCGCGATCCTGGACCCGCTGGTCGTGCCGCTGACGTTCGACCTCAAGGGCTCGGGTGACGTCGACTGCTTCGAGCCGCTGTGCCCCGACGGCCTGTTCGGGTCCGGTGCCGACGAAGGCACCAAGGGTGCGGCGATGGCCGCCCTGGAGTGGCTGCTGACCGAATGCGACGAGCGTGCCCCGCTGGTCCGCAGGTACGCGGCGCAGGGCTTCAACACCGTCAACAAGGTCAACCGGCGGATGGCCGAGCACGACCCGAAGCTGCGCCCGCTGGTCGCGTTCTTCGACGAGATCCAGGAACTGATCACCGATCCGAAGTTCGGCAAGCGGGCAAAGTTCCTGCTCACGAGCATCGTGAAGCGTGGCCGGGCCCTCGGCATCCACCTGATCCTCGCCTCGCAGCGCATCGACAAGGAGTCCGTGCCGAAGGGCATCAGCAGCAACATCGCCCTGCGGACCTGCCTGGCTGTCACCTCGCACGTCGAGGTGAACCTGGTCCTCGGCACCGGCGCGTACGCGGCCGGTGCGAGGCCGACCGAGTTCGAGCCCGGCGACTCCACCGGCCCGAAGGACTCCGGATGGGGCTACCACGCCGGTGACGGGCCGATCCGTCCCCGCAGGTCCAGCTACGTCGACAACGTCGCCGCCGCCCAGGTGGTGCAGCGGGCGCTGGAGATGCGCCGCGGCGAGAAGCCCGTCGAGGTGCCGCGCATCGCGCTGCGGAACCTGCTCGCCGACGTCCGGCAGGTGTGGTTCGAGGGCGAGGAAGCCATCTGGTCGGAGCTGATCGTGCCGCGCCTCCAGCAGCTCGACCGGGACGCGTACGGAGATCTGACCGTCGAGGTGTTCGGCGCGTGGATGGCGCGGGCCGGGGTGAAGACGGAGAGCATCAACCGCCGTATCGACTCCAGCTCGACGAAGCGGGCCACCCGGGCGGGCGTGAAACTGGTCGCGCTGGAGGCCCGCATCGCCGAGAAAACCGCCGAGACGATCGCCTCGACAGACCTCGCTGAGGTCGACGACTGATAGCCCCCGCTAGGGCTAGTGCTAGCCCCCGCCCTAGGGCTTCTGAGCAGCGAAATTGCTCATAGACCCACCCGCCCTTGGAACCTCGGAAACGGCCCCTGGAGACGCTGTGAGAGGCACGTTGACCGCTACCGCTACCGCTATCGCCCTGATCCTCGTCGTGATCTACGCCGCCAGCCTGGCTCTGTACCCGCTGGTGGACTGCTGGTGCTGCAAGGGCCAGGGCGTGCACCGGTCGGAGAGCAACCCGAGGCATTCGCGCCGCTGCTGGTGGTGCAAGAGCACCGGGAAGCGGTGGCGGATCGGCCGCCGGATCTGGGACCGGATGCGGCAGAAGCACCGCCAGGCACGCTGACCCCGCACACGACTGCGCCCCACCAGCCAGACCGGCCGGTGGGGCGCACCGTCGTCTCACACCCTCGGCGCACCATCCTCATCCACCACCGTCCGCGCCCACGCATGCTGACCGCAGCCCCCACCCGGACACCCCAGATGGCAGCGCCGACCAGCCGCATGCGCCCTGACGCTCCGCTGAGCCGCCACCACCAGCGACGCCTCGTCAGCCGGCTCATCCAGGCGGCTCACGACAGCCAGCCCGCGATGCCCGCCACCATCACCAGCAGCACGATGCCCGCGACCAGCCAGCCGGCGGCCAGGTGACGGCGCGGCAGAGGCTCACGAGGCCAAGGACGCAGCTCGCGGTCGCCATCGGGGACCGGACTCGCGGGCGGGTACGGATCGTCCATCAGGTGCGCCTCCCCAGCAGTAGGAGGGATGGGTGCCGGCGACGAAGGGGTGGAACGGGGGACCACCCCTTCGTCGCGGCCCGGACCACCGCTGCTGACGAGAGGCCCTCAAGGGTGAAAGTAGGACCCTAAGTACCCAGAGTCAACACTGAACCCACAGTGCGCTACGGCGGGTGCGAGGCTGATCAGGCTGACGAGAGGTGGCCTCACCATGCCCCGCACGCCTGTGTACCAGCAGGTCATCGACGACCTCACCGCATCGATCCGAGCCGGGACGCTCAAGCCCGGCGACAAGTTGCCGTCCATCGCCGACCTGCGCGAGCGGTACGCAGCGTCAGATACCCCGATCAAGCGGGCGCTGTGGCAACTCGACGCCACGGGCTGGATCGAGACACACCAGGGAAAGGGATCGTTCGTGGCGGCCAACCCGCCGGAGTGAACCAAGTCGAACGTTCGAACGTTGCGCCCACCGAACGTCCGTACTGCTCGTCCCTACCGTCCGGGGCGTGATCGACCTGCACTCCGGCGTGCCGAGGCACCTCCAGCTCGCCGCCGAGCTGCGCGCCCGCATCGCCGCCGGGGAGTATGCGCCAGGGTCGCTGCTGCCCTCGGAGACCCGGCTCGCCCAGGAGTACGAGGTGGGCCGCGGTACGGTCCGCCGGGCGGTGGGCCTGCTGCGGGCGGAGGGTCTGGTGGACGTGGCGTCAGGGCGTGGTACCCGGGTACGGGGGCAGGCTGAACGGGAGGTCGTCTCAGTTCCCCGGGGAAGCATGATCGACAGTAGGATGCCGACGCCGGGCGAGCGGGCCGAGCTGGACATCCCTGACGGCGTGCCGGTGCAGGTCGTGACCACCGGGGGGCGGGTGAGGGGGGTTTACCCCTCGGACCGGGTGCGGCTCCGGGTGCGGTAGTCGGTCCCATGATCGTCGATCATGGGAGTTGCCTGCCGAGACTGTCCGACGCGCCCAGCAAGTCACGATCCGCAGATAGCGGACAGGCGTCGGAGCTTGACTTAGGGTTACCTATCTCATCACCTATCGGGCACATCGCCCGTATGTGGTCGATGGTTGTCGATGGGCAACCACAGGATTGATCGGCGTGATCACACCACGTGCTGGTAGCGCTCCCAAATGTCATCCAAGGCGAAGCCCTATTCGTACGCCTGTAGCACCTACGCACCGCACAATCCGTAGGGTGAGCACACGCTCTCGCGGGACCTGCACATCAAGCTCCGACGCCTGTCCCGCGAGTCGGACCATCGGGGGCGACACCGCAAGACCCACCCAGTGGCGCAAGCCTCCGATCGCCGCCATCACCACGATCGGAGGCCTCATGTGCCGCCTCGGCGCCGCAGCCGCCGCCTTCACCACCGTCCTGCTCGTACTGATCCTCGGCATCTACTCACAACACATCGACCACGTCACCCCCGAACTGATCGTGCTGTGTCTCGCCACCGGACTGCTCGGCGCACTGGGGCTCCACCTGCACCGCCTCGCCCAGGCCGCCGATGCTCGGGAGACCGCGCGGCCCCGCGAGATCGGGCGAGGCGAGAACGTCATCCCCATACGGGCAGGACTCGACCCAGAGACCGCCGCAGCCGTCCGGCGCATCAACCGCCGGCTCGTCAACGGCTAATAACCGGAACCTGGCGCTGACCGACGTTCGACGTACAGCACGTCTGTCACCTCCGGGTCGGCGAGCAGCGGGGCGAGTGGCCCGGCGCCCACCAGGTCGTCGCGTACCCGGTCGGCCATCCGCAGCAGGGCGGTGTCCCCGAGCACGGCGGCGTCGGGTTCGGCGCGTACCGCGGAGACGATCGCGGCCGGCGTGACCGGCGTGGTGGCGGCGGCGATCCGTTGGCGTACCCGGGCGGCGAGGCTCTCCCCGCTCACGCCGCACCCGCCGGGGCGCTCCGGCCGGTCAGGTCGGTGACGATCCGCTGGCAGAGGTCGGCCAGCGGGCCGCGCCCGGTGGCCGCCGGCGCCTCGCCCCGCTCCAGGCCACGGCACAGGCCCGGCTCCGGCCGCAGGCTGCCGGCGAGCGGCAGCCCGAGTGCCTTGGCCAGCTCCGCCGCCCGCAACCGGCCGGGGGCCGGACCGCGCACGACGACTGACAGGTCGTGGCAGTGCGGACCCGCCATCGCCACCACCCGCGCCGCCGCAGCGGTCGCCCGCAGCTCCGCAGGCACGACCACGAAGACCCGGTCGGCGGCCTGGAGCGCGGTGACCGCCGCGTCGTCGAGATACCGGGGCAGGTCGACCACGACGAAGTCCCGGCCGCGTCGGGCCGCGTCCAGCGTGGCCGCCATCGCCTCGGCCGGCACCGCGACCAGGTCACCGCGATCCCAGGAGAGGACCACCAGATCGCCCCGGCTGGGCAGCGCCCGCACCAGAGCGGGGGCGTCCACCCGGCCGTCCGTCCCGGTCAGCGCCGGCCACCGGAGGCCCTCCAACTGCTCCCAGCCCAGCACCAGGTCGAGGCCGCCACCGAGCGGATCGGCGTCGAGCAGCAGGGTTCGCAGCCGGGTACGGGCGGCGGTGACCGCGAGCCCACCGGCCAGGATGCTGGCCCCGGCCCCGCCCCGGCCGCCCAGGACGGCGACCACCCGGCCGCCCGGCACATCCCCGACACCACTCTCGGCGAAGCGGTCGACCAGCCACGGCTCGGCGGCCGGCAACACCGCGACGTGCTCCACGCCGAGCAGGTCCGCGACCTGCCAGCTCGACTCGACGTCACCGTCGCGGCCCACCAGGACCAACCGTGCACGCCGGGGCAACCGGGCCCGCAGGCAGGGCTGCGCCTGATCGCTGCCGATGATCACCAGCGGGGCGGACCGCCAGCGGGTCCGGGCGGCCGCCGGGTCGGCGGCGACCTCCACCTCGACACCTCCGGCGGCGGCGAGCCGCAGCAGGTCGTCGAGCAGGTCACCGTCCCCGGTCACGACCAGGGGCGGAGGCGGGTGCGGCGGGACGGAGGTACGGGCGGGCATCGTGGCCTCCAACGGTCGGCAGGGGTTCGCTGTGCCGAACCCTTCCGCCGCACCACCTCCGGCGCCGCCCCGCGCGACCCGCCTGTGGATAACTAGGTCCCCTGTGGACAACGCCCGCGATCGAAGTTGATCTGCTACATGGGCGATCGAACATCGCGTTCAAATCGCCTTCGATCGGCCATAGCGGGACGACATGGAGAGCGCGCATAATCGACGGTCTGCGCCGTCGGCGGAACGGCATCCCTCGCTGGATCGAGGTCATGAAGCAGTCGCCAGATCACGAGCATCCCCGTGTCGAGCCGAGACTCCGGGTCGGCCCCTGGCTGTTCGACCCGCGTTCCCACCCCGCGCCACCCAGCCGACCGGAGTTGCCCGCGCACCCGACACGGCTCGCCCTGCCGGCCGCACCGGTCACCCGCGACGGCGATCCGTGGACACCGCCGACCGTCGCGTCCGCACCCGTCGTCGGCCCCGCCGAGCCGGCACACCACGGCACTGGCCGGGTGAGCCACCGGCTCCTGCTGGCCGGGGTCGCCACCGGCGTACTGGGCCTGATGCTCACCCTGTTCTGGCCCACGCCGGACGCACCGCCGACCGCCGCTCCGGAGAGACCCACCGGCTGGGTAGCACCGCCGCCCGCGCCGGCCAGCACCTCGCAGCGCCCCGCCTCGGACGGCACGGCCACCCCGTCGGCCTCGTCCTCCGTCGGCGGAGTCTCCTCCACCCGCCCGCTGCCGCCCACCACGGCGTCCGCACCGACCCGGTCGCCGTCGACATCGGCCCCACGGACCGACCCACCCCGCACCCCGGGTACGCCGAGCAGCCGGCCGACGTCCGCACCCAGCCGCCCGGCGAGCCCAGCACCGACCACCCGGCCGCCCGAGCCGCAACCGCAGCGCCTCGCCCCGCTGCCCGGCGGGCACGAACGATGGCTGCGCTCGGTCAACGGCGGCCCCGAGACCAGCATCGAGTTCGTCAACTCCACCAACCGCACGGTGACCGTGCACTGGCTGGACCACCACGGCAACCGCAGGCAGTACCGAGTCCTGCAACCGAACACGTCGTACCGGCAGCACACGTACGTCGGGCACCCCTGGGTGGTCACCGACCGACGCGGCTGGGCCCTGGCCTGTTTCGAGCCGGTCCGTACGCCCGGCCGCGCGGTGATCGGCTAGCCCGGACGGTCCTCCCGCAACCGGTCGGTGGCCCGACGGACCTCCGCGACCAGGGCCTCCGCCCTGGACACCGTGCCGGCGATCTCCTGCGGGGACCGGCCCGGCGAGGCCAGCAACGCGTGAGCGCGATCGGCGGCATCCGGCGGTGCCGCAGGGCTGGCCGATTCGGGAGAGAGGCTCTACCTGGGCCTGCGGCGGAAGGGGAAAGGGACGACCCCCGTCGGGGGGAAAGTGGCCTGACGTAGCAACGAGTGTGATCGAATGCCGTGCCGCGTGGTCAGACGCATCGGTCGTGCCATCGAGCATGATCGAGTCGGGCTACGCGGTACGGCGTTCGCTGACGATCTGCTGACTTTCGGATGACGCGCTGCGGGCGCCCGAGGACGGCCGCAGGCCGCCCGCAGGGCAGTCCGCGAGCGCCCTGCGCCCCAGTCCTGCAAAGATCAGGCATGACGTCGGCTGGCATCGATGAGGGCGGCCGACCCCGCTCGCCTCGTCGGCACCGCCGCTCGTCACCGGCATCCGTCAGCCGGCTTGGCTGTACGGATGGCTGCACAGCCACACGGTGTAGGAAGTGTGGTCTCGGCCGGCCTCTGCTCGGCAATGGCCTGGCTTGACCTCTGCCGTCACGCCGCAACTACACCCGAGAACCGACCGCCGTTGACCCTCGGTTCCCGCGCCAACGGGCACGCAACGGGCACGGTGGCCGAGAGGGCTGGACCGGTCGGGCGGCTTCGTGCAAGATCATCTGGATCTTGTAATACGCGCGTGTATCATGGTGTACGTGCCACACCTCTCCTGGGATCCGAGCCATCCCACTTCCTACACCTGGGAGCCCGGGGCGCTCGACCGCACACTGATGAACTCGATAGAGCCATACGAGGTCATGCAGGTACTCCGGGGAGGCTCATGGTGGATTCTGGAGCTCGTTCGCGGGGTTTTTCAGGTCGTAGGTAGGGCAGGGGCAGGAGCGGTTCTGACCGTATTCGTCACGCGCCAACCGGCCGGTGACTTCGACCCAGACAACCAAGAGCCTGTCGTCAACATGAGAGTTGACGGAGCCCGCCGCGCAGAGCCGTTTGAGGAGAAGTACTTTTTGGAGGTGAGTGGTAATGGCGCAGGAGAATGAGTTCGACGGCATGACGAGAGAAGAGCTGTTGGACCGTGCGATGACTCGCGGGTTCCCTCACCTCGTTGGTACCGGCTCCTTCGTCTCTAATGCGAGGCTGAACGAGCCGACGGAGGAAGATCTTGCCGTCATGGTGGGGCGGTCCGTGCGACTTCCGGCAGACCTTGATGCACGCCTAAGGCGCGTAGCGGACCTACTAAACGTGTCCGTCAGCGACCTAGTTCGTCGATGGATTACCCAAGGCGTGATGGCGGCGGAAAGTATGCCGTCCGAATCTGCTAGCGCTCTGCTAGTTGACGACAGGCCAATGCGGCAAGCTCGGGGGAAGCCTGCCTCTAATAAGTCCATTCTGCCTTGGACTCGTCAGCGAAAGTCGACTGCCATTGTTAAAAAGGAGTTGCAGAGCATACGCGATGCCGGCAAGTCGGTGCAGCGACAGACACAGACCAAGGTGCTGCCGCAATCGCAAGCTCCTCTCATGGGCAACGAACGGCGGACAGCGGCAAAAGAGATGGTCATGCTCTACACATCTGGCCACAGTATCCGCGCTATTGCTGCCGCGACTGGCCGCTCGTACGGGTTCGTACATCGGGTTCTGACGGAATCTGGCGTACAGCTGCGCGTTCGCGGTGGCGCTCGGAGGCGGAAAAAGAGTGCGTAGGGCTGTATAGCTCAGCGGATCTCCTCGTCGGGCAGTCGTAGACCGTCCAGCCTCCCCGGACGGGGACAAGGTGGAGCGCCCTACCGGACGAACGACCTTGGCCCCGTCCGGGGAGGCTGGTAGCCCTTGTGGTGCCCGATGAGGTGATCCGCCCCCGGCTGATCTCTGAGGAGGGCCGGGGCTCGGGGCGGAGCCCCGAGGTCTTCCGATCCTGCGAATCCCAAGCGTGGCCGCGCCGGCCTGGCCGATGCCGGCCGAAGGTCGCCAGCACGCCGGGCCAGGCCGGCGCGGCCCGCTTGCGGGCCGCCTTGATTCTAATGAGAACGTTTCGGCAGTGAGGTTCACTCGCGCACGTGCACTCGGCACCTTGCGTGCACGCTCTTGCGAACCTGAGACATCTCGCTTGCTCAGTCCGGCGAATCGCTGTCACGGTGCTACAGACTTCGACTGGGCCTCGTGACCGATATGGAACAACGCCTGCTGGGAATTCGATAGAATTTCTCGCTACGCCCCACTCCTCGCGGCTTATGCCACTGAAGAGGCGCGAATCGCCGTCATTCTACATTCGATGCCGGACCGGATTAAAGGGGCGCACTGTCGCCACCATCTGATTGTTCAGCATCTAGCCTCGCCTGCCGAAGCAAGCGCCTCTGCCGTACATTCTTTATATCGTCGGGCTCCACGTCGATATCAACCTCCACACCCTCAGGGAATGGGAGATTGAAGTTTAGTGTGCCAGAGATGTCGCCAACGTGGTCGAATCTAAAGCTTTTCCAGACGTTTTGAATCGCCTGCACCATTACTTCACCCCCCAATATCCGGTAGTTGATAAAGTCAACATCGAGCACGGCCGGCGCTCCCTTTCCAGGCCGTATGCGTAAATTCCCTCCGCTGATCTCTCCAGGACCGACCCTAATCACTGTTGGCCCCATGGCCTTGACATCTAGGTTGACGTATACATGGTCTCTCATCTTCCCAGGAGCATAGATTTGGACGTTGTCGGTCACCACCTCGGCAAAGACGAGTCGTCCCGCCACTAACGTGTAGGCGTGCATAGGGATCGATACGTTCTGAAGCATGGATCTTGAGAAGTCAATCTCGCCGGCAATGACCGATTCTTTCGCTTGAAATACATAAGACACCAAATCGTCGGCATCGAATTTGAAGTTGGAGTCGTGAATCTCCGCGTTCCTCACAAGAAGCGATGTTCTGCTTGCGAATTTCACGGCAACTGGATAAAAGTCCGAGCCCGCAATCCTGGTTTCATCCAAGTAGACTTCTGAGTCGCCGTCGAGCTTCATCCCAACCATATAGACTTTCATTTTATCAAAGGACGACCCAGTAAAATCTAGCTGGCCATCTATCAAGCTGACATTCCTGAGGCTGAACTCGCCACCCTGGAACGTGCAATCCCTGAAGAGGATCCGAGTGTCAACCAGCATCACGTCGTCCAAGTCAACAAATTGGTAGGTTCCACCGGAGAAATCCAGCTCCTCGCGATGCCAGGAGTTAGGCGCGGAGGGGTCTTTCAATCGATCGCGTACAGACCTCCAAGCGGTACGCCTCACCTCTCGTTCACCTACATCGTCGGGCGGCGGCAGGCGCAGATAGGAGGCTATCGCCAAGGCGCACGATTGACGGCCCTGAGGCCAGTCGTCAGCAAGGCTCGTAAGCGAGTGAAGGCCTGCCAACCGCGCTGATGGCCTTTCATGCGCGAGTAGCTCAGCGGCCTTTACGAATCTTTCCGAGTAGACTTGCTGCTCCGCTCGGACCTCTTCCCGCTCGGCGAGTAGTTGCTTTCGGAATGCATAGACAGCTCCGAGAGAAGCGCCGATCAGTGCGGTCATGCTAATAGCTGCAGTCAACAGGCGGGAGACCGCCTGCGGGTCCGGTGCCTTGAACCCTGAGAGAATCGCAACGACAATCCAAAGTAATACAATTAGGGCAACCACCAGGACAATCGCGGCCCCAGCCGCCATTGGCAAGATTCGTGATAAGTTGCTGCGCGAGCCAGGATGAGACACCTCGGCAATTTCGCGCCCGATCCGATTAATCCATCTCGCATTCCACTGCCGATGCGATTTCTCAGAGAAGCCAGCCATCACACTGCCTTAGGGTAGCCGCAGGGCCACCCACCGTAGCTGACGCTCTCGATTCGCGCTAGCATCGCTGGTTCTTGGCTAGCGCGGCCTCCCTGTCCGATAGCCTTGCCACGCTGGTAGCGCCGCCCAGCCTGGCTCCTGGCCCGCCCGTTTACCGTCACCTATGCGACAGAGGAGGAGCAGCATCTCCTGGCTGCGCCGGGTGCCGATCCGAACGGCATTGACTTACTCACCCGGCCAGACCCGGAGATTCTATCGTTGGCTGCCGTTTAGTCCCGTCTCAGGCCGACGTCACGCAGGCTACGAAGCGGGTTGCTTTTCGTCTGCAGAAGCTCCTCACTGCACCCGGTTAGTGGCGACAGGATCGTCGGAGTCGCTCCACCGCGATGAAAATCTGCTGTTCGGGGCCTGGCCGGCTCGGCCGCCACTCGAGGAGGACTGGGCGAACAGCTTCAAGGACTCTCGCCAGGTCGTCGGCTGTCACCGGCTCGGATAGCACGTTCAGCCTGACGATCGCGCTCACGGTTGCTTGATGCCGGTGAGCGTTGCTGGGGGTGTCCTGCCAGCCGGGCGAGTTCCGCCACTCCTGCACGCGTTCGTACACCTCGGCTGCGGCGGCTCGGATAAGGGCTGCTCGCGCGCGTGGTGTAAGCGCTGAGTTGTGGGAGCGGTCGGCGGGTTCCTGCGGCGGCGTGTCGGCGTCGCGCATGGCGACGATCGTACCGGTGGCTTGATCTCAACAGGTTCGCGTGTGGGAGCGGTGCTGACGTGCCGGTCAATCTCGGTCGTCGGTCCACTCCGGAGCGAGAATCGAGTAGAGCAGGGAGTCGCGCCAGGCACCGTTGGTGTAAACGTGGTCGCGGAGTCGACCTTCAAACTGCATGCCGAGTCGCTTGATGACGGCGATCGAGGCGGCGTTGTCGGGGCCGATGGCTGCGGTGATGCGGTGGAGCTTCAGCTCCCGGAAGCCGTAGTTGCAGATGGTGTGGGCGGCGTCGGTGGCGTAACCGTGGCCCCAGTGGTCGGCGACGATGGCGTAGCCGAGTTTGGCGGCCTGGTGGCCGGTGAGTCCAAGGCGCGCGAAGCCGATCATGCGGTCTTCGGTGTCGGCTACGGCTAGGTAGTACTCGGTGCGTGGGGTGATCTGTGCCCGGGTTACTGCGCCTTCGATCATGGCGGCGGCGGCGGTGTGGTCGCGGCTGTCGAAGGAGAGCCAGTGGGTGACGCGGTCGTCGCCGATGATCGCCAAGGCGTCGGCCGCGTCATCGGGTCGCAGTTCGCGGAGGGTGATGACGCGGCCGGGGATGGTGATCGGGTACATGGGCTGATGGTGCCTTATCGAGGTAGGGCGTTGGCGGGGGTGTGGGTGAAGTGTTCGATGCCGTCGATGAGGTCGCGGGCGGCGTCGGCGTGGCCGGCGCGGGTGATGGCCTGGTGGACGCGTCGGACGGAGTGCACGATGCCGTTGATGCGCTGGTCGGCGGGGAGTTCGAGCACGGGGGTGAGGGCGTCTTCGGCGGCGTCGAGTTCGCCGCTTGCGACGCGGGCGATGGCGAGGTTGGTGTGTGAGCCGGCCTGGTCGCCGAAGGCCCATGCGGGGTCGTAGCGGTCGGAGTACGCCTGGACGGCTTGCAGGGCGTAGCGCTCGGTGGTGGCGGCTTCGTCGGGGAGCCAGGCGAGAGCGTCGCTGGCGTAGTAGAGGGTGCGGGGCTGGTTGAAAGTGCAGATGCCGCCCATCTCGTCCATCTCGTCGGGGCGTACCCGGGACCATGCGTCTTCGGCCTCGTGGATGGCAGCCTTGGCGTGTTCGGCGTTTCCGAGGGCGGCGTAGGCGCGGGCGGCGCTGGCGGGTAGCCACACGGCGGAGGTGCCGCCGGCTTGGGTGGCGTACTCGCGTCCGGCCTCGGCGTAGCGGACGGCTTCGGCGTACCGGCCAGCCCAGTAGGCGACCAGTGATTGCAGGCCACGGAGCCAGGCTTGCAGGCCGGGGTGCGCGGCCTGATCGGCGCAGAGGACGGCGGTACGGGCTTGCAGCATCGCGGAGTGCGGGTCGGCCATGTCGTGGGAGACCTTGGCGAGTAGACCGCTGGTGATGCCGGCGAGGAAGTGCAGGTCCCGCGACTGGGCCGGCTGTTGGCGGCGTTCGAGCAGGGTGAACAGGGTGTCCTGGGTCTCGACCAGGTCCGGCAGGATCTGGCTGACCGGGCGTTGCGGGTAGGCCAGGGCGAGGCGCTGCACGTCTTCGGTGAGCTGGGTGATGGCGGCCGGTGAGGTGGATTCGGCGGCGAGCATGGCGTACTGGCGTGCGCGTTGTGCGGCCATGGTGAGGAGGTTCCTTTCCGGACCGGCGCCGAATGGCTCGACAATGAGCTGTCGGCCCGGCGCAGGGGTCAACTGGTGAGGTGCCCAGGGACGCTGCAACTCGTCGACGGTTGTGCCGAACATGGCCTGCAACGCGCGCCGGGTGGCGGGGGTCGATGAGGCCAGGTCCCGTTCACCGCGTGCCAGACGCCCGAGGTGCCGGGCGCTGATCGCCGCGCGAGGGTCCATGCGGCTGAACTCGTCGGCAAGTTCCTCATACGTGCGGTCGCTCTGCTGGATCAGGTGCTCCAGCACGGTGCGGGGTTCGCGGCGGTCTCGGGCCATCGTCGATGCCTTCCTGATGGGCTATCTCCACGCTCGCCTGTCGGAGGTCCTGAACTCAACGCAGGTCCTCATGGTGTCCGCTCGATGTCCACCAGAGGTGCTGATTCGGTCCTCGATCGGTCTCCGTCACCGGGTGTTCTATCTCCACCATGGACGTCTCACCCACCGCAATTGTGCATGTACAGGCCGCGAAGGTGCACGGGCCGACAGGGCACCGGGTCGCTCGTGCCGGTACCGAGTCCGCTGCGGTCGCGGCTGGGAGCGGCGTCCGGGTCCTTCGGTGCGTGGACGGGGGCCGCTCGCGCCGGGGACCGTGCCATGCCTCGTCGTTGCTCGTGGCCTGTTCGGGCTGTGAGGGGCGGGGCTGGAAGATGGCCAGTCCTCGGCGTTCTCTTCGCGCGCCGAGTGATCCGAGCCGGCTGCAACGACGAGGCTGCCCGGACTGCGCCGGCACCGGTAGGCAGACGCGATCGGCGGCGATTGTCGTAGCGGCTGCGTCCTGAGCAGGGCACCGGAGCAGGTGCAGGCAGGCGGCGGTGTCGGTCGTGGCCAGAGCCCGCCTGCTTCGGTGCCCATCCACAGTGTGCGTGAGGGCGGGCGGTGATGGACCCAAAGCCGGGCGACGTGCTGCACGTCGGTGTTGAGGCGTCGGTGCAGTTCGGCGGCAGCCGGTCGCTGATCTTCCGGGTCATCAAGGTCCATGACTGGACGACGTACGACGGCTGGGTATGGCTCCTCGGCTACGCGCTCGACCGGGCCGGCAACGCCGTGGACCGGCGAGAGATCTTCGTGCAGCGCGCCGGTTTGAAGCTGATCGCCCCGGATGCCGCTCCCGTCAACCGACGCACACCACCCACCCCGCCAGGCCGTGCCAGCCGGAGCGGGGCGAATCGAAAGGCACCGACGGCGGTCTCAACTCCAAGGAGGTTGCGGTGACCATGCATTCGGTTGGCGTCTTCCGGGCTGCTTCGCGCTTGGCCCGGCTCTGTCCGGAACAGGTAAAGCAGATTCGGTTCCGTCGTACCAGGTTCGGACGCCGGGGCCTGGCAGAGGAGCAGGTGTACGGCTTCCTGCGCGCCGTCGTCAACGAGCTGACCGCCCGCGATGGCGTGGAAGCGGGCCTACGTGCGGAGAACGCCCGCTTGAAGAGTGCGCTGCGGGACTGGCAGAGCGGCTTCGCGCCGAAGCCGGGTCCGATGGCCAACGCCGGACGTTGGACAGAATCTGAGCAGCGCAGATAGCCTGTTGACAAGCTGAGTTGTCGTCTGGGGTGAGCCGGTGCCGATCGAAGTTGCGCCGCCGAAGTACGTCGTGATCGTCAACGCGATGCAGCAACGCATCGAGGACGGCACGTACCCGCCTGGCTCTATGCTGCCCAGCGAGACCGATTTGGTGCGGGAGTTCCGCGCGTCGAGGCCGGTCGTGGTCAGGGCGCTGGACCTGCTGCGTCAGGACGGCTGGATCGAAAGTCGACAAGGCAAGGGGCGCTTCTCCCTCGGCCGGCCCGGTGGGGCCGACCAGCGGCAGCGCGAACGCCGCTTCGCAGTCCTGGAGGACGACGAACGAGCCGGCTCCACCCTGCTGGCTGCCGGAGAGGTGCCCGCTCCACCCAGGGCGGCGGTAGCGCTCGGGATCGAGCCCGGGACGTCAGTCGTCGCGCGACGCCGAGTGATCACCGTTGACGGGCTCGGGCCGGTGGAACTCGGTACCGCCTTCCTTCCTGCCGACCTGGCCGACGGTACGGGCGTCGGCGGTAGCGACGTGCTTCCGGAAGGGCTGCTCCGGCATGTCGCATCACGTAAACGGGTGCGCTTCGACCACGTCAGCGAACGGATCTCGGCGCGCCTCCCTGACGCCGATGAGGCCAAGCTCTTGCAGGTCAGCGAGGGCGATCCGGTGCTGACGGTGTTGCTGTCCGTCTGCGACCGCTCCGGCAAGCCGCTGTTGGCGGTGGACCTGGTGCTGCCGGCCCGTCGACACGATCTCGAAGACGTCTATCCACTCGACTGACACTGCTCGATACATCACTTGACAAGTCGAGTTGACCGCACCTACTTTTGACGCAACTTAACAAGTCAACTGGTTGAGTTGGCTTCATGGCTCTGGAGGTCGTGCGTTGGTTCCGATGACGTTGAAGGTGCCGGTCCCGTCCGAGTACGTCTTCCCCGCCGGTGCGCTGTGCCTGGGTGTCTCGCCGCAGATCGACTTTGAGCGGCGTGGTGAGGCGGACAACCAGGCGCGAGACAAGGAAACCGGGGAGCGGGTGTGGGTGGTGCGGGTGATGGACCTGGACCCGGAGGCCGGCAAGTTCGGCCGCTCTACTGAGGTCAAGGTCAAGGTGGTCGCCGCACAGCAGCCGGTGCCGCCACCGTCCACCGTGCCGGGTTACCCACCGGCCGTGGAGTTCGAGGGCCTGACTCTGACGCCGTATGTGGATTCGCAGCGGTGCAAGCCGGGCCGTTCTTCGGGTGACTGCCGGTCGCGGATGGCGTATTCGCTGCGGGCGTCGGCGTTGCGGCCGGCGTCGTCGGCGCCGGGTTCGGCGGCTGCCTGATCGTTCCGTGTGTCGCGCGGGGCGGGTCGTTTCCCCGCCAAGAGTCCCGGCCCGTCCCGCGCTCTCCCATCCCTCGTCAGATGAAGGAGGGCGTGATGCCCACCGTAGTTCACCCTGCCCTGATCGCGGCCGTGCCGCTGCTGGTCGGGGCCCTACTCCTGATGGTCCGTACCCGCGTGGCCGACCTGCGGCACGCGCTGCGGGAGGTGGAGGCGGCGGTCCGGTCGATGCTGCGGTTGCCACCGGCTTCCGGCGTGGTCTACGCCATCCGCTGCCCGCGCTGCTGCCGGTGGGTGAAGCCGCGCCGGTTCGACCTGCGGCGCATGTCCTGCCGCCCCTGCATCACCACCCTCGGCCGTGGCCGGGGCCGTCGTGGGGGTGGCGCGTGCCTCTGATCAACGTCATTCCGGGGGACAAGATCCCGGTAGCGCCGATGAACGTGCGTCTTCCCGCGTGGCGGGTGCCGGGCTGGCTGCTGATGTTCTGGTGGCTGGCCCGGGGCATGTTCCGCGTCACTGTCCTGGCCGTCCGCTACTGGTGGCTCACCTTACCTGCGGGGCTCGCGCTGTGGGTGCGGGCCGAGTTCGGCGGCCTGGCCCTGGCCGCCGTCGTCACCGTGGTTGCCGCCGGTTGTGTCGGGTGGTGGCGGTGGCATCCCGCGTCGTGGCTGCGGTTCGGCTGGTATCCGCTGGTGGCTCGGGTTCGGGCGTTGGTGGTGTATCGGCCTCGCTGGGCGTCGGTCATGGCTACCTGCGGCCTGGCGACCGTGTTCGGCGGTGACCGTTACGTGCCCCGGCTGCTGCGGGTGCGCTGTGACCGGTGGGGCGACGAACTGACCGTCCGCATGCTGCCGGGCCAGATCCCTGACGACTGGGGCCAGGCGGCCGAACGTCTCGCCTATGCGTTCCGGCAGCACACCGGGCAAGCCCGCTCCACCGGCCGTCCCGACCGGGTGGTGGTCCGCTTCATGCGCCGCGACCCCCTCGCCGGTGTCGTGGCGCCGCTGCCGGTGGCGGACACGCCGGACCTGGGCGGGCTGCCGCTCGGCGTGCGGGAGGACGGGCAGCCGTATCGGCTGCGGTTGGCCGGGTCGCATGTCCTCATTGCGGGGGCGACTGGTGCGGGCAAGGGGTCGGTGTTGTGGTCGCTGATCCGCTCTCTGGCTGGTGGTGTGCGGTCGGGGTTGGTGGAGGTGTGGGCGTTCGACCCGAAGGGCGGCATGGAGTTGGCGGCGGGGGTGCCGCTGTTCGCCCGGTTCGCCTACGACGACCCCGACGGCATGGCCGGCGTCCTGGACGAGGCCGTGAAACGCATGCGGCTACGCGCGTCCCGGCTGCGGGGTGTCACTCGCCAGCATGTGCCGACGGTGGAGGAACCGTTGCTGGTCCTGGTCATCGATGAGCTGGCCGCGTTGACCGCGTACATCACGGATCGGAAGGTCCGGGACCGGATCAAGGAATCCCTCGGCCTCCTGCTCTCCCAAGGCCGCGCGGTCGGGGTGCACGTCATCGCCGCGTTGCAGGACCCACGTAAGGACGTGCTGCCGTTCCGGGACCTGTTTCCCACCCGCATCGGCCTGAGGCTGACCGAACCGGAGCAGGTGGACATGGTCCTCGGCGACGCCGCCCGCGACCGAGGCGCCCTCTGCGACCGCATCCCCGAAACACAGCCGGGCGTGGGGTTCGTCGTGCTCGACGGTGTCCGGGAACCCGTCCGGGTCCGCTTCGCCTACCTCACCGACGACGACATCCGCTCCCTCGGCCGCACCTACCGCCACCTCGACCACACCCCCGACAGCACCGACGAGCGGAAGGCGGCGGCGTGAAGACCAACGCGCAACGGATAGAGGGCGTGGTCCTGGTCCTCATCGTCCTCGTCGTCGGCGGGCTCGCCGGGGCGGCGTCGTTCACGCATGTGCATGACTGGACGATGGCGAACTCTCCCGCCGGGACGGGGGACTGGTTCGGCTGGGCCAACGCCGCCATCTCCGAACTCCTGCCCCTGGCCGCGCTGCTGACCATCCGGCAACGCCGCCGCACCGGCGGCCCGATCGGCTACCCCATGTTCCTGCTCGTCTGCGCCGTCTCACTGTCCCTGGCCGCGCAACTCGCCGTGGCCAAACCGGGTCTGTCCGGCTGGCTCCTGTCCGCCGTCCCCGCGCTGGCGTTCCTCGGCCTGTCCAAACTCGTCTTCTCCACCGCACCCGTCCCGGCGCCCGTCACCAAGCCGAGCTACGAAAGCCGCGCTGACGCGCCAACCAAAAGCGACTCGATGCCTGTGCCCTCCCACGACGACCGGACGGCCGCAAGCGACGCACTGCGGGTGGGCGACGACCAGGCCGCGACCGTCGTCCGGGATACCGATCGCGACCAGCCTCGCCCGGCGGTCCTGCGGCCGGTGCCGTCGATCGAGCGGCGTCCCGGGCTGGTACCCGTCCCTGCCGCAGCATTCACCCCACGCAACGGCACCCCTACCGGGGAGGGTGACCAGTGAGCCAACTCGAACTCATCCCCAACGCAACCCCGGCCACCGACGCTGCAAGCGTGGAGCGGCCTCGGCCGGGGTCACGGGCCGACCGACTGCGCAAGCCGCTCGCCAAGGAAGCGCTCAAGCAACTCGCCGAACAGAACGGCGTCTGCGTCCGCCCCCTCGCCCTGCGCCGCACCGACATCGTCACCGGCGTGACCGAGGTCGTGGAGGTGCCCTGCGGGGCGACCCTCGCCGTGAAGTGCGGGCCGTGTGCGGAGCGGGGTAGGCGGTTGCGGATCCAGCAGATCCGGGAAGGTTGGCACCTCGCCGACGAACCCGCCGTACGCCCCGACGAGCCCGGGGAAGACGTGCTCGCGCTGGTGCGGGTGCGAACGCATCTGGAGTTCGAGCGGGAAGCGGTGCAGTACCAGCCGATGACCCCAGACGAACGGGTCACCCACCTGGCCGAGATAGACGCCGTCATCGCCGAACTGGACGAAGCGCTCGGAGAAACGAGCCTGCGCGGGCACCTCACCCCCAAAGACCGCGACGACCGGCCACGCCGGAAGCGGTCGACCAGGCGGCGGCAGGACTCACCCGACCTGCCTCGGCTGCCCGTCGACCCGCGCACGGTCGGGCGGGCCTACTCGGGCAAGACCGGCAAGACCCACCGGCCGTCGATGCTCGTCACCCTGACGCTCGGTTCCCATGGGCCGGTGCACTCTCACCTTCGGCGCGGTCCCTACGTCGCTCCGTGCGAGTGCGGCCAGCGACACGGGCCGTATGACGACGTTCTCGGCACCCCGGTCGACCCGACGACGTATGACTACCGGCGCGCTGCCCTCGATGCGATCCACTTCGCGCGGGTGCTGGACCGGTGGTGGCAGAACGTCCGCCGGGCCGCAGGCTGGAACGTCCAATACGCCGGAGCCGTCGAACTGCAACGCCGCCTCGCCCCACACGCACACTTCGCCATCCGAGGCACCCTCCCCCGACGGCTGCTCAAGCAAATCGCCGCCGCCACCTACCACCAGGTGTGGTGGCCACCCTTCAACGAGCCGACCTATCCGGTGGACAAGCCGCCGGTCTGGGACGTCGACCAACAGCAGTACGTCGACCCGAAGACCCGCGAGCCGCTGCCCACGTGGGGTGAAGCGCTCGACGCCCTGGAGGAGCGCGACAGCCGGCCCGCCTACGTCGCCCGCCTCGGCCGCATCGACGCACGCGGCATCGAGCAGGGCACCAAGGACGCCGAGCGGTCCATCCGGTACGTGACCAAGTACGTCACCAAAGACCTGACCGACCAGGCCAAGCCGCGCACCGACGCGCAGAAGGCACACTTCGACCGCCTCCACGCCGAACTGTCCGTGCTGCCCTGCTCGCCGACCTGTGCCAACTGGCTGCTCTACGGCGTCCAGCCCGACGGCGTCAAGGCCGGCTTGACCCCCGGACGGTGCACCGGGAAAGTCCACCAACGCTCCACCCTCGGCTTCACCGGCCGCCGCGTCCTCGTCTCCCGCCAATGGTCCGGCAAAACCCTCGCCGACCACCGCGCGGACAACCGGGCCTGGGTCCGAGCAATCCTCGCGGGCGGCATGGCCGACACCGAAGAACACGACCAGGCGGCGGCCGACGAGGCAGACGGGCCGAACCGGTACCGGTTCGAACTCGCCCGACCCGAAGACCCCGACGTGCCGCCGCTGGAGCACCGCCTCCTGCGCGCCATCTCGGCCCGCATCCGATGGCGGGCGGACCTCGACATCGCCCGGCAGCGAACAACCGCCGCTGTTTCGGCAACCGATCGACCTACCGCGCTCGCGGCCTGAATCCCTCAGGAGGAAGTCTTGTCCATCGTCGTGCCGTTCTCGTCCCGGCCGCCCGGGGCTCGTGTAGGCAACCTCGCCCCCGTCGACGGTCCATCACGGCCGGTGCGGGCTGTGTACACGGTCAAGGAAGTGGCCGTGATGCTCTCCCTGTCGGTCAGTACCGCCTATGCCCTGGTCCGGGCGGGGCAGATTCCCGCTGAGCGGCTGGGGCGGCGCTGGGTGGTGCCGCGTAACCGCTTCCACGCCTGGCTGGATGGTGCGTCCGGCGAGCTTTCGGCAACCGGTACCGACGCGGCACGCGGGGGCTGGTGACCGTGGGCTTCGTCAGCAAGACGCCGGCTGGGACGTACCGCGCGAACTGGCGGGACTCGGCGAACCGGCAGAAGGCGAAGACCTTCCGCACGAAGAAGGAGGCGAACGCCTACCTCGCCGACGTCGAGGGTGCTCTGAACAAGGGCACGTACGTAGATCCACACGCGGGCAAGGTGCGGTTCGGTGAGTTCGTGGTCCGATGGTTGGCAGGGCGGTCGGTGGAGGCGCGCACGGCTGAGCGGACGGAATCGATGCTGCGGGCACATCTGCTGCCGCAGTGGGCGGACTGGCCGTTGGCGCGCATCGATCACCTGGCAGTGCAGGAGTGGGTGACCGTCCTCGGTCGCACTCTGGCGCCGTCGACCACGGCGAAGCACCTCGGGATGCTCTCAATGATCATGCAGACAGCAATCCGGGCGCGGGTCATCGCGGTGAACCCCTGCGAAGGGGTGCGGGTGCCTCGCAACCGGACGGTCGAGGTTCGTTCGACCATGATCAGCCGAGAGGCGTTCTTCCGCCGGCTGTTGCCCGCTGTCCCGGCTGGGCATCGGGCAATCGTGGGTGCCGCCGCCGAGGCGGGGTTGCGCTGGGGCGAGTGCGCCGGCCTGCCGTGGGAGGCGGTCGACCTTGACCGAGGGCTGCTGCATGTCGCCCAGGTGGCGGTGGAGACGCACAGCGGGATCGTGCTGCGGGCGTACCCGAAGAGTCGGGCCGGTGTGCGGACCGTGCCGATGCCACCGTTCCTCGTCGACGAGTTGCGTCGGCGGCGTGGCGCGGCGGTGCCGGACGGGCGGGCGTTGGTCTTCGCCGACCGGGACGGCGGGCCGCAACGGCGGTCGAACTTCCGGCGGCGGGTGTGGCTGCCGTCGCTGGTGCGGGCCGGGCTGCTCGGCCGCGTGTCCGAGGTCGCGCCGGGCCGGTGGGTCGCATCGTGGCCGGAACGCAACGGCCGGGAGCGGCGGGCGGAGTTCACGACGGAGGCGGCGGCCGTGGCTCAGGCGGCGGCGTCGGCGGTCGGCGGGCTGCGGTTCCACGATCTTCGGCACTCGTACATCACGTGGCTCGTGACGGACGGGGTGCCAGTCAACGTGGTGCGGCGCGTAGTGGGACACGAGAAGGCATCCACGACGCTGGACCGGTACACCCACACGCCCGAGGACTACGCCGACCGGGTCCGGCTGACGTTCGCTGACGATCCGCTGACTTTCCATCCGCCCTCCGGCCTGACCGACTCGAAAGAGACGCTCTCACCTGGGCCTGCGGCGGAAGGGGAAAGGGACGACCCCCGTCGGGGGGAGACGGGGGTCGTCGAGGTTCGGCTCCGGGGGGGTCGAGCCGAACCCGCTCAGCGGTTACGGGGGGTGCAACCGCCGAGAGTCTGCCGGTTGTACGAGATGTGAATACTCGTCCTGCCAACAAGTCTGCCTGAGCGGACCTGTGTACGTCGAGTGGTGTAGCCTCCACTCCCCGCAGATTCCTTTTCGCAGAGTGTGAGTGCAGTCACTCTTCGCAGGCAGCGGGGAGGCCGACCCGCAGGTCCGCACGGTCCTTGGCCCCCGGGCATCCGCCGACGATAGACCATCGGGCTAGACTTTCGCGCCGTGGGCCGAAGTGCCGCTTTCTTCGATCTGGACAAGACCGTCATCGCCAAGTCGAGCGCCCTGGCGTTCGGTCGGCCGTTCTACCGGGACGGGCTGATCACCCGGCGTGACGTGGTCAAGTCGGCGTACGCGCAGCTGATGTTCCGGCTGGGCGGCACCGACGAGCAGACCATGGCCAGAACCAGGGACTATCTCGCCACCCTGTGCAAGGGATGGCAGGTGGAGCAGGTCCGCCAGATCGTCGCGGAGACACTGCACGAGCTGATCAACCCCTACGTGTACGCCGAGGCCGCCGCCCTCATCGAGGAGCACCAGGCGGCCGGGCGGGACGTCGTGCTGGTCTCCGCCTCCGGCGAGGAGATGGTCCGCCCGATCGGTGCGCTGCTCGGGGTCACCGACGTGATCGCCACCCGGATGGGTGTGGTGGACGGGCGGTACAGCGGCGAGGTCGAGTTCTACGCGGCCGGTCCGAGCAAGGTCGAGGCGGTCGGCGAGCTGGCCGAGGTGCGCGGGTACGACCTGGCCGACTCGTACGCCTACTCCGACTCGTACACGGATCGGCCGTTGTTGGAGTGCGTGGGTCATCCGAGCGTGGTCAACCCGGACCGTCAGCTACGCAAGCTCGCGGTGGAGAACGCCTGGCCGGTGCTGGAGTTCCGGCACCCGATCCCGCTGGGTCGGCGGCTGCGGGAGCGGCCGGGCGTCCCGGTCGCCGCCGCCGCGCTCGGCGTGGGTGTCGGGGTGGCGATCGGCATCGCCTGGTACGGGCGGCACCGCCGGACCCGCGCCGGCAGCTCGGCCTGATCCCCGCCCGCCATCCTCGTCAAGCAGCCGCCAGGACCTCGTCGCCGATGGCGGTGAGCTGGTCGGCGCCCACCTCGACGGCGGACATGTAGTGGCGCAGCCACGATCGGAGCCCGTCGGGTGTCCCGGTGGCGAAGGCTCCGGCCGCTCCGACGTACTCCGGCTCGCGTTCCCGGTGCCCGACGTCGACGGGCAGCAGGCCACGCGGGTCGGCGCCGCTGGCGAGCAGCACCAGGCGGGCCGCGCCCCGGGCCACGACGCCGGAGGGGCCGGCGAACGGGCGCAGGTTCAGCAGTTCCCCGTGCACCACGGCGGCGAGCACCAGCGGGGTGACCTGGGTGCCGCCGGCCACCAGCCCGGCCAGGGCGTCGAGGCGGGCGGCCACCACCGGGTCGTCGACCGGGCGGCCCAGGTCGGGCTGGTCGACGATGTCGCGGGCGGCGAGTACGTGCAGCTTCGCGAGGACCTGCCGGGGCGCTCGGGGCCAGAGGTCGATCAGCCCGGGCAGTGCACCGGCGACGCGCAGGGCGCCCTGGAGGACCGGTTCGGTGACGGTGCCGGCGCGTACCACCTCGCGGTCGTGCGGCCGGCCTTCCAGGCCGGCGCTGGCCACCGCGGACCGCAGGCCGACCTCGGCCACGACCTGGCCGCCGTGCCGGCGTAACGCGCGGTGGCCGAGCGCCTGGTCGAAGCGGGCGCGGGCGCGGGCGACGGAGTCGGCGACGTCGGCGAGGTCGAGCAGCGGCGCGAGCGGGTCGGCAGTCACCCTGTCACGCTATCGACCCGGCGATCCGCGTCGAGCACGAGTCGGCGGCGGCGGGGTTGCCGCAGGTGCGTCGATGCTGTGCCGCAGGTGTTAGGAAGGGACCCTTCCTATGCACGAGGCGTTAATAAGGTGCCCTTCCTTACATCTCGGCGCGTGGGGAAGGCCGTTGGGCGACGAGGGCGGACGAGATCGGTCGCCTGGCGCGTCCACCCCGGCTAACCTGCCCGGGAGAGAGGCAGGTCACCCCGAGCGACGAGGAGTCACCGCATGAGCGAGGCATTGGCCAATCTGTTGAACGAGACGCGCCAGTTCCCGCCGCCGGCCGAACTCGCCGCCGCCGCCAACGTCACCGCGGACGCGTACGTCGAGGCCGAGAACGACCGGCTGGCCTTCTGGGAGCGCCAGGCCGGGCGGCTGACCTGGGCGAAGCAGTGGGACCAGGTGCTGGACTGGTCGAATCCGCCGTTCGCCAAGTGGTTCGTCGGCGGGCAGCTCAACGTGGCGTACAACTGTCTGGACCGGCACGTCGAGGCGGGCCGGGGCGACAAGGTGGCGATCCACTGGGAGGGCGAGCCGGGCGACACCCGGACCATCACCTACGCCGACCTGCACCGGATGACGTGCCAGGCGGCGAACGCCCTCACCGACCTCGGGGTGGTCGCCGGTGACCGGGTGGCGATCTATCTGCCGATGATCCCGGAGGCGGCGGTCGCGATGCTGGCCTGCGCCCGGATCGGCGCGACGCACAGCGTGGTCTTCGGTGGCTTCTCCGCCGAGTCGCTGACCAACCGGATCCAGGACGCCACCGCCAAGGTGGTGATCACCGCGGACGGCGGGTACCGCCGGGGCAAGCCGTCGGCGCTCAAGCCGACCGTGGACGACGCGGTGGCGAACTGCCCGTCGGTGCAGCACGTGCTGGTGGTACGCCGGACCGGCGAGCAGGTCGGCTGGTCGGAGCGGGACCACTGGTGGCACGAGACGGTGGAGCAGGCGTCGACCGAGCACGCCGCGCAGCCGTTCGACGCCGAGCACCCGCTGTTCATCCTCTACACCAGCGGCACCACGGCCCGCCCGAAGGGCATCCTGCACACCACCGGCGGATACCTGACCCAGACGTCGTACACCTCGCACGCGGTCTTCGACCTGAAGCCGGAGAGCGACGTCTACTGGTGCACGGCGGACATCGGCTGGGTGACCGGCCACTCCTACATCGTGTACGGTCCGCTCTCCAACGGCGTCAGCCAGGTCATGTACGAGGGCACCCCGGACACCCCGCACAAGGGCCGCTTCTGGGAGATCGTCGACAGGTACGGCGTGACGATCCTCTACACGGCACCCACGCTGATCCGCACCATGATGAAGTGGGGCGACGAGATCCCCGCCGAGTACAGCCTCTCCACGCTCCGGCTGCTCGGCAGCGTCGGTGAGCCGATCAACCCCGAGGCCTGGATGTGGTACAGGCAGCATGTCGGACGGGGTGAACTGCCCATCGTGGACACCTGGTGGCAGACCGAGACCGGCGCCATGATGATCTCGCCGCTGCCCGGGGTGACCGCCGCGAAGCCGGGTTCGGCGATGACGCCGCTGCCGGGCGTCATCGCCGACGTGGTGGACGACCAGGGCCAGTCGGTGCCGAACGGCGGCGGTGGGTACCTGGTGCTGCGCGAGCCGTGGCCGTCGATGCTGCGCACCATCTGGGGCGACGACAACCGGTTCATCGAGACGTACTGGTCCCGCTTCGGCGCCGGGGTGAGCGGCAACGCCGACGACCCGTGGGTCTACTTCGCCGGTGACGGGGCGAAGCGGGACGACGACGGGCACCTCTGGCTGCTCGGCCGGGTGGACGACGTCATGCTGGTCTCCGGGCACAACATCTCCACCACCGAGGTCGAGTCGGCGCTGGTGTCGCACCCGTCGGTGGCGGAGGCGGCGGTGGTCGGCGCCACCGACCCGACAACCGGGCAGGCGATCGTGGCGTTCGCGATCCCGCGCGGCAGCATCGACACCGCCGGTGACGCCGGTGAGAAGCTCATCGCCGACCTGCGCAACCACGTGGCGAAGACGCTCGGCCCGATCGCCAAGCCGCGACAGATCATGTTGGTGCCGGAGTTGCCGAAGACCCGCTCCGGCAAGATCATGCGTCGGTTGCTGCGGGACGTGGCGGAGAACCGGTCGCTGGGCGACGTCACCACGTTGCAGGATTCGTCGGTGATGGACCTGATCGCCTCCGGCATGGGCGGGGGTAAGTCCGACGAGGACTGACGGATAGGCGTACCACTCGACGGGTGGCGGTCCGACGCGGACCGCCACCCGTCGATGTCTGTCCGGACCTGCGCGGACGTCGGGTGGTCGCCGCCGAGGGCTGTGACAGTGAAAACGCCTGCCAACAACTCGGTGCCACAAAATCGACGCACACCCCTTCCCCTTTGGCCCCACGAGTGCCTATGTTCACCAGTGGCCCCATCCGTAGGGGCCTATTTCACCGGTCCACAACCCCCGACGGGCCGGTTCCCTCAATCCGGAGGTACCACGTGCGGAAAGTCGCAGTGGGTCTGCTCGGGCTCTCGCTGACCGCGACAGGATTGACGGTCGGCGCTTCCGCCGCCGCCGCGCCTGCCACGGCGCCGGCGTCCGCCCAGTCGATCGCGGAGCCCGCCCACGCCGAACACGACCTGCCGAACCCGCTGGAGGACAAGCGTCGCGCCCTGCGTGAGCAGGGTCTGAGCGAGGTTCTCTCGGGCCGGGCCGAGGCGGAGCGGATCAACGGCAGCACGGTGGTCAAGGTCGGCGAGCGGGCCACCAAGGGTGGCAAGGCCGGCCGTAACGCCAAGACCACCAAGGGCGGCAAGGGCCCGACCGAGAAGCAGTACGTCGAACTGTCGCGGGAGAAGACCGACCGGATCTTCGTGATCCTCGCCGAGTTCGGCAACGAGCGGCACCCGGACTACCCCGACCAGGACACCGACCCCGACACCCCCGGCCCGGCGCGGTTCGACGGACCAGGGCACAACGAGATCCCGGAGCCGGACCGCCGGGTGGACAACTCCACCGTCTGGCAGCCGGACTACGACGCCGACCACTTCCGGAAGCTCTACTTCGGCACCGGCCCCGGCGACGAGTCGGTGAAGCAGTACTACGAGGCCCAGTCCTCCGGGCGCTACAGCGTCGACGGTGTGGTCACCGACTGGGTGAAGGTCAACTACAACCAGGCCCGGTACGGACGTTCCAGCGGCTACCCGTGCGACGGGATCGTCTGCAACAACGTCTGGGCGCTGGTGCGCGACGCCGCCAACAAGTGGGTCGCCGACCAGAAGGCGGCCGGACGGACCGACGAGGAGATCGCCGCCGACGTGCGGGCGATGGACCAGTGGGACCGGTACGACTACGACGGCGACGGCGACTTCAACGAGCCGGACGGCTACATCGACCACTTCCAGATCGTGCACGCCGGTGGCGACATGGCCGACGGTGACCCGATCTACGGCGAGGACGCGATCTGGAGCCACCGCTGGTACGCGTACGCCTCCGACCAGGGACGCACCGGCCCGCCGAACTTCCCGGCCGGCGGCACCCAGATCGGCGACACCGGGATCTGGATCGGTGACTACACGATCCAGCCGGAGAACGGCGGTCGCAGCGTCTTCTACCACGAGTACGCCCACGACCTCGGCCTGCCGGACGACTACAACGTCATCAGCGGCGGCGACAACAACAACGAGCACTGGACCCTGATGGCCCAGAGCCGCCTCGGCGCCAAGAACGACGGCGGCATCGGCGAGCGCGGCGGTGACCTCGGTGCGTGGAACAAGCTCCAGCTCGGCTGGCTCGACTACGAGGTGATCGTGGCCGGGCAGAAGCGCACGCTGGTGCTCGGTCCACAGGAGTACAACACCAAGGAGGCCCAGGCCGCCGTGGTGGTGCTGCCCGAGCGGGAGTACACGTTCGAGAACGGGGCGCCGTTCGAGGGCGACAAGCAGTTCTTCTCCGGCAACGCAGACGACCTGAACAGCACCCTGACCAGGACGTTCGACCTGAGTGGGGCGTCGTCGGCAAGCGTCTCGCTGAAGGGCCGCTACAGCATCGAGGCGGACTACGACTACCTGTTCTTCGAGACCTCGACCGACGGCGGGCAGACCTGGACGCCGCAGCCCGGCACCGCGGACGGTCGGCCGTTCAAGGAGATCTCCCCCGGCCGGTACGCGCTGGACGGCAGCACCGACGGCGAGTGGGTGGACGTGCAGGTCCCGCTGGACTCGGTGGCCGGCAACACCGTCGGGTTCCGGCTGCGCTACCAGACGGACGGGGCGGTCGCCGAGGGCGGGTTCTTCGGTGACGCGATCACCCTGACCGCCGACGGGCAGACGGTACTCGTCGACGGTGCCGAGGACGGTGCCACCGGCTGGACGCTGGCCGGCGGGTTCGAGGTGGTCGAGGAGACGTACACCCGCAGCTTCCCGAACTACTACATCGCCGGGACCCGGCAGTACATCTCGTACGACAAGTACCTCAAGACCGGTCCGTACTTCTTCGGGTACGCCAACACCAAGCCGGACTTCGTGGACCACTACGCGTACCAGGAGGGACTGCTGATCTCGTACTGGAACACCCGGTGGTCGGACAACGACACGTTCGCACACCCGGGCGAGGGCCGGAACCTGATCATCGACTCCCGCCCCCGGCCGATCTACAACCTGACGGGTCAGCCCTGGCGGGCCCGGATCCAGGTCTACGACGCGCCGTTCAGCCTCAAGAAGGCCGACTCGTTCACGCTGCACCTCAACAGCCAGCCCCAGTACATCCGGGGTCAGGCCGCGCAGCCGCTGTTCGACGACACCAAGCAGTACTGGTTCCCGGAGCTGCCCAACCACGGCGTCAAGCTCCCGGCCACCGGCACCAAGATCAAGGTAATGGAGCAGGACGGCATCTACACCAAGGTCCGGTTCTCCTGAGCCGCCGACCTGACACGACGACGCCCCGGGCAGGCCATCTGCCCGGGGCGTCGCCCCTGCCGGGCCGGTGGTCCGGTCGGCCCACCGGGGCCGACGGCGGCGAGGTCATAGGCTGTCGGTCATGACCGAGCAGCGTGGCGATGCCATCGACGAATCCTGCGTCCTCACCGAGGGACCGTGGACGCACCGGTTCGTCGGCGCCAACGGCAGCCGGTTCCACGTCGTGGAGGCGGGCACCGGTCCGATGGTGCTCTTCCTGCACGGCTTCCCCGAGCACTGGTGGGCCTGGCAGCAGATGCTGCCGGCGGTCGCCGACGCCGGTTTCCGCGCCGTCGCCGTCGACCTGCGCGGCTACGGCGCCAGCGACAAACCACCCCGGGGGTACGACGGCTACACCCTCGCCGCCGACGTGGCCGGCCTGATCCGCGCGCTGGGTGAACGGTCGGCGACCGTGGTCGGTGCCGGTGCCGGCGGGATGATCGCCTGGACGGTGGCCTCGTTCCATCCCAACCTGGTCCGCCGGCTGGTGGTGCTCGGCGCACCGCACCCGCTGCGGCTGCGCGCCGGGATCTTCGCCGACCCACGGGGCCAGTTCGCCGCCTCCACACCCGCGCTGAGGTTCCAGATGCCCCGCTACGAGCACGTCCTCACCCGGGACGACGCGCGGGCGGTGGAGGAGATCCTGCGCCGCTGGGGCGGACCCCGCTGGGTGAGCGGCCCGGAGTTCGCCGGGTACGCCCACCGTTACCGGGAGGCGATGCGGATTCCGCAGGCCGCGTTCTGCGCGCTGGAGGGCTACCGCTGGGCGTTCCGGTCGGTGCTGCGGCTGCACGGATACCGGTTCGTCAAGCTGATGCAGCGCCCCCTGGTCACCCCCACCCTGCAACTGCACGGCGCGCTGGACGTGGCCTCTTTGCCGCGTACCGCCCAGGGGTCGGGACGTTACGTCAGCGCGGCGTACGAGTGGCGGCTGCTGGACGACGTCGGGCACTTCCCGCACCTGGAGACGCCGGAGCTGGTGCTCGGCGAGGTCCTGCGCTGGACGAAGTCCTGACCGGTGCTCAGATCCGCTGTTCGCGGACGTCGGTGACCTCACCGACCGGCGCCCAGCCCTGGTAGACACCGAAGTCGAAGGCTTCCAGCCGCATCGCCTGGGCGACCGGCCACCGACCACCGGTGTACTCGACCCGCAGCCACCCGTCGTGCACGGCGAGCACGATGAACGGCTGCCCCTGCCAGGTGCAGGTCGTCCGGACGTACGCCAGTTCCTCGACCTCCGAGGCCGGGACGACCCGGACGTGGCGGCCGACGCGGACCTCCTCGAAGCCGTCGGCCGCCTCCGGCCGGTAGAGCCGGATCTCGCCGCCGTCCGGGCTGGCCTGGTACTCCCGGCCACGCCAGCGGGCCACGTAGCCGTCGCGCATCACCGCTCACCGACCTGTCGCCAGGCGAGCGTGTCGGTGTCGAGCACGGCGACCAGACGTTCGGTGCCGTCCGCGCCGATCCGCAGCAGTTGGGCGCCGTGCGGCAGCCGGACGCTGTCCACCTTGAACTCGGCCACCACGTCGGAACTCTCGCCGGGGGCGAAACCGTTGCCCCGGAACGGCGGACGCTCGATGACCCAGCCCTCCATCGCCCGCATGGCGGCCTCGTTCTGCCCGCCGTACGGGATCCGGTAGAGGCTCGGCCGGTACGCCGGCCACCGCAGCACGTAGATCTGCTCGGCGTCGGCGGCGAAGGGCGACTCGGGATGGTCGAGGCCGAGCGCGCCGTGCAACTTCGCCGGGGTGTCGAGATGGGCCAGCTCGCCGGCCCGGTGGACGAAGCCGGAGACCCGGTCGTAGCCACGCTCCAGGTAGTAGCCGAGCTGGCTGGGTGCGATCGCCTTCTGCATCACGATCGGCCGCACCGGGTCGACGACCGGTGCGGCCTCCCGTGGGCCTTTGGACGAGACGGTCGGCTCGGCCGACGACTCGGTCTCCCGCTCCGGGTCGTCACCGAGCCCCAGCTCGGCGGCCCAGTTGGCCAGCCCGACGATCTGCTCGCCGGGCAGCTTGGCGCCGACCGGCGTACCGGGATTCACCGCGAACGACCACGACGTGTCCGGCCAGCAGCGGATCAGCTGGACGAAGCGGACCTGGAGCGTCTCGGCGGCGGCCGGATCGGTGTGGTCGCTCAGCCGCTGCGGCGAGGTGTACGCCACCACGAAGGTCTGGCCGTCCAGTTGCACGGTGGGCCAGACGAAGCCCGGGTCGCCCGGTCGGGTACCCGTGACGGAGTCGGCCGCCACCGGCATCAGGACCCGGGCCAGCAGCAGCGTGGAGAGGAACGTGTCGGTGCTGCCCGCCTCCGCCGCCTCCAGCAGGTTCACCTCGACGTCGTTGGCCGGCGTGAACTCGGCACCGGCCGCCGGCGGCGTGGCGACGGATGCCGCGTCCGGGGTGGTCGCGGCGGGACTCTGCACCGTCGGCTCGGACCCGTCGCCCGACTCGGAGACCTCGGCCCGAGCGACCGTCGGCGAGGCCGGAGGCGTGATCAGCTCGGTCTCGATGGCCGACTCCGGGATCGTCCCCCGGAGCGGCACGGTCTGTTGCTCGGACCCGACCAGCGGAACGTCGGCAGTCGCCTCGACCGGCGGCACCTCGGCGGTCGGTTCGGAACCCGCCGGCACCAGATCGGCGGTCGGCTCGGACCCGGCGGACGGGACCTCGACGGTCGGCTCGGCGTCGGTCAACGGCACTTCGGCGGTCGGCTCGGCCTCGACCGACGGCACGTCGGCGGTCGGCTCGGATCCGATCGTCGGGATCCATCCGGTCGGATCCGCCACCGTCGGCACCCATGTGGTCGGATCGGCCTCCACCAGCGGAACCGAGGCGGTCGGCCCCGCCTGCGGGACCGGGACACGCACCGTCGGCTCCGCCTCGGCAGACGGCACCTCGACGGTCGGTTCGGCCCCTACCGTCGGCACCCAGGCCGTCGTCTCCGGCTCCACCGTCGGGACCCAGGCCGTCGTCTCCGGCGCGGTGGACGGGACCCGGGCGGTGGGCTCGTCAGACGGCACCTGAACGGTCGGCTCGGCCTCGACCGTCGGCACCCAGGCCGTCGTCTCCGGCTCCACCGTCGGGACCCAGGCCGTCGTCTCGGGCTCGACGGTCCGGACCGGCGCGGTCGGCTCGGCCCCGACCGTGGGCACCCATGTCGTCGGTTCGGCCTCCACCAGGGGGACCTGCGCAGTCGGTTCCGCCTGCACCGACGGAACCTGCACTGTCGGCTCAGCCTCGGAGACCGGGACCCGCACTGTCGGCTCGGCCTCCGACACGGGGACCCGCATGGTGGGGTCGGCCTCGACCGGCGGGACACGCACTGTCGGTTCGGCGCTGGCGAAGGTGGCGAACCCCTGCGGCCGGGATGGGGCGTCGTCGACCGAGCTGAGGTCGCGCGCCTCGATGATGGTGCCCTCGATGACGATCGGGGTGAAGCCACGGCGGGTCGCGGGCGGGCCGGAGACCGGTTCCGCGGCCGACAACTCCTCCGTGGGCTCCGCCGGCCCGCGAGGGGGCAACGCCTCGGTGGGGTCGCCGCTGTCGGCGAGACCACCCGGTGCCGTCCAACCGTTCGGCGGGGAGACCCGCAGTGGCCGGGTCGGCTCCTGCGTCGCACCGCCGGGTGACGGCAATTGCTGGGTCGGCTCGCCACCGGACTCGGGGCGGGCACCCGACTCGGTGCCGGTGAAGTCGAAGGCGCGGGTCTTCCCCTCGGCGGACGGATCAGCGGCCGTCCCGCGCCGGGGGAACGGCTGCCCGCCACGGGCAGCCAGCCGGGACGGCGGGGTCGCCCGGTCGGTCAGCCGGTCGGCGCGCTGGCCGGTACGGGAGTTCGACGGCTCGAAGAAGGACCGCCTGGGCGTCTGGCCGCTGCCGGTGTCGGCGGGCCGGCCGTTGGTGGGCGGGCCGCTGCTGGCTGGGCCGTTGCCGGCCGGGCCTGCGCGTTCCGGGGTACTCGGCCAGCCGGGACCGGCGACCGTCGGTTCCTCGCCGGGTGTCGGCATCGGCCGACTCGGCGGCGCGCCGACCGGACCCTCCACCCGGCCACCGCCGACGGCGCTGAGCCGGCTCCCGAGAGTCTCCTGACGGGGCACGGAATCCTGGACGGGTGCGCCCCGACCGAGGTCAGGTCGACCCGGCGATCCACCGCCGGGCTGCTGCTGGTGCGGACCGGCCACCGTGCCGGGCGCCGCCACCGGTGACTCGGGCAACTGGAAGGCCGCCGGGGCCACCGGCTGCGGCGAGGAGGGCGCCGGACGATCGGGACCGACGCCGGGTGACCGTGCGGTGCCGGTCGCAGGGGGCGGGGTGCCGTGCGACGCTCGCCCCTCGCGCGAGCGGTTCAGCGCCTCCACCCGTTCCAACCGGGCCCGGGCGCCGACCGTGCGCCCGGGCAGCCGGACGTCGCCACGGGACAACTGGGAGACGAACCAGGCGGGCAGGTAGCCCTCGATCGGCAGGCCGGGATTGACCGCCAGCCACCACTCGTGGTTCGGCCAGCCGGCGGCCAGTTCGGCGTACCCGGAGCGTCGACTCGGCCCGGCGTGGTCACCGAGACAGGACCGCATCGCCTCGGCGGAGGTGAACGCCAACACGTGCGTGCGGCCACCGGTCGTCCAGGTGCCCCAGCCCGCCGGCACCTGGCCCGGGACGGGCTGGGCGGAGATCGGCAACAGCAGCTCGACCCGGGACAGGATGCGGAAGTACAACTGCTGGTCGTTGCCGCGTAGCGCGTCCCGCATCGCCGCCTCGGCCTCGGTGGCCGGCGCCCAGTCGGTCACGGCCACCCCTCCTCCCGGGCACAGCCATAGGTATCGCCTACAACCTACAAGGTGTCCACAAGATCACAATGCCAGGCCGTCGCCGGTCCGCCCGGTTCACCGAGGGGCGATAACATCCCGTTCCGGAGTCGACACGATACGGAGGCGGTCGATGTCCCGGTACGTCCCGCTCCCGATCCTGGCGGGTGTGGCTGCCGCCACCCTGCTGGCCGCGCCGGTCACCCCGGCACCCGCTGCGTCGGCACGGCCCGCGACGGCCGGGTTGCCGGCGACTCCGGATGGGCCGGACTGCGCCGCACCGCCGGCACCGGCCCGACCAGTGGCCACCGCGCCCTGGCCGCAGGTGCGGTACGCCCCGGCGCGGCTGTCGCCGCTGGCGAACGGGTCCGGGGTGACCGTCGCGGTGGTCGACTCGGGCGTGGATCGGCGCCACCCGCAGCTCGCCGACCGGGTGCTCGACGGCCTCGACCTGCTCGACCCCGGCGGTGACGGCACCCGGGACTGCGTCGGCCACGGCACCGGCGTGGCCAGCATCATCGCCGCCGCCCCGCACGACGGAGTGGCCTTCCACGGTCTGGCGCCGAACGCCCGGATCCTGCCGGTGCGGGTCAGCGAACAGCAGGTCGTGGACGGCCGGGGAGCGGGGCGTACGGTCGCGCCGGAGGAGTTCGCCACGGCGATCCGTTGGGCGGTCGACAACGACGCCGACGTGATCAACCTGTCGGTGGTGCTGTACGCCGACCGACCGACGGTCCGTGCCGCGATCGCCTACGCGGCGGCCCGGGACGTGATCGTGGTGGCCGCCGCCGGCAACCTGCACGGGGAGGGCGACCCGCGCCCCTACCCCGCCGCGTACGGGTCGGTGATCGGGGTCGGCGCGATCGGTGCCGACGGGACACGGGCCGGGTTCTCCCAGACCGGCTCCTACGTCGACCTGGTCGCGCCCGGCACCGACGTGCTCATCGCCGCGCCCGGACGCGGCCACCACCGGGCCGAGGGGACCAGTTACGCCGCGCCCTTCGTGGCCGCGACCGCCGCCCTGGTGCGCCAGTACCGCCCGGAGCTGAGCGCTGCGGAGGTGGCCCGGCGGATCATCGCGACCGCCGACCCGGCTCCCGACGCGGGGTACGGCGCGGGTGTGCTCAATCCGTACCGGGCGGTCACCGAGGCGGACGGTACGACGCCCGGCGCGAGACCGGCGGGCGGGCTGGACGCGGAGCGCCCGGACCCGGCGCTGGTGGCGCAGCAGGACCGACGGACCGCCGCCCGGGAGCGGGTGGCCGTGCTCACCGTCGCCGGCCTGCTGACGGTGACCGTCATCGTGCTGGCCGCCGTCCTCGTCCCCCAGGGGGTCCGGCGGCGGTGGCGGCCCGCCGATCCACGCTGAGTCGACCGCCCGTCCGTCGGCCACCGGTGGCTGACGCCGACCGCCGCGTTCGAGGCGGCCGGCGTCAGCCGTCCGTCACTGGAACAGACCGGCGTTGCGCTTCTCGGTGTCGAGATAGTCGGTCGCGGACTCGTCCACCGCCACCTTGATGTCACGCAGCATCGTCTGGAGGTCCTGTGAGGCGTTGCGCCACCGGGCCTGCCGCTGCTCGTACGCCTGCTGCGCCTCGCCGGACCAGCTCGCCACCAGCGGAGCGGCGTCCTGCTCCAGCTGACCGAGTTGCGATTCGAGCGTGTTCAGGGCCCGCTGGATGTCCGCGCTGGCCTGGTGCAGCGCGGCGAAGTTGACGACCAGCACACCGTTCTCCATCGGTAGTCTTCCCCCTCGGTCGTGACCCGGGACCTGGTCATCGGAACTGACCAGCCCGGTGGAACGCGCTAGAGCGGCAGCTGGATGCCGCCGCGGTTGGTGGCGGACACCCGGCCGGCCGCCTCGGTGTCCGACGCGTCGTACTTCGTGCCGGCGGTGCGGATCGCCCCTGCGGTCTCCCGAAGGGCCCGCTGCAGGTTCGCCTGATCCTGCGCCCACTGCTGTTTGACCTGCTCGAACGACCGGCCGCCCGCCCCGCGCCAGGCCTGCTGGAGAATCGCCAGCTGGGCCAGCAGTCCACTGAGCATCGACTGCAACGACTGGTCCGTCTGCTCGAACTTCGCCGCGGTCTGTTGCATCACCGCGGCCTCTGCCTGGGTCTGGGAGGACACCCCGACGTCACCTCGTCTCTCGATCGTGGCTGGCCCATGGACGACACCACCCGCGCCGCCGGAGGGCGTGCGCGACGCGGGACGGGCCAACGAGAACTCGTCGCTGACAGTAGCGACACCATCGCGTTTCTGCTACCCCCGCTAGCTCCCCTGTGGACAACGCGGCAGCAGGCGGGCTACTACGATGGGCGTCGATGACGTCGCGGGGTGTGATCGACCGACGGGCCACAGCGCCGACCACCGGCACCCTCGCCCGCCGTGCCGCCGATGCCCGGTCCGGCACCGACGACGGTCACGACAGGCCACAGTGGAGTCCGCGCGTGCGGCGGCGGGCGTACCGACCGACGGTCAGACAGATCGTCACCACACAGGTCGCGGCGGCGATGCTCGTCGCCGCACCGGGTCTGGGCGCGCTGCCGACGACGACCGCCGTCCTGCTGGCCGGCGCCCTCCTGGTCGGCGCCTGGGGTCGGGCACGGCGACGGTGGCTGCACGAGTGGCTCCGGCTCGGGACGGGCTACCTGGTCCGCCGTCGCCGGGTGCGCCACCCGACGACCCTGCTCGACCTGGTCGACCCGGACGCCGTCGTCCGTCCCGTCGAGGTGGCCGGGTTCCCGGCCGCCGCCGTCGACGACCCGGACGGCCTGGTGGCCCTGCTCGACGTCGGCGACGCCGCCGACCTGCTCGGTGCGGGTGCCCGCCCGTTGCCGCCACCCGCCGCTCTGCTGCCGACCCGCACCGCCGACGTGCCGCCGGTCCGCGTGCAACTGCTGCTGACCGTCACGGCGGCACCGGCGGTCGTGGCCGGTGGTGGGCCGGTGTCCACCTCGTACCGGCAGTTGACCGGTGGGCGGCTGGCCGGCGGGGAGCGCGCCGTGCTGGCCGTCCGGGTGATGCGGGTGGCGGGCTGGCCCGAGGAGGCGCTCCGGCGGGCGCTCGCCGGCACCGTACGCCGGATGGTGCGGCGGCTGCGGCCGCTGCCCGTGCGTCCGCTCGGCACGCAGGCGACCCTGCGGATGCTCGCCGAACTCGCGCACCACGACGGCAGCACGCCCCGGGAGACCTGGCACGGCGTCCGGTGCGGCGGGCTGCTCCAGAGCACCTTCGCGCTGCGACACTGGCCGACGGAACCGGTGGGCCGGCTGGTGTCCCGGCTGTCCGCGCTGCCGGTGACCGCCACCACGGTGTCGCTGCACGCCGACACGGAGGCACCGGGCCGGACCGAGCTGACCGTACGCCTGAGCACGGCGACGCCGGCCGAACTCTCCGCCGCCTGCCGCGCACTGGAGCAGGTCGTGGCGACCGCCGGTGGGGTACTCCTCCGCAACGACGGCGCCCACCTGCACGGTTTCGTCAACACGCTCCCGCTCGCGCGGCCGGGTCGACCGGTCACGCGTCGCCGCACCCCGTCCACACCGCCCGGCGCGGACGGCCCGGAGGCGACGCTGCCGTACGGCTCGGCGGGGTTGATGCTGGGCACCAACCGGCACGGCGCACCCGTCACCGTCCGGCTGTTCCGGCCGGAGAGCACCCGGGTGATGCTCGTCGGCGGGCTGCCCACCGCCCAACTGCTCGCCGTGCGGGCGATGGCGCTCGGTGCCCGGGTGGTGGTCCAGACGACCCGGCCACACGCCTGGGAACCCTTCGCGCGCGGTGTCGGCGTACCCGGCCGGACGATCCCGCTGCTGCCCCCGGACCGTCCGGCGGAGGGTCCGGCCGCGACCCCGCTCGCCCCGGTGCTCGTGGTGCGGGACGCGCCGCCACCGCCGCCGGGCCCGCGTCCGGGTGCCGCCTGGCAGGCCACCCTGCTGGTACGCGAGGAGCTGACCCCGGCCGACGTGGACGGGCTGGCCCGCGCCGACCTGGTGGTGCTGTCGCCGTTGAGTCGGGCCGAGTCGGCGGTCGCGGGCGGCGCGCTGGGCCTCGGCGACGCCGCGCGGTGGTTGGCGCGCAGCCGGCCCGACATGGTGGCGGTGGTCAACCGGCGTGCCCTGCGCTGGGCGTTGCTGGCCGTCACGCCGATCGAGGCGCACCTCATCGGAGCACCTCTCCGACTCGGCCGGAGTTGATCTCGCGGGTTTCGCCGGTACGCCGGCCATGACACCATGCCGGCCATGGATTTTCTGAAAGGTCTCCTGATCCGGGTCGGCGCCACGGCGGTGGCCTTCTGGCTGGCCACTGTGATCATCCCCGGCATCTCCCTGAACACCGAGTCGCTCGGTGAGACGGTGTTGACGCTGGTCCTCGTCGCGGTCATCTTCGGCGTGGTGAACGGGGTGCTCCAGCCGATCATCAAGACCGTCGGGTGCGGCTTCTACCTGCTCACCCTCGGCCTGATCGCACTGGTGGTCAACGGTCTGCTGTTCCTGCTCACCGGCTGGATCGCCGACCAGGTGGGGCTGCCCTTCGACGTGGACGGCTTCTGGCCCGCCGCCGTGCTGGGTGCGCTCTTCGTCGGCATCGTCACCTGGATCCTCGGCGCCATCCTCGACCGCGACTGACCGCGACCGGGCGGCTCGACCTCGTCGGGCACCCGACCGACAGCTCGTCGGGCGGTCACCGTCGCCACCGACGGTGACCGCCCGACGGACGAAGGGTAAGTGGGCCGCGCCGCAGCGCCGGGCCAACTAGGGTCCCGGGAGTGTTCACCCGGACCCGTCCCGACGGCTACGCGCTCAGCACCTCGCCCGATCTCCTCGACCTGGACCTGGTGCACACCTGGCTCTCCACCGACGCGTACTGGGCGCTCGGGCGGGACCGCGCGACGGTGGCTGCGGCCTTCGCCGGCTCGCTCGGGTTCGGCGTGTACCGCCCGCCGGACGGCCGACAGGTCGCCGTCGCCCGGGTGATCACGGACCGGGCCACCTTCGCCTATCTCTGCGACGTCTACGTGGACCGGGCCGAACGCGGGCACGGGTTGGGCACCTGGCTGGCCGGCGGCGTCCGCGACCACCTCGGCGAGCTTGGCGTACGCCGGATCCTGCTGGCGACCAACGACGCGCACGGGGTGTACGCCAAGCTCGGCTTCACCGGGGTACGCGCCGACCGGTGGATGGAGTTCGACCGCCGTGAGTCGACCGTGACGCCGCTCACCAGCAAGGATCCACAGAGCGATCCGCCCCTTACGGTGAACCCGTGACACCGCTCCGCCTCGGATACCTCTACGGCCTGGTCGCGTACCTGCTGTGGGGGTTCTTCCCGCTGTACTTCAAGCTGCTGCGCCCGACCGGCCCGCTGGAGATCCTGGCCCACCGGGTCATCTGGTCGGTGGTGTTCGTCGCCCTGCTGCTCGCCGTGATGCGCAACATCGGGTTCCTGCGTGCCCTGCTGCGTCGGCCGCGCGCCCTGGCCGGGGTCGGTGCCGCCGCCGCCCTGATCGCGGTGAACTGGTTCACCTACATCTACGGCGTGAACTCCGACCGGGTGGTGGAGACCGCCCTCGGGTACTTCATCAACCCGCTGGTGGTGGTGCTGCTCGGCGTCCTGGTGCTGCGGGAGCGGCTGCGCCCGGCGCAGTGGGCCGCGCTCGGCGTCGGTGCGCTGGCGGTGGCCGTCCTCACCGTCGACTACGGCCGGTTGCCGTACCTCGCGCTGACGCTGGCCTTCACGTTCGGCGGGTACAGCCTGGTGAAGAAGCGGCTGGGGCTGCCCCCGGCAGAGGGCCTCTTCGTCGAGTCCGCCGTGCTGGCCGTGCCGGCGCTGGTGTTCCTCGGCTGGCTCGCGACCACCGGTGACGCCACGTTCGGCCGGGTCTCGGTCGGGCACGCGCTGCTGCTGGTGCTGGCCGGCGCGTTGACCGCCATCCCGCTGCTGCTCTTCGCGGGCGCCGCGAACCGGTTGCCGCTGACCGCACTGGGCATGCTCCAGTACGTCGCGCCGATCATCCAACTGGCCTGCGGTGTGCTGATCTTCCACGAGCCGATGCCGCCGGCCCGTCTGGTCGGCTTCGGACTGGTCTGGCTCGCACTGATCGTCTTCACCGCCGACGCGCTCCGCAACGCCCGGCGCAACCGTCGCTCGCGCCCGGACAGCGAGGTCGGCGCAGCGGCAGCGGTACCCGCCCCGCGCTGACCGGCGTGACCTCCTGCCTCAGCGGACGTCGTAGGCCAGGACGGGGGTGCCGTCGGCGCGGATCAGCTCCAGCCGGACCAGTTCGGCGTTGGTGAACCGGGTCGCACCGGTGATCCGCAGGTCGTCGCCGGGCGCGGCACGCCACGAGCCGATCTGTTCCTGCGCACCGTCCGGGCCGTACGCCACCAGCCGGAAGGCGTGTGCCTTGCCGTAGCCGGTGTGCTCGTCGTACCCGCAGTGCATGGTCACCTCGGTACCCCAGTCGGTGTGCCGCAGGCCGATCTCGGCGTGCACCGGCGCCGAGCCGGTCACCGGCTCCATCGCGACCAGACGCACCTGCGCCAGCGGTGGCCGGCCCGGCTGCTCGCTCGGCAGCATCGTCGCCACGCCGAAGCCGACCAGCAGGGCGAACGCCGCCGCCGCGAGGCCGGTGACCGCGTACCGCAGCCGGTTGGCCTGCCGCTCCCGACGCCGGCGGTCCCGCGCGGCGTTGAGCAGCTCGGGCACCCGGGGGTTCTCCGGCGGCGGCAGGAACTGCTCCAGGCTCGACGGGTCCAGCCGACCGAGCAGGCCGGGGAGCACGGCGATCTCGGAAACCGACTGTTGGCAGTCGGGGCAGCCGACGAGGTGACGTTCGTACGCGGCCCGGTCGGCGGGTGAGAGGGCACCCAGCACGTACGCGCCGTCGTCGAAGGCGTAGTCGCAACGGCTCATCCGGTCACCCCCATCTCCGCCAGCACCAACCGTAGTGAGCGCAGCGCGTAGTGGGTGCGGGACTTCACGGTGCCCGGTGGCACGCCGAGCCGGGAGGCGGCCTCGGACACCGAGCGGCCCTGGTAGAAACACTCGACGAGGACGTCCCGGTGGGACGGGCTGAGCCGGTTGAGCGCCTCCGCCACGGTCCACGCCTCCACGGCGCGTTCCGTCTCGTCGACGACCTCGCTGGGTTCGGGCAGTTCGTCGGTGTAGACCTCGCCGACCCGGGTCGACCGTCGCCGCCAGGCGTCGATGGCGAGGTTGCGCGCGGTGGTGAACAGCCAGGCGCGGACCGAGCCGCGCCGGGGGTCCAGTGACTCCGGGTGCCGCCAGGCCCGCAGGAGCGTCTCCTGCACCAGGTCCTCGGCGCGCTGCCGGTCGCCGTTGACCAGCCGCAACGCGTGCGCGTACAGCGCCTCGGCATGCTCGTCGTGCAGGGCGCGCAGCAGGTGGGCGTCGTGGTCGCTGATGGTCCTCTCCTCGCTCTCGACCGAGCGGGCGCGGCGTTACGACCAGGGATACGTGCGGTCACGCTGATCGGTTCACCACCTGCGCGACCTGGGATTCCCGACGGGGAGTTCATCGCTGGTTCATATCGACGCCGACCACCGCTCACCACGCCCTCCTAGCGTCCGGCGGGTACCCGTCGGTGAGCGGCACCGGCGTGCGTGACCCTCAGGAGGCTCCTCCCATGAGCGACCGTCCCCGGCTGCTCCCGCTGCTGGGCACTCCCCGCCACGGCAGCCGCGACGCCATGACCTGTCTCTACCGCTGCGGCAACGCCTGCGACCACCCGGTGCCCAACACCTCCGACAACGCCTACTTCGGCGACCTGGTCGACGCCGAGGTCTCCCGCCGTGGACTGGTCCGCGCCGGGGCGGTCGGCGCGCTGGTGCTCGGCTTCGGCGGCGGCGCCGGTGCGCTGGCCGATGGTGGCGCCGCCGCCGCGACGCCGGGTTCCCCGGTGGTACCCGAGGCCACCACCTTCAGCGCCGGCGGCCGGGGTGTCGGCAGCGGTGAGCTGAGCTTCTCGCCGATCCCGCCGAACACGCTGGACACCTTCGTGGTGCCGAACGGCTACGACCACGCCGTCGTCATCCGCTGGGGCGACCCGGTGCTGCCCGGCGCGCCCGCCTTCGACCTGCGTCGGCAGACCGCCGCCGCACAGGCCCGCCAGTTCGGGTACAACAACGACTACGTCGGTGTGCTGCCGCTGGACAAGGGCGGTCGGCGGGCACTGCTCGTGGTCAACCACGAGTACACCAACGAGGACCTGATGTTCCCCGGCTTCACCAGCCTCGACGCGCTCACCGTCGAGCAGGTGAAGGTGTCGATGGCGGCACACGGCATGTCGGTGGTGGAGATCGAGCGGGTCGGCGGCACCGGCCAGTGGCGCGCGGTCACCTCGGGCCGCCGCCCGTACAACCGGCGCGTCGACGCGTTGAGCAGCACCTTCGAGCTGACCGGTCCGGCCGCCGGCTCCGCGTTCGTGAAGACCGCCGCCGACCCCAGGGGGCGTACGGTCGTCGGCACGCTGAACAACTGCGCGGGCGGGGTGACCCCGTGGGGCACGGTGCTCTCCGGTGAGGAGAACTTCAACCAGTACTTCGTCGGCGGTGACGCCGCCCCGGCAGCGGACAAGCCCCGGCTGGCCCGGTACGGCATCAACACCACCACCCGCCACCCCAGCGGCAACCGCAAGTGGGACCGTGCCGCCGACCGCTTCGACCTGGCCAGACACCCGAACGAGGCGAACCGGCACGGCTGGATCGTGGAGATCGACCCGTACGACCCGACCAGTCGCCCCCGCAAGCACACCGCGCTGGGGCGCTTCAAGCACGAGGGCGCGAACGTCATCGTGGCCCGCAACGGACGCGTGGTCGCGTACATGGGCGACGACGAGCGCTTCGACTACCTGTACAAGTTCGTCTCGGACCGTACGTTCATGAAGGGCAACTCCTGGGTCGCCCGCAAGCACAACCTGACGCTGCTGGAGTCCGGCACGCTCTACGTCGCCCGGCTCGACCAGACCAGCGCCGACGAGATCGACGGATCCGGACGGCTGCCCTCGGACGGTGCGTTCGACGGCAAGGGCCGCTGGATCAAGCTGGTCAGCGGCAACCGCTCCTTCGTGGACGGGATGACCGCCGCCGAGGTGCTCACCTTCACCCGCTTCGCCGGTGACAAGGTCGGCGCGACCAAGATGGACCGGCCCGAGGACGTCGAGCCGAGCCTGCTCACCGGCAAGGTCTACGTGGCGTTGACCAACAACACCAACCGGGGTGTCGGCAGCAACCCCGGGCCGGACGAGGCCAACCCGCGCAGCACCAACCGGCACGGACAGATCCTGGAACTGGTCGAGCACCGGGGCGACAACACCGCCGAGACGTTCACCTGGTCACTGCCGATCGTCTGCGGTGACCCGGCGGACCCGTCGACCTACTTCTCCGGGTACGACAAGACGAAGGTGTCGCCGATCTCCTGCCCGGACAACGTGGCCTTCGACGCCACCGGCAACCTCTGGATCTCCACCGACGGCAACGCTCTGGGCAGCAACGACGGCCTCTTCGCCACACCGACCGAAGGGCCGGAGCGGGGCCACCTCAAGCAGTTCCTCACCGTGCCGCGCGGTGCGGAGACCTGCGGGCCGTTCATCACCGGCGACAACCGCTCGCTCTTCGTCGCCGTGCAGCACCCCGGCGAGGTCACCGGTGCCTCGGTCGACAACCCGGCCTCCACCTGGCCGGACGGCGACTACGCCAAACCGGGCGTGGTGGTGACCTGGCGGCTGGACGGCGGGCCGGTCGGTAGCTGACCCCGCCCCGGCTCCGCGCCGGCCGCTTCCCGACGGCCCTCTTCCCACCAGGAAGGGGGCCGTCTCGCCGGGTCGGCTCCGGCGGCCCACCCCGTACCGGTCCGGGCGGACCGGTCGGCTCCGGTCAGGTCTCGGTGGCCAGGCACTCGGCGATCGCGCGGGCGGTGGTGATCAGCTTCGTCCGGACCACCCGGGCGGAGGTCATCATCTCGCTGGCCGGCAGCGCACACGCCAGCACCGTACGCCGTTCCATGTCCTTGTCCGGGGTGACCAGGACGGCCGCGCAGGCCACCCCCTGCCGGAACTGACCCAGTTCGAGCTGCATCCCGCGCCGCTCGCCCGCCGCCAGGTCGGCCTCGAACGCCTCCGGGGTGGTCAGGGTGGCGCTGGTGAACGGCCGCATGCCGTACTCCCGCAGGTAGCGGTGCCGCTGCTCGGCGGTGAGCGTGGCGAGCAGGGCCTTGCCGAGCGCGGTCGCGTGCGCGCCCTCGTCGAACCCGGGCACGAGGTCCTCCAGGTACGGCGAGCGGTTCCCCTCCGCGACGGCGGTGACGGCGACCTGACCGCCCACGAAGCGGCCGAGGTAGTGGCTCCATCCGGTCTCGATGGCCGCGCGACGCAGGTTCTCCCCCACCGCGGGCGAGCCCCGGAACGCGGCGACCAGTTCGCGGTAGCGGTCGGCCACCTCCAGCCCCACGATGTACGTGCCGTCCTCGCGGCGGATCACGTACCCCTCGTACGCGAGTGTGCGGACCAGGTGGTAGGTCGTGGCAACGGTCAGCTCGCACCGCCGGGCGATCTGTTTCACCGTCAGCCCGCGCGGGGCACGACCGACCGACTCGAGCACTCGAAGTGCGCGGGAGACACTTCGGATCAGGTCCGAAGGTTCCGCCAGGGGGTCACGCACAACCACCTCCGCCACCGGGGACTTACACCATATGAAAAAGGAGCCCCGCGCGAAACGCCTGATCGGGTGGAGGATCACCGTTCGTCGGATACCCGATGTGACGCTGACCGCACTTTCCGTTGCCGGAATGCGGCAGGCGTAGGTTGGCCCCACCATGACCCACACCGCCCCGTCCCGTGCTGCGGAGACCACCACCCGGCCCGTCCGGGCCGCCTCCACCGCCGTGGCCGTCACCATCGCCTGCGTCCTACCCGTCTTCCTGGTCGGCGGGCTCGCCGTGCAGATGCGCGAGGAGTTGGGCTTCAACCCGGCCGGTCTGGGCATCGCCGTGGCGATCTACTTCGGCGTCGGTGCGCTCGCCTCGGTCCCCTCCGGTGCGCTGGTGGAACGCTGGGGCGGTGGCGTCGTCGCCCGCACGGGCATCCTGATCTCCGCCGGCTCGCTGCTCGCCGTGGCCGTGCTGGCCCGCTCGTACCCGATGCTGCTCGTCCTGCTCGCCGTGGCCGGCACCGCGAACGCGCTGGGCCAACTCTCCAGCAACCTGCTGCTGGCCCGGCACGTACCGGCGCGACGACAGGGCCTGTCGTTCGGCGTCAAACAGGCGGCCATCCCGGTCTCCACCCTGCTGGCCGGCGCGGCCGTACCCACACTCGCGCTCACCGTCGGCTGGCGGTGGGCGTTCGTGGCCGCCGCCGGTGCCGCATTGGCCACGCTGCCGCTCGTCCCGTCACACGGACCGCAACCCGTCCATCGGTCGAACCGCCCCGCCGGGAACGCGACCGTGGGTCTGGTCGTGGTCGGCGTGGCCGCGACGCTCGCGGCAAGCGCGGCGGGCGCGCTGGGCACCTTCCTGGTCGACGCCTCCGTGGACCGGGGTCACGGACCCGCCCTCGCCGGACTCGTGCTGACCCTCGGCAGCGCGGTCTGCGTCGTCGCGCGGATCGGGATCGGTTGGCTCGCCGACCGCCGCGACGGCGGGCACGTCACCGTGATCGCCGGCCTGCTGGCGGTCGGGGCGGTGGGGCTCGGCCTGCTCGCGGTGGCCGGCTCCGGGGCGCTCGTCGCCGGTGTCCTGCTCGGTTTCGGCCTGGGCTGGTCCTGGCCCGGACTGATGAACTTCGCCGTGGTCCGGCTGCACCCGCAGGCACCGGCCGCCGCCACCTCCATCACCCAGACCGGGGTGTACGCGGGCGGCTGCCTCGGCCCGCTGGCCCTCGGGTCGCTCGCCACCGCCGCCGGTTACCCGGTGATGTGGCTCACCGCAGCCGCCGCCATGCTCACCGCGGCCGCGCTCATGCTCACCGCCACCCGGCTGCTGTCCCGGCCCGCGTCAGCCTGACCGCACACCCGGTCGAGGGCGTCGGTCCTCGGCGGGACACTGCGAAGAGGTGATCAGCCGGTGCGGTCGGCGATGTGGTCGCAGAGCGACTCCAGGGCGCGACGCGCCGGCACGTCCGGCAGCGGCGCGAGCCGGGCCCGGGCGTCCTCGGCGTAACTGCGGACCGTCTCCCGGGCCCGCTTGAGCGCGGGGCTCTCCCGCAGCAGGCCGAGCGCCTCGGCGTGCAGGGCGTCGTCGGTCAGCGGGCCGGTGGCCAGGATCTCCCGCAGCCGCACCGAGGCGGCGTCCGCGTCGTCGGAGGCGAGGGCGTAGAGCACCGGCAGCGTCGGCACACCCTCCCGCAGGTCGGTGCCGGGCGTCTTGCCGGACTCCTCCGACTCGCTGGCGATGTCCAGCAGGTCGTCGGAGAGCTGGAAGGCGACACCGATGGTCTCGCCGTACCCGGCCAGCGCCGACACGTGCTCCGGGGTGGTGCCGCTGAACAGCGCGCCGAAGTGGGCACTGGTGGCGATCAGCGAACCGGTCTTCTCGGCGATCACGTCCAGGTAGTGCCGCACCGGGTCGGCGTCCGCCCGGGGGCCGACCGTCTCGGCGATCTGGCCGTGGACCAGGCGGGCGAAGGTGCGCGCCTGGAGGCGTACCGCCTCGGGGCCCAGATCGGCGGCGACGTCCGCGGCCCGCGCGAAGAGGTAGTCACCCACCAGGATGGCGACCGAGTTGGTCCAACGGGAGTTGGCGCTCGGCGCTCCCCGACGCACCGCGGCCTCGTCCATCACGTCGTCGTGGTAGAGCGTCGCCAGGTGGGTCAACTCCACCACCACGGCGGCCGAGACGACCTCCGGCCGAGCCGGGTCGCCGAACTGTGCGCCCAGGGCCACCAGAAGCGGCCGGAAGCGCTTCCCGCCCGCCTCCACCAGGTGTCGGGCGGCCTCGGTCACGAACGGGTCGGCGCTGGCCACGCTGGCCCGCAGCTCCACCTCGATGGCGTCGAGCAGCCCCAGCACGGATGCCTCGGTGTGCGGGTCGGCGAGATGCAGACCGAGCGGGCCGAACTGGCCCGCGTGCCGGCTGCGGCGGCCACCGGAGCCGGTGCCACCTGAACGCTCGCCACCCCTAATCACCACTCCTCCACCATGCCACACGGGCTCTACCTGCAGCGGACCGGGGAGGCGCGGCGAGGGCCGGTCCACAAGAGTGGACCGGCCCCCGAAACGGAAGGTGACGCCGCTACCGGATGAAGTCCGCAGCGCCGGTGGCCAGGTCGAGCAGCGGCGCCGGAGCGACGCCGAGAACCAGGGTCGCGAGTACGCCGATCACCAGCGCCGCCGAGGTCATCGCGCCCGGCACCGTGACGGTCGGGGTCGAGTCGCCCGGCTCGGAGAGCCACATCATCACCACGACCCGCAGGTACGGGAAGGCCAGCACCATGCTGGTCAGCACACCGGCGATCACCAGCCACACCTGACCGCCGTCGAGAGCCGGAGCGAAGACGGCGAACTTGCTGGTGAAGCCGCTGGTCAGCGGGATACCCGCGAAGGCCAGCAGGATGAAGGTGAACACCGACGCGTACCCCGGCGAGCGGCGGCCCAGCCCGGCCCAGCGGGACAGGTGGGTGGCCTCCCCGTCGGCGTCCCGGACCAGGGTCACCACGGCGAACGCGGCCAGCACGGTGAAGCCGTACGCGACCAGGTAGAACATCGTGCCGGAGAGCCCGTCACGCCCTGGGGAGAGCACACCGACCAGCAGATAGCCGGCGTTGGCGATGGAGGAGTACGCCAGCAGCCGCTTGATGTCGGTCTGGGTGACCGCGAGCACGGCGCCGACCAGCATGGTGAGCACCGCCACCGTGCCGAGCACCGGCGTGAAGTCCCACCGTGCGCCCTCGAACGCGACGTGGAACACCCGCAGCAGGGCGCCGAACGCGGCGACCTTCGTGCAGGCCGCCATGAAGCCGGTCACCGGAGTGGGCGCCCCCTGGTAGACGTCGGGCGTCCAGACGTGGAACGGCGCGGCGGCGGCCTTGAACAGCAGGCCGATGGCGACCAGGGCCATACCGGCGAAGAGCAGCACCGGGCTGGCCGTCGAGTTGGCCACGGCGGCGTTGAGGGTGGCGAAGTCCACGCCCGCCTGACGGTCGCCCAGACCGGCGCTGAAGCCGTAGAGCAGCGCCAGACCGAACAGGAAGAACGCCGAGGCGTACGCGCCGAGCAGGAAGTACTTCATCGCCGCTTCCTGGCTCAGGATCCGCCGACGACGAGCCAGCGCGCAGAGCAGGTAGAGCGGCAGCGAGAAGACCTCGAGCGCGATGAACATGGTCAGCAGGTCGTTCGCCGCCACGAAGATCAGCATGCCGCCGATGGCGAACGTGGTCAGCGGGTAGACCTCACCGGCACCACCGGCCTTGGCCGCCTGCCGCCGGTCGTCCGGCGAGTCGGCGGTGATCGCGGCCTGGGCCACGAACGCCCCGCCCCGCTCCACCGCCCGGTCGCCCATCAGCAGCAGCGCCACACCGGCCAGGGCCAGGATCGCGCCCTGGAGGAACAGCGTGGGGCCGTCGATCGCGATCACCCCGATGGTGATCACCCGCTTGTCGGAGTTGAACACCACCATGGTCAGCGCGGCGAGCACCGCCACCAGGGCCAGCGGAAGCTGCACGGGGTGCCGCAGCCGACGCGGCACGAAGGCCTCGACCAACACCCCCAGCACCGCCGCGCCCAGCATGATCAGGATCGGCGCGAGTGCCGCGTAGTCGATCGGCGGCAGTACGAACTCGTTCACCGAGTCAACCTTTCGTTCGCGACTGCGCTGTCTTGTGCCCGCGACTGCGGGGCTCGCTTCGCTCTCTCCTCGCGCGGGCGGCTAGGGCTCGCGAGCTCACTCCTCGCGCTCACCGGCTGGCCTCCTGGACGTTGCCTGCCGTCGGGGCCGGGTCGGTCCGGCCGACGTCCTCCATGGTCGCCTGAACCGCAGGGTTGATCACGTCGGTGACCGGCTTCGGGTAGAAGCCGAGCAGCACGATCAGCGCGATCAGCGGGGCGACCACGACCTTCTCGCGCAGATTGAGGTCGCGCTTCATCGCGTCGATCTGGGTCAGCGCCGGATTGAGCGTGCCCTGCGTGGTCCGCTGCACCATCCACAGCACGTACGCCGCCGCCAGGATGATGCCCAGCGTGGCGATCACCGCGACCGGCTTGTTCACCGTGAAGGTGCCGATCAGCACCAGGAACTCGGAGACGAACGGCGCGGTGCCGGGCAGCGCCAGCGAGGCGAGACCGGCGAAGAACAGCACCCCGGCCAGCACCGGCACCAGCTTGCCGGCACCACCGAAGTCGCTGATGAGCGCCGAACCCCGGCGCGCGACCAGCATGCCGACCACCAGGAAGAGCAGGCCGGTGGCGAGGCCGTGGTTCACCATGTAGAGCACCGCACCGGTACCGGCCTGGGTGGTGAAGGCGAACAGACCCACGCCGATGAAGCCGAAGTGCGCGATCGACGTGTACGACACCAGTCGCTTGAGGTCGTTCTGCCCCACCGCCAGCAGAGCGGCGTAGATGATGCCGATCACCGCGAGGCCCAGCGCCCACGGCGCGAACCACTGGGCGGCGTCCGGGAACAGCGGCAGGCAGTACCGGATGATGCCGAAGGTGCCGACCTTGTCCAGCACGCCGACCAGCAGCGCGGCGGCACCGGCCGGGGCCGCGCCACCGGCGTCCGGCAGCCAGGTGTGGAACGGGAAGAACGGCGCCTTGATCGCGAACGCGACAAAGAACCCGAGGAACAGCCAGCGTTCCGCACCGGTGGAGATGTCCACCTGCGACAGCGCCACCCAGTCGAAGGTCTTGCCGCCGACCACCCAGAGGCCGATCACGGCGGCCAGCATGAACAGACCGCCGACCAGCGAGTAGAGGAAGAACTTGACCGCCGCGTACTGCCTCTGGTGGCCGCCGTAGCTGCCGATCAGGAAGTACATCGGCACCAGCATGACCTCGAAGAACACATAGAACAGGAAGACGTCGGCGGCGGCGAAGACACCGAGCATCGTGCATTCGAGGACGAGCAGCAGCGCGAAGTAGACCGGCACCGAGCGCTTCGAGGACTCGGCGTCGTGCCAGGAGGCCAGGATCACCAGCGGCACCAGCACCGCGATCAGCATCAGCATGACCAGCGCGATGCCGTCGGCGGCGAACGTGAAGTTCACGCCCCAGTTCGGGATCCACGGGTACGACTCACGGAACTGGAACCGGTCGCCGTCGACCTGCCAGGTCACCCACATGACCACGGACAGCGCCAGCACCAGCAGCGACCAGCCGAGAGCGACCTGCTTGGCCAGCGTCGGCCGGCTGCGCGGCAGGAGGGCGACCACCACTGCGCCGACCAGCGGCGCCACGGTGAGCACCGAGAGGAACGGGAAGTCGGACATTATGCGGCCTTACCTCCGTCGTCGATGCGCGGTCCGCCGGCGACGGCCGCCTGCGAGACCGTCGGCCTCTTGAGGTCGATCACGCGAACCACCCCGCCTGCACGGCAAGGAACGCGCCCACGATCAGCAGCGCCCCGGCGAGGATCGAGGTGGCGTACGACCGGACGAAGCCGGTCTGCAGCCGCCGCAGTCGACCCGAGCCACCGCCGACACCGGCTGCCAGCCCGTTGACCAGCCCGTCGATGCCCCGGTTGTCCAGGTAGACGAGCGCCCGGGTGAGGAAGATGCCGGGCTTCTCGAAGACCGCCTCGTTCACCGCGTCGGTGTAGAGGTTCTTGCGGGCGGCGGTGACCAGCACCCCGGCCGGCTGCGGCTCGTTGGCCGTGCCGTTGCGGAACAGGAACCAGGCCAGCGCGGCACCGAGCACGGTGACGCCCAGCGACAGCACCACGATCGCCCAGTGCGGCAGCACCGCGTCGTGGTGCGCCTCGGCCGCGCCGAGACCGGCGGTGGCGGTCAGCCAGTCCGGTACGGAGGTGGCCAGCAGCCAACCCGCGCCGATCGAGCCGATGCCGAGCAGGATCAGCGGGATGGTCATCAGCGGCGGGGACTCGTGCGGGTGCTCGATGTCCGTGGTCCAGCGCTTGGGCCCGTGGAAGGTCAGCACGAACAGCCGAGTCATGTAGAACGCGGTCAGCGCGGCACCGAGCACCGCGGCCCCGCCGAACAGCCAGGCCGTCCAGCCGTCCCGCTCGAAGGCGGCGGCGATGATCGGCTCCTTCGAGAAGTAGCCGGAGAACGGGACCATGCCGATGATCGCCAGCCAGCCCGCACCGAAGGTGATCCAGGTGATCTTCATGTACTTCGACAGACCGCCGAAGCGGCGGATGTCCACCTGGTCCTTCATGCCGTGCATGACCGAGCCGGCACCAAGGAACATGTTGGCCTTGAAGAAGCCGTGCGCCAGCAGGTGCACGATGGCCAGCGCGTACGCGGCGCCGCCCAGGCCGACACCGAGGAACATGTAGCCGATCTGGCTCACCGTCGACCAGGCCAGCACCCGCTTGATGTCGTCCTTGGCGCAGCCGATGATCGCGCCGATCAGCAGCGTCAGCGCACCGACGCTGACCACCACCAACTGCAGCGTCGCGTTGGCCGAGAAGATGATGTTGGACCGGGCGATCAGGTAGACACCGGCGGTGACCATCGTCGCGGCGTGGATGAGCGCCGACACCGGGGTCGGACCCTCCATGGCGTCCGGCAACCACGCCTGGAGCGGGAACTGACCGGACTTGCCGGCCGCGCCGAGCAGCAGGAGGATGCCGAGCACCAGCACGGTGCTGCCGGCCAGTGCGCCGACCCCGTTGAACACCTCGTCGTACTGGGTGGTGCCCAGGGTGGCGAACATGATGAAGATGGCGATGGCCAGACCGGCGTCGCCGACCCGGTTCATCAGGAACGCCTTCTTGCCGGCGGTGGCCGCGGCCGGCTTGGTGTTCCAGAAGGAGATCAGCAGGTACGACGCCAGACCGACGCCCTCCCAGCCGAAGTAGAGCATCACGTAGTTGTTGCCGAGGACCAGCAGCAGCATGGCCGCGACGAACAGGTTGAAGTAGGCGAAGAACCGCCGACGACCCGGGTCGTGCGCCATGTACTCGACCGCGTACAGGTGGATCAGGAAGCCCACGCCGGTGATCAGCAGGACGAAGACCCCGGCCAGCGGATCGAAGAGCAGTCCGAAGTCGACGTTGAGGTTGCCGACCGCGATGAAGTCCCAGAGGCTGAGCTCGACGGACTTGTTCTCCAACCCGCGCAGGTTGAAGAAGTAGGTCAGACCGAGCAGGAAGGCGGCACCGACGGCGGCCACGCCGAGCCAGTGCCCCCACCGGTCGGCGCGCCGGCCGAGCAGCAGCAGGACCATCGCGCTGACCAGCGGGATCGCCACCAGCAGCCAGACGCTGCTCAGCAGCCCGTCGGCCGTCGCGTACGAGACGGTCTCGGCCGGAGCAGCCTGGGCGTACGTCACAATTTCGTCCACCGGTGGGCCCCTCTAGTACTTCAACAGGTTGGCGTCGTCGACGCTGGCGGAGCGCCGGGTGCGGAAGATCGCCATGATGATGGCCAACCCGACCACGACCTCGGCCGCCGCCACCACCATCACGAAGAACGCCATGATCTGGCCGTTCAGGTCACCGTTCATCCGGCTGAAGGTGACCAGCGCCAGGTTGGCCGCGTTGAGCATCAGCTCGACGCACATGAACAGCACGATCGCGTTGCGCCGGACCAGCACCCCGGCCGCGCCGATGGTGAACAGCACCGCGGCGAGGACGAGGTAGTAGTTCGGTTCGACGGAGAAGAAGTCACTCACTTCTCAGTGCCCTTCAGGGTGGTCTCCTCGGCGGCCAGCTCACGCACCGGAAGGATGTCGGGCGTGCTCCGGTCGCTCAGTCGGCCGTCCGGCAGGCGCGCCGGAGTGGCCACCGACGAGGAGGTGGCGAAGACACCCGGGCCGGGCTTCGGACCGGGGTAGTTGCCGGGCGCGAAGCGGGCCTTCATGGTGGCCACCTGGTCGCGCTTGTCCTCCTTGCGCCGCTCGATGTGCGCCAGGATCATGCCGCCGATGGTGGCGGTGATCAGCAGCGCTGCGGTCAGCTCGAAGGCGAAGATGTAGTCGGTGAAGAGCAACCGGGCGATGCCCTGCACGTTGCCGCCAGCGTTGGCCTCCTCCAGACCCACCGCCACGGTGTCCTGGGTGGCCCGGTAGACCCCGCTGCCGAGCAGCGCGGCGAAGCCGACGCCCAGCCCGATCGCCGCGATCCGCTGACCCCGCAGCACCTCGATCAGTGAGTCCGAGGCGTCCCGCCCGACCAGCATCAGCACGAACAGGAAGAGCATCATGATCGCGCCGGTGTAGACGATGATCTGCACCATGCCGATGAACGGCCCGGCCTGGAGCACATAGAACACGCCCAGGCTGAGCATGGTCAGCACCAGCCAGAGCGCCGAGTGCACCGCGTTGCGGGCCGCGACCATGCCGATCGCGCCGGCCAGCGCCAGCGGGGCGAGGATCCAGAAGGCCACCGACTCACCGCCGGAGACCGCACCCGCGGCGAGCACCGTCGAGGTGGTCATGCCGTCTCTCCCTTGTCCGCCGCAGCCCGCTGGGCGGCCTGCTCGGCACCGGGGAAGGTGACGCCCGGGTGCTCGTCGACCTGGTAGTGCCCCGGCCCCATCGGCGAGCGCTCGGCGCCGGCCGAGGTGCCCGGGTTGGTCAGGCTGCCGATGTAGTAGTCCTTCTCGCTGTCGCCCAGACGCATCGGGTGCGGCGGCTGCTCCATCCCCGGCAGCAGCGGCGCGAGCAGCTGCTCCTTGGTGAAGATCAGGTCCTGCCGGTTGTCCCGGGCCAGCTCGTACTCGTTGCTCATGGTCAACGAGCGGGTCGGGCACGCCTCGATGCAGAGCCCGCAGAAGATGCAGCGGGCGTAGTTGATCTGGTAGTTGCTGGCGTACCGCTCACCCGGCGAGAAACGCTGCTCGTCGGTGTTGTCGCCACCCTCGACGAAGATCGCGTCCGCCGGGCAGGCCCAGGCGCACAGCTCACAGCCGATGCACTTCTCCAGGCCGTCCGGGTGCCGGTTGAGGATGTGCCGGCCGTGGTAGCGCGGCGCCGGCTTCGGCGGGGTGAAGGGGTAGTCGGTGGTGACGACCTTCTTGAACATGTGCGAGAAGGTGACCCCGAAGCCCTTGAACGTTCCGGTGATCGCGCCCACGTCACACCTCCTCAGAGTCCTGGCCGGCGGGAACGTTGGCCGGCTCCCGCTCGGCGACCATGCGCCGGGTACGCGGGCTCGGGGGTACCTGCAGATCCATTGGCGGCAGCGGGAAGCTGCCCTGCGGCCGGTTCTCGACCTGCTCGGCGACGGTCGGCTTCGACTGCGGCTTACGGCTCGGCCAGAACATCGCGGCGAGCAGCACGATCCCGGCCGGGATACCGATGGCCCACAGGCGACCCGTGGTGTCCCAGTCGCCGATGGTGCGGTACCAGCCCAGGACCACGATCCAGACCAGGCTGACCGGGATCAGCACCTTCCAGCCGAGGCGCATGAGCTGGTCGTAGCGGAGCCGGGGCAGCGTGCCCCGCAGCCAGACGAAGACGAACACCAGCAGGATGACCTTGCCGAAGAACCAGAGCAGCGGCCACCAACCGGAGTTGGCACCCGACCAGAGGCTGATCGGCCACGGCGCGTACCAGCCGCCCAGGAAGAGGGTGACGGTGAAGGCCGACATGGTCACCATCGCCACGTACTCGCTGAGCATGATCAGCGCGAACTTCAGCGAGCTGTACTCGGTCATGAAGCCCGCCACCAGCTCCGACTCCGCCTCCGGCAGGTCGAACGGCGGCCGGTTCGTCTCACCGACGATGGAGATGAAGAAGACGATGAAGCTCGGGAACAGCAGCAGCGCGTACCAGCCGGGCGCCCAGACGTCGACGCCGAAGAGGTTCACCTGCGTGCCGGTGCCCTGTGCGGCCACGATCTCCGAGGTGGACATCGTGCCGGCGAGCATGAACACCGCCACGATGGACAGCCCCAGCGACACCTCGTACGAGATGAGCTGGGCGGTGGACCGCAGACCACCGAGCAGCGGGTAGGTCGAGCCGGAGGCCCAGCCCGCCAGCACGATGCCGTAGACCGCCAACGACGAGAAGGCGAGCACCACCAGCACCGCCACCGGCACGTCGGTGACCTGCAACGGCGTCTGGTGGCCGAAGATGCTGACCATCGGGCCGAAGGGGATCACCGACAGCGCGGTCACCGCGCAGATCACCGAGATGGCCGGCGCGAAGAAGTAGATGACCTTGTCTGCCGACTTGGGGAGGATGTCCTCCTTGAAGGCCATCTTCAGGCCGTCGGCGAGCGTCTGCAGCAGACCGAAGGGGCCGAGCTGGTTCGGGCCCGGCCGGACCGCCATCCGCCCCACCACTCGCCGCTCGAACCAGACGCCCAGCAGCGTGCCGAGCAGGGCGACGACGAAGGCAAAGACGATCTTGCCAAGCACCAGCCACCACGGGTCGTGACCGAAGTCGGTCAGCGACGGCGCCTGGGCGAGGAGCGAGTGACTCACTGGGCCCACCTTTCGTTCCCGACTGCGGGGCTCACTCGCTCCGCTCGTTCACTCCTCGCACTCACTGGTGACCCCCGGAGGAGTTGAGCAGCGGGCCCGAACGACCCGCCGCGTCGGCGGCGACCGGCTCGGCCGTACCGGGTGCGGAGACCCGGACCACCGAACCGGAGGTCGCGCCCAGGCTGCGCCGTACCGTCGCGCCGGGCGAGTTGGTGGGCAGCCAGACCACGCCGTCCGGCATCTCGGTGATGGCCGCCGGCAGGGTCAGCGCCCCACGGTCGGTACCCACCGTCACCGGGTCACCGTCGGCGATGCCGAGCGCCTCCGCGCTGCCCTTGCCCAGCCGGACCACCGGCGGGCGGGCGGTGCCGCCCAGGTGCTCGTCACCGTCGATGAGGCTGCCCAGGTCGAGCAGTTGGTGCCAGGTCGCCAGGACCGCCTCGCCGGGCGCGAGGTCCCGGACGGTGCCCGGCGCGACACTCGGGGCCGCCGGACGACCCACCCGGGTCGTCGGCAGGCTGCCCAGCTCGCGGCGCACGGAGAGCACGTCTCCGGTGCCCAGCCGCACGTCCAGCTGGGCGGCGAGCGCGTCGAGCACCCGGCCGTCGGTCATCGCGGCGGTGGTCAGGACCGCGTCGAACGGACGCAGCCGGCCCTCCCAGTCCAGGAAGCTGCCGGCCTTCTCGACCACCGGGGCGACCGGCAGGACGACGTTCGCCCGTCGGGTCACCGCGCTGGCCCGCAGCTCCAGGCTGACCAGGAACGGCACCGCGTCGAGGGCCTGCTCGGCCAGGCGCGGGTCGGCCAGGTCGGCCGGGTCGACGCCGGCCACCACCAGTGCGCCGAGGCGGCCCTCGGCGGCGGCGGCGAGGATGCCGTCGGTGTCCCGGCCGGCCTGGCTCGGGATCACTCCGGCCGGGATGTCCCACGCCTCGCCCAGCTCGGCGCGCGCGGTCGGCTCGGTGACGATCCGCCCACCGGGCAGCAGGTTGGGCAGGCAGCCGGTGTCGACGGCGCCCCGGTCCCCGGCGCGTCGCGGCACCCAGGCCAGCTTCGCACCGGTACGCGCGGCCACCTCGGCGGCGGCGGAGAGCCCGCCGGGCACCGAGGCCAGTCGCTCACCGACGATCAGGATCGCACCCGGGGCGCTCAGCGCCTCGGCGACCGTGGCGTGCTCGGCGAGCACCCCGGCCTCCTCACCCGGCACCACCCGGGCCAGCTTGGCACCGAGCTTCTCCAGGCCGCGGGTGGCGAACGGCGCGATCGCGTACACCTTGAGCTTGTTCTTGAGGTACGCCTTGCGCATCCGCAGGAAGAGGATCGGGCACTCCTCCTCCGGCTCCAGGCCGACCAGCACCACGGCGGGAGCGTTCTCGACGTCGGTGTAGGTGACGTCGGTGCTGCCCGCGACGTTGCTGGCCAGGAAGTCGGCCTCCTCGCGGGAGGCCGGGCGGGCCCGGAAGTCGATGTCGTTGGTGTGCAGCGCGATCCGGGCGAACTTCGCGTACGCGTAGGCGTCCTCGACGGTCAGCCGACCGCCGGTGAGCACCGCCGAGCCCTGACCGCCGTCCCGGGCCGCACGCAGCCCCTCGGCGGCGACGCTGAGCGCCTCGCTCCAGGACGCCTCACGCAGCTCACCGGTGCGCTCGTCGCGGACCAGTGGAGTGGTCAACCGGTCGGTGGCACGGGCGTACTGGAAGCCCCACCGGCCCTTGTCGCAGTTCCACTCCTCGTTGACCTGCGGGTCGTCGCCGGCCAGCCGCCGCATCACCTTGCCCCGACGCCAGTCGGTGCGCTGGGCGCAACCGGCCGAGCAGTGCTCGCAGACGCTCGGGCTGGAGACCAGGTCGAACGGGCGGGCGCGGAAACGGTACTGGGTGCCGGTCAGCGCGCCGACCGGGCAGATCTGCACGGTGTTGCCGGAGAAGTACGAGTTGAACGGCACGTCACCTGCGTCGCCCTCCTCGCCGTACTCCTCGTCCCGGTAGATGTTGATCTCCTCGGCGGACGAACGGTTCATCAGGTCGATGAACTTGTCGCCGGCGATCTCCTCGGAGAACCGGGTGCAGCGCTGGCAGAGCACGCAGCGTTCGCGGTCGAGCAGCACCTGGGTGCTGATCGGCAGCGGCTTCGGGTACTCCCGCTTGTGCTCGTGGAACCGCGAGTCGGTGCGGCCCGTCGACATCGCCTGGTTCTGCAGCGGGCACTCGCCGCCCTTGTCACACATCGGGCAGTCGAGGGGGTGGTTGACCAGGAGCAGCTCCATGATCCCCTCCTGCGCCTTCTTGGCGACCGGAGAGCTGAGCTGGGTGCGGACGACCATGCCCTCGGCCACCGTCTGCGTGCAGGAGGCGACCGGCTTGCGCTGCCCCTCCACCTCGACGAGGCACTGGCGGCAGGCACCGGCCGGTGCCAGCAGCGGGTGGTCGCAGAAGCGGGGGATCTCCGTGCCGATCTGCTCGGCGACGCGGATCAGCAGCGCCCCCTTCGGGGCGGTGACCTCGACGCCGTCGATGGTCAGCGTGACCGTCTCGGTCGACTTGGCAACGTCCGTCATTAGTGGGCTCCCACCAACTGCTTGTCGGACAACTTCGGAGCGGTCCGTCCCTCGATGTAGTCGAGGTAGTCCTGCTTGAAGTACTTCAGGGACGACGTCACCGAGCTGGTGGCACCGTCACCCAGGCCGCAGAACGAGCGGCCCAGGATGTTGTCGCAGGTGTCGAGCAGGGTGTCCAGGTCGTCGTGGGTGCCCTGACCGGCCAGGATGCGCCGGTAGACCCGGACCATCCAGTAGTTGCCCTCCCGGCACGGGGTGCACTTGCCGCACGACTCGTGGTGATAGAACTCCAGCCAGCGGTAGGTCGCGTAGACCGGGCAGTCCTGGTCCGAGAAGATCTGCGTGGCCGTGGTGCCGAGGATCGATCCGGCGCCGGCCACCCCCTCGAAGTCCAGCGGCACGTCCAGGTGCTCGGCGGTGAGCAGCGGCGTGGACGAACCACCCGGGGTCCAGAACTTGAGGTTGTGCCCGGGCTGCATGCCACCGGCCAGCTCCAGCAGCTCGCGCAGGGTGATGCCCATCGAGCACTCGTACTGACCCGGGTTGGCGATCCGGCCGGAGAGCGAATAGATCATCGGTCCGGAGGACTTCTCCGTGCCCATGGTCTTCCACCACTCGGCGCCGCCCAGCACGATGTACGGCACGCTGGAGATGGTGCCGACGTTGTTGACCACCGTGGGGCTGGCGTACAGGCCGTGGGTCGCCGGGAACGGCGGGCGCAGCCGGGGCTGGCCCCGGAAGCCCTCCAGCGAGTCCAGCAGCGCCGTCTCCTCGCCGCAGATGTACGCACCGGCGCCCGAGTGCACCACCAGGTCCAGGTCGAAACCGGACCCGAGGATGTCGCGCCCGAGGTAGCCCTTGGCGTACGCCTCGTTCACCGCGTTGCGCAGCCGGCGTGCCGCGTGCACGGCCTCGCCCCGGATGTAGATGTAGGCCCGGCTGGCCCGGATCGCGTACGACGCGATGATCACGCCCTCGACCAGCGAGTGCGGGTCGTGCGTCATCAGCGGCAGGTCCTTGCAGGTGCCCGGCTCGCCCTCGTCGGCGTTGACCACGAGGTAGTGCGGCTTGCCGTCGCCCTGCGGGATGAAGCCCCACTTGAGGCCGGTCGGGAAGCCCGCGCCGCCACGACCGCGCAGCCCGGAGTCCTTGATGAGCTGGATCAGGTCGTCCGGGTGCGCCTTGAGCGACTTGCGCAGTGCGGCGTACCCGTCGAGCTTCTCGTAGGTGCCGATCCGCCAGGCGTCCGGCGACAGCCAGCGCTTGGTGAGGACCGGCGTCAGCTTGGCCAGGATCTCCGGCCGAGGCGTGGTCACTTCTGAGCCCCCTTGTCGTTCGCGGAGCCCTGGCCACCGCCGGACGACTCCGCCTCGCTGAGGTTGCGCTCCTGAGCCTCGGCGTCGTCGCCGGCAGGCTTGCCGTCACCGGCGGGTGGGTTGGCCGCCGCACCGGCGGCCTCCGCCGCGCGGGCGTCGCTCGACGCCGGAGGCGACCCGTCGACCGGCACCTTCGTGCCGGGGGCGTCCGGCACCGCCGTCTGGGCGTCCGGCTGCCGGGTCTCGGCGGTACGCACCTGCGGCGACTTGCGGTCCGGCGCGGGTACGTCGGGCGCCGTGGTGCCGGTCGGCGCGGCCTTGGCCGGGGTGGCCGGGGCCGGCTTGTCACCGGCCTTGCCGCTGCGGATCGGGGTGTTCGGGTCGAAGCCCGGCACCGAGATGCCGTGCTGCTCGGCCAGGCGCAGGCCACGCAGGCTCGGCTCGCCCGGTACGCCGTCGGCGACCGCGCCCTCACGCTCGTCGGCGAAGCCGGCGAGCTGCACCGCCATCTCCTTGAGCGTGCAGAGGCGGGCGCCCCGGCTCGGCGTGGGCCGCCCTCCGGCGCGCAGCTCGTCGACCAGACCGACCGCGCTCTGCGGGTCGACGCCGTCGAAGAAGTCGTAGTTGACCGTCATCACCGGGCCGTAGTCGCAGGCGGCCAGGCACTCGGCGTGTTCGAGGGTGATCGTGCCGTCCTCGGTGGTCTCGTCGTGCCCGACACCCAGGTGCTCGGTGAGGGCGTCGTAGACCTCCTGCCCGCCGAGGACGTTGCACATGGTGTTGGTGCAGACGCTGACCAGCCAGTCACCGGTGGGGCGGCGCTTGTACATGGTGTAGAAGCTCGCCACGGCGCCGACCTGGGCCTTGTTCAGGCCGAGCACCTCGGCGCAGAACGCCACTCCGGCCGGGGAGACGTAACCCTCCTCGGACTGCACCAGGTGCAGCAGGGGTAGCAGGGCCGAACGGGACCGGTCGGCCGGGTAACGGGCGATGATCTCCCGCGCCCGAGCCCGCGTCGCATCAGTGAAAACAGTCGTGGTCATCAGCGCCGCCTTCCGTTCGCGACTGCGGGGATCGCAAGCCCACTCCTCGCGCTCACCGGTCACAACCTCCCATGACGGGGTCCAGCGAGGCACCGCCGGCGATCACGTCGGCGATCAGGCCACCCTCGGCCATCGCCGGCAGTGCCTGGAGGTTGACGAAGCTCGGCTCGCGGTAGTGCACCCGGTACGGCCGGGTGCCACCGTCGGAGACCGCGTGCACACCCAGCTCGCCGCGCGGCGACTCGATGCCGACGTACACCTGGCCCGGCGGCACCCGGAAGCCCTCCGTCACCAGCTTGAAGTGGTGGATCAGGGACTCCATCGACTGCCCCATGATCTTGGCGACGTGCTCCAGGGAGTTGCCCATGCCGTCGACACCGATGGCCAGCTGCGCCGGCCACGCGATCTTCTTGTCGGCGACCATCACCGGACCCGGCTCGAGCCGGTCCAGCGCCTGCTCGACGATCTTGAGCGACTCCCGCATCTCGGCCATCCGGACCAGGTACCGGCCCCAGACGTCGCCGTCGGGATGCGTCGGCACGTCGAACTCGTAGTCCTCGTAACCGCAGTACGGCATGGTCTTGCGCAGGTCCCAGGCCAGCCCGGCGGAGCGCAGCACCGGCCCGGTGACGCCGAGCGCGACACAACCGGTCACGTCCAGCACCGCGACGTTCTTCGTCCGCTCCAGCCAGATCGGCTGGCCGGAGAGCAGGTCCTCGTACTCCTTGAGTCGCTTCGGCAGGAGCTTGAGGAAGTCGCGGATCTTGACGATAGCCTCGTCCGGCACGTCCTGGGCGACACCGCCCGGCCGGACGTACGCGTGGTTCATCCGCAGGCCGGTGATGAGCTCGAAGATCTCCAGGATGTACTCGCGTTCCCGGAAGCCGTAGAGCATCATGTTGATCGCGCCCAGCTCCATCGCCGTGGTGGCGACCCAGACCAGGTGCGAGGAGATCCGGTTCAGCTCCATCATGAGCACCCGGATGGTGTTGGCCCGCTCGGTGATGTCGTCGGTGATACCGAGCAGCTTCTCCACGGCGAGCGAGTACGCCGTCTCGTTGAAGATCGGCGAGAGGTAGTCCATCCGGGTCACGAACGTCGAGCCCTGGACCCAGTTGCGGTATTCCAGGTTCTTCTCGATACCGGTGTGCAGGTAGCCGACGACCGAGCGGGCCTCCCGGACCGTCTCGCCCTCCAGCTCCAGGACCAGCCGCAGCACCCCGTGCGTGGACGGGTGCTGCGGACCCATGTTGACGACGATCCGACCCTCGTTGATCGGGTCGACTCCCGAGACGAGGTCGTCCCAGTCCCCACCGGTGACGGTGAAGACCCGACCTTCGGTGGTCTCGCGCTCGGTGGCGTAGTTGGACGCGCTCACAGTGCCGACCTTTCGTTCGCGACTGCGGGGCTCCGCTTCGCTGCACTCCTCGCGTTCACTGGTACGACCTCCGCTTGTCGGGCGGCGGGATCTCGGCGCCCTTGTACTCCACGGGCACGCCGCCGAGGGGGTAGTCCTTCCGCTGCGGGTGACCCTCCCAGTCGTCCGGCATGAGGATCCGGGTCAGCGCCGGGTGGCCGTCGAAGACGACGCCGAACATGTCGTACGCCTCCCGCTCCTGCCAGTCCGCGGTCGGGTAGACCGAGGTGACGCTGGGCAGATGCGGCTCCTCGGCGGAGACGGCCACCTCCAGCCGCACCAGTCGCCGATAGGTCATCGAGGTGAGCTGGTAGACCACGTGCAGCCGGCGCTCGTCGGCACCGAGGTAGTCCACGCCGGAGAGCGACGAGAGCAGCTCGAAGCGCAGTCCCGCGTCGTCCCGCATCACCTGGCAGACCTCGGCGATCCGCTCCGGGCGGATGTGCAGGGTCAGCTCACCCCGGTCGACGACCACGTTCTCGATCGCGTCGCCGAAGGCCGGGTACGCCTCCTCCAGCGCGTCGTACACCTCGTCGAAGTAGCCGCCGAACGGCCGGGGCGAGTCCACGAGCTGCGGGCGCGGGCGGACCAGCCCGCCGAAGCCGGAGACGTCACCGGTGCCCTGGTTGCCGAACATGCCCCGACCGGCGGGCGAGGCCGGCGGGAACTCGGCGGGTGCACCGCTGGTCGACCCGGCCGGCGTCACCGGAACCGGTACGACACCGTCGGTCCGCTTGTCGTCAGTCACTTGATCCCCCCGTACGGGTGGAGGTGGTTCTGGGCCTTCATCCAGTTCTCGATCCGCAACTGCTCCTCGCGGCCCTCGCGGACGGCCTTCGTCCACTCGGCCCGCCGGGCCTTGTCGTTGCGGTACGACGACGGCATCGAGCCGTACGGCACCACCGGCACGTCACCGCGCGCCTCGCGGGCCGCCAGCATCTTGCGGCCGTTCGGACCGAGCGGCTCGTGGCCGATCTTCTCGCGCAGCTTGAGGATCGCGTCGATGAGCATCTCCGGCCGGGGCGGGCAGCCCGGGAGGTACATGTCGACCGGCACGACGTGGTCCACGCCCTGCACGATGGCGTAGTTGTTGAACATGCCGCCGCTGCTGGCGCAGACGCCCATGGAGAGCACCCAGCGGGGCTCGGCCATCTGGTCGTAGATCTGGCGCAGCACCGGGGCCATCTTCTGGCTGACCCGGCCGGCGACGATCATCAGGTCGGCCTGACGGGGCGAGGCCCGGAAGACCTCCATGCCCCACCGGCCCATGTCGTAGTGCGGACCACCGGCGGCCATCATCTCGATCGCGCAGCAGGCCAGGCCGAAGGTGGCACCCCAGACCGACGACTTGCGCGACCAGTTGACGAGCTTCTCCACCGAGGTGAGCAGGACGCCGGCGGGAAGTTTCTCCTCGATACCCATTGCCGTTCCTCCCTCAGTCCCAGTCCAGGCCGCCGCGCCGCCACTCGTAGGCGTACGCGACGAAGACCGCACCGATGAAAATCAACATGGCGACGAATCCGAATACCGGAAGCATGTCGAAGGAGACCGCCCACGGGTAAAGGAAGATCATTTCCACGTCGAAGACGATGAAGAGCATCGCCGTCAGATAGAACTTGACCGGGAACCGGCTGCCGCCGATCGGCTGCGGGCTGGGCTCGATGCCACATTCGTAGGCTTCGAGCTTGGCCTTGTTGTAGCGCCGGGGTCCGGCGAACCGGGCAGCCCCTATGGAGAACAGCGCGAAGGCCGCGGCGAGGGCGAACAGCCCAATGATGGGTACGTAAGGCGAGAGCGACATCTTCTTCTCCTGCTCGTCCTTCCCTGCCCGCGTTCGTTGGCGAAATTCACACTATTCACATCCCACCCGGCGACCGTCGGCGGGGGGTCGATCTGCCTGGTCCGCGCCCCTACACTGCGGGCGCGACCCGGGTCATCGCATTGATCACCCGGTCCATCGCGTCACCGCCACGAGGGTCGGTGAGGTTGGCCAGCAGCTTGAGCACGAATCTCATGAGGGTCGGGTGGGGCATGCCGTGCTTGGTCGCCACCCGCATGATCTCGGGCCGGCCGATCAGCTTCACGAAGACCCCACCCAGCCGGTAGTAGCCGCCGAACCGGGTCTTCAACTCCTGCGGGTACGCCATCAGTGCCCGCTCGCGCTCGGCACCGACCGGACGGGCCAGCGCCTGCACCGCGACCTCCGCGGCCAGTTCACCGGACTCCATGGCGTACGCGATGCCCTCGCCGTTGAACGGGTTGACCATGCCGCCGGAGTCACCGACAAGCATGACCCCCCGGGTGTAGTGCGGCACCCGGTTGAAGCCCATGGGCAACGCCGCGCCGAGGATCGAGCCCTCGGCGTTGGCCTCGTCGGTCATCCCCCACTCCGGTGGCGTGTTGGCCAGCCAGTCGGTGAGCAGCCGCCGGTAGTTGGTCTTGCCGAAGGCCGACGAGGAGTTGAGGATGCCGAGGCCGACGTTGACCCGGCCGTCGCCGAGGCCGAAGATCCAGCCGTACCCGGGCAGCAGGGCACCGGTGCCCTTGGCCCGCAGCTCCAGCCAGGACTCCAGGTAGTTGTCGTCGTGCCGGGCCTCGGAGCGGTAGTAGCGGCGTACCGCCACGCCGATCGGGCGGTCCTCGCGCTTGGCCAGCCCGAGGGCGAGCGGGAAGCGGCCGGAGACGCCGTCCGCGGCGACGACCAGCGGCGCGTGGAAGGTGGCCGGGGCCTTGTCCGGGCCGTCCTCGGCCTCCACGCCGATCACCCGGCCGTTGCCGTCGAGCACCGGGCCGGTCACGTTCACGTTGGTCCGCAGCGTCGCCCCGGCGGACGTCGCCCGCTGGACGAGCAGGTCGTCGAAGTCGAGTCGGGTGCGGACCAGCCCGTAGTTCGGGAAGCTGGCCAGGTCGGGCCAGTCCAGTTCGAGCCGGACCCCGCCGCCGATCACCCGCAGGCCTCGGTTGTGCAGCCAACCGGCCTCGGGCGAGGTGTCCACGCCCATCCGGATCAGTTGCCGCACCGCGCGCGGGGTCAGCCCGTCACCACAGACCTTCTCCCGGGGGAACTCGGTCTTCTCCAGCAGCAGCACGCGTACGCCGTGCCGGGCCAGGTGGTATGCGGTCGCCGACCCACCGGGGCCGGCGCCCACGACGATCACGTCGGCGTCGTTCTCCACCGCGGTCATTCGCGCCTCCTCCCCGGGTGCTCGTGAAATGCTTCACAAGCCAGTCGGGACGAGTCTATGACCGCCGCCGTACGCTCGGTTTGTTAGGGCGACCTAACATCACGGAAACAGGACACTGACGGAACTCCCGGACGCTGGGCTCATGCCGTCCGAGGCATCGGAGCAGCCCTATGCGCGGGGGCCGGTCGCGTCCAGACCTGCGCGGATCGTCTCCGGCAGGTGCTCCCGCAGCGCGCCGCCGGCAGCCCGGTCCAGCGCGGCGAGCACCTCGGACACCACCTGACGCACGTCCGCCGGATCCGCGCCGGCCAGATCCCTGAGCTGGTCGACCAGCTCGGCGGCATCATCGATGGCCACGTGGCGCGAATCCGTCATGCGGGCCAGCCTAAGCGGCAGACAATATCAAACAGACTTATTCGCCCAAATAGCGGTGAAAATGGTGCAAGTCGGATCAGTCGCGGATCGCGCGGTGCAGCGCCACGATGCCGCCGCTCAGGTTCCGCCACGCCACCCGACCCCACCCGGCCGCGCCCACCCGGGCGGCCAGCGCGGGCTGGTCCGGCCAGGCCCGGATCGACTCGGCGAGATAGACGTAGGCGTCCGGGTTGCTGGACACCGTCCGCGCCACCGCAGGCAACGACCGCATCAGGTACGACAGGTAGACGGTGCGGAAGGCCGGGTTGACCGGGGTGCTGAACTCGCACACCACCAGCCGGCCGCCGGGCCGGGTGACCCGCGCCAGCTCGCGCAGCGCCGCATCGGTGTCGCTGACGTTGCGCAGCGCGAAGGAGATGGTCACCGCGTCGAAACTCGCATCGGCGAAGGGCAGCCGGAGGGCGTCACCGGCCAGCAGCGGCACCTGTGGACGGACCCGCTTGCCCGCATAGAGCATGCCCAACGACAGGTCGGCGCCGACCGCGTACGCCCCGGAACGGGACAGCTCTTCGGTCGAGACCCCGGTGCCCGCGCCCACGTCCAGCACCCGGTCCCCGGGGCGCAGATCCAGCGCGGCCCGGGTGGCCCGCCGCCAGAACCGGTCCTGCCCGAAGGAGAGGACGGTGTTGGTCAGGTCGTAGCGGGCCGCGACCCCGTCGAACATCGCGGCGACCTCGTGCGGCTGCTTGTCCAGGCTGGCGCGCTGGCCCTGCGGGGTGCTCACCCCTCCACTCTGCCAGCCGGGCCTCGCACCCTTCACGCCCAGGGTCACCGGCGCCCACCGCAGAGACAGTAGGGGCGGGATGGTCGCCCATCCCGCCCCTACTGCCGTGCGTTATGTGAACGGCCCGCGCGGGCCGATTGAGGACTACCTCAGGAATTGGTCTTCTCGTCGCCCGGAGCCACCAGGACCACCCGGCGACGACGGGACACCAGGAACATGGCCGCACCGGCGAGCACGACACCCGCGCCGACGGCGCCGATCACGCCCGCCTGCACACCGGTGACCGGCAGGCCACCGCCGCCGCCACCGTTGCCGGTGGCCGCCACGATCACGGCGAAGTCGTCGCTGTTGTCGGACGGGTCGATGTCGGCGAACTCGGACTCCTCGATCTTCCGGACCTCGGCCCGGTCGAAGTCGGGCTTGGTCGCCTGCTTGCTGATCCGGGCTTCCGGCTTCAAGGCGCCGTACGCCACGGCCGCCAGCGAGCCGCCCTTGAGGGCCACCGGCGCCTTCACGTCCTCGTCCACCACGACCGGCAGCTCGAAGGTCAGCACGCTGTCCTGCTCGAGCACGAAGTCCTTGTCCTCGCAGACCACGGTGCGGTCGGCGCCGGTCTTGCAGCCGCCGATCGGGAAGGCCAGGCTGACGTGCTCGGGCAGCTTGAAGGTCATCTTGAGGCCCTGTGCGACCAGGTCACCCTGGTTGACGACCTCGCTGTACACGACGGCGGTGTCACCGGGGTGCAGCTTCTTGCCCTCTTTGCCGGTCTCGAAGTCGATGCTGGTCTTCACGTCCGGGACGATCACGCCCAGGTCGACGCCGCTCTCCGGGGTCACCTCGACGTCGAACTCGACGCTGTTGTTGCTGTCGTCGGTGTCGTCCGGCGACTCGATGGTGATGGTGACCGGGGCCTTGTACGGCCCGGTGGCCGTTCCACCGGGCTTGATCAGGAGGAGCGGCAGCTCGGTGGTCTCGCCGGGGCCGGGGATCTCGGTCTTGTTCAGCTCGCAGACGAACAGGTTCGGGTCCGGGTCGTTGTCGAACGTGCACCCGCCCTCGGTGAACGTCACGAACCAGAGCTTGCTCTCGTCCACCTTGGAGGCGTCGACCCTGAGGGAGACCTTGCTCGGGGTGTTCTTGCCCTGATTGGCGATCTTGGCCCAGGCGATCTTGCCCCAGGCGCCGTCGGTGACCCTGGTGCCGGCCGAGGTGATCGCCAGGTCGGTCTCGGTGCCGGCCGCATGGGCCGGCGCGCCGAACGCGGCGACCGCGCCCGAGGCGAGCAGCGCGGCCGTGGCCAGGCTCGCGGCACGGCGAGTGCGGAAGATCATTGAAGGGTCTCCCCCGTGGAGTGGTGTGAAGCGTACGGCCGGGGACGTTAGCGCTCAGGGATCACCCGCGCCACCCCGGTTCACACCGGCCACAGCCTGCTCAGCTAATCGCCATTTAAGGTTTGTCCGGATTGATGGCTCTTGTTGCCCAGGGGAGCGCGACCCCGCACCGCTCCGGCGTCGCGCTTCGAACCGGATGGATGGGCGGGGTGAGCCGTTCGGATGATCAGCTGAGAAGCGGCACCGTTGGCGAACCGTGACCTTCCCGGAAACCGCCCGTGACCTCGGGGAGAGTCAGTTCGCCTCGACCAGCGGCAGGGAGCGGCCGGCACCGCCGCCGGGCAGCGCGATCGACGAGAAGTGCGACACCACCCGTTCGTCGGTGGGGTCGTCGGCGGGGGTGTGGTGCACGGCCAGCCGCTGGTAGAGCGTGTCCCGTTGCGCCGGGATCCGGTCGGCGGAGCGGATCATCCCGATCAGCTCGTGCAGGTTGGACCGGTGCCGGGCACCCGCCGAGGAGATGACGTTCTCCTCCAGCATGATCGAACCCAGGTCGTCCACGCCCATGTGCAGCGCGAGCTGCCCCACGTCCTTGCCCGTGGTCAACCAGGACGCCTGCAGGTGCGGCACGGTCTCGAAGAAGAGCCGGGCCACCGCCACCAGGCGCAGGTACTCCAGCGTGGTCGCCTGGGTCCGGCCCTTGAGGTGGTTGTTCTCCGGCTGGTACGTCCACGGGATGAACGACCGGAAGCCCTGGGTACGGTCCTGCACGTCGCGGATCATCCGCAGGTGCTCGATCCGCTCGGCGGCCGTCTCACCGGTGCCCATCATCATCGTCGCGGTCGACTCGACGCCCTGCCGGTGCGCCAGCTCCATGACCTCCAGCCAGCGCTCACCCGACTCCTTGAGCGGCGCGATCGCCCGGCGCGGGCGCTCCGGAAGCATCTCGGCACCGGCACCGGCGATCGAGTCCAGCCCGGCGGCCTTGATCCGGGCGATGGCGTCGTCCAGGCTCACGCCGGAGACCTTCGCCATGTGCAGGATCTCGCTCGGCCCGATCGAGTGGATGGCGAGCTGCGGGTACGCCTTCTTGACCGAGGAGAACAACTCCTCGTAGTACTCCACCCCGTAGTCCGGGTGGTGGCCGCCCTGGAGCATGACCTGGGTCGCGCCCAACTCGACCGCCTCGCCGCAGCGGCGCAGGATCTCCTCGGTGGGGTGGGTCCACCCCTCCTTGTGCTTCGGCGCCCGATAGAAGGCGCAGAACTTGCACGCCGTCACGCAGACGTTGGTGTAGTTGATGTTGCGGTCGATCAGGTAGGTGACGACGTTGTCCGGGTACCGCCGACGGCGCACCGCGTCCGCGGCCTCGCCCAGCGCGTGGAAGGGCGCCTCGGTGTAGAGCAGCAGCGCCTCCTCGGGCGTGATCCGCCCACCGTCCGCGCCACGCTGCAGGATGTCGTCGATCTCCCGGCTCGTCGTCACGCCACCGAGCCTACGTCGCGACTCCCACCGACCACCTCCAGGCCCGGCCACCCTGTGACCAAGGTAGGACCAGCACCCACCGCCGCAGCGCGGATCTCGGTGCGAAACGGCCCCCGGAAGGGCGGTGTCGCACCAAGATCTCTCGGGTGCGCCGACGAGGCGGGGCCGCCCGCGTCCCTCGGGACACGAACGGCCCCGTCGGGCCTCGACCTGGTCGGATCAGGAGCGGTACGCCGCCAGCAACATGGTGTACGCGGCGTGCCCTTCCGCGTTCGGGTGGAAGGTCTCGGTGAGGCGGGTCAGGTTGACGCCGTGGATGAACGGCCTGGGGCTGCACGCCTCGTAACCGGCGAGGACCGGACGCATGTCGACGAAGGTGACGCCGGCCCGGCTCGCCGCCGCGCGGGTGCCCTCGGCCACCGCGTCGGCGTTGCCGTTCATGAAGGTGCGCTTGGCGGCACTGGGGCTGATCGCGCCGCAGGAGCCGGTCGGGGCGACCAGCCTCGGGTAGCCGAGCACGACCACCTTCGCCTTGGGCGCCCGGCGCTTGATCTCGCCGTAGAGGCCGGCGAGCTCGCCCACCATCTGGTTACGGGCGTAGTACGAGGAGTACATGGTGGCGGTCTCGCAGTACCACTCGCTCTCGGTGAGGCAGCCCGTCGCCACCGAGGAGAACTGCGCGTCGTTGCCGCCCACCGTGATGCTGACCAGCGCGGTGTTGCTGCTCAACGCGGAGAGCTGCTTGCTGCGCACGTCGGCCATGGTGGCACCGCTGCAGGTGACGTCCTTGAGCGTGTACCCGCCGACGCTGGAGGCCAGCAGCCTCGGGTAGCTCCTCGGACTGCGCAGACATGCGCCACTTGCCGAGTCGTACGGGAAGGCCCCGACGCCGGAGGCGTACGAGTCGCCGAGTGCCACGTACTCCTGGGGGGCTGCGGCGCGGGCGGGTGCACCGACGACCGCCTCCATGGCGATGAACGCCATGGCTGCGGCAACCACCACCGAGGTGAATTTGCGCATGGCTTCCTTCCTGAGTGTGAAGCCGGAACTGGCCGGGATGGCCGCATCAGCGCTCCTCCAAAGCGGACCAAGTCGGTCCAGCCATCGAGAACCGGACGATGCTCTCGTTCATCCCTCGGCGCCACAGACGGTGCGAAGCCCGCGCATGTTCAGGTCCCGGTCGGCGATCTTCCGACCGAGCGGGTGACGCGGGTGGCCTCAGGCGTCGTAGTCGACGGTGACGGTGTCGGTGACCGGGCTGGACTGGCAGGTCAGCACGTAACCGGCGGCCACCTCGTCAGGCTCAAGCGCGTAGTTGCGGGCCATCTCGACCCGACCGGAGACCACCTTCGCGCGGCAGGTCGAGCAGACGCCGCCCTTGCAGGCGTACGGCAACTCGCTGCGGACCTTCAATGCCGCGTCCAGGACCCGCTCGTCGCGGCGCATGGTGAAGCGCGACGAGCGGCCGTCGAGCAGGATGGTGACCTCGGTGCCGGTGCCCGGCTCGTCGCCCGGACGGCGGACCGGCTCCGGTGGCGCGTCGACGTGGAACAGCTCCGTGTGCACCGCCGACTCGGCGACGCCCCGCCCGACGAGCACCGTCCTGGCGTCCACCACGAGCCCGTACGGGCCGCAGAGGAACCACTCCTCGATCGCGTCACCGGGCACCACGGTGTCCAGCAACCGCCCCAGACGCGTGGCGTCGATCCGCCCGGAGAGCAGCGGCGACTCGGTCTGCTCCCGGGACAGCACGTGCACCAGGTGCAGCCGGGTCGGGTAGCGGTCCTTCAGGTCGGCCAGCTCCTCGGCGAACATCACCGAGTTGGCCGTACGGTTGCCGTACACCAGGGTGAAGGTGCTGGCCGGCTCGACGGCCAGGGCGGTGGCGATCAGCGACAGCACCGGGGTGATCCCGGAGCCGGCGACCACCGCGCCGTAGCGACGGACCCGCTCCGGGTCGAACGCGGTGCCGAAGTGTCCCAGCGGGGGCAGCACCTCGACGGTGTCGCCGCGCCGCAGCACCCCGCAGGCGTACGCCGAGAACGCCCCGCCGGGGATCTCCCGCACGCCGATCCGCAGCCGCCCGTGCCGGGCCAGGTCCTGCGGGATCGAGCAGATCGAGTACGACCGGCGCACGTCCGGGCCGCCACCCCCACCCTCGGTGGGCAGCCGTACGGTGAGGTGCTGGCCGGCCTGGAAGGCGAAGGTCTCGCGCAGGTCCTCGGGTACGTCGAAGGTGATCGCGACGGCGTCGGCGGTGAGCCGGTCCACCGCGACCACGGGCAACGGGTGGAACACCGGGCGGCGGCGGACCGGACGGGTGATGGTGACAGTCACAGCGCCTTCACATGGTCGAAGGGTTCGGAACAGGCGCGACAGCGCCACAGCGCCTTGCACGCGGTGGAGCCGAAGCGACTGAGCTGCTCGGTCTCCGGCGAACCGCAGCGTGGGCACCGCACGGCGAGGGTCAACGGGACCACGCCGTCGCGGGGTGCCGCCTGCGGTGGGGCGATGCCGGCGGCGGCCAGCTTGGCCCGGCCGGCGTCGCTGATCCAGTCGGTGCTCCAGGCGGGACTGTGCACCGTACGCACCTCGGCGTCCGGATGTCCGGCGACGGCCAACGCCCGCCGGATGTCGGCCCGGATGACGTCCATCGCCGGGCAGCCGGTGTACGTGGGGGTGATGGTCACCACGACGTGGCCGGTGGCCGGATCCTCCTCGACCGCCCGCAGGATGCCGAGGTCGTCGATGGTGACCACCCGGATCTCGGGGTCCACCACCGACGCGACGGCCGTGCGCGGGTCGGTCATCGCGGCGGTCCGTCCGCGCTCACCAGCGCGCCCCGGGGTGGGCGCGGTGCAGCACCTGCATCTCGGCGAGCAGGTACGACAGGTGTTCGGTGTGCACGCCGTCCCGCCCGCCGGCCGGCGCCCAGGTCGACTCGGGCGCGGTGAGGGTCGCCTCGGCGAGCACGCCGGTGACCGTGCGGTCGAATTCGTCCCGCAGGGTGGCAGGGTCGACCGGCGCATCCGGCCCGGGGGTGAACAGCTCGTCGGCGTACGGCCAGACCTGGTCGACGGCGGCCTGCATCCGCCGGTGCGACTCGGCGGTGCCGTCGCCGAGCCGCTTCACCCAGAGCGCGGCGTGGTCCAGGTGGTAGGCGGACTCCTTGCGGGCCTTGCCGCCGATCGCGGCCAGCCGCTCGTCCGCGCAGCCGGCCAGCGCGGTGTAGAGCGGAAGCTGGTACGCCGACAGCACGAGCAGCTTCGCCATCGTCACCGCGAAGTCGCCGTTCGGCAGCTCGACCAGCAGGCAGTTGCGGAACTCCCGATCGTCGCGCAGGTACGCCAGCGCGTCCTCGTCGCGACCCGCGCCCTCCAGCTCACCCGCGTACGTCAGCAGCAGCCGCGCCGCACCGAGCTGGTCGAGGGCGATGTTGGCCAGCGCGATGTCCTCCTCCATCTCCGGGGCGCGGGTGGTCCACTCGGCGAGCCGCTGCGCCGCGATCAACGCGTCGTCGCCGAGCGCCAGGGTGAAGGCGAAGGGACCGTTCACAGGTGCGCCACCCCGTCCGGCACCTCGTAGAAGGTGGGATGGCGATAGACCTTGTCGGCGGCCGGGTCGAAGAAGGCGTCCTTCTCGTCGGGGCTGGAGGCGGTGATCGCGCCGGCCGGCACCACCCAGATCGACACCCCCTCCTGACGGCGGGTGTAGAGGTCCCGGGCGTTGCGCAGCGCCAACTCGGCGTCGGGCGCGTGCAGGCTGCCCACGTGCGTGTGCGACAGACCCCGTCGGGCCCGGACGAAGACCTCCCAGAGCGGCGAGGTTTCCCTGCCAGCACTCGTCGCGCTCACTGTGTTGCCTCGGTTCGCGACTGCGGGGCTCGCAACACCGGCTCACTCCTCGCGCTCACGCCGCCACCTTCTCGTTGGTCCGCCGCTTCGCCGCGTACGCCTCGGCGGCCTCGCGTACCCATGCGCCGTCGGTGTGCGCCTGGCGGCGGTGCGCCATCCGCTGCCGGTTGCACGGCCCGTTGCCCTTGATCACCTGCATCAGCTCGGCGTAGTCGGGCTGGGTGTAGTCGTACGCCTGGCGCTCCTCGTTCCAGCGCAGGTCCGGGTCGGGAATGGTGAGCCCGAGCGCCTCCGCCTGGCCGACGCACATGTCCACGAAGCGCTGCCGCAACTCGTCGTTGGAGAAGCGCTTGATCTTCCAGGCCATCGACTGGGCGGAGTGGGTGGAGTCGCCGTCCGGCGGGCCGAACATGGCCAGCGACGGATACCACCAGCGGTCGACCGCGTCCTGCGCCATCGCCCGCTGGGCCGGGGTGCCGTGTGCCAGCACGTGCAGGATCTCGTAGCCCTGGCGCTGGTGGAACGACTCCTCCTTGCAGACCCTGATCATGGCGCGGGCGTACGGGCCGTAGGAGCAGCGGCACAACGGCACCTGGTTGACGATCGCCGCGCCGTCCACCAGCCAGCCGATGGCACCGACGTCGGCCCAGGTCAGAGTCGGGTAGTTGAAGATCGAGCTGTACTTCTGCCGGCCGTCGAGCAGGAGTTGGACCAGTTCGTCCCGGCTCACCCCGAGGGTCTCGGCGGCGGCGTAGAGGTAGAGCCCGTGACCGGCCTCGTCCTGCACCTTGGCGAGCAGGATCGCCTTGCGCTTGAGCGACGGCGCCCGGCTGATCCAGTTGCCCTCCGGCTGCATGCCGATGATCTCGGAGTGCGCGTGCTGGGCGATCTGCCGAATCAGCGTCCGCCGGTACGCCTCCGGCATCCAGTCGCGCGGCTCGATCTTCTGGTCGGCCTCGACCACGGCCGTGAAGTACGTCGCCAGGTCCGTGCCGGGTTCGGCGGCCGTCCGTCCCTGTTCCGCCGCGGCGCGCAGCGCGGCCTCCGCCGCCTCGACCTCGCCGAGCAGGCCGCCGGGCGGGTCCTCGCCCGGGAAGTCATTGCCATACATGGACTCAGTGTTACAGCTTGCGACCAGCGGCACCAGAGGGGTGTCATAGAAATACGAGATGCCCGAGCGTTACCGGCCGCACGCCACGAGTAGCGTCCGTCGCTGTGAGACGGGTCACAAACGAGCCACAAATCCTCGCAACAGCCGCGTAGCGGGTTCTTATCCCGCCTTCCCCGCGAGTTGGCCAGTGTCGGATCCTGGCGTCGCGCAGATCCGGACGTAGACTTCGCAGGTCACACCGATCGGTGCCGAACGATCGCCTGCCTTCAGGGGCACCTCCCCCGCCTCCGCAAGCGATCCATACCGGTCAGTCCTGGCAACAAGCCGGTCCCCCCGGCCCTGACATCTGGAGCTCACCCGCTCATGCGATCTCGCGTGATCATGGTGTTCGCCGTCACGGCGGTGCTACTCGGCGGCGTCATGCTGGTGCCGGCCGCGTACGCCCGGCTCTCCGGCGACGAGGCGAACGCCGCCCAGGAGAGCGTCGCGGCGCCGCCGCCCGCGCCACCGCCGCCACCAACCCTCGCCGCAGGCAAGGTCTCGGTGAACTTCGAGGGCGACTTCTTCTCGTGGGCGCTGATGGACCGCGAGTCGGGCAAGATCTCCGGCTCGAAGAACATGGCCGCGACAAGCTCCACCGAGTCGATGATCAAGGCCTGGATCGTCGCCGACTACCTGCGCCAGCTCGGCGACGAGGAGCCGACGGCCGCGCAGAAGAAGTCGGCCAGCAAGGCCATCCGGGACAGCGACGACTCGTCGACCAACTACATCTACCGCATGGCCGGCGGCTCGTACGCGGTGCCGGCCGGCGGCCAACCCGGCCCGGTGATCAAGCGCGCGATCAGCATCTGCGACCTCACCGACACCAAGCGGGGCAACGTCAAGGGGTACGAGGGCTGGTGGAGCTTCACCAGGATGTCCCCGCGCGACGCGGTCCGGCTCGGCGACTGCATCGCCGACGGCCGGGCGGCCGGCCCGAAGTGGACCGAGTGGCTGCTCTCCGAGATGAGCAAGGTGCGCGGCACCACCGCCGACAAGGACCAGCACGAGGAGAAGGGTTGGGGCGGCGGCCGATGGGGCATCATCGACGGCCTACCTGAGTCGATCACCAGTCAGGGCCCGGTCGGCATGAAGAACGGCTGGACCCGCCTCTATTACGACCGCAACTGGCACGTCAACTGCCTCGCGGTCACGGAGAAGTGGAGTCTGGCCGTCATGCTTCGCTATTCGATCGCCGAGAAGCTCGACTACGGGGCCGACGTCTGCGCCAGCGTCGCCGCCCAACTGGTGACCCCGCAGCCCGGCGGTGCGCTCAAGGTGCCGCAGCAGCCGGTCGGGAAGCTCTGATGCCCGCCCGCAAGCGCGACCGGGAGGGCGGAACATCCCCGCTACGGCTGATCGCGATCGCCTGCGTACTGCTCGGGCTGGTCCTGGTCTCCCTGCGCCTGCTCCCCGGCTCGCCCTTCGAGTCCCGCGCCGCCGCCGAGTGGGGCCGGTCCGATCCGCCGGTGTCCCGCGACGGCTCGCTCACCGACCGACACACGCGTCCGTCGCCCTCGCCCAGCCCGTCACCGGAGCCCGAGCCGCTGCCGTTCGCGGCGAAGCAGCTCGACCTGGACATCGACGGCTGGTACGGCTGGAGCGTGCTGGACCGCCGTTCCGGCGAGATCATCGGCTCGGACAACATGGACGAGACCAACACCACCGCCTCGCTCATCAAGTCCTGGGTCGTCGCCGACTACCTGCGCCGCACCGCGAACGCGGGACAGACGCCGAGCGACGCGAAGCTCGACGACCTGACCAGGATCATCCGGGACAGCGACAACACCCGCACCGAGCAGCTCTACACCCAGATCGGGCGGGCCGCGTCGATCAAGCGATTGCTGTCCGTCTGCGACCTGACCGACAGCAAGGTCTCCAGTGACCTGGGGTGGAGCCGTACCGAGCTGTCTCCCCGCGACACCGCACGGCTGGGCAACTGCATCGCCGACGGACGGGCCGCCGGCCCCGAGTGGACCAAGTGGCTGCTCAAGGAGATGCGCCTGGTACGCGGTGCCGGCGACTTCGGCATCCGCAAGGCGTTCCCGGCCGACGAGGCGAAGCGGATCGCCATCAAGAACGGCTGGGTGGACCGCACCCAGGAGCAGGAGATCCACGTCAACTGCCTGGCGGTCGGCGACACCTGGACGATGGGCGTGATGCTCCGCTACCCCATCGCCAAGGGCTACGAGTACGGCATGGACAACTGCCAGGAGATCACCGAGGCCCTGCTGACGCGTACCTGAGGGTGCGGGTGGTCAGCGGCCGACCGCAGCGCCGGCGGCGGCGCACGGCGGGGGCTCGACGGCCGCGCTGCCGCGGGTTCGGGGTGCGGTCAGCGGGTGAAGAAGGCCGGTCCGCCGGCCGGCAACGCGGGCGTCTCGCCGATCTCGGCGGCCCGACGGGCGAACTCCCGGAGCCCGGCGACCTGACGCTCGCCGAGCGAGAAGTCCAGGGCCCGGAAGTACTCGGCGAGGGTGGCCGCGTCGAAGGGTTCCCACCGGGCCGCCGACTCGGCGACCTGGTCCAGCTCGGCCAGGCACAGGTCACGCGAGCGCAGGAACGCCTCGTGGACCTCCTTGACCAGACCGGGATGGGCGGCGGCGAAGTCGCGGCGGACCGCCCAGACGGCGAAGACCATCGGCAGACCGGTCCACTCCCGCCAGGCGAGCCCCAGGTCGGTCACGGTCAGCCCCTGCCGGGGGGCTTCGTACATCGCCCGCAGGGCCACGTCACCGATCAGCACCGCGGCGTCGGCCTCCAGCAGCATCTGGGTCAGGTCCGGCGGGCAGCGGAAGTACTCCGGGTCGACGCCGTACCGCTCGCGCAACAGCAGCCGGGCGAGCAGCACCCCGGTCCGCGAGGTGGACCCGAGCGCGATCCGCGCCCCGTCGAGGTCGGCCAGCGGGCGGGTGCTGACCAGGTTGACCGAGAGCACCGGGCCGTCACTGCCGACCGCCAGGTCCGGCAGGAGCAGCAGTTCGTCGGCGTGCCGCAGGTACTCGACCAGGGTGATCGGCCCGATGTCCAGGTCACCGGCGACCAGCGCGGCGCTGAGCCGGTCCGGCGAGTCCTTGTGCAGGTCGACGTCGAGCAGCGCACCCGAGCGCATCAGCCCCCAGTAGATGGGCAGGCAGTTGAGGAACTGGATGTGCCCGACCCGGGGGCGGGCGACGCGCTCGACCATGCCCCGACCGTATCCCCGCACCGCCCGATCGGCTCAGCGAGCCGCCCCGGAAGTGGCCAACCCCGCACCTGATGTAAGCAGGGGTCCCCTGTACGACACCAGGCGTTAGCAGGGGGCCCTTCCTTGCACGGCCCCGGCTCGGGGTGGTGGTAAATCGGTTGCTGGCCGCCCGGCGGGGAGTAGGCTGTTCGTTTCCGCCTGACGGCCGAGGTGAGTAGCACCGGAGCGGACGTCCCGCGCCGACCCGTGGTCGGACACGCGAGCGGCAGCCTTCCTCCCCGTCAAGGAGCACGTGGATGAGCCTGCACGCCCCACACACCCCGTACCCACCGCCGTCCGGCCTCGACGACGAGCTGACCGCCGAGCGGACGCACCTGACCCGGTCCCGCGCGGCACTGCACCGGATGCGGGAACGCGCCGAGGCCCTCTTCGCCACCGGCGACACGGTGGCCGGTGACTCGTACACCGCCGAACAGCTCGGGCGGCACCTCGCCCGGCGGGTGGCCGAACTCGCCGACGACCCGCGGACGCCGTTGTTCTTCGGCCGCCTCGACTTCGGCGACGCCGATGCCGAGCACGCCGGGCGGCGCTACCACGTCGGCCGCCGGCACGTCACCGACGAGCAGGGCGAACCGCTGGTGCTGGACTGGCGGGCCCCGGTGTCGCGGTCGTTCTACCGGGCCAGCGCGCGCGACCCGCAGGGGCTCGCGGTCCGCCGCCGGTTCGGTTTCGGCGACGGCGTACTGACCAGCTTCGAGGACGAGCACCTCGACCGGGGCGAGGAACTCGGCACCGCCAGCCGGATCCTGACCGCCGAGATCGAACGCCCCCGGATCGGGCCGATGCGCGACATCGTCGCCACCATCCAGCCGGAGCAGGACGAGCTGGTCCGCGCCGACCTGGCCGACTCGATCTGCGTACAGGGCGCGCCGGGCACCGGGAAGACGGCGGTGGGGTTGCACCGCGCCGCGTACCTGCTCTATCTGCACCGGGAGCGGCTGCGCCGGTCGAAGGTGCTGGTCGTCGGCCCGAACCGGGCGTTCCTCGGGTACATCGCGGCGGTGCTGCCCGCCCTCGGTGAGGTGGAGGTCGCGCAGGCCACCGTCGAGGACCTGGTCGACCGGGTGGCGGTGCGCGCGGTGGAAGCGCCGGAGGTGGCGAGGATCAAGCACGACGCCCGGATGGCCGAGGTGCTGCGCCGGGCCGTCGACGCGTACGTGGGCGAGCCGGCCGAGGCGATGACCGTCTCCGACGGCTCGTACCGCTGGCGGATCGGATTGGAGCCACTGCACCGGCTGGTCCACGAGACGCGCGCGGAGGGGCTGCCGTACGCCGTCGGCCGGGAACGGATCCGCGCCCGGGTCGTCGGGCTGCTGCAACGGCAGGCCGAGGCCCGGCGGGCGGAGTCGCCCAGCGACGCCTGGCTGCGCCGGACGGGCCGTTCGACGCCGGTCACCACCTTCCTGGACGCGGTCTGGCCCGCGCTCACCCCGGAAGGGCTGGTGCACGCCCTGCTCGGTGATCCCGCCCGGCTCGCGGCGGCAGCCGAGGGACTGCTCACCCCTGACGAGCAGGCCCTGCTCACCGCCGGGAAGCGGGCCCGTACGCCGAAGGCCACCCGGTGGACCGCCGCCGACGCCGTCCTGATCGACGAGGCGGCCGGGCTGATCGAGCGGCCGACCGGCTTCGGCCATGTCGTCATCGACGAAGCCCAGGACCTCTCCGCGATGCAGTGCCGGGTGATCGCCCGGCGCAGCGAGCACGGCTCGCTCACCCTCCTCGGCGACCTGGCGCAGGCGACCGCGCCGTGGGCCGCCACCGACTGGCGGGAGACCCTGCGCCACCTGGGCAAGCCGGACGCGGTCGTGGTGCCGTTGACGGTCGGTTTCCGGGTGCCTGCGGAGGTGCTCGCCTTCGCCAACCGGCTGCTGCCGGCGCTCGCCGTCGACGTACCTCCGGCCGAGTCGCTGCGCCACGACGGCATGCTCGCGGTGCGTACCGTGACCGAGCTGTCCGAGGCGACGGTGGCCGAGGTGCGCGCGGCGCTCGCGCACGAGGGGTCGATCGCGGTGATCGCCGCCGACGACGCGGTGGCCGGGCTACGCGCGGCGCTGGCCGCGGCGGGGATCGAGACGGCGACCGTCGACGAACCGACGGCGGGTACGCGGGTCTCCGTCATGCCCGCCACGACGATCAAGGGCCTGGAGTACGACCACGTGGTCGTCGCCGAACCGGCGGCCATCGTGGCGGCCGAACCGCGCGGCCTGCACCGCCTGTACGTGGTGCTCACCCGGGCGGTGTCCCGGCTCTCGGTGGTGCACGTCGCGCCGCTGCCCGCACCACTCGGCTGATTGCGCGGTGGCACCGACCCGATAGACCGTTGTACACGGAGCACCATGGAAGGAGCCCCCCGTGATTCTCGCCCGCGCCGATCAGGTCAGTCGCCGCTACGGCGACGTCCTCGCACTGGACCGGGTCGACCTGGAGGTCCGTGCGGGCGAACTGGTCGGCCTGCTCGGGCCGAACGGCGCCGGCAAGAGCACCCTGCTCAACCTGCTGGTGGGGCTGCGCCGGCCGACCTCGGGCCGGGTGGAGCTGTTCGGCGGCGACCCCCGGGACGCGGCGAACCGGCAACGGATCGGCGTGACGCCGCAGGAGACCGGGCTCCCCGCCACCCTGCGCGTCGGCGAGGTGGTCGACTTCGTCTCCGCCCACTACCCGGACCCGGTGCCCCGGGATGAACTGCTCGACCGGTTCGGCCTCACCGACCAGCTCAAGCGGCAGACCGGCGGGTTGTCCGGCGGACAGAAACGCCGGCTGGCCGTGGCGCTGGCGTTCGTCGGCCGCCCCCGGCTGGTGTTGCTCGACGAGCCGACCACCGGGCTCGACGTGGAGGCCCGGCACACCCTCTGGAACGCCATCCGGTCCTTCCACGCCGACGGCGGCACGGTGCTGTTGAGCAGCCACTACCTCGAAGAGGTGGAGACGCTGGCACGCCGGATCGTGGTGATCGGGCACGGCCGGGTACTCGCCGACGACAGCGTCGACGCGGTCCGGGCCGTGGTCGGCGTACGCCGGGTCAGTCTGACCACCGACGCGCTGCCGACGCTGCCCGGAGTGGTCCGCACCGAACACGTCGACGGCCGGACGCACCTGCTCACCGCCGACGCCGACCAGCTCGTCCGCGACCTGGTCACCAGCGGTGTCGACTTCCGCGATCTGGAGGTACGGCCCACCTCGCTGGAGGAGGCGTTCCTCGCCATCACCACCGCCGAGACCGAGCCGACCCCCGTCTGAGGAAGTGCCTGCCGTGCCACTCGCCCTGACCCACGCGCGTTACCAACTGCTGGAGACGGTCCGCATCCCGATCGCGCTCTTCGGCAGCGCTTTCTTCCCTGCCGTCGCGATGCTCTTCTTCGTGGTGCCGTGGGCCGGCGACGACCCGGTCGGCGCCACCTTCGCCACCGCCTCGATGGTCACCTTCTCGGTGATGAGCGCCAACATCTTCCAGTACGGCATGGGGGTCGCCGAGGACCGCCAACAGCCCTGGGACCCGTACACCCGGACCCTGCCCGTCGGGCCGGGACCACGCTTCGCCGGCCGGGTGCTGGCCGGTCTGCTGGTCACCTACCTGTCGCTGATCCCGCTGCTGGTCATCGCCGCGACGTTGACCGCAGCCGAGATCACCCCGATCCGGTTCCTGCTGGCGCTGGCCACCGTGGCGGTGGTCGCGGTGCCGTTCACCCTGCTGGGGCTCGCCATCGGGTACTCACTGCCGAGCAAGGCGGCGATCGTGGTGGCCCAGGTCGTCTTCTTCCCGATGGCCTTCGGCGGTGGGCTGCTCTCCGCCCCCGGTGACGCGCCCGGCTTCATCGAGGCGATCGCGCCGTTCCTGCCCACCCGGGGGGCGGTGGAGTTGATGTGGGCGGTCGTCGGCGACTTCCCGGTCAGCACGTTGTCGCTGGTCATGCTCGGGGTCTGGGTGGTGGCGCTGGCCGCGATCGGTGGGTGGGCGTACCGACGGGACGAGGGTCGCCGGTTCAGTTGACGATCCGGCCGTTTCGCTCGGGCGGCGGCCGGGCGGTGCCACGATGCCGGTGAGGGTGGTCGAGCCGCGAGCGCCCCGAGCCGAGAGGGGTGGCCCGTGGTCGGCGTCCCACCGGGTACCCCCTGCTGGGCCGATCTGGCCACCCCGGGGCTGGACGCGGCCCGACGGTTCTATCCCGAGTTGTTCGGCTGGACCGGTCGGGTCGACCCCGAACCGGAGGCGGGCGGCTACACGGTCTTCCTGCTCGGCGGGCGACCGGTGGCCGGCGTGGGGCCGCCGGCCGTACCCGACCAGGTGCCGATCTGGTCGACGTACGTCGCCACCGACGACGCCGACCTGGTCGTCGGCCGGGTGGAGCGGGCCGGTGGGCAGGTCGTGGTGCCGCCGTTCGAGGTGTTCGACCGGGGCCGGATGGCCGTGTTCAGCGATCCCGCCGGTGCCGCGTTCAGCGTCTGGCAGCCGATGAGCTTCGCCGGGGCCGACGTCTTCGACGTACCGGGCGCGATGTGCTGGACCGAACTGATCACCCCCGACCCGGACGGGGCACGGGTCTTCTACGAGCTGGTCTTCGGGTGGCAGCCCGAGGAGGAGCCGATGGGGCAGGTCGCCTACACCGGCTGGCGGCTGGGTGACCGCCTGGTGGCCGGGATGATGCCACCGTTGGGCGCCGAATTCCCGGCCGACTCACCGGCGTACTGGACGCTCTACTTCTCGGTCGCCGACGCCGACGCCACCGCCGCCCGCGCCGCCGAACTCGGCGGCACCATCCTCGTCCCGCCCCGGGACATCCCCGCCGGCCGCGTCACCGCCCTGCGCGACCCACACGGCGCCCTCTTCTCCCTCATCGCCCTGAAACCCTGACCGCCGCCCGGTTCCCGGTCCGTCGGGGTCCGGGTCCGGGTCCGGGTCCGGGTCCGGGTCCGGGTCCGGGTCCGTCGATCATGGACTTGCGGCTGTTCGTTCGGACGGGTTTACGGCCTTTGCCTCCACCACAACTCCATGATCGACGGGCCGAGGCGAGAGGGACGGGCCGAGGCCGGGGGCGAGCGGGCCGGGACGGGAGGGTGGTCGGTGGGTGGGGTCAGCGGGGGCGGGTGGGGAGGACCAGGGGGCCGTGGGGGCCGGGGACGACCGTGACGTGGGCCCGGTAGTAGCGGGCGAGCATCTCCTCGGTGAGTACCTCGGTCGGGGTGCCCTCGGCGACGATCCGGCCGTCGGCCAGCAGCACCATGCGGTCGGCGTACTCGCCCGCGATGGAGAGGTCGTGCATGGTGGCCAGCACGGTCAGGCCGTGCGTCCGGCGTAACTGGTCGACGAGTTCGAGCACCTCCTGCTGGTGACCGATGTCCAGCGCGCTGGTCGGCTCGTCGAGCAGCAGCAGGGTGGCGCCCTGTGCCAGTGCGCGGGCCAGGAAGACCCGCTGCCGCTCCCCGCCGGAGAGGGTGGCCAGTTCCCGACCCTGGAAGCCGGCGAGGTCCAGCCGACCGAGCACCTCGTGCACCACGGCCATGTCGGCGGCGGACTCCCGGCCCAGCGGCGGGATGTACGGGGTACGTCCGAGCAGCACGTAGTCGAGCACCGCCATTCCGGGCGGTACGACCGGGGACTGGGCCACGGTCGCCACCACCCGGGCCCGTTCGCGGCGGCGCAGGGCGCTCAGCGGCGTACCGAAGAGGTCGACGGCGCCCGGCGCGGCGAGCAGGCCGCCGACGGCCCGCAACAGGGTCGACTTGCCGGCGCCGTTGGGTCCGATCACGGTGACCCACTCGCCGGGCCGGACGGTCAGGTCGACGCCGGTCAGGATCGGCGTGCCGTCCAGGCTGATCCGCAGGTCACGCACCCGCACGGCGGCGGAATCGGAGGTGTCGGGTGCGGTCACGTCAGCACCCGTCGGGCGGTCCGCAGGATCAGCACGAAGAAGGGACCACCGAGCAGCGCGGTGACCACCCCGATCGGGATCTCCTGCGGGGCGGCGGCAGTCCGGGCCGCCACGTCGGTCAGGGCCAGGAAGGCGCCGCCGAACAGCAACGACAGCGGCAGGATGACCCGGTAGCTCGATCCGGCGAGCAGCCGTACGGTGTGCGGCACGATGATCCCGACGAAGCCGATCAGGCCGGAGGCGGACACCGCGGCGGCGGTGCCCAGCGAGGCGGCGGCGATCAGCAGGTACCGGGAGCGTTGCGGGTGCAGGCCGAGCCCGGCCGCCTCGTCGTCACCCACCGAGAGCACGTCCAACTCCCGGCGGTGCAGAAGGATGACCAGGCTGGTGAGCAGGAAGTACGGCAGCACCAGCCGGACGTCGTGCCAACCGGCGGTGGCCAGCCGCCCGAGCAGCCAGGAGTACACCTCCTGGATGCTGTCCGCGTTGCGTTGCAGCAGGTACGTCTGACCGGCGGAGAGGAACGCGGAGACGGCCACCCCGGCCAGGATCAGGGTGGCCGGCGAACGGCTGCGTCCACCGGCCACCCCGAGCAGGTACGTCATGGCGACCGCACCGAGCGAGCCGACGAAGGCGGCCAGCGGGATGGTGAGCGGCAACCCGCTGAGCGCACCGCCGGTCGCGGTGCCGAGGGTCAGGACGACGGTGACCGCGAGCCCCGCTCCGGCGGCCACCCCGAGCAGGTACGGGTCGGCCAGCGGGTTGCGGAACACGCCCTGGTAGGCGCCGCCGGCCAGGGCCAGCAGTCCACCGACCAGCAGACCCAGCACCACCCGGGGCAGCCGCAGCTCGGTGACGATGGCGATCTCGCGCTCGGTCAGCCCGCTGTCCAGGCGTACCCCGGGCAGCAGATTGAGCAGTTCGATCGCGACGCTGCCGGGCGGCAGGCTGACCGGGCCGAGCGAGACGCCCGCCACCAGGGCGACGAAGACGGCGAGCACGCCGACGGCGAGCCAGCGTTTCCGCAGGCCCGCCGGGCGGGCGACGACCGGTAAGGAAGGGTCCCTTGCTAACGCCTGGTGCATAGGAAGGGTCCCCTGCTAACGCCTGACGACGTCGGTCACTCGGTGACCTTGGCGGTGGCGTCCACGATGGTCCGGAGCAGGTCCACCACGCGCGGGCCCCAGCGTGAGGCGACGTCGTCGTCCAGCTCGACGATCTGGTCGCTCTTGACCGCCTCGATGCCGGACCAACCGCTGCGCGCCTTGACCGTGGCGGCGCTCTGCTGGCAGCACTTCACGTCGGAGAGGAAGACGAAGTCCGGGTTGGCCTGGACGATCACTTCCTGGGAGAGCTGCGGGTAGCCGCCGTTCGTGCCGTCGGCGTCCGCCGCGTCGGCGATGTTCTCCAGGCCGGCGAGGGCATAGATCGAGCCGATGAAGGTCTTGCTGGTGGCGGTGTACAGCTCCGGCCCCAGCTCGTGGAAGTAGGTGGGCGCCTGGACCCGCTGCGGCACCTCGGCGACGATCTTGGTGATGTCGTCCTTCATCCGCTGCACCACGTCGGTCGCCGTGTCGGCGTTGCCGGTGAGCGTGCCCAGCTCGGTGATCTGCCGGTACGAGTCGTCCAGGGTCTGCGCCGCCGGGGTCAGGTAGACCGGGATCTTGAGGGTGGTGAGCTGGTCGACGATCTTGTTGCGGTCGTCGCTGAGCACCACCAGGTCGGGGTTCTTCGCGGCGACCGCCTCGGCGTTCGGCTGGTAGCCGGAGAGGTCCGTCTTCGGCGCGTCGGCCGGGTGGTTCGACTGGTCGTCAACGGCGGTGACCTGCGGCCCGGCACCGATGGCGAAGAGCATCTCGGTAGCCGTCGCGGAGAGCGAGACGATCTTCTCGGGACGCTGATCCAGGGTCAACGACCCGACGGTGACGGGGAAGGTGGCGCCACTGCGGCTGTCGCCGGTGCGGGGTGTCTCGCTGTTCGTCTCGGCGCAGGCACCGAGGGCGAGCGCGGCCACCGCGAGAGTGGCGGCGAAGACCCGGGGGGTACGGCTGAACATCGGTCCTCCTGTCGGTCGAGGAGTGCTGCTTCGCCGACAGGAGCCGGAGCGGCCCGTCCGCGAGGCGCCCTTCCTCGAGAGCGCGAATCGCGACGCGCCCCAGGCGACCTGACTCGTCCCCGTCTTCGGGGCATCACAGTTGCGGGACAGCGCCGGTTTCGCACCGGCTTCGCTGCGGCGGGTCGGTACGACGGTAGCGCACGGCGGGACCGCGACCCGCTGAGCAGGTCACGGTCCCGGCCACGTGCAGCCCGTCTAGTTCACTGTTGTCCGTTTGGCCCCTGGACGGGGCCCCGCGCGAGGGGGTGTGGCGGGGCCCCGCCGCTTTCAGGAGGCGGTGATGGTGACGTTGTCCACAGCCGCCTCGACCAGGCTGGCCGTCGACGCGTCGGCGGCCTCCACCAGGATCCGGACCGACTGCCCGGCGTACGGGGTGAGGTTGAGGTTGGCCTGGGTCCAGGCGCCGTTGCGGTTGCTGGCCGCGCCGGCCTGGGTGAGCAGTGCCGTGGTGCCGCCGTTGTGCACCACGCTGACCCGCAGGTAGTCGGCCGACGACGAGTTCGAGCCGTGCGCCAGGTACCAGGCCAGCGACAGCGTCAACGTGCCGCTGGACGGCAACGTGACCGCCGGGGACCGGGCGCTGGTCACGCCGCCGTCCACGTCGTAGTCTCCGGCGGCGCTGCCGGCCAACCGGCCGGTGACCAGGTCGTTGCTGCCGGCGAACGGGGTGAGCTGCTTGGCGCCGCTGGAGTTGGTGGCCTGCGCGGCCCCCCGCTCCCACTGCCCCGAGGTGGCCGTGTCGGTGCCGTTGGGGTTGATCGTCCAGCCGGTCGCGGTCTCGAAGGTGTCCGACCAGACCGTGGTCCCGCTGCCACCGCCGCAGTACTGGGCCTGCTTGCCGATGGCCCGGTACGGGCAGTCGGCGTACTCGGAGAGGATCAGCACCGCCTCCCGGTTGCGCGAGGTCTGCGCCGGGATGACCTCGTCGGGCGGGTAGAAGCCGCCGCCGGAGGCCGAGCCCGGATACAGCTCGAAGGTGTACGCCCAGATGCCGTGCGTCGCCCACATCCAGTCGATGCTGCTGCCGTCGGTGATGTACAGGTCGCTGGACTGCTGCGGGGTGAAGCCGTTGGTCGCCGCCATCTGCTGGCCGATGGTGGCGAAGGTGTTGTACTGGTCGGCGTTCATCCCGGTGGCGGTGTTGCTGGTCGTGTAGCCGTACGGCCAGAGCACCAGCTCGGAGTAGGTGTGGAAGTCGATGTTGGCCTTGATCTGCTGCACCCCGCCGACCACCCGGCTGTTGACAAAGTTGCGCAGCGCCTGCGTCTCGGGAGCGGAGAACGCCGACGGGCCCCGGTAGGTGTCCGAGGAGGTGGAGCCGGACGAGCCGCCGCAGCACCCGAAGTTGAAGCTCCAGTTGCGGTTCAGGTCGGTGCCGACGTACGACGAACCGCTGTTGGGTTGGCGATTCTTCCGCCAGGACCGGTAGGAGCCGGTGGCGATGTCGTACTCGCTGCCGTCGGGGTTGACGGTCGGCACGATCCAGATCTCCCGGTTGTTGACCAGGCCGGTGATCCGGGAGTCGGAGCCGTAGTTGTCGGTGAAGAGGTTGAGCAGGTAGATCGCCATCTCGACGGTCAGGTGCTCGCGGGCGTGCTGCTGGGCGTTGAAGAGGATCTCCGGCTCGTTCTCGTCGGTGGCGACGTTGTCGGAGATCTTCACCGCCACCAGCTCCCGGCCCTCGTACGAGCTGCCGATGCTGACCTTGCGGGCGATCGACGGGTGGTCCGCGACGACCTGGTTGACCACGGCGGTCATCTCCGCGTAGTCGTGGTAGTTCGCGTCGGCCGGCGGGAAGGCCAACGCGCCGACCTGCCCGTCCGTGGCGCCCCGATCGGTGGGCAGGGCGGCGATCGCCTCCAGCCGGAACCCGAGGCGGGTGATCGCGGCGGCCTCGGCGCGGGTGGCCGAGACGTGCAGCACCCCGTGTTCGGAGTAGTCGATCGCGGCACCGGTGCCGGCGATCGCGTTGCGGTCGGCGAGCGTCTTCGGACCCAGTACCCGGTAGGGCACGGCGGCCGGCTGCTCGTCCCGGTTCGGGGCCGGTTCGGCGGAGACCGGTGGTGCGGAGATGGTGAGCAGGCCGAGCCCGGCGGCGACGATGAGCGCCAGGGCACGGCGGACGGGGATCGAACGGAAGGCCATGGACAACCTCCTGGAGGCGCGGGGGTTCCCCGCCCGGCAGCGGACAGCCCACCACCGGTCACATGGTCATATCAACATCGATCGTTGTACGGCCCATCCCAGTCGGATCCTCATGCCGACGACATGGTCCCGTCGCCGCAGGTCAGGAGGACGAGCCGCGTCCCGGCTCGGTGGACGAGCCGGACTGGTCGGCCGATCCGCCGTCGGTCTGGCCGCCGGAGACCGGGTCGGCCTCGGCCTGGTCCTCGCCGGCCAGGGCGGACCGCAGCCGCTCCTTCTCCGAACGGCGACGCTCGGCGGCGGCGGCCATCTCCTCGGCCATCTGGTCACGTACGCCCTTGAGCAGGAAGAAGGAGACCGCGGCGGAGAACAGCAGCGCCAGGATCAGCTTGAGGAAGATGTCCATGTCGACCGGCCAGAGGGCCAGCATCACGACCACGAACAGGCCGATCCGGCCGAGGGTGTACTTGGCCGCCGCGCTCACGTCGTACTCCATTCTCCGCCGGGCGGCGGCGTCTCTCAGCTCCTGTGTGCGGCCGCGCCGCACGGCGACCTCAGATCGTCCGGTCGACCAGCCAACGGACGCCGGGGAACCAGACCAACGCGTACACGACGGTGAACGTCACCGCCGCCAGGCCGCCGGAGAGCAGCGGCGGCAGCCCGGTCACCACGCCTGCCACCAGCAGACCGGAGACCACCGCCATCGCCAGCGCCACCAACCCGGCCACCAACCGGGGCGCGCCGAACTCCCAGGCCCGGAAGTCCTCCCAGAACAACCAGACGGCCAGGATCACCGCCAGCCACCCGTTGGCCTGGCCGAAGTCACCGGCACCGAACCAGGCGAAGGCGGTGTCGAAGAGCACCAGCACCAGCATCCCGATGACCACTCCGCCCAGGCTGACGCCGAGCAGGTCACCCAGGAACCGGATGCGCCCGTCGTCGTCCCGGCGGGGGAACGCGCTCTGTTGCTCGCTCATCGTCGTGCCAGGGTACGCGTCGACTCAGGCCCAGACCTGCTGCGGCTCGGACCGGCGCTCCGCCATGCTCGGCGCGGCGTCGTACTCGCGGACCACCTCGTAGCGGGTGTTCCGCTCGACCGGACGGAAGCCGGCGTCCCAGATCAGGTGCAGCAGGTCGTCCCGGTGCATCGTGTTCGGCGTCCCGTACGAGTCCGCGTCGTGCGTGATCTTGTATTCGACGACCGAGCCGTCCAGGTCGTCGACGCCGAAGTTGAGCGAGAGCTGGGCCACCGAGAGCCCGTGCATCACCCAGAAGCACTTCACGTGCGGCACGTTGTCGAAGAGCAGCCGGGAGACCGCGAAGGTCTTCAACGACTCGGCCGGCGAGGCCATCGTGGTGCGGGCCTGGATCCGGTTACGGACCTTGCCGTCCGCTGAGTCGACGAAGTCGTGCTGGTAGCGCAGCGGGATGAAGACCACGAAGCCATTGGTCTCGTCCTGCAGCTCCCGCAGCCTCAGCACGTGGTCGACCCGGTGCCTCGGCTCCTCGATGTGGCCGTAGAGCATGGTCGACGGCGTCTTCATGCCCTTGCTGTGCGCCAGGCGGTGGATCCGTGACCAGTCCTCCCAGTGGCAGGCGTGGTCGACGATGTGCTGGCGGACCTCCCAGTCGAAGATCTCCGCACCGCCACCGGTCAACGACTCCAGACCGGCTTCCATCAGCTCGTCCAGGATCGCGTCGGCGGTCAGCCCGCTGATCTTCTCGAACCACTGCACCTCGGTGGCGGTGAACGCCTTGAGCTTGACCTTCGGCAGCGCGGCCTTCAGCTCGCGCAGCACCTTCGGGTAGTAGCGCCAGGGCAGGGTCGGGTGCAGGCCGTTGACGATGTGCAGCTCGGTGAGCTGCTCGTCCTCCATCTCCTTGGCCTTGCGGACCGCCTCGTCGATGCGCATCGTGTACGCGTCCTTCTCGCCCGGCTTGCGCTGGAAGGAGCAGTACGCGCAGGAGGCGGAGCAGACGTTGGTCAGGTTGAGGTGCCGGTTGACGTTGAACATCACCCGCTCGCCGTTGCGCTCGGTACGCGCGTGGTGGGCCAGTCGCCCCAACCAGGTCAGGTCGTCGCTGGAGTAGAGCGCGATGCCGTCCTCACGGGTCAGCCGCTCCCCGGCGTACACCTTCGCTTCGAGCTCGCGCTTGAGTCCGGCGTCCATCGAAAGCCCGTCCCTTTCCCCTGCGTCCGCGACCGTTACCGGCCGCAGTCAGAGCCTACGTCGCAGACCCGGGCTGCTCACACCGTGGTCCTTCGGTGACCAGCGTCTCCCGAACTCACAGCTTCCTTTAACCCGTCCAAACATCGACACCGCGCAGCAGGTGAGGTAAGACAGGATGGGGCACGCCACACCTCGCACCGGTGACACCAGGCGATCTGGCGACACCTGGCAGTAGCGTCCCCACATCCGCGTCCGACCCCCGGCGCGGCGGAGCAGGTCCGGACGGGAGCCCGATGGTCGACAGCACGGACGGACGGCGGCGACGGCGACGGAGTCCGCTGGTCTCGCCGGTGCTGCGGCCGATGCTCTGGTCCGCGCTGCTCAGCGCCGTCGCCAGCGCCGTCCTCGCCGCTCCCGCGTACGCCGAGCCGAGCGTCCCGGCCACGGTGCCCGACAGCGGTTCCCGCCCGGCCGTCGCCGGTCAGCTCCAACTGCCCGGCGCACCGCCCGGCGGCACCCCCGGCGTGATCGCCCCGACCGTCACCCCCGCCGGCAACGCGCTCGAAGCCCAGATCACCGCCGTCGAGGCACGGATCGGCGAACTCGGCACCCAACTACTCGACCTGCAACAACAGCGCACCGAGGCCGAGACCCAGCACACCGCGGCCGGACGCACCCTGGAGTTCGCCCGGGCCGCGGTCCAGCAGGCCGAGCAGCGTGCCGACCAGGTCGCCGCCGAGGCGATCAAGGTCGACGCCGCCCAGCCGCCCGGCGACTGGGCGGCCACCCTGCGGGACCTGGAACTACTGCACCGGGCCAACCGGGGCGAGCGCAGCGAGGGCGCCACCGGGCCGGCCGCCGGCCAGGTCAGCCGTGCGCGGGCCGACGAGCAGGTGGCCACGCAGGCGTACGCCGCCGCCGATCAGCGGCTGCGCGGGGTGCAGCAGCAGTACGCCGCCACGCAGCAGTCGCTGCGTGAGGAAGAGGCCAAGCTGGTCAAACTGCGCGAGGAGAACTCCGCGCAGTTGATCACGCTGGCCCGCCAGCAGGAGGCCGCCGAGCAGCAACTCGGTGCCGACTACCTCGACCAGTCGGCCGACGGACTGGTCGCGCACCCCACCGCGCTGGCCGCCCTCGCGTACGCCCGGCGTCAGCTCGGCGACCCGTACGTCTGGGGTGCCACCGGACCGAACTCGTTCGACTGCTCCGGCCTGGTCTGGTCGGCGTACCGGTCGGCCGGGTACTACAAACTGCCGCGGGTCGCCCGCGACCAGTACTACGCGACCCGGTCCCGCACCGTGCCGCGCACCGCGCTGCTCCCCGGCGATCTGATCTTCTTCGCCTCCGGCAGCAGTTGGCGGACCGTCCACCACATGGGCATGTACGTCGGCGGCGGCAAGATGATCCACGCACCGACCACCGGCGACGTGGTGAAGATCTCGACGGTGCGCTGGTCCCGGTTCTACGCCGCGACCCGGGTGGTCGGTGCGGTGCCCGCCCCCGCCACTCCGCCCACCCCGTCGCAGCCGCCGGCACCCAAGCCCACGCCGAAGCCGACCCCGAAGCCCACCACCAGCCCGAAGCCGACGCCGACTCCGCGACCGACGTCGCCGTCCCCCTCGCCGACGGGCTCGCCCACGCCGAAGCCGACCGACTCGCCCTCCCCGTCGGTGACGCCGTCGCCGACGGGCTCGCCGTCGGAGAGCCCGTCGGCCACGGCCACCCCGAGCACGGAGAACAGCAGCCTCGACCCGACGCGCAGCAGCCTCGCCCCGACCACGGCGGCGAGCAGCAGCGATCCCGAGGAGAGCACCTCGGCCACCCCGTCCGCCACCGGCGGTCGCTGACCGGACGGGGCCCACCGAGGCGATCTCCGACCCGTCCCACGCGTACACGCGGGACACTGTGTGGGCTACGGGTGTGCCTTCCGGTCGGGATGTGGCACGGTGTCACACAGGCACTGCCGGTCCGGTGGGACGGATCCGGGTGCGAGCGTGGCACGGAGGACGAGGATGACCGAGCACGAGGTTCCGGCGACGCCGGCCGACCCTGCGTCCGCCGCGCCGACCGCGACCGCCGAACCTGCTCCGGCCGCCGCCGAGCCGACGCCTTCCCCGCCGCGACCCGCACCGGCCACACCCGAGCCGACGTCTTCCGCTCCTGAGCCGACGTCGTCCGCCTCCGGTTCGGCGGCCGTCGCCGCCCCGGACCCGGTCGGCACGGCCGGCCACGTCCCCGCTCCGTCAGCGGCGGCACCGGGCGGCACTGATCGGCCACCGGCGCGCGGAAGGGCGGGAGTGGCCCGCGTACCCGGCCCCGGAGGTCCAGCGGCGGTCGGCACCGGAGCAGCCGCACCGGCCACCGGCGGACCCGGCCCCGGCGCTGCCACCACGAGCGGCGGGACCACGTACCGTGCCGGGTCCCCGGTGACACCCGAGGCTGACCGGCCGTCGGCCGGCACGGGCATGAACAGGGCCGTCGGCAGCGCGGGTGTGAGCGGGGCCGGGATGACCAGTGTGCCGGGGCAGCGGGAGCCGGTGCCGCCCACGTCGGCACGGGCCAGCGTGCGGGTCGCCGGCATGGGCCAGGTGAGCGCGGACGAGGCCGCAGCCGCCGGTGGTGGCGGTCGGGCCGCCGGGGTCTACCGGTCCGCGCCGGTCACCCCGGAGTCGTCCGAGCCCGGCCGACCGACCCAGCCCGACCGACCGGCCGAGCCACCGCAGCCGACGACGCCGGAGCCCCACCCGGTGCCGGATCCGGCCCCGGCGGAGCCCGCACCGACGCCACCCGCACCGGTTCCGGGACCCAATCCGCCGTCACCGACGCCACCCGTCCCGGTGCCGGCACCGCCGACGCCCGGGCCGTACCCGCCGGGGCCGGTGCCCGCGCCGCCTGCGCCCCGGCCGGCACCGCCGGTGCCGGGTCCGCCGTCCCCGCCGCCCGGCCCACCGGTGCCGCCGCCACCGCCGCCGCCCGGCCCGATGCCCGCGCCGCCGTTCCCGCCGCCCCCGGCCACCTTCGCCTCGGTCACGGCAGCCTCGACCACCACCGCACCCACCGCCGCGCCGACCACGGCAGCCTCGACCACGGCAGCACCCACCAGCGCCGCACCGGCCGCGCCGGTGTCGGCGCCACCGGTGGTGCCCGCTCCGGCGCTGCCGATCTGGCCGCCACCCACCACCCCGGGCGGGCGCCGGGACGAGCCGAGCGCCGGCTCTCCGGCAGGCGCGCCCCGACCCTCGGTACGGCCAGGGCTGCTTCCGACCGAGCCGCCGACGGCTCCTACCGGCACCGACCAGGACCGGACCCGGCCGGTGCCACTGGACGACCCCGACGCCACCAGGCCGGTGGTCCGACCGGGCCCGCCGTCGGCGGCGGTTCCAGGGACAGCGGCGGCGGCCGACCCACGGGCAACGGCGGGTCCCGGTCCCCGGTCGGACGGCTCCCGCACGGCCGGATCGGCGACGCACCATCCCGGCGGGTCCGATCTCAGCGCCTACTACGCGGGCGGGTCGGGAGCCAACACCGTGGCCTTCCCGGTCGGCGAGGAGAACTCCGGGTCACTCACCGGTCACATTCTGGCGCAGGGTTGGACGGACACTCCGGCCGAGCGTTCCGGGAACACCCTGCGGGTGGCGATCGTGCTGGCGGTCGCGCTGGGCCTGCTGGTGGCGTTCAGCGTGCTGATCGTGCTGCTGACGAACGACGCCCTGAGCGGTCTGACCGGCGCTCTGCCGGGGTGAACGGCGGGTGAGTCCGCCCACTACCCCCATCCGGTCCCCGCGCGGGGTCGACACTCGCCGTACACTGGTGGGTGATCACTGACCTGGCGCGCTCCTGCGCGCCCATGGGCGTTCTTGCGGACGGATCCGGCGGCGCAGTGCCGTGGCGGGACATCGCGAAGGTGCGCCCCGCTCGAAAGGCATTTCTTGACCACCTCCGCTGCCTCTGGCATGCCCCTGTCCGCCTCTGACGTTCCCACCGATCTGCCGGCCGACGCCGCCGGCCCCGACCAGTCGATCGACTTCGGCGCACTCGGGCTGCCCCACCCGCTCGTGCGCGCCCTCGCCCGGCAGGGCATCACCACACCCTTCGAGATCCAGCGCGCGACCGTGCCGGACGCCCTCGCCGGACGCGACGTGCTGGGCCGGGGACAGACCGGCTCGGGCAAGACGCTCGCCTTCGGGCTGCCGCTGCTGGCCCGGGTCGCCGAGAGTGGCCAGGCCCGCCCGATGCGGCCGCGTGCCCTCGTCCTGGTGCCCACCCGGGAACTCGCCATGCAGGTCAACGACGCGCTGCTGCCGCTGGGCAAGGCCGTCGGCGTCTTCCTGAAGACCGCCGTCGGCGGAGTGCCCTACGACCGTCAGATCGACGCCCTGCGCCGGGGTGTCGAGGTGGTGGTGGCCACCCCGGGCCGGCTCGCCGACCTGATCGACCGTGGCGTCTGCCGCCTGGACGACGTCCAGGTCACCGTGCTCGACGAAGCGGACCAGATGGCCGACATGGGCTTCCTGCCCGAGGTCACGGAGCTGCTGGCGAAGACGCCTGCGAACGCCCAGCGTCTGCTCTTCTCGGCCACCCTGGACACCGACGTGGACGCGTTGGTCAAGCGGTTCATGACCGACCCGGTGACCCACTCCACCGCGCCCGCGACCGCTGCGGTCTCCACCATGGACCATCACATGCTGCTGATCCCGCCGCAGGAGAAGTTCCCGGTGACCGCGTCGATCGCGGCACGGTCCGGCCGGACCATCGTCTTCGCCCGTACGCAGCTCGGCGTGGACCGGTTGGTCACGCAGCTCGCGGCGGTCGGCGTACGCGCGGGTGGGCTGCACGGCGGCAAGACCCAGCGGATGCGTACCCGCACCCTGGCCGAGTTCCGCGAGGGCCGGACCAACGTGTTGGTGGCGACCGACGTGGCGGCCCGGGGCATCCACGTGGACGGTGTCTCGCTGGTGTTGCACGTCGACCCGCCGAAGGACCCGAAGGACTACCTGCACCGGGCCGGGCGCACCGCGCGGGCCGGCGAGGCGGGCGCGGTGGCGACCCTGGTGCTGCCGAAGCAGCGCCGCACCACCCTGGCGATGATGGAGAAGGCCGGTGTGGAGCCGGAGCAGACCCGGGTACGCGTCGGTGACGCCGCCCTGGCCGAGCTGACCGGAGCCCGCGAGCCGAGCGGGGTGCCGGTACGCGAGGAGCGGGAGGAGCCGCGTCGGCCCGGTCGGCCGACCGGAGGCCCGCGTCGCTTCGGCGACCGTCCCGGCGGCGACCGTCGCTTCGGCGACCGTCCGGGCGGGGACCGTCGCTTCGGCGACCAGCCGCGTGGCGAGCGCCGCTTCGGCGACCGCAGCTACAGCGACCAGCCACGTGGGGAGCGCCGCTTCGGTGACCGTTCCTACGGCGACCAGCCGAGCGGGGAGCGCCGCTTCGGTGACCGCTCCTACGGCGACCAGCCACGCGGGGAACGCCGGTTCGGCGCCGACCGGGGCGGGCGCTCGGAGGTGCGGGGCGAGGACCGGCGCGGGTCGGCCGGTCGTCCCCGGGCACACACCTACTGATCGTCGTTCGGCGCATGGCCTGCCGGGCCGGGCGCGGTGGCGTAACGTCCGAAACATGTCGACCATGCGGAAGTCGTTGCTGTGGACCCGGTCCGACACGGCCGGTGCCGAACACGCCGTGGTCGACGACGGGTCCGGACTGACCGCGTACGGCACCCAGATCGCGGTCGACCCGGTGCCCTACACCTGCCGCTACCAGGTGGCCACCGACTCCGAGTGGGTCAGTGTCCGCCTGGAGGTCGAGGTCGAGGGCGCCGGGTGGCGGCGGAGCGTACGCCTGGAACGGGCGACCGAACGGTGGCGGGTGACCGCCGCCGAGCAGGGTGACCTGGACGCGGTCCTCTCCGCCGCCGGGCGGGCTCCGGCCGGGCTGCCCGGCCTGGAGGATCCCGACCGCCTGGCCGACGCCCTCGACGTCGACCTGGGCGGCTCGCCGCTGTTCAACACGCTGCCGCTGCGGCGGCTCGGCCTGACCACCGCGCCGGCCGACACCACCCACCGGATCGACGTGGCCTGGGTACTGCTGCCGAGCCTGACGGTGCTCCCCACCGAGCAGGTCTACACCGGGCTGGGCCCACACCGGTTCCGGTACGCCAGCGACGGTTTCAGCGCCGACGTCGACGTGGACCCCGACGGCTACGTGCGGCACTACCCCGGACTGGCGGAGCGCGCGACGCCCCGCTGACGCGTCGGCCGGTTCAGCCCGGCCAGGAAGCGTCGGCCAGAAAGCGTTGCACGGTCGCCAGGTGCGGGGCCAGGTCGAGGCCCTGTGCGGCCACCCACTCGTCGGCGTAGTACGTGTCGGCGTACCGGTCGCCGGCGTCGCAGATCAGCGTGACCACCGAGCCGGTCTGCCCGGCGGCGCGCATCTCCGCGATCAGCCCGAAGGCGCCCCACAGGTTGGTGCCGGTCGACCCGCCCACCCGTCGGCCGAGGACGGCCGACCCGGCCCGCATGGCGGCCAGGGAGGCGGCGTCCGGCACCTGCACCATCCGGTCCACCACGGCGGGCAGGAACGACGCCTCCACGGTCGGCCGACCGATCCCCTCGATGCGCGAGCCCCGGCCGGTGCGGACCGACCAGTCGGCCGCCTGCCAGGCCGGATAGAACGCGGAGTTCTCCGGGTCCACGACGCAGAGCTTGGTGGGCAGTCGCCGGTAGCGGGCGTACCGGCCGATGGTGGCGCTGGTGCCGCCGGTGCCGGCGCCGACCACCACCCAGGCGGGTACGGGATGGCGTTCCAGCGCGAGCTGCGCGTAGATCGACTCGGCGATGTTGTTGTTGCCCCGCCAGTCGGTGGCCCGTTCGGCGTAGGTGAACTGGTCCATGTAGTGCCCACCGGAGTCCTCGGCGAGCCAGCGTGCCTCGATGACCACCTTGGCCGGGTCCTGCACCAGGTGGCACCGGCCGCCCTGGAACTCGATCTGGGCGATCTTCTCCGGCGACGTCGAGGCGGGCATCACCGCGATGAACGGCAACCCCAGCATCCGCGCGAAGTACGCCTCGGAGACCGCCGTGGAGCCCGACGACGCCTCGACGATCGTGGTCTCCGGCCCGATCCGGCCGTTGCAGAGCCCGTACAGGAAGAGCGAGCGGGCCAGCCGATGCTTGAGCGAGCCGGTCGGGTGCACCGACTCGTCCTTGAGATAGAGGTCGATCCCCCACGACCGGGGCAGCGGGAAGGGCAGCAGGTGGGTGTCGGCGGACCGGTTGGCGTCCGCCTCGACGGCGGCGATCGCCTCGGTCACCCACTGCCGGCAGGCTTCGTCGCACCGGTCGAGATGAGTCACGCTCGGAAAGGTAGCAAGCCGCTCAGGACGTGGTCTGCGCCACCGGCTGGGGCCGGTTCTCCCACTTGGTCGACAGGGCGATGCCGGTCCGGGTGGAGGCCACCCCGGGTGTCCGGTTCAGCCGTACGATCAGGCGCTCCAGCTCGACGATGGTGCTCACCCGCGCCTTGAGCAGGAAGGACTCGACTCCGGCCATGAAGTAGCAGGACTCGATCTCCGGTATCGCCCGGAACGCCTCCAGCACGTCGTCGGTGTCCGCGCCGGAGTCCTCGACGATGCCGATCAGGGCGGTGACGCCCAGCCCCACGGCCTCCGGCTCGACGTCGGCCCGGTAGGCCCGGATGACCCCGCCGGACTCCAACTTGCCGACCCGTTCGTGCACTGCCGGCGCGGATAGGCCGACCTGGCGGGCCAGTTCGGCGTACGACAGGCGGGCGTTGCCCCGGAGCAGGTCCACGAGGCTGCGGTCGATGGCGTCCACGGACTGTGACCCTAGTCGGCGGCGTGTGACACCGGGACTCCGGTGTCGGTTGGGCATGGCAGTGGGTGACAGTTCGCATACCCAGGGTCGGAAGGGCGTGCCGCCGCTACCATTTACTAACTTCTCACTCAGTGCGTTTTTCGCGTTTGGCGGACAGGCCAGTTCGCTGGTGCTGTAATTGCCATACGTCCCTCATGACGGCTCTGGGCTCGCACCGGCCGGGGGCAGTGTGTTCAGCCGGGGGCTTCGTCGACGCGAGGAGGGGGCTGTGGACACTGGAGATCGCCTGCTGACACCGGGTGAGGTCGCCGCGCTGTTTCGGGTTGACCCGAAGACTGTCACGCGATGGGCGGCAGCGGGCCGGATCGGCAGTATCCGGACTCCAGGAGGGCACCGCCGGTTTCGGGAATCCGAGGTGCGGGCCCTGCTTGAAGGGGAGGGCATGCTGGACGAGGCGGACGAGATGGGCAGACCACGCAACAACGGCCCAGCCGCCTCGACCGGCCCAGGTCCGGCCAACGCCGGCATGTACTGAGTGGTGCGGGTCAGGACGCGGACCGGTCGTCAGGTCCGGTCCGCGTTCAACTTCCCCGCCCACCTGCGGAACAGGGTGTGCGGTACGCCGAGAGCGTCGAGCACCTTGCCGGCCACGAAGTCCACGAGTTGGGCCGCCGTGGCCGCGGCTCCCGCGCCGTAGAAGCCGGGACTGGCCGGCAGCACCACCGCACCGGCGTCGTGCAACGCGATCAGGTGTTCCAGGTGGCTACGGGTCACCGGGGTCTCCCGGGGCACCACCACGACCCGTCGGCGCTCCTTGAGGTTGACCTCGGCGGCGCGCTGCAACAGGTCCTTGGACAGGCCGATGGCGATGCCGGCGCAGGCGGCCGTGCTCGCGGGCACCACCGCCATGCCACGCACCGGGTACGAGCCGCTGCTCGGCCCGGCCGCCAGGTCACCGGCGGGCCAGTGCCGCACGTCCGCTCCGTCCAGGTCACGACCGAGCCAGGCACTTAGGTCGTCGGCCCAGTGGGCGTCCCGGAACGGTCTGCCGGTCTCGTCCAGCACGGTCAGCCGGGCGGCCCGGGAGACGATCAGGTCCACCGACTCCCCGGCGTCGAGCAGCCCGCGGACGACTGCGGCCGCGTACGGCGTGCCGGAGGCCCCGGAGACCCCGACCACCCATGGTTCACGCATCCCCCAAGCCTGCCTGGTCACCGTCGACGCCGGTGCAGTACCCCCGGGACCTGCCCTGATCCGGCGGTCTGCGGGCGTTACGACACCGATGTCCGATCGGCGTGCGGGGACCTTCGCGACCTGGCATGCTCCTGGTGCCGCATGCGGTACGGCACCTCAGAGGAGGGATCGGGATGAGTCGGGACGTCCTGCCCTCGCTGCGGGACGCGTGTCCGATCCCGTCCAGCCTGTCACCGTACGCGGACGACGTGCAGGAGTGGTTGATCCACTGGCTGCCCCGGACCGGGCTGACCGTGGACCCGGCGACCGCCAGGCTCCTGGCCGGGGCCCGCTTCGCCCGCTACGCCGGCCGGCTCTACCCGGACGCCGACGAGCCCGACCTGCGGGTGCTCACCGCGCTGTTCACCTGGTTCTTCCTGGTCGACGACGCCTGTGACAAGCCCGGCCAGTTCACCCTCACCGAGATCCGTGGACTGCGCGACGGTGTACTGGCGTTGTTGCGCGGGCAGACCCGGTCACCGCAGACCGGGCTGGTCGGGCCGTTGCGGCGGCTGCTGGTGACCGCGTGGCGGGAGCCGCGCCGCCGGATGCCGGCCCCCTGGCGGGCACGATTCGCCGACGCGGTCGCCTACCATCTCGACGGGACCTGGCAGGAGGCGGCCAACAAGGCCGACGGCCACCGGCCCGGCGTCACCGAGTACGTCGAACTGCGCCGCGCCACCTCGGCCGCGTACGTGTCGTATCTGCTGGGCGAGTTCGTCACCGGTCGGCCCCTGCCCGACGCGGTCTACCACCATCCGGCGCTGAGCCGGTTCCGGGACCTCGGCAACGACCTGCTCTCCTGGTACAACGACCTCGCCTCGCTGGAGCGCGACGAGGCCACCGCCGGAGGGCACAACCTGGTGCTGGCGACTGCCGCCGAACACCGGCTGTCCCGGGAGGCCGCGATCGAGTCGGTGACCCGACGCTGGCACGAGACGTTGCGGGAGTTCGTCGACCAGCGGACCCGGGTGCCGTCGTTCGGCCCGGCGCTGGACGAGGCCGTCACCACCCATCTCGACGGGGTGTCCCGGGCCCTGCGCGGCACCATCGACTGGACGCTGGAGAGCACCCGCTACGCGGGTAAGGAAGGGCCCCTTACTAACGCCTCCGGTAGATGAAGGGTCCCTTCCTAACACGTGGGTTCAGGGGCGCAGGCCGAGCCGGACGACCAGGTCGAGCACGGCGAAGGCGAACAGGGCGATGCCGACGAAACCGTTGGCGGTGAAGAACGCCCGGTTGACCCGACTCAGGTCGGTCGGCGTGACCACCAGGTGCTGGTAGCCGAAGGCGACGGCGGTGAGCAGCAGACCGATCCACCAGAGCCAGCCGAAGCCGACCAGCACGCCGAACCATCCGAACAGGGCGAACGTCACCACGTGCGAGACCGTGGAGGCGTGCAGGGCGAAGCGCAGGCCGTACCGCGACGGCACGCTGTGCACCCCGATCTCGCGGTCCACCTCGGCGTCCTGGCAGGCGTAGATCAGGTCGAAGCCGCCGATCCACAGGCCGACGGCCGCGCCGAGCAGCCAGGCCGGTCCGGAGCCGGCGAAGGTGCCGGTGACCGCCAGCCAGGCACCGATCGGCCCGACCGCCTGGGCGAGCGCCAGGATGGCGTGCGGCCAGTTGGTGAACCGCTTGCCGTACGGGTAGACCACCAACGGCACCACGGCCAGCGGCGCGAGCACCAGACAGAGCGGGTTGAGCAGGGCGGCGGCGGCCAGGAAGACCACCAGGGCGACACCCGCGCCGGTCCAGGCCGTGCGCAGGCTCACCGCGCCGGTGACCAGCTCCCGGTTGGCGGTACGCGGGTTCCGCGCGTCGATCCGGCGATCCAGGATGCGGTTCGCGGCCATCGCGAACGTCCGTGCCCCGACCATCGCCACGGTGATCAGCAGCAGGTCGAGCCAGCGCACCCGGCCACCGTTGACCTGCATCGCGGTCAACGCCGACAGGTACGCGAACGGCAACGCGAACACCGAGTGCTCGATCGCCACGAGCTTGAGGAAGGACTTCACGCGCCCGGGACGTTCGGCCGGCTCCACGGCGGCGGTCGCCATCAGATGCCGTACTCCTTCCAGCGCTTGTCGACCAGCGAGACGACCTCGGGCGACATGGTCATCTCCTCCGGCCAGCCCCGGGTGTAGCCCTCGGTGGGCAGCTTGCGGGTGGCGTCGATGCCCGCCTTGCCGCCCCAGAACTGCTGGTAGGAGGCGTGGTCCAGGTGGTCCACCGGCCCCTCGGTGAGCAGCAGGTCACGGGCGTAGTCGACGTTGCCGAAGGCGCGGAACGCCACCTCGCGGTAGTCGTGCACGTCGCAGTCCTCGTCCACGATCACGATCAGCTTGGTCAGCGACATCATGTGCGCGCCCCAGATCGCGTTCATCACCTTCTGCGCGTGCTTCGGGTACCGCTTGCGGATCGACACGATCGCGCAGTTGTGGAAGACCCCGGCGGCCGGCAGGTCGTAGTCGACGATGTCCGGGATGAGGAAGCGCAGCAGCGGCGCGAAGATCCGCTCGGTGGCCTTGCCGAGACCGTGGTCCTCCTGCGGCGGCTTCGAGGTGACGATCGTGTGGTAGACCGGGTCACGCTGCATGGTCATCGCCTCGACGTGCAGCACCGGGAACGGCTCGACGGGGGTGTAGAAGCCGGTGTGGTCGCCGAACGGTCCCTCGGGCAGGCGCTCCCCCGGCTCCAGGTAGCCCTCCAGCACCACCTGGGCGTGCGCGGGCACCTGCAACGGGACGGTCAGGCAGTCGACCATCTCCACCCGCTCGCCGCGCAGGAACCCGGCGAACAGGTACTCGTCGATGTCGGCGGGGAGCGGCGCGCTGGACGCGTAGCTGACCACCGGGTCGCAGCCGATGGCGATGGCGACCGGCAGCCGCTGGCCCAGCCGCTCGGCCACGGCGTGGTGCGCGGTGGAGTTCTTGTGGATCTGCCAGTGCATGCCGAGCGTGTTGTGGCTGTGCTGCTGGAGCCGGTAGAGGCCGAGGTTGCGCTTGCCGGACTCCGGGTGCTTGGTGTGGGTCAGCCCGAAGTTGTGGAAGATGCCGCCGTCGCCCGGCCACACCTGGAGCCCCGGCAGCCGGTTCAGGTCGACGTCGTCGCCCCGGTAGACCACCTGCTGGCACGGGGCGGTCTTGACCTTCTTGGGCGGCATCGACTTGAGCTGCATCACCTTGCCCAGGCCGCCCATCATGCCGGAGAAGCCCATCGGCAGTTCCGGCTTGAGCATCTCGCCGATCCGGTTGCCGATCTCGTCCAGCGACTCGACGCCGAGCGCCATCGCGGTGCGCTTCTCGGTGCCGAAGAGGTTGATCGCCACCGGCATCTCGCCCCGGGTGGGCCGCTCGAAGAGCAGCGCCGGCCCGTCCGCCCGCACGGTCCGCGTGACGACCTCGCTGATCTCCAGCGCCGGATCGACCGGTACGCCGACGCGCCGTAGCTCGCCCGCGCGCTCCAACGCCGCCAGGAAGTCCTTCAGATCGGTGTACGGGAACCCACGAGCCGCCATGCAGCAAGTCTCCCGCACCGCCGGACCCGCCTGCCAAGCCGGGCCGACTTTCGGGCGGAGATCACGTCGCACGGGGCGTCGTGTGTCGTACCGCGCATCTAAGCTCATGGTTCCCGAACGGCCCCGCCACGGGTGGTGTCGGCGTGCCGTCGGGTCCCTCCACGCAAGGAGTCACATGCGATCTGCGCGACGCCCGCACGCCCGTGCGGGACGAGCCGCCGTGGTGTTGGCGGTCACCGCCTCACTCGTGGCGCTCGGTGCTCCGGCCCAGGCCGAGACCGGGTCCGGTTGGTTCCAGGCCCAGCTCGACGATGTCGTGATCGGCGCAGCCGGCGCCCCCGGCAAGGCCAAGCCGCTCTACGTGTACGCCCAGGACGCGGTGAATCCACGGGTCGTCGTCGACCTGACCGGCCTGCTCGGCGTGGCTTCCGCCGAGTTCCCCGCCTGGTGCGCCACGTCGGGCACCCAGGTCACCTGCCCGCTGCCACCGGACGTCGACCCGGACTCGAGCCTCCAGATCGGCAGCATCCCGGTGTTGTTCCGGCCACTGGCCGGTGCCTCCGGGGGCGACAGCGCCACAGTGTCGTACCGAGCGGTGGCCGACAACGCCGATCCCTTCGTCGCCACGGCGACGGTGTCCGTCGGTGACGGCGCGGACCTGGTCAACCTGGGCGGCGGGCGGGTCGACACGGCTGCGGTCGGTGATCTGTTGTCCGCGCCGATCCGGCTCACGAACGTCGGCAACCGGACCAGCAGAGGAGTCCGGATCACCTTCACCCTCTCCTCGGGGTTGACGCCGTCGACCTGGTCCAACTGCTGGTACGCCCCGCTCACCGGTCACCGGACCTCGGTCGTCTGCGACCTGAACGGACGGGTCCGCCCGGGAGCGACGATGGAGGTGTCCGGCGGCTTCGGGTTCGAGATCGGCGGCTCTGCCTACGCCGGGGAGAGCCTCGACCAGTTCGTCGAGCCGCTGACCGGTGCTGCGGCGCTGCCGACGCAACTCGGCTACCAGCGCCGGGAGGGCGGCACCGAGCTGAGGCTGCGTCCCAGCCGGACCACGTCCGCAGCGGCCCGCGTCCTGACGCCCGAGATCGACCCGGGCGACAACTGGGCCTCCTTCTACGTCGACAACGTGCCGAACAGCCTGGACCTGGCCGCCCTGGCCGAGCCGGTCGTCGGTCCGGTCGGCGGTTCGACCATCCTGCGCGCCGGGGTCCGGAACATCGGCGCGGGAGACCTCGACGACTTCCGCAGCGGCGCGGGCGAGGTGGCACCGTTCTACGTCCGGGTGCCGTCCGGGGTGACCGTGGAGTCCGTGCCCGACCGCTGTGTCGCGCTCTACGAGTCGGAGGACGGCTGGTACAGCGGCGAGCCGCAACCCGGGGCCTCCTGGTACCGCTGCGCGGTACCCAGCTCGGTGTTCGCCGCCGGTGAGACCTATCAGGTGGACTTCGGGGTCCGGATCACCTCCGTGGGTGGTGCGGCCGGCGCGGTGAGCCTCAACATGCCCGGGCCGTACCCCTCCTGGTGGGACGACGACCGGGACAACGACGAGGTAGCGGTCGTCGTCCAGATTCAGTCCTGATGGTGGCCGGTTCGGGATGGTGACCGGGGCTGGTTCCGCCCATCCCGGACCGGTCACCTCTGCCTGGTCGAGCCCTTTCGAGCTGATCGCAGAAATGGATCGGATGCACCACGAATCGACGACTCTCTCCCGGTACGCGCGGCCGGGGCGGCTGACCTCCGCCGGGGCGTACGCCGGACTCCTCGACGCGGTGCCGGCGGACCCGGCGGCGATCGCCCGGACGATCCAGGGACTGGTGATCCACGAGCACATAGCCGGGGCGTACGGCGTCACCCTGTCCGATGCCGACCGGCGCAGCGTGCACCTGCGGCCCGCCGCCGAGCTGCTCGCCGGCATCGTGACCCGGGACGACCGGCCGCTGGACGTCCCGCGGGAGCCCGAGCACCGGATGGCGGGGAACTGCCGGCACTACAGCGTCCTGCTGGTCACCGTGCTGCGGGCTCGTGGCGTGCCGGCCCGCGCCCGCTGCGGCTTCGGCGACTACCTGGCACAGGGGCGGTACGAGGACCACTGGGTCGGCGAGTACTGGAACGCGGAGCAGCGCCGTTGGATCATGGTCGACGCCCAGCTCGACGAGTTCCAACGAGAGCTGTTCGGCATCGACTTCGACACCATGGACGTATCACGGGACCGGTTCCTGGTCGCCGGTGATGCCTGGGCGCGGTGCCGTGCGGGCCGCGCCGACCCGGACACCTTCGGGCTCACCGGGACCGACGAGGCCGGCTGGTGGTGGATCGCCGGCAACCTGATGCGGGACGCCGCCGCGCTGGGCACGACGGAACTGCTGCCCTGGGACAGTTGGGGTGCGATGCCGGAGCCGGAGGAGACGATCGACGAGGAGCGGATGGCACTCTTCGACGAGTTGGCCCGACTCACCCGCGATCCCGACGGGAATGCGGACGAGTTGCGGCGACTCTGCACGGATGAGCGGCTACGCGTCCCGCCCACCGTCCGCAACGACCTGCGCCACCGCGACGAACCGGTCTGACCTCTCCGGCATGGCCGGTGGTCGACTCGCCCCACGGGCGATGGACGGCAGGTCAGTGGCGGCGGGCCAGCGCCACGAACGCGCGCCAGGCGGCCGGGCCGAAGATCAGCACCTCGCCGTCCCGGTCCTTGCTGTCGCGTACGGCGACCACGCCGGGCAGGTTGTCGGCCACCTCGACGCAGTTGCCGCCGGCGCAACTGCTCCCGCATCACCAGCGGGCCGCCGACCGGGCGACGCAGCACGTGTTCGTCCAGCACCGCGACGAGCTGCGGCGGTCGCTCGCGGGTCAGCACCGCCTGCCGCTCCAGCCGGGCCGACGCCCGCTGCTCCACCTCCTCCTCGTCGTAGAGGCCGACGCTGCGGAACAACGCGCGGGCGTACGCCGAGGTCTGCAACAGTCCCGGCACCACCGTGTTCTGGAACGAGCGCAGCACGGTCGCCTGCCGCTCGTTGGCCTCCCACTCCTGCATCCACTGCGGCGACCCGAGCCGGACCAGCATGATGCTGTACGACGCCGTGGACGACCTGTATCGACTCGATCCACACAACGTGCCGAAGCCCGCGTCGCTACACGAACGCTTCCTCGGCTGGGCCGCCCCGCGCACACCCCGTCCGCCCGAAACCTCAGCCCCTTGAGCCCACGACGCGTCGACGTTTGAGATCTTGGACAGTTGCCGTTCGTAGATAACGGAGACTGTCCAAGATCTCCTCGGCGGAGGCAGAGCACGGACGGGATATCTCACAGGTGCGGGGGCGGCGGGCGTCGGGGACGGCAGGATTGGCGCATGTCGGACGCGTACGTCGTCGGCGATCCGGACGGGTTGTCGCCGCTGCTCACCAGTCTCCGCGACGCGATCGCCCGGGAACTGCACGCGCAGCTGGAGATGCGTGCCGAGCGCATCGACCTGGCCGACGTGCCGGAGATCGCCTACCAGATCACGCTGCGCGTCGACGAGACCCTGAGCCGCCTCGGCAGGGACTGGTGACTACGGCGCCGACCAGGGCCGGCAGCCGGTTCACTCGCCGGAGTAGAGCCGGGCGGCATCAACCAGGACCACGTCCGGTCGGCTGACGGCTAGCTGCCGCAGCTCGTCGGTGAACCCCGCAGCGCTGGCGAGCAACAACCGCGTGTGATCCAGATCGAGACCGGGCCGCCCCCGCAGCAGCTCACGTGCCCGGACCAGCCGTTCGAAATCTGAGCGGCCCAGCGTACGACCCCACTTGGCCTCCCCCAGGGCCAGCAATGGTCGTGGGCCGTCACCTGCCGGCAGTTCCCCGAGCGCCACCAGGTCGAGTTCCTGACTCGTCCGGCTCGCCGGGTCCGTGAGCACCGCCGCCTGCACTTCGGCGGCGATGCCACCCAGCGTTTCGGGGGCGACGAAACGCAGCGTCCACTGCCGGACCATTTCCTCGAAGCCGGGGCCCAGCACCGCGCTCGCGTATCGCTGCTGGGATCGGCGCCAGACGTCCGCGCCACGGCGCTGCTCCAGAGCGGTCCATGCGGGACGCATCAGAGCCTGGTAGAAGGTGATCAACGGCTCGGCGATCCGGTACCGGCTACGCCCGCTACGCAGCGGGTCAGGCTCCCGCACGAGCAGCCCGGCGTCTTCCAGGACCGTCAACGGATGCTGCAAGTCGGTGGCTTTGCGCCCGATGAAACCGGCGATGCCGCCCCGGGTGGCGCTGCCCTCGGCGACCGCAGCCAACACTGAATGGTAGAGCGCGGTGTCGCGCAGATCCGGTTCCTCGGCGAGCAGGTAGCGCGCCTCGCGGAAGAGTGGCCGGGCCGGATTCAGCACGGCGCGCACCACCCAGTCGTCGAAGTCGTCAGGCCCCTCCGGCGCGTCGTCCTGGACGTACTCCCGCCGGTAGGCCGGCGTGCCGCCCACGATGGCGAACACCTGGACGGCGAGTCGCGGGTCACCGATACCCCAGAACTCCGCTGCGGCGCGGTAGTCGAGCGGCGCGATCGGCAGTTCGAGCCCGGCCCGGCCCCGCAGCGGTGCGGAGCCGGCCAACAGACCGCCCATGAAGGAGAGCGCCGATCCGCACAGGAGAAGGCGGGTACGTGAGCCGGTGCGCTCAGGTCGGCCAGGGGTGAGTGCGTGCTGGATGATCGACGGAAGATCCCGGCTGGCCCTGGCCAGGTAGGGGAACTCATCGATCACCACGGTGACGGCACGCTCCTTGCCCAAGGCGAGCAGGGCGTCAACGGCATGCTGCCAGTCCGACAGTTGCACCGGGCCCGGGCTGCCGGCGTACCGGCCGAGAGCTTCACCGAGTCGCCGAAGGGACTCGGCCGGCGTCGCCTCGGTCGCCCCGAAGTAGAACCCGCGGGTGGCCTTTGCCAACTCGTACAGAAGCAGGGTCTTGCCCTGGCGGCGGCGCCCGCTGACGACTCCGAGCGTTGCACCTGGGCGAACGTCGGTCGCGAAACGGGTCAGCTCGGCCCATTCCGCGTCGCGGTCGAAGATCTCGACAGGCTTCGACAGCCTCATGGCGGACCACCAAAATGTAGAACTACAGTTATAAGAAGTGTAGTTCTACATCCTGGGTTCTGTTCTCACAGACCGCCGTAGGAGTGCAGGCCCTCGAAGAAGATGTTCACGCCGAAGAGGTTCATCAGCACCGTCAGGAAGCCCAGGATGGCAAGCCAGGCGGCCACGTTGCGCTTCACACTCGGCGTCGCGCGGGCGTGCAGGTAACCGGCATAGATCACCCAGGAGATGAACGACCAGGTCTCCTTCGGGTCCCAGCCCCACGGCCGACCCCAGGCCGCCTCGGCCCAGATCGCACCGGCGATCACCGCAAAGGTGAAGAGCGGGAACGCGAAGGCGTGCAGGACGAAGGTGAGGCGTTCCAGGCTGGCCGCCGCCGGCAGCTTCTTCGCCAGCGTGTACGGGAAGCTGCGCTTGCCGCGTTCGTAGCCGGCCCGCATCAGATACGTGGCGGCCGGCACCGAGCCCAGCAGGAACAGTCCCGAGGCGAAGACGACGGTCGACACGTGCACGACGAACCAGTACGAGTTGAGCGCCGGCACCAGCGGCACGATCGGGGTGTAGAGCACCAGCTCGGCGGTGGCCACCAGCAGCACCATGACCAGGGTCAGGAACAGCCCGAGGCGGCGCAGCGACGGCACCTTCCAGAGCACCACCAGCCAGGCGGCCACCCCGATGAACGAGACCGTGAGCACGAACTCGTACATGTTGCCCCAGGGCATCCGCTCGGCGGCGATACCCCGCGTGACCAGCCCGACCAGGTGCAGGGCCGCGCCCACGCCGGTCAGGGCCACCGCGATCCAGCCGGCGAGTGCGGCCCGCTTCGCGGTGCGTTCGGCGGGCGTCAGTGCCGCCCCGCCGCCGGCCCCGGCCACGCCGTCGGCGCCGACCGTACCCGTCAGGCTGCCGGCCCCCGCCGACCCGGCGCCGCCGCCGACCGCCGCGCCGACCAGTTCGCGGGCCGGGGGCGCCGTCACCTTGACCCGCGAGTTGCCGAGGGCGTACTCGACCGCGTGGCTGATCATCGCCAGCAGGTACACCAGGGTGGCGATCGACACCACCTGGTCGGAGAGTGCGGACATCACTCGGCTCCTTCTCGCGCCCCGGCCCGCTCGTCCGGGTCGATGGCCTCGCCGGTCCGCCGGTCATCGCCGATCGCGGCGACCAGTTGGCTGAACTCGGCGGCGAACCCCGGATGTTCGGTCCGGGGCAGGCCAGCCACCTCGACCAAGCTACTACCGCCCGTCGGAGATCCACCGGCGGGGGGTGCGGCACCAGGAAGCCCGGCCACGGAGGGCTCGGAGCCACTGGGTCCGGAGCCGGCGGGCCCGGAGCCGGCGGGCAGCACCCGGACGAAGATCCGGCGTCGCCGGACGAAGAGCGAGCCCATCAGCCCGAGCACCAGCCCGACGGAGCTGACCAGCAGCAGCATCGTGCCCGGATCGTGCCGCACGGAGAGCACGATGTAGCGCTCGGTGCCCACGAACTCGACCGTGGTGCCGTCGTCCAGCGTCCAGCTCTCGCCCTTGCGCAGGTCCTTGGAGCCGACCTCGGTGAGCCGGCCGTTGCGGATCTGCCGCTGGTCGAGCTGGTAGACCGAGCCGGGGATGCCGCCGTCGAGGCCCAGGTTGCCCCGGTACGCGATCAGCCCGAGCAGCGGATTCTGCTCCGTCGGGTACTCGGACCGGGTGAACGGGGGCTCCTGCGGTGCGGTCGGGAGGTACAGGCCGGAGAAGGCCATCTGGAGGTCCGCATTCCGCTCGCCGGTCGCCGGGTCGACGTTGGCGTCCGGGAAGGCCGCCAGGCCCTCGCTGGTCAGACCCATGTCGCCGGTGGTGAGGAACGGCACCGTACTGGTCTGGGTGTTGCCGAACCGGTCGGTGTAGCGGATCAGCGGCACGTAGCCGTGGCCGAGCAGATAGACGTTCGCGCCGTCGAGGCGCAGCGGCGAGTTGACCGAGAACTCGGCCGCCCGGGGCGCACCGCCGTCCTCGTCGACGGTGACCTTGGCGTTGAAGAACGAGGGCTGACCGCTCGGCAGGAACTCGGCCTCGAACTCGTCGAGCTGCATGCAGAACCGAGGCAGGTCGTCGCCGACGCGCGGGCCGAGCTTCGCCTCGGCGTACTGCTGGCGGGTGTTGCAGAAGACGCCGTCCGGGCCGGAGACGAGCAGCCGGTTGCCGTGCCAGCCGTACCAGGAACCGAGCGCGACACCGACCAGCAGCAGCACCATCGCGCTGTGGAAGATCAGGTTGCCGGTCTCCTTGAGGTAGCCCTTCTCGGCGGAGATCTCGTCGCCGCGTACCGCCACCCGCCACCGGCGGCGGCGCAGGGTCTCGGCGACCGCGGCCGCGCCACCGGCGGGCGCCGGCACCACCGCGTGCTGGGGCAACCGCTCCAACCGCTTCGGTACGGCCGGCGGCCTGGCCCGCAGCGCCCGGACGTGATCGCGCAGCCGGGGCGTGATGCACCCGATCAGCGAGGTGAACAGCAGCAGATAGATCGCGGAGAACCAGACCGAGCTGAACGCCTCGAACGCGCCGATCCGATCCAGCACCGGCGCGAGCTGCGGGTTCGCGGTGTAGAAGTCCCGGACGTCCTCCGGGTTGACGCCACGCTGCGGCAGCACCGAACCCGGGATCGCGGCGATCGCGAGCAGGAAGAGCAACACCAGCGCGGTACGCATGCTGGTCAGCTGCCGCCACGAGTTGCGGAGCAGCGCGTGGGGGCGGCGCCGGGGTGACTGGGCTGGCGTGGCGGGCCGGTCGTCCACCGCGGTCATCAGATGCTCACCTCGAAATCGCCCACCCCGATGGTGGTCTGCAACCAGATCACGACGTTGGTCCAACCGCCGGTGAGCAGGGCCAGCCCGATCAGGATCAGCAGTACGCCACCGATCCGGGTGACCCAGCGGCTGTGCCGCCGGATCGTGCGGAAGACCCCGAGCAGTCGGTTGAAGCCCAGCCCGAAGACGATGAACGGGATGCCCAGCCCGAGGCAGTACGCCACCGCGAGGATGACCGCGCGGTCGGTCTGCCCGCTGGTGGTGGCCATGCCGAGCACCGCGGCCAGCGTCGGGCCGGTGCAGGGAACCCAGCTCAGGGCGAACACGGCACCGAGGACGGGTGCGCCGAGCAGGCCGGCGTTGGGCAGACGGTTGATCCGGAACTCGCGTTGGAAGCCGGGCAGCGCCCCGAGGTAGCCCAGCCCGAGCACCACGATCAACGCGCCGACGACGATCTCCAGCGCCCGCTCGTAGTCGAAGAAGACCCGGCCGATGCTGCTGAACAGGATCGCGGTGGCGGTGAACACCACGGTGAAACCGGCGATGAAGAGCAGCGTCCCGGCGAGTACGCGCCCCTTGACCGCCGGGCTGACCCGGGTGCGCTCCCGCAGCGCCGTCCCCCCGCCCGAGGTGTTAGGAGGGGACCCCTCCTCTACACCAGGCGTTAGTAGGGGGCCCTTCCTTACATCTCGGCCCTCGAGGTCGGCGCCGGCCAAGCCGGTCACGTACGACAGGTAGCCCGGCATCAGGGGCAGGACGCATGGGGAGAGGAAGCTGACCAGTCCCGCCAGCGCCGCCGCGCCGATCGCCAGTAGCAGTGGCCCCGAGACGGCGAGTTGACCGAAGGTCTCGCCCATCAGCGCGGGCCGGACGCCGCGGTCGACTCTGCGGCGATCCGCTCGACGATGGGTTGCAGGCCCTCCTGGCGTACCGCCGCCCGGATCACGGTCGCGATCCGGCCCTCCCGGTCCAGAACCACGGTGGCGGGAATCGTGTTCGGCGGGATGTCCAGGTCGAGGGCGAGGCGGCTGCCCGGGTCGAAGATGCTCGGGTAGCTGATCCCGAAGCCCTCCTCGAAGGCGATCGCCTTGTCCCGGCTGTCCTGCACGTTGATGCCGAGGAAGGTCACCCCGGAGTCCTTGGTCGCCTGGTAGGTGTTCTCCAGGTCGTCGGCCTCGGCCCGGCACGGCGCGCACCAGGAGCCCCAGAAGTTGACCACGACGACCTGGCCCCGCTGCTGCGTCACGTCGTAGGAACCGCCGTCGAGCAGGTCACCGGCGAGGCGCGGCGCGTCGGACCGTTGGTCCGGGGCGCATTCCACGATGCCGCCCGTGTTGTCGCAGGCCGCCTCCCGGCCACCGCCGGTGCAGCCGCTCAGCACCGTCGTCGCGGTGACAGCGGCGAGCAGACCAACGGCCCACCTGCGGGTACGCATCTCAGGCCCCCTTGGCCGTCCGCGCGGTCGGCGAGATCGCCACCAGATGCGCGGCCGGCTCGGAGTAGCCGATCCCGACGATCTTGGCGCCGTCGAAGTGGAACGTGGTCAGCGAGGCCAGACCGCACTGCCGACGGCGCGGGTCGTGCCAGAGCCGCTTGCGCTCGACGTGCCGACGCAGCGTCCAGATCGGGAGCTGGTGCGAGACCAGGACGGCCTCCCGCCCCTCGGCGGCGACCCGGGCCGCGTGCAGCGCGGCGAACATCCGCTCGGCGATCACCCGGTACGCCTCACCCCAGGAGGGGGTCACCGGGTCCCGCAGCACCCACCAGTTACGCGGGTCACGGAAGGAGCCGTCGCCGGGCGAGACCTTCTTGCCCTCGAACCAGTTGGCGCTCTCGATGAGCCGTTCGTCGACCCCGACGGGGAGCCCGAACTGCGCGGCGATCGGTTCGGCGGTCTGTTGGGCGCGCTCCAGAGGGCTGGCGACCACGTGCACGACCTCGCGTTCGGCGAGCCCCTGCGCGGCGGCCTTGGCCATCTGGACACCGAGCTCACTGAGGCGGAACCCGGGCAGCCGGCCGTAGAGGATGCCGTCCGGGTTGTACACCTCTCCGTGCCGTAGCACGTGGACCACCGTCTTACTCATTGGTCTACACCCCTGTCGTCGCTGCCGCCGCGTTGGCCGCCACCGGCAGGGCGGCGGCGATCTGTTCCAGGGCGGCGTCGTCGATCGCCGCCGACACGAACCAGGATTCGAACGCGCTCGGCGGCAGGTAGACCCCGGCCGCGAGCATCGCGTGGAAGAACGCCTTGAACGCGGGCACCTGCTGGGTGCGGGCGCTGTCGTAGTCGACCACGTCGGCGTCCGTGAAGAAGATCGAGAACATGTTGCCCGCGTACGACAGCCGGTGCGGGACCCCGGCGGCGGCCAACGCGTCGCCGGCGAGCTTGCCCACCACGGCGGCGGTGTCGTCCAGCCGGCGGTACAGCGCCTCGTCGGCGAGCCGCAGCGTGGTCAGGCCGGCGGCGCAGGCCAGCGGGTTACCGGAGAGGGTGCCGGCCTGGTAGACCGGACCGGCCGGAGCCAGTCGCGACATGATCTCCGTGCGCCCGCCGAACGCCGCCGCGGGCAGCCCACCACCCATGACCTTGCCGTACGTCCACAGGTCCGCGTCGACCGGATCGAGGCCGTGCCAGCCGGAGCGGGAGACCCGGAACCCGGTCATCACCTCGTCGATGATGAGCAGCGCGCCGTGCGCGTGCGCGATCCCCGCCAACTGGCCGTTGAAGTCGTCCCGGGGCGCCACCACGCCCATGTTGCCCGGCGCCGCCTCGGTGATCACGGCGGCGATGTGCTCGCCCTCGGCGGCGAACGCCTCCTGCACCGCGGCGAGGTCGTTGTACGGCAGCACGATGGTCTCGCTGGCCGCCGCGCCGGTGACGCCGGGCGAGTCGGGCAGGCCGAGGGTGGCCACGCCGGAGCCGGCGGCGGCCAGCAGCGCGTCCACGTGCCCGTGGTAGCAGCCGGCGAACTTGATGATCTTCGAGCGCCCGGTGTAGCCCCGGGCCAGCCGGATCGCCGACATGGTCGCCTCGGTGCCCGAGTTGACCAGCCGGACCTGCTCGACCGGGGTGCGTGCGACGATCTCGGCGGCCAGGTCGACCTCGCCCGGGGTGGGCGTGCCGAAGCTGGTGCCCTGCGCGGCGGCGGCCTGCACGGCCGCCACCACCTCGGGATGGGCGTGGCCGAGGATCAGCGGGCCCCAGGAGCAGACCAGGTCGACGTAGCGTCGCCCGTCCGCGTCGTGGAGCCATGGTCCCTCGCCACGGACCATGAAGCGTGGGGTGCCGCCGACCGCTCGGAAGGCACGCACGGGGGAGTTCACCCCGCCCGGCACGATGGCGCGGGCGCGGTCGAACAGGGCCTCTGAGGCCGGCGCGTCGACCGGATAGCGGTCGGTTCCGGCGGGAAACACCTCGGTCACGATGCCGCCATTGTGTCAGCGCCCGACGGCGGATCGGCAGGCACCCCAGTTCAGGGTTATCCGGCTCACCTGCGGCACGCTGGGCGGAGGCGGTTCGCCTCGACGGGCCGGGTGCCCGAGATCGCGCTAGGCTGACCCGGTGGATCGTGCCGAACTGTCCATCACCGTACACCGGACTGGTGACGAAGCAGTGCTTCGCCTGGCCGGTGAGATCGACATGCTCACGGCCGCCCAGCTGTCGACCGTCGTCAACGAAGTGCTCACCGAACCCCCGCCCCGGATCGTGCTCGATCTCGGCGGGGTCACCTTCTGCGACTCGCAGGGGTTGGGGACGCTCGTGGTCCTCAGCCGCAAGGCCAGCCACGCGCAGAGCCTGCTCCTGCTGACCAACGTGGGCGAGTTCCTGATACGCGTACTCGACATCACGGGCCTGCGCAGTGCCCTGATGATCCGTAACGACGCCCCTACCAGCTAAGACACCGCTCACCCCGGTCCCGATCACGGGCCGCCGGGTCGATCGTGACGCTGTCGTGGACCACCGGGCGGCAGTCCACGGCGACGTCACGATCGGGCGGTGTCAGGAGGTGGTGCCCCAGCGGGCCTGCTCCAGCAGGGCCACCGCCTGCGAGACGGCGTCAGGGTCCTTGTCGGCGGTCCGCAGCAGGGTGCTCGCCTCGTCGACCGCGTCGGTCAGCAGTCGCCACTGGGCGTCGCGCTCCCGCACCATCTCGGACTGCGCGGCCAACTGCCGGGTCTTCGTCCACAGCTCCACGAAGACCGAGACCTTGGCCCGCAGCACCCAGGGGTCGAAGGGCTTGGTCAGGTAGTCCACCGCGCCGACGGCGTAGCCGCGCAGCGCCAGTTGGGCGTCGCGGTCGGCGGCGGTCAGGAAGATGATCGGTACGTGCCGGGTCCGTTCCCGCCGCTTGATGTGACTCGCCGTCTCGAAGCCGTCCATGTCCGGCATCTGGGCGTCCAGCAGGATCACCGCGAAGTCGTCCACCAACAACTGCTTCAGCGCCGCCTCGCCGCTCTCCACCGCGACCGTCTGCACCGGCAGACCCTGGAGGATCGCCTCCAGGGCCATCAGGTTCTCCCTGCGGTCATCGACCAGCAGCGCCTTCGCCACCTGCGTCACGAGCCCTCCTCGGTGCGGCTGCCACTGATGGAGCTGGTCATGAGTTCGATCAGCTCGTCCAGGTCGACCGGCTTGGTGATGTAGTCGCTGGCCCCGGCCGCGATCGCCGACTCCCGGTCACCGGGCATCGCCTTGGCGGTCAGGAAGACGATCGGCAGGTCCACGAAGCGGTGGTTCCGGCGGATCTGCCGGGTCGTCTCGTACCCGTCCTGGTCGGGCATCATCGCGTCCATCAGGACGATGTCCACCTCCGGGTGCTCCGCCAGCAGGCGTACCCCGTCGGTGCCGTTGTCGGCGTACAGGACGGTCATGCCGTGCAGTTCGAGCGCGCTGGTCAGGGCGAAGACGTTGCGGACGTCGTCGTCGACGATCAGCACGGTGGCGCCGTCGAGCTGACGGGTCTTCGGTGCCTCCGGCCGCTGCGGCAGCAGCTCCACCGGCGGCATCAGCAGCGACGACGGCAGACCGGCCCGCTGTGGCGACGGCGGCGACGGCGCCACCACCGCGTCCGGCGCCAGCACGTCGGGCAGGTACAGCGTGAACGTCGAGCCCTGGCCCGGCGCCGAGGTGACGGTGATCGTGCCGCCGATCAGGCGGGCCAGGTCCCGGCTGATCGACAGCCCCAGACCGGTGCCGCCGTAGCGACGGCTGGTGGTGCCGTCCGCCTGCTGGAACGCCTCGAAGATGAGCGACAGCTTGTCGTCGGAGATGCCGATGCCGGTGTCGATCACCGTGAACGCGAGCACCTGCCGGGCGTTGGTCAGTGCCGGAACGTCGAACACCGCGTGCTCCGGGGCACGCGCGATGCGCAGCGTCACCGCGCCGTTGTCGGTGAACTTGACCGCGTTCGAGAGCAGGTTGCGCAGGATCTGCTGGAGCCGCTGGGCATCGGTGACCACCGCTGCCGGCAGGTCCTTGCCGACGCGTACCTGGAAGTCCAGGCCCTTCTCGTCGGCCTGCGGCGCGAACGCCTGCTCCACGTAGTTGCGGATCTCCGCGAACTGGATCTCGGTCGGCTCGACGTCCATCCGGCCCGCCTCGATCTTGGACAGGTCGAGAATGTCGTCGATCAACGAGAGCAGGTCGGACCCGGCGCCGTGGATGGTCCGGGCGAACTCGATCTGCTTCGGGCTGAGGTTCTGCTCCGAGTTCTCGGCGAGCAGCCGGGCCAGCAGCAGCAGCGAGTTCAGCGGCGTCCGCAGCTCGTGGCTCATGTTCGCCAGGAACTCCGACTTGTACGCCGAGGCCCGGGTGAGCTGCTGCGCCTTCTCCTCCAGGCCGAGCCGGGCCAGTTCGATCTCCCGGTTCTTGGTCTCGATGTTGCCCTTCTGCTCGGAGAGCAGCGTCGCCTTCTCCTCCAGCTCGGCGTTGGTGCGCTGCAACTCCGCCGACTGCTCCTGCAACTCGTGGGCCAGCCGCTGCGACTGGGCCAGCAGCTCCTCGGTTCGCCGGTTCGCCTGGATGGTGTTGACCGCGATGCCGATGGTGGCGACTAGCCGCTCCAGGAACGCCAGGTGCAGTTCGGAGAAGGGGGTGACGGTGGCGAACTCGATCACGCCGAGCAGTTCGCCCTCGAAGAGGACGGGCAGCACGACCAGGTCGGCCGGCGGGGTGTCGGCGAGCCCGGAGCGGAGCGTGATGCGGCCGTCCGGCACCGCGCCGACCCGGATCGTGCGCCGAGAGATCGCCGCCTGACCGACGAGTCCCTCACCGGGCCCGAAGGTGACGTCGTGTCCCCGCGAGACGTAGCCGTACGAGGCGGTCAACCGCAGCCGCATCACCCCTTCGGAGTTGTCCGCCAGGAAGAACGCGCCGAGCTGCGCGTCGACCAGCGGGGTCACCTCCTGCATGATCATCCGGCAGACCTCACCGAGGTCGCGCTGGCCCTGCAACAGACCACCGATGCGGGCCAGGTTGGAGTCGAGCCAGCCCTGCTCCGCGTTCTTGTGGGTGGTCTCCCGCAGGGTGACGATCATCTGGTTGATGTTGTCCTTGAGCTCGGCGACCTCGCCCTGCGCCTCGACGGTGATCCGCTGGGTCAGGTCACCTCGGGTCACCGAGGTGGAGACCCGGGCGATGGCACGGAGCTGGGTGGTCAGGGTCGAGGCGAGCTGGTTGACGTTCTCGGTCAGGTCCCGCCAGGTGCCCGAGACGCCCTTGACCTGCGCCTGACCACCGAGCTTGCCCTCGCTGCCGACCTCGCGGGCCACCCGCGTGACCTCGTCGGCGAAGGACGAGAGCTGGTCGACCATCGTGTTGACCGTCGACTTCAACTCCAGGATCTCGCCCTGCGCGTCGACGGTGATCTTCTGCGACAGGTCGCCCTTCGCCACCGCCGTCGTCACCGACGCGATGTTCCGCACCTGACCGGTCAGGTTCGACGCCATCGAGTTCACGTTGTCCGTCAGGTCCCGCCAGGTCCCGGAGACACCCTTGACCTCGGCCTGACCACCGAGCTTGCCCTCCGTACCCACCTCCCGGGCCACCCGGGTCACCTCGTCGGCGAAGGACGAGAGCTGGTCCACCATCGTGTTCACGGTCGACTTCAACTCCAGGATCTCGCCCTGCGCGTCGACGGTGATCTTCTGCGACAGGTCACCCCGGGCCACCGCCGTGGAGACCTGGGCGATGTTCCGGACCTGGGCGGTCAGGTTCGACGCCATCGAGTTCACGTTGTCCGTCAGGTCCCGCCAGGTGCCGGCGACGCCCTTCACCTGCGCCTGACCACCGAGCTTGCCCTCGGTGCCCACCTCGCGGGCCACCCGCGTGACCTCGTCGGCGAAGGACGAGAGCTGGTCCACCATCGTGTTGACCGTCGACTTCAACTCCAGGATCTCGCCCCGGGCGTCCACCGTGATCTTCTGCGACAGGTCGCCCTTCGCCACCGCCGTCGTCACCGACGCGATGTTCCGCACCTGACCGGTCAGGTTCGACGCCATCGAGTTCACGTTGTCCGTCAGATCCCGCCAGGTGCCCGAGACACCCTTCACCTCGGCCTGACCACCGAGCTTGCCCTCGGTGCCCACCTCACGGGCCACCCGCGTGACCTCGTCGGCGAAGGACGAGAGCTGGTCCACCATCGTGTTGACCGTCGACTTCAACTCCAGGATCTCGCCCCGGGCATCCACCGTGATCTTCTGCGACAGGTCACCCCGGGCCACCGCCGTGGACACCTGGGAGATGTTCCGCACCTGGCTGGTCAGGTTGCCGGCGAGCTGGTTGACGTTCTCGGTCAGGTCCCGCCAGGTGCCGGAGACACCGCGCACCTGGGCCTGACCGCCGAGCTTGCCCTCGGTGCCCACCTCGCGGGCCACCCGGGTCACCTCGTCGGCGAACGACGACAACTGGTCCACCATCGTGTTCACGGTGTCCTTGAGTTCCAGGATCTCGCCCTGGGCGGCCACCGTGATCTTCTGCGACAGGTCACCCCGGGCCACCGCCGTGGAGACCTGGGCGATGTTGCGGACCTGGGCGGTCAGGTTCGACGCCATCGAGTTGACGCTGTCGGTCAGGTCCTTCCAGGTGCCGGCCACGCCGGGCACCTCCGCCTGACCACCGAGTTTGCCCTCGGTGCCCACCTCGCGGGCCACCCGGGTCACCTGCTCGGCGAAGAGACGCAGCGTGTCGGTCAGCGAGTTCATGGTGTCGGCCAGCGCCGCCACCTCGCCGCGCGCGCTGACCGTGATCTTCTGCGACAGGTCGCCCTTCGCCACCGCCGTCGCGACCTGGGAGATCGACCGCACCTGGCCGGTCAGGTTCGAGGCCATGGTGTTCACCGAGTCGGTGAGGTCCTTCCAGGTGCCGGCCACCCCGCGGACGTCGGCCTGACCGCCGAGCTTGCCCTCGGTGCCCACCTCCCGGGCCACCCGGGTCACCTCGTTGGAGAAGGACGAGAGCTGGTCGACCATGGTGTTGACCGTGCGGCCGATGCGCAGGTACTCGCCGCGCAGCGGGCGACCGTCGATCTCCAGCGCCATGTGCTGGGAGAGGTCGCCGTCGGCGACGGCCACGATGACCCGGGCGATCTCGGTGGTGGGCCGACCCAGGTCGTCGATCAACGAGTTGACCGCGCGCTGCCCCTCCGCCCAGGAGCCGTCCAGCCCCTCCTCGTCCAGGCGTTCGGTCAGCCGACCGTCGCGACCCACGACGCGGCTGATCCGGCGCAGGTCCAGATGCTGCCGCTCCTGGAGCGACACCACGTCGTTGAAGGCGTCGGCCACCTCACCGGCCGCCCCCGAACGCCGGGGCAGCCTGACCTTCAGATCGCCTCCGCGGACCCGCCGCAGCGCCTCGGCCAGCTCGGTGAGGACCGCCTCGTGGTCGGCGGCGGAGGTGTCCGCGATCGCCGACTGTTTCGCCGTGGTCATCATTCCTCGCACTCGCATCGGGGTACACCGGCTCGCGCCGGCCACCCCATCATTGTCCCCGTGACCTCGAAACCGCCACGGCGCACCGCCGTCCGTATTCCGGACCCGACCCGTGATCGGCTTGGCACGGGCCGGGTGCCGGGGCAGGATACGAGAGTGTCAGCGGCGGTGGGGCCAACGACGGACGGGGGCCCGGAGGAGCACGTCCGGCGGGTCCGGCTGCCCGCCGATCGGCGTACGCCGGCCGCCGCGCGAGCCGTCGTCCGGTCCGTACTTGCCGAGGCGAACCTGGACGAACTTCTCAACGAGGCGCTCCTGCTCACCACGGAGCTCTCCACCAACGCGGTCGAGCACGCCCGCACCGAACTCGACATCGAGGTCAGCGCCGACTCGACCGGGCTGACCGTGACCGTGTCGGACTTCGCCTCCGGGCCGGTCGACGAGCTGACCGTCGGCGTGCGGAACGTGGAGACCGACATCACCGAGGTCGCCGAGCGCGGGCGCGGCCTGCTGCTGGTCGACCACTTCGCGAGCCGTTGGGGCACCACCTACCTGCCCAGCGGCAAGGGCGTGTGGTTCCGGTTGGAGCGCGACGGGCCGCAGCCCGGACGCCCGGACGACTTCGCCCCGCCGATCGGCCGTTCGGACGGCGGCCACTCCTCGGTGCCGAGCGCCGGGGCGATGAGCGCCCTGATGCAGCCCACCCCCGACCCGTACGCGGACGATCCGCTGCCGGACTTCGCCACCAGCCTGCTCACCCGGGTGGCGGAGATGGTCGGCGCGGCCGGCGGGGTGGTGCGCCTGGACCGGGGCGACGGGCACGGCCCACAGGTCCTCGCCCGGTACGGCCGACAGCCCCGCCCCGGCAACGACCTGCTCCGGGTGCCGCTGGCGGTGCACCGCCCGTACGCCGGTGAGCTGGAACTCGACGCCGCCCCCACCGCGTACGCCCGGCCGTTGGCCCTGCTGACCGCCGAGCGGCTGTCGCTGCACCTGGAGAACGACCGGCTGCGCCGCGCCGACGTCCGGCGGCAGGCCTGGTTGACCTTCCTCGCCGAGGCCAGCGAGCTGCTCGCCCAGTCCCTGGACGTGGAGCTGACGATGGCGCTCGTCCCGCAGCTCGTGGTGCCCCGGCTCGGTCAGTGGTGTGCCGTGCACACCACCGACGAGTGGGGTCGACTCAAGCTGGCCGCGGCCAGTCACGCCGACGAGTCGATGCTGCCGCATCTGCACGCGACGCTGCGCGAGGCGGGACCGGACTCGGTCCAGGCCCGGCTGCGCGAGGCGAGTCGCAACGGCACCCAGACGCCGTTGGGCGCGCCGATGGAGGGCTTCGCCGTGCCGCTGATCGCCCGAGGTCAGCGCCTCGGCACGCTGGCCGTCGGCCGGCATCAGCGGCACCGGCACGATCCCGACGAGATCGCGGTGCTGGAGGACGTGGCCCGGCGTGCCGCCCTGGCGATCGAGAACGCCCGCATCCACGCCGAACGTCGGCGGGTGGCACAGACGCTGCAACAGTCGCTGCTGCCGCCGGTGCTTCCGGTGGTGGAGGGCATCGGCTTCGCCGCCGAGTACGTGCCGACCGGCGACGACGCCGAGGTCGGCGGCGACTTCTACGACGTGGTGCCGATGCCGGACGGCCGTTGGCTGGTGGTGATCGGCGACGTCTCCGGCAAGGGGGTGCAGGCCGCTGCGGTCACCGGGCTGGTCCGGGACGTGATCCGGGTGCTGGCCGGGGACGGCAAGCCGCTGCCCGAGGTGCTGTCCCGGCTCAACGAGACGCTCGTCGAGCGGGGTGCCGGACGGTACTGCACGTTGGCGCTGGCGGCGGTCGGGCAGGGTGAGAACGGGCAACTCGACGTGGGGCTGCACCTGGCCGGCCACGACCGGCCGGTGCTGGTGCGCGCGTCCGGTGGCCCGGCCGCGTTCGTCGGCACCGGCGGCACCGCGCTCGGCCTGCTCGACACGATCACCTCGCCGACCCTGGACATCGCCCTCGATCCCGGCGACTGCCTGGTCTTCTACACCGACGGCGTGACCGAGCGACGCCGGGGCCGGGAACTGTTCGGCACCGGTCGGCTCCGGGACGCCGCCGGGCCGCTCGCCGGCTACTCGGCGGACGTGGTGGCGGCCCGGCTGCGCGCCACCGCGATCAACTTCTCGGTCGAGGCACCCCGGGACGACATCGCCATCCTGGTCCTGCGCAACGACGCGGTCTGACCGACGGAGCTGCGCTTCGTCCCCAGGACTGCGCAGCGCCACGGCCGGCGTGGCTCAGAGGCCACCGGGGAGGCGACCGGGGGCCAGCCGGTGACCCGGGTCGAGGTGCTGCTTGACGGCGCGCATCCGGGCCACGCCGGTCAGCTCGCCCCACAGGTCGACGGCTCGCCGGACGGCGGGCGGCGCGGAGAGCACCAGGCAACGCCCCTGTCGGGCGAGCAGCACGCCGCGCACCGCGACCAGGATCGACGCCACCCGGTCGGGTGCCATCGTGCCGGGCAGTGCGGCGTGCACCACGCCGAGACCGGCGGAGCCCCGGACCGGCACCGGCGAGCCGGCCGCGTCCCGCAGCGCGTAGACGGCGGCGTGCAGGTCACTGATCGGCACCTCCAGCCGGAGCGCGGTGTCACCGGGGGCGAACGGGTAGCTGCGCCACCAGGACGGTGCCGATCGGGCGACGACGGCCCGGGAGCCGAGCATCGACCGGAGCCGGTCGGCGCGCTCCGCCACGTCGGACGGCCCACCTTCGAGCAGCACCACCAGCGAGCCGGCCCCCGCCGGGCCGGTCGACGGGCGCCCCGTCATGGACGGATGGCGCGCCATCGACTCGGCCCGGCGGTCCCTCGGCCGGGGTCCCGTGCCGGCCGGCAGGTCCACCTCGATGGCAGCCGGGTCGAGCCGGGCGGCGAGCACCGCCCGGACCAGGTCGTGCACCTCCAACGGCGTCCACACCGGGCGGGTCACCCAGACCCGGCTGGCCGGCAGGGGCTGCACCCGCAGGGTGGCGCTGACCAGCACGCCGAGCGCGCCCTCCGACCCGCACAGCAGCCGGGCCTGGGCCAGCCCGGCAGCCCCGCCACCGGCCTCGGCCAGGTCACCGTCGGCGGCCAGGTAGCGCAGGCCGACGAGCTGGTCGCAGGCGGTGCCGTGCCGGTGGCGCAGTGGACCGGCCTCGTCCGCGGCGAGCACCCCGCCGACCGTGGCGCCGGGCGAGGGCGCGTCGAGCGCGAGCCGTTGACCGGTGCGTTCCAGGCTGGCCTGCACCGCGCGCAGTGGCGTGCCGGCACCGACCTCGGCGGTGCCCCGCTCGGACGGCTGGTGACCGATGCCGGCGAGCCGACCGGTGTCGAGCATGATGTCGACCCGTTCCGGAACGGCTCCCCAATCGATCTTGGTGCCGGCACCGCGCGCCACCACCGTCAGGTCGTGCCGCGCGGCGAGCCGCAGCACCTCCGCCGCCGCGTGGGCGCCGCCGGGCACCGCGACCCAGCGGGCCGCTCGCCCGGCCACCTCGTCGGCCGGGCCGGCGAACCGGGCGAAGCGGGAGCCGCAGATGTCGGTAAGGCGACGGGCGATGTCGAGGGCACCGGACCCGCCGGTGGAACGCGCTGGCACCATGGCAGCGATCGTACATGTGTTCGAACGACGAAGTGGGCATTTGCGCCGCCCGAGACGCCCGGCCTGCCGGTAACGTGGCGCCGTGACCACCGAGACCCCCGTACCCGTAGCCAGGCAGGTGCCGAGCGAACGCGTCCACCACGGCGACGTCGTCGTCGACGAGTACGCCTGGCTGGCCACCAAGGACGACCCTGAGACGATCGGCTACCTCAAGGCCGAGAACGCCTGGACCGAATCACGTACGGCGCACCTCGCCGACCTGCGCACGGAACTGTTCGAGGAGATCCGCCGGCGCACCCAGGAGACCGACCTGTCGGTGCCGACGCGCAAGGGCGGGCACTGGTACTACTCCCGGACGGTCGAGGGCAAGCAGTACGGCGTGCACTGCCGTCGGGCGGTCCGTGACGGCGAGACCACGCCGCCGATCAGCCCCGCCGGTGCCCCGCTGGAGGGCGAGGAGGTGCTGCTCGACGGCAACCTGCTCGCCGAGGGCCACGACTTCTTCTCGCTGGGCGCCTTCGACGTCAGCCCGGACGGCCGCTTCCTGGCGTACTCGACCGACTTCTCCGGCAAGGAACGCTTCACCCTCCGGATCAAGGACCTCACCACCGGCGAGCTGCTGCCCGACGAGATCCCGGACACCTTCTACGGCACCGCCTGGGCCGCCGACGCCTCGGTGCTGTTCTACGTGACGGTGGACGACGCCTGGCGTCCGCACCGGGTCTGGCGGCACGTGCTCGGTACGGCCGCCGCCGACGACGTGGTGGTGCACTCCGAGGACGACGAGCGGTTCTGGGTCGGGGTCGAGCTGACCCGCTCGGAGCGCTTCATCCTGATCGACATCGCCAGCAAGCTCACCAGCGAGGTACGCGTCATCCCGGCCGGCAACCCCACCGGCGAGCCGGCCGTGATCGCCCCCCGCCGGCAGGGCGTCGAGTACTCGGTGGAACACCACGGGCACCGGTTCCTGATCCTGCACAACGACGGCGCGGAGGACTTCGCGCTGGCGTACACCTCGGCCGACGCCCCGGGCGACTGGGTGCCGCTGATCGCGCACTCCCCCGGCACCCGGCTGGAGGCCGTCGACGCCTTCGCCGACCACCTGGTCGTGACGCTGCGCGCCAACGGGCTCACCGGGTTGCGGGTGCTGCCGGTCGGCGGCGGCGGCGGCGACGGGCACGACATCGCGTTCCCGGAGCTGCTGCACACCGTCGGGCTGGACTCGAACCCGGAGTACCTCACCGGGCGGGTACGCCTGCGCTACACCTCGCTGGTCACCCCGGACTCGGTGTACGACTACGACCTGGTGACCCGCGAGATGACGCTGCTGCGGCGGCGACCGGTGCTGCCCGGCCCGGACGGGCGGGAGTACCGGCCGGAGGACTACGAACAGCACCGGGACTGGGCGCTGGCCGACGACGGGACCAAGGTGCCGATCTCGCTGGTCTGCCGCCGGGACACCCCCCGCGACGGCTCCGCACCCTGCGTCATCTACGGGTACGGCTCGTACGAGGCCAGCATGGACCCCTGGTTCTCGGTCGGTCGACTGTCCCTGCTGGACCGTGGAGTGATCTTCGCGGTGGCCCACATCCGGGGCGGCGGCGAGCTGGGCCGGAGCTGGTACGAGCACGGCAAACTGCTGGCCAAGAAGAACACCTTCACCGATTTCGTCGCCTGCGCCCGGCACCTGGCCAAGGCGGGCTGGACGTCGTCGGACCGACTGCTCGCCCGGGGCGGCTCGGCTGGCGGGCTGCTGATGGGCGCGGTGGCCAACCTCGCGCCGGACGCGTTCACCGCCATCGTCGCGCAGGTGCCGTTCGTGGACGCGCTCAGCACGATCCTCGACCCGTCGCTGCCGTTGACCGTCACCGAGTGGGAGGAGTGGGGCAACCCGCTCGCCGACCCGGAGGTGTACGCCTACATGAAGTCGTACACCCCGTACGAGAACGTGGCCGACCGCGACTACCCCGCGATCCTGGCGATGACCAGCCTCAACGACACCCGGGTGCTCTATCACGAGCCGGCGAAGTGGATCGCCCGGCTGCGGGCCGTCGCGCCGCAGGGTGAATACCTGCTCAAGACCGAGATGGAGGCGGGCCACGGCGGGCCCAGCGGTCGCTACGACGCCTGGCGGGAGGAGGCGTTCGTCAACGCCTGGACCCTGGACCGGCTCGGCCGCGCCTGACCGTCCCGTCATCCGGCCACCGGCCGCTCATGGCCCAGGGCGCGCCTGCCCTGGGCCATGGCGGACGCCGTCTCAGGTGGTTCGTAGTTCCTCCATCGCGGTGTTGGCCCGCAGGAACAGCAGCCCCAGCCCGACCGTGACCAGCACCGCGAGCAGCGCACCGCCGCCGACCAGCGCGAGCTGCTCCAGGGGTACGTCCGGCGTGCGGACCACGCGCTCGACCGGCACGAGTTCGACGTGCAGCGGGCGGGTGGCCGGGTCGTCGCACAGTTCCGCGCGCGCCCGGCACACCTCCTGGGTGTAGCCGCCGCTGACCACGTCGCCGGTGAACAGCCGCCCGATCGCGTACCCGACGCCGACCGTGAGCAGCACGGCGGGCACCACCGGCGCGAGCACCTGGACCAGGATCGAGGTGCCGATGGTGGTCCGGGGCACCCCGGTGGCCACCAGCGCGGCGTACGCCCGGCGGCGGGAGACGATGCCCTCCACCAGCGTGACCAGCAGGCCCGCCGTGGCGATGACGACCGCCACGAGGACCGCCAGGTCGACCAGGTCCATGGTGTTCAGATAGAAGGACCGGTCGTCGCCGAGGTATTCGGCGGCCAGGCTCTCCTCCTGTTCGATCCGTTGCCGGAGCTGGAAGTAGGCCCGGAACGTCGCCGCACCGGCACCGATGAGGACGCTGGCCAGCAGCGCCGCGAAGGTGCGGCTGCTGGTCCACGGGTCGTCGGTCAGCCGTCGCGCGGCCAGCAGCGTCGCCGGGCCTCGGGCGAGGCGGTGCAGCAGCCGCCCGGCGGCGTGCGACAGCCATCCGGTCCCGAGCACCACCCCCGTCACGACGGCGAAGAGACCGAGGGCCAACAGGATCGCGATCCAGTCCGTGTCGACGCCCTCGACTGCCTCCCGCAGCGGCTCGGCCAACGCGGTCACCACCACACCACCGCCGATGAACAGTGCCGGCCAGGGTTGGGGTGACCGGGTCCGACCGGCCCGCCGGAACACGCCCAGCGGTGTGGTGGCGACCCGGCGCAGCAGCAACGCGGTGCCCACCGCCGCGAGCAGCGGCAGCCCCAGCGTCACCGCCGCGATCGCCGGCACCGAGGGCAGGACGTCGGTGGGCAGGGCGAGCTGACCCTGGGCGTCCGGGCGGTGCAGCAGTTCCCGCCCGCCGAGGTACACCGCCAGGCCGACAAGCGTCCCGACCAGCGCGGCGAGGCCGGTCTCCAGCATCGCGACCCGGGTGACCTGACCCGGGGTCGCGCCGGCCAACCGCAGGGCGGCCAGGCGGCGGTCCCGGGCCGGGGCACCGAGCCGGGCACTCTGCCCCGCCAGGGCCAGCACGGGTACGGCCAGCAGCAGCAGCGCGAAGGCGGTGCCGCCGCGCAGCCCCGGCTCGCGCAGCAGCGCGTTCGCGTACTGCTGGGACTGCTCCCAGTCGTGGCCCGGTGGCTTCTCGATGGCCAGCACGGTCATCGCCGCCAGCCCGGCGAGGGCGGCCAGGGTGGCGCTCAGTGCGGTCAGGACCACCCGGGCGGCGTCGGTGCGGTTGCCGGCCAGGGCCAGCCGGGCCAGCGTCCCCGGTCTCACCGCGCGCCGCCGGTCAGCGGCGCGTCCAGCCCGAGACCGGTGTGGTCGATGACGCCGTCGCGCATGACGATCTCGCGGTCGGCGTACGCGGCGATCCTGGGCTCGTGCGTCACCAGCACCACCGCCGTGCCCTGCTCGCGGGTGAGCCGGACGAGTGTGGTGAGCACCTGCTCGCCGGTGAGCGAGTCCAGCGCCCCGGTCGGCTCGTCGGCGAAGAGCACCCGTGGCTCGGTGACGAGGGCCCGTGCGGTGGCGCAGCGCTGCTGTTGCCCGCCGGACATCTCCCCCGGCCGCACGTCGGCGCAGTCCGCCACGCCCAACCGGTCGAGCCAGGTGAGCGCCGCCGTCCGCGCTGCTCGCCGCCCCGTGCCGGCGAGCAGCAGCGGAAGCGCGACGTTCTCCGCCGCGGTCAGCTCCGGGACGAGCTGACCGAACTGGAACAACACCCCGAACTCGGTACGCCGCAGGCGCGACCGGGCCGCCTCGGACCAGGTGTCGATGCGGTGGTCCCGCCAGGTCACCTCACCGGCGTCGGGCCGCAGGATGCCCGCCAGGCAGTGCAGCAGGGTCGACTTGCCGCAGCCGCTCGGCCCGGTCACCGCGACGATCTCGCCCTCGGCGACGTCGAGGGTGAGGCCCCGCAGTGCGGGTGTCGGCCCGTACGACTTGACCAGCGCGCGTGCCTGAAGTTGCGTCACGAGTGCACCTCCCGGTGCCAGTCGGCGACCCGCTCCAGGGTGGTGCGCAGCCAGCGCAGGTCGGCGTCGAGATGGGCGATGGCGTAGTCGGCTGCCACGACGTCGTCGACGGTGGCCTCCGGTGCCGTCTTGAGCGCGGTCAGCTCGCGCAGCCGATCGGTGTGGGCCCGCCGCTGCGCGACGAGGTATGTCCGGGCCCGGTCCGCGTCGGCGTCCAGGAGCGCCACCACCACCTTGGCGAACAGCGCGCTGTTGACGTGCGGCATGGGTGGCTCGACGCTGCCCAGCCACTGGTCCAGTGCCGCCCGTCCCTCGTCGGTCAGCGCGTAGGCGGTGCGGTCCGGTCCGGCGAGGCGTTCCTGCCCCGCCGGGACCACCAGACCGTCGCGGAGCAGCCGGTTGATCGTCGCGTAGACCTGCCCGAACGCCAACGGGCGGGCCTGCGGCAACCGCTCGTCGTACGCCCGCTTCAGCTCGTATCCGTGCATGGTGCCGGTGGCGAGCAGCCCGAGCAGAACGTGCGACGTGGACACCAGCCCACTATTCACTCAGCGAATAGCTGCCGTCAAGCACTCCACGCCGAGTCCCGTCCGGTCGCTCCGAGTAGCCGGGACAGCTCCGGCAGGGCGGGGCCAGCGGTCACTTCCTCGGCGAAGACACCCATCTGGCGGCCCTGCGCGCCGAGCTGTGCGACCAACTCGCGCAACACCGGTACCGTCTGCGGGGCCGCCTCGTACGGCTGGCCGGTGGCGACCGCCAGGTCCCAACCGTGCACGGTGAGGTCGAGCAGCGCCATGCCGCCGACCACGGGCTGCGGCATCCCCATCCCCGGCGAGACACCCTCCTCGCTGGCCGGGTCCGACCATGCCGCGACCAGTCGACGGGTCTCCGCCTCGAACCGGTCCCGCCAGCCCTCGCGCAGGTGATCGGGCTTGGCGGCGAAGGTCACCTGCTCCCGGGCGGCGAGCGCCTGGAAGGCGACCACCACGTCGTACAGATGGTTGAGCAGATCGCGGACGGCGTAGTCCCGGCAGGGCGTCGGCAGGTGCAGTTGGTCGTCCCGGACCGCCCGCACCACCGCCACCGTACGCGGCGCCGCCAGCGCCAGGAGATCGCTAGTCTGAGTCGCCATATGGGCAGCGTATGAGGGTGGTCTTGAAGAAATGCGACAGCTGCGCGGGGACAGCCGGGGCATTCTCGAACCGGCCGGGCTGATGCGACGGGTCCGCTTCCGTCGGCACCTGCCCGCCGCACCGCTACGCCCATGGGTCGAGCACTACTGGCTCGTCGACTGGGCTCTGACCGAGCCGTTCGAGCAGCGGGTAGTGGCGCACCCAGCGGTCAACGTGGTGTTCGCGCGCGAGGGTGACGGTCCGGAACACGCCGAGGTGGCCGGGCCCGGCCTGAGCCTCTTCTCGACCACACTCGCCGACACCGGGCAGGTCTGCGGTATCCAGTTCCGGCCGGGCGGCTTCCACCCGTTCTGGCGTCGCCCGATGGTGGAGTTGACGGGCCGACGCCGGTCGTTCGCGGACTTGGCCGACCACTGGCCGCCGGCCGCCGCACCGAGCCCGGCGATCTGCGCCGGTACGGATGCCGCCCGCTGCCGCGCCCTCGACGACCTTCTGACCGGCTGGGAACCCCGGCCCGCCCCGGTCACCGACGAGGCGATGCGGCTGGCCGAGGCGATCCGGACCGACCGGAACGTACGGCGGGTCGACGGGTTCGCCCGCGACAACGGTCTCTCAGTCCGCCGACTGCAACGCCTCTTCCTCAGCCAGATCGGTGTCGGCCCGAAGTGGATGATCCGCCGCTACCGGCTGCACGAGGCGATCGAGCGAGCGGCGGGCAACACACCCGACTGGGCCGCCCTCGCCGCCGAACTCGGCTACAGCGACCAGGCACACCTGATCCGCGACTTCACCGCCGTCACCGGCGTCTCCCCCGGCGCGTACGCCGACCAGGATCGCGCTCGGCCATCTTCCCGGCGACACTGACCGCGTCGCCACTCGCCGCCGACGGAGGCCCGCCAGGGGGTCTTGGTCGGCGGCGTGAGCGGTCATCGGGGCGGATTGCGGACCCAGCCGAGGAACCGGACGTAGAAGTACAGCGGCTCGGGTGGCGCTCCGAGCCGGGTCAGGTCGGCGGTCGCCTCGGTGAGCAGGTCGGCCATGTCCAGCGCGAGCAGTCGACCTGGACCGTAGTCGGCCGCCAGCTCGACTCGGGCCGGCGCACACGGCCAACCGTGCGCACAGGCGGCACAGAACCAGAGGGGTCTGACGGGGGCGTGCCGTTGCGCCATTCGGGGCTCCTCCCGGGGGTGGGACGGGCGGCAAGCCCTCGGCCGCCGGGCTCGGCCTCCAGCAGCCGAGGGGCCTACCCCGATCCCAACCCAACACCGACCCCCCTGTCAAATGTGGCAGGCCATATATGGCGGCCGAATAGGGAACACCTATTTGGGTAGGCATGGCTGTGTCTACCTTCGGCGACATGGGCGACGAGGTGCCCGGCCCGCTGGTCGGTCCAGGCGAGATTCAGCAGATGCTCGGCGTCGGGCGGTCACGCTTCCGCCAGCTCGTCTGGCATCCCGCCTTCCCGAAGCCGTTTCAGACCCTCATGGGCGGCTCCGTCTGGCTTAAATCCGAGGTCGAAGCCTGGATCGCCGAGTACCGCCAGCCACGCCAGGCGGACGACGACGAGCAGGGGTAGATCACCCCTCAGGAACGCCTCAGCGGCGGCGGAGGGCGACGACGGCGACGTCGTCCTGGATCTCGTGCGGGGCGAGTTCGACGAGCAGGCGCTCGCAGAAGCGGTCCAGGTCGTCGTCCACCCGGGACGCACTGACCGACAGGGCGGCCAGTCCGTCGTCGATGGTGGCGTCCCGCCGTTCGATCAACCCGTCGGTGTAGAAGACCATCGTCGCGCCGGCCGGCAGGACGAACTCCAGATCCGCCGGACGGGGCGCGCGTACGCCGAGCAGCGGCGCGGAGTGCTGCACGTACTCGACCTTGCCGTCCTGATTGATCAGCGGCGGCAGGTGCCCGGCACTGGCCAGCCGGACGTGTCCGGTGGACGGGTCCAGCAGCAGCACACAGATGGTCGCCAGCTCGTCGGGCAGCAACGTCCGCATCAACTCGTTGACCCGGTGCAGGATCTCGCCCGGCTGGTGTCCCTCCACCGCGTACGCCCGCACCGCGTGCCGCAGCTCGGCCATCACCGTCGCCGCGTGCAGCGAGTGGCCCGCCACGTCGCCGATGGCCAGCAGCAGGTGGCCGTCGAGCATCACCAGCTCGTAGAAGTCGCCGCCCACCTCGGTCCGGGCGCTGGCCGGCTCGTACCGGACGGCCAGGTCGAGCCCGGCGATCTCGGGGATGCGCCGTGGCAGGAGGCTGCGTTGCAGGGTCACCGCGATCCGGTGCTCCTCGTCGAAGGAGCGTTGCGCCTCCGCCGCCGACGCCACCGCCTGCGCGAGCTGGACCAGCACCGGCGTACGGGCGGTCTGGGTGCCGGTGGGGACCACGATGTAGATCGGCGCGCGGTCCTCGCGCAGCCGGGCGGCGGCCACCGTGACCGTGTCGTCGGTCGGCCAGTCGACGAGCGCCCAACCGGCGGGCTCCTGCACGGTGACGACGGTGCCGGTCGGAACCCCGGTGTCGTCGACCACCCAGGGCACGATGCGGCCCTCGGCACCGGGACCGGTGGAAACCCCGGCCAGACAGTCACCGTCGAAGGTCTCGGCGACCACTGCGGCCGGACTCTTGAAGATCTCGGCGGCTCCCGCCGCCGCCGATTCCAGCAGCCGGGCGAAGTTCGGCGCGGAGTGCACCGCCAGGGTGGTGTCGGCCAACCCGGTGAGGCGTTCGGCGAGCAGTTCGGCCCGTTGTCGCGCCTGGTAGTAGCGCAGCACGGCGTGGGCGGTGGCGACCAGTTCTTCCGGCTCGATCGGCTCCGCCAGGTAGGCGTCCGCCCCCCGGGTCAGCCCCTGGGTGCGGTCGGCGGTGTCGATCGCGTGCGCGGAGACGTGGATCACCGGCAGCGCCGGGTGCGCCGCCTTGATCTGCTCGCAGACCTCGAAGCCACTCATGTCCGGCAGCCGGACGTCGAGCACCACCAGGTCGACCGGGTCGACCCCGACGCGGCGCAACGCCTCGCCGCCCGTCTCGGCTTCGAGCACGGTGAAACCGGCCCGGGTCAACCAGCTCACCAACAGGTAGCGCTTGGTCCGGCTGTCGTCGACCACGAGAACTGTCGCGGCGCCGTCCACGTCAGACTCCGTCCGCTGGCAGCGAGACCGTGAAGGTGCTGCCCCGGCCGGGTTCGCTGGCCAGGTCGAGGGTGCCGCCGAGCAGGGTCACCAGCCGTCGGGCGTACGGCAGGCCGAGGCCGGTGCCGCCGGTCCGCGTCGGGCCCGGCGCCTGGTAGAACTCCTCGAACACCCGCTCGTGCAGCTCGTCGGGGATGCCTGACCCCGTGTCCGATACGGAGAGTCGCCAGCCACCGTCGTGCTGCTCGGCGCGCAGCCGCACCTCGCCCTCGGCGGTGAACTTCAACCCGTTGTGCAGCAGGTTGCGCAGCACCTGGGCGAGCAGCACCTCGTCGGTCCGCAGTGTGGCCGGTGCCGGCGGCTCCTCCACCACCAGCGCCACGTCACCGGCGGTGGGCAGCGCCCGCAGGGTGCCCCGCAACTGTCCGAAGAGGGCCTTGAGGTCCACGTCCGCCATGGCCGGCTCGATCCGGCCGGACTCCGCCTTGGCCAGGTCGAGCAGCTCGTTGACCAGGGACAGCAGATCCGAGGCGGAGCCACGGATCAGGCCGACCTGGCGCTCCTGCTCGCTGGTGAGCGGGTCGGAGGCGGAGTCGCCCAACAGCCGGGCCAGCCCGATGATCGCGGTGACCGGGGCCCGCAGCTCGTGGCTGACGTTCGCCAGGAACCGCGTCTTGGACTCGCTCGCGGCACGCAACTGCGCCGACTTCTCGTCCAGCTCCGCATAGAGCGCCACGACGCCCGTGTTCGTCGCCTCCAGCTCGTCGGTGAGCTGGTGGTACAGCGCCATCACACCTTGGTTGGTCTGTTCCAGTTCCTCGTTGAGCCGGGCCAGCTCGTCGCGCTGGGTGCGTACCTCGTCGAGGGCGGCGATGAGCTGGGTGTTCTGGGTGGCGAGCTCCTCCTCCGCCGTGCCCGGCGCGCTCTCGGCGAGTCGGGCGCGCAACTGGGCGAGGCGCTCGGGGGTGAGCGCCGCAGCGGTGGCCGGGATCCGTCGCGACATCCTGACGACCGTAACTTGCTCCTCGGCAACCACGCCGAGTGTGTCCACCAGACGCGCCACCGCGCCGGACTCGGGCTGGTAGCGCCCGTCCGGCAGCGGCGCCACCGGAACGAGGTCGACGCGCAGGTGGTGACGGCCGTCCACGGTGTCGGCGACGGCGAAGACCACGTCCGCCCCGCCGACGGCCCGCAACAGGTCCCGGGCGACCTCGCTGATCGCGGTGGCGATCCGGACCTGGTCCTGGTGCTCCAGGCCGAGTACGCCGGCCACCTCGCGGCCACGCTGGCGGACCACGAAGATGTCCTGTTCGACCCGGAGCGCCATCTGCATCAGCGAGGCGGTGGTCATGACCAGGACCTTGCCACCAGTACTCCGGCGTCGTCGCGTCGGGTCCCGGCGTCGCGCAGCAACGTGGCGGCCGTCACCAGCGGCGACCGCCCGACGAGGCCGGGATAATCCTCGATTCGCCAGCGGTCCACCACCCCGTCGGAGTGCATCACCAGCAGGCTGTCCGGGCCGAACGGGTAGTCGTACTGCCGGATCGTGGGCCGCTGGTGCCCGGCGATTCCGGGCAGCGAGACCAGGCCACGCCGCCGGCCATCCGCGTCGATGACCACGCCGCTGATGTTGCCCAACCCGGCGTACCGCAACACCGCCCCCGCCGGGTCCGGCTCGGCCACCGCGAGCGCGGCACCACGGGTGTGCGACAGCGAGCGGTGCAGGTAGGCGACCACCTCGGCCGGGGCGGCGACCGGGGCACCACGGAACGCGGCGAGCGCGGCGTCGGTGGCCGCCCCGGCCAGCGGGCCGTGCCCGAGACCGTCGGTGACCAGCACCTGACGGCGATCGCCGACGACCCGCCAGGCGTAACCGTCCCCACAGACCGTCTCGCCGGCCAGCGGCCGGGTCAGCCCGCCGACCCAGGGCAGGTCGGTGTCCGCGCCCCCGAACACGCGTACCGCGATGACGGTGCCCCGGCCGGGCCAGGAGTACGCGTCGAACCAGCTCGCCTGGCGCACGATCGCGCCCAGACCGATGCCGAGGGTGCCGGTGGTGGAGTGCCCGTCCCGCGCGGACTGCGCCAGGTCGGCCATGCCCGGACCGGAGTCCAGGGCGATCAGCTCGACCCCGGCGTCCAGCTCGCGGCGTACCGGCCGGAGCAGCAGCATACCGTCGTCGGCGTGCTTGATCAGATTGCTGGTCAGCTCGGCGGCGACGATGGCCAGGTCGGCGATCCGGCCCTCGGGCAGAGCCAGTTCATTCCCCAGGCGCTCGGCCGCCCGCCGCACCGCACTGCCGGTGCTGCCGTTCTCCACGCGGTACCAGGTGCCCCGGTCGGAGACCGGCGCGGCGGTCACCGGGACCACTTGGTGATCGTGATCCGGGTGCCCTGCCCGGGCGCGGTCTGGATGTCGAACTCGTCCACCAGCCGGCGGGCACCGCTCAGGCCGAGACCGAGGCCGCCGCCGGTGGTGTAGCCGTCGGTCAGAGCGAGGTCCAGGTCGACGATGCCCGGACCGTCGTCCGCGAAGACGATCGTGATGCCGGACCTGCGGCCGTTGTCGACTTTGGAGACCTCGACCGTGCCGCCACCGCCGTACACCAGTGTGTTCCGGGCCAGCTCGCTGGCCGCGGTGACCACCTTGGTCTGGTCGACCAGCGACAGCTTGACCGCCACCGCCACGGTACGCACCAGTTGCCGGACGCGTACCACGTCCTCGTCGCTGCCGACCGTCTGCGCCTGGGGACGCCCCAGGTCGACGCCGCTGGTCATGACGACGCCGTCGGCTCGGGATCCGCCCCGTCGTGGAAGTCGTCGTCGTGAAGGTCGTCGGCGCGGTCGGCCGCGATGAGTTCCATCCCGCGCTCGACGTTCAGGGCGGTCCGGATGCCGTTGAGCGACAGGCCCAGCTCGACCAGGGTGATGGCGACCGCCGGACGCATCCCGACCACCACCGTCTCGGCATCGAGCACCCGGGAGATGGAGGCGATGGTGGAGAGCATCCGGCCGACGAAGGAGTCGACGATGTCCAGGGCGGTGATGTCGATGATCACGCCGTGACAGCCGGTGGCGACGATCCGCTCGGCCAGGTCCTCCTGGAGGGCCACGGCCGTCTGGTCGGACATGTCGAGCTGGATGGAGACCAGCAGGATGTCGCCGATCTTGAGAATCGGCACCCGCTCCATCAGACCTCCCGGCGGGTCTGTCGCCGGTTCGCCTCGACGCCGGTGAGCCGCAGCACGTGCCGCAGCGCGTCGGCGAGGCTCGCCTTGGTGGCGATGTCGCCGAACTCGATGCCGAGCGCGACGATGGTCTGGGCGATCTGCGGCCGGATGCCGGAGATGATGCAGTCGGCGCCCATCAGGCGGGCCGCCACCACGGTCTTCAGGATGTGCTGGGCGACCTGGGTGTCGACCGCCGGTACGCCGGTGATGTCGATGATCGCGTACGGCGAGCCGGTGTCGACCAGGGTCTGCAACAGCCGCTCCATCACCACCTGGGCGCGGGCCGAGTCGAGCGTGCCGACCAGCGGCACCGCCACCACGCCCTCCCAGAGCTTGACCACCGGGGTGGAGAGCTCCAGCAACTGCTCCGCCTGGTCGGCGATGAGGCTCTCGCGGGTGCGGACGTAGGTCTCGAAGGTGAAGAGGCCCATCTGGTCGACCAGCGCCGAGAAGGCGACGAAGTCGCGCAGGGTTCCGGTGCCCTGATCGGTCTCCATGACCGTCAGCAGGGCCTCCTTGAGGGCGAACACGCTGCTGGCGGTCTCGCTGGCGGTGAAGCCCTGCCGGGCCTGCCCACGGGAGACCTCGGCGAGCACGGCCCGCAGCTCGGTGGCCTCCTCGGCGGCGAGGTCGCCCACACCCTTGCCGAGCCCGTCCACCAGCACCCGGTGCATCTCCTGCACCTGCCGGACCAGTTCGGCCTGGCTGAGTCGGCCCCGCAACTGGGCGGCGAGGACCTCGGTCCACCGCTGGACGATCTGTCCGGCCTGACCGGTGAGCAGGTCCGCCAAGCGGCCACTCTCGTCAGCGCTCAACGCCATCGCACTACCCCCCTAGACCTGGACCGGCCGGACTCTATCACCGCGGACCCACAAACTACTTGTCACGAAGCAAGGGAATGACGGGGGCCACCTCATCGTGCTCCCGTTCTGCGTACCGGGCTCCGCGTGGGATACCGTTCCTCCGATAAACAGGAGGTCTGGCATATGTCCCTGACGGTGCACACGGAGCAACGCGGTGACGTGGTCGTGGTGTCGGTCGCAGGTGAACTGGACATGGCCACCGCACCGCAACTGCAGGACCAGATCACCGACCTGCTCGACAAGGGGCGCAGCCGCCTCGTGTTCGACCTGTCGGATGTCTCGTTCTGCGATTCCACCGGTCTGTCGGTGTTCGTCCGCGCGAAGAACAGCTCCGACGAGGCCGGCGGGGTGGTCCGGTTGGCCGCGCCACAACGCGGCGTGCTGCGCATCCTCGAGGTGAGTGGCCTCGTGGAGGTCCTGCACACCTATCCGACGGTCGACGAGGCGGTCGCGGGGGAACCCACCACCTCCTCCTGACTCCACCGCGCTACCCACCGGCCACGGCCGGGCCTCGCTCGTCCTCGATGTACCGAGGGCGAGCGATGACGATTCCTGCCCCGGTCTGCACGGCGAGTGCGACCAGCAGGAAGCCCAGGGGTGCCGTCCACCCACCGGTGGACTCGTGCAGGATCCCGACCAGCAGCGGCCCGAGCGCCGCGATGAGGTACCCGACGCTCTGCGTGAAGGCCGACAACGCGACCGTCCCGTCGGCCGTGCGCGCCCGCAGCCCGATGGTGGCCAGGATGAGCGGGAAGGCACCCTGCCCCAACGCCAGCAGCACCACCCAGAGCACCGCCCCGCCACGCGGCGCGAACGCCAGCCCCAGGTAGGCCACGCTGGAGGCGGCGGTCAACGCCAGCACCAGCAGCCGCAGGTCGCTCAGCCGACCGGCCAGCGTCGGCATCAGCAGCGCGATCGGCACCCCGAGCGCGGTCACCCCGGCCAGCAGCAGGCCGGCGTCCTGCGGCCGGAAACCGGCGTCCCGGAACAGCACGGCCAGCCAGCCCATGATCGCGTACGCGCTCAGTGACTGCGCGCCGAAATAGAGCGCCATCGCCCAGCCGAGCCGGGTGCGCGCGGGACTGATCCGCAGACGCGCCCGCCCGCCGTGCCGACCCGACCGCCGCGCGGCCCCACCGGTCCGCAGCGCCGCCGGCAACCACGGGAGTACGGCCACCGCCGCGAGCGCCGCCCAGACACCCAGTCCGGCCCGCCACGAGCCGAAGGCGTGCGCCACCGGCACCGCAGCGGCGGCAGCCGCCGTCGCCCCCACCGTCAACGTCATCATGTACACCCCGGTGACCAGGCCGGTCCGGTGCGGGAAGTGTTGCTTGACCAGCATCGGCAGCAGGATGTTCGCCACCGCGATACCGGCCAGCGCGAGCGCGCTGGTGGCCAGGAACACCACGGCGGACCCGGTCACCACCCGCAGCACCTGCCCGACGGTGAGCGCGATCATCGCCAGCACCAGCAGTCGCGGGGCGGAGAGCCGCCGGACCAGCCACGGCGTGGTCGCACCCAACCCGGCGAACGCCACGGCCGGCAGGGTCGTGACGGCACCCGCCATCGCGCCGGAGAGCGCCAACCCGACGCGTACCTCGTCGAGCAGTGCGCCGAGGCTGGTCATCGCGGCCCGCAGGTTCAGCGCCACCAGCAGCATCCCGACCAGCAGCAGCCACCCGGCACGCGCCCGATGCGCCCCGCCCACCGGGTTTCCGGCGTCAGCGGTCCCGGTCGCAGCGGGTGCGGCGCCGGCGGTCGGGGCAGTGGTGGCGGGGGTGCCGGCGGCTGGCGGAGTCATGACCTCGAACCTACAATCATGGGATGAATTTCGGCGAGTGGCTGTAACCAGTGCCACCAGCGATTGATTCCGCCGTCCCGCCCCGGGGCCGACGGACGAACGAGACCATCGCCCGGCTGCGGCGGCGGATCCTGGCCGGCGAGTGGCCGGTGGGCAGCCGCATCCCGACCGAGCCGCAACTCGTCGAGGATCTCGGCGTGGGGCGCAACACGGTCCGCGAGGCGGTCCGGGCACTGGCCCACGCCGGGGTGCTGGAGTGCCGACAGGGCTCCGGGACCTACGTGCTCTCCACCGACGAACTGGCACCCGTGGTGGCCCGCCGCCTCACCGACGACCGGATGACCGAGGTGATCGAGGTACGCCGCGCCTTCGAGGTGGAGGCCGCCCGGCTCGCCGCGCGCCGACGTACCGCCGAGGACCTGGCCACCCTCGACGCCGCGTTGGCGGCCCGCGACGCGGCCTGGCGCGGCGGCGAGGTCGCCGCGTTCGTCGAGGCCGACGTGGCGCTGCACACCGCCGTCGTCGCGGCGGCGCACAACGGCATGCTCGCCGAGCTCTACGCCTCGGTCGCGACCGCCCTGCGCAGCACCGTCGCGCAGGCCATGGGCGACGCCCTGACACCGGACCGGCACGTCGACCACGCCCGCCTGGTGGCCGCCATCCGGGCCGGCGACCCGGAGCTGGCGGCCCGGGAGGCCGGTGCTTTCCTGGAGTCCGCACCCAAGGCATAGGTTGTCCTCGACGAAATACCGGACACCTCAGGAGTTACGGATGCTCAAGGGCTTCAAAGACTTCATCATGCGCGGCAACGTCGTCGACCTCGCGGTCGGCGTCGTCATCGGCGCCGCGTTCACCGGCGTGGTCACGCAGCTCACCAAGTCGTTCCTGGAGCCGCTGATCCGCGTCTTCGTGGTGCTGATCACCGGCAACGACAAAGGAATCGAGGGCACCGCACCGAAGATCCAGGGCATCCCGTTCGACTGGGTCGCCTTCGTCAACGCGCTGATCACGTTCCTGCTCACCGCGGCGGCGCTGTACTTCCTGGTCGTCTTCCCGATGAACAAGCTGGCCGAGCGCCGCAAGCGGGGCGAGGAGCCGCCGCCCTCGGCACCGAGCGAGGAGGTCAAGCTGCTCACCGAGATCCGGGACGCCCTGGTCGCCTCCGGCCGGACCACCCCGGCTCAGCAGCGCGGCGCCCTGGACGACGTGCTCGGCCGCCGGGAGGAACCGCCCACCGGGCGCTGAACCCGGCACCCGCACATCGGCCCCTGTGGGAATCCCGCAGGGGCCGCCCCATGTCGAACACATGTTCGATAGAGTCCCGCCATGGAGCAGCGAAAGCACTGGTGGAACGGGAAATGGGGGCGGCTGGCCCGACGGGACGTCTTCCTCCGGGCGGACGCCGATCGCTGGTACGTGGAACAGCGTGCCGGCGGGGCCGAGGGCGCATCCCGGTTCTACGAGTACGACACCGTCGACGACGCCGAGGAGACGGTCCGCGCGCTGCTCCAGGGCCCCGACACCTGGCGCGAACTCTCCCCCCGCCCCCCATCCCCCTGGCCCTCCCCCCCACCCTCCACCCCCAGCCCGGGTTGATCAAGAAGTTTTCGTCTCGCCACCGCCGCGAACGCGACCCGAACTTCTTGATCGACAAGGCGGAGGGGTGGGGCGTACCGGATGGGGTGGGTGGTTTAGGAGCAGTGGGGGGCGGGAACCGCGCGGAGTATGGAGCAGCAGGGCATCGATCAACAGACCACTGTCTCGCGGGTCACCACCGGCATGCGGGTGGTGGACGCCGCCGGCCTCGACGTCGGCACGGTGGACCTGGTCCAGCGCGGTGACCCGAACGCCGTGACCGTGCAGGCGCCCACCGCCGACCCTGGCAGCAGCCTGGACGAGTTGATCGAGTCCGCCGCCACGGAGGAACCCGACGTTCCTGCGGACCTGGCCGCCCGCCTGCTGCGCACCGGTTACCTGAAGGTCTCCACCGAACTGGTCCCCACCGGTGCCGTCTACGTACTGGCCGACCAGATCAACACCGTCGTCGACGGAGAGGTTCGGCTCGACGTCCTCGCCGCCGACCTCCCTCCGGAGGACTGACCCCGCCTCGGCCCGCTCACGACGTCTGAGTCGGGACGGACCCGGCGGTCGGGGCGGGCGCGGCAGCAGGCCGGTCGGGTTCGGTGACCGGGGTCGACAGCGTCGGCGTGGGGCGGCGGGGACGGAAGATCAGGAACATCAGGCAGCCGGCCACCAGGCCCCAGAAGGCGCCGCCGATGCCGATCAGCGACACCCCGGAGGCGGTGACCACCAGGGTCACCACGGCGGCCTCCCGGGCCGTGGGATCGGCCAGCGCCGCGGTCAGGGCGGTGGCCAGCGCGCCGAGCAGAGCCAGTCCGGCGACCGCCTCGATCAGTACGGGTGGCGCCCAACCGACGAGCGTGGTGACCGCACCGGCACCCAATCCGAGCATCGCCAGCCCGATGCCGGCGGTCACCGAGGCGATCCAGCGGCGGTCCGGGTCGGGGTGCGCGTCCGGTCCGGCAGCCAGCGCGGCGGTGATCGCCGCCAGGTTGACCGCGTGACCACCGGCGGGCGCCACGGCCATGCTGGCCAGTCCCGTGGTCCGCAGCGCCGAGCCGAGCGGGGGCCGGTAACCGTAGCCGACCAGGACGGCGGTGCCGGGCACGTTCTGCGCGGCCATGGTCACCAGGAACAGCGGCAGTGCCACACCGATCAGCGCCGACAGGCTCCACGCCGGCATGGTCAGCGTGAACACCGGCCGCAGTCCACCGGTGCCACCGCCCGACGTGGTCAGCGCGATCGCGACGGCGGCGACCACCAGTGCCCCGGGGACCGCCCAACGCCGGGCGAAGCGGTGCAGCACCAACCAGGAGACCAGCACCGGCGCGGCGAGGTGCGGCACGTCGACGAGGGCGCGTACCGGTGCGGTGCAGAGCGGCAGCAACACCCCGGCGAGCATCGCCCCGGCGATGGGTTTGGGGATCGCGGCGACGGCGCGGCCGAGGGCCGGGAACAGGCCGGCGGCGACGATGAGCAGGCCCGAGACGAGGAACGCGCCGACGGCGACCGGCCACCCGCCGGGCACCGGGCCGGTCGCGATGAGCAGCGCCGCGCCCGGCGTGGACCAGGCGATACTCAGCGGCATCCGGTGGCGCAGGCCGAGCCAGACCGCGCAGAGCCCGGAGGCGACGCAGAGGACGAGCAGCCCGGAGGCGGCCTGTGCCTCGCTCGCGCCGGCCGCGCGCAGCCCGGCAAGCACCACCGTGAACGAGCTGGCGAACCCGACCAGCGCGGTCACCACCCCCGCGAGGATCGGCTGTGTCCGTCCCGCCATGACCCCACCCCTTCCCGACCGTTCCGTTTACGGAACAGCGGCGTGTAGCACCATATCGGGATGTCGCAGCCACCACCAGATTCGGACACCGCCGCGATCGGCCAGCGGGTCCGCGCCCTCCGCGAGGCGCGCGGCATCTCGCTCTCCGCGCTGTCCCGGCTGGCGGGAGTGGGCAAGGCGACGCTCTCCGGACTGGAGAACGGCGTCCGCAACCCCACCCTGGAGACGTTGTACGCGATCACCGCGCAGCTCGGCGTACCGCTGACCGCCGTGCTCTCCGGGCCGTCGGCCGGGCCGACCGTACGCGGCGCGGCGGTCAGCGCGACGCTGCTGGAGGTCTTCGACGACTCGGACGCGACGTACGAGCTGTACCGGATGCGGGTGGCGCCCGGCCCCGGCCAGCTCTCCCCCGCGCACCAACCCGGGGTGACCGAGCACGTGACCGTCTTCGCCGGGGTGCTGCGCGCCGGCCCGGTCGACGCGCCGCTGACCGTCGCCGCCGGTGGCCACCTGCGCTGGACGTCCGACGTGCCGCACCTCTACGCCGCCGTGGGCGACGAGGAGGTGGCCGCAAGCCTGCTCCTGCGCTACCCCCGGATGTAAGGAAGGGCCCCCTGCTAACGCCTCGTGTATAGGAAGGGTCCCTTCCTTACATCTCGGCGGGGGTGGGTTCGGCGAGCCGTTGGCGTACCGCCCAGAGCGCCACCTCGGTACGCGAGGCCGAGCCGGTCTTGCGCAGCAGGTTGGACACGTGCACGGTGACCGTCCGCACCGAGATGCCCAGGGCGCTCGCCACCTGCTTGTTGGACATCCCGGCGACCAGGCAGTCGAGCACCTCCACCTCCCGCCCGGTCAACTCGGCCGACAGTCCGGTACCGCCCGCCGACGCCCCCGACGACTCCGGCGTACGCGACAGCCCCGACGCCGCCCGCCCACCGTCGGCGTCGAACGGCGGCACACCTCGACGGGCAGGCCGAGGCCGTCCGTCGAACGCGGGCGGGACGTCGACCGGGGCGAGCAGCGCCTCGGGTGGCTGTCCGGCGTACGCGGCGAGCAGCTCGGTGAGCGCGTACGGGTTGCCGCCGGTGCTCCGCCAGACGCCGCGTACCAGTCGACCGGGCAGCGGGTGGCCGGCGTACACCTGGGTCAGCACCTCGGCCACCTCGACCGGGCGCAGCGGCCCGAGGTGCTGGCGCACCGCCCCGGGTACGCCGCAGAGCCGGGCCAGGGTGCGGCCGGCGAGTTCCGGGGCGACCGCGTGCGCGGCGGGTCGGGTCGCCACCACCAGCAGGGCGGGCAGTCCGGGGGCGGTGGCGAGTTCGCCGATCAGGTTGAGGCTGGCCGGGTCGAGCGCGTGCAGATCCTCGACCACGAGGACGGCCGGGCCGGTGCCGACCAGCGCCCGGACGGCACGTACGGCGAGGCGCAGCAGCGTGCCGGGGGCGTAGCGCTCGCGTGGCGCGGTGGGTTGTTGGGCGAGCCAGGCCAGCGCGTCCGGCGGCACGGTGTCGGCCGGCAGGTCGAGCCGGTCGGGGTCGCGTCCGCTGAGCACGGCGGCCAGCCAGTCGTACGGTGCCGGACTGTGCACCCGGGCGGCGCCGCTGAGCACCATCGCCGGTCGTGGGGTGAGTTCGTCCAGCGCGGCGGCGACCAACAGGCTCTTGCCGACGCCCGCGCCGCCGGTGACGACCACGACGGCCGGTGTTCGACGCCTCCGACCAGCCACGGTGGACCACACTCGGCCCAGCTCAGCCAGCTCGTCGGCGCGCCCGACCATGGACATCGGCAACATTCCTCAACCCTACGCAGTAGTGCGTAGAGACGCGGGAAGGGTGTTCTTGGCAAGCTTGACCCATGACGCTGATCCTCCGCTCGGCCATCCTCAACGACATCGGCCTGGTCCGCACCAACAACGAGGACTCCGCGCTCGCTGGTGAGCGCCTCGTCGCGGTGGCCGACGGCATGGGTGGGCTGCCCGCCGGTGAGGTCGCCAGCGAGATCGTCATCCGGATCCTGGACGAGTTGATCCCGCCCACCGCACCGGACGCCGCCACCGACTCGCTACGGGCCGTGGTGAGCACCGCCAACCAACGTATTCACGCGGCGATCGCCGCCGAGCCCGCCCGGGACGGCATGGGCACGACGCTCACGGCGGCCCTGCTCGCCGGGGACACGCTGGTGCTGGCGCAGGTCGGCGACTCGCGCTGCTATCTGCTGCGGGAGGGCCGGCTGCGGCAGTTGACCCGGGACGACACGTTCGTGCAGGCGCTCGTCGACCAGGGCACGTTGACCCGTGAGCAGGCCCGGCACCATCCGCAGCGGTCGCTGGTGACGCGTGCGGTGCAGGGCGCGGACGCCCCGCCGACGATGGGCTCGGTGAGCGTGGCGGCCGGCGACCGGCTGCTGCTCTGCAGTGACGGGCTCTCCGACTACGTGACCGACGACGCGATCGCCGCTGCGCTGAGCCTGCACACCGACCGCCACCAGTGCGGTGAGCAGTTGGTGAAGCTCGCCCACCAGGCCGGCGCGCCGGACAACGTCACCGTGGTGATCTCCGACGTCGTGCCGAGCTGACCCGCCACCGCCTCGGGACCTCCGTGGTCCCGAGGCGCCGCCAGGACCGAGGCACCACCGTGGTCCCGAGGCGCCGCTGTGCGCAACTAGGTAGTTGTGCCATCTAGGTAGCGCCACTAGGGTTCGGCGGGTGGATCCCGATCGTCGTGGGCAGTGGCTGCGAGGTGTGCTCGACCTCTGCGTGCTGGCCCTGCTGCGCGAGGGCGAGTCCTACGGCTACCAGCTCGCCCAGTCGCTCGACGCCGCGGGCGTCGGACCGATCCAGGGCGGCACGCTCTATCCGGTGCTGCTGCGATTGCAGCGCACCGGTCTGGTCACCGCGCAGTGGCGGGAGGGCGGGTCGGGTCCGGCCCGCAAGTACTACCAGCTCACCGACGACGGGCGGGCGGCGCTGCACAATGGCGGTAACGCCTGGCTGACGTTCGTGGCGCCGGTGACCGACATCGTCTCGAAGGGGGTCGAGGGGTGAACGTCGACGACTGGCTGCGGGGGTTCGCGGCCGAGTTGCACAGGCGGCGGGTGGCGACCGACGCCGCCCGGCACGTGGTCGCCGAGGCCGCCACACACCTGCGCGAGGGCGGCGGTGACCCGTGGCAGGTCTTCGGCCCGCCGCAGACTTACGCCGCCGCGATCGTGGAGAGCATCGGCACCGCGCCCGGCCCGCGTCCCGGGCCGGTGCGCTTGTCCGCCAAGGGCATCACCAAGCGGTACGGGCGGCATCCGGTGCTGCGGGACGCCTCGCTGACCGTACGCGCCGGGCAGATCGCCGCCGTGGTCGGCGCGAACGGCTGCGGCAAGAGCACCTTCCTGCGGATCTGCGCCGGGTTGATCTCGCCGGACAGCGGTGAGGTGACCGTCTCCGGCCGGCTCGGCTACTGCCCCCAGCAGGGCGGCACCGCCGACTTCCTGCTCCCCGACGAGCACTTCGTGCTGGTCGGCGCCGGTCAGGGTGTGGCCCGTGGCCCGGCCCGGCAGGCCGGTCGGGCGGCGGCCCGGAACCTCGGCTGGGACGCCGAGGGCACCGTGCTCGCCCGGCACCTCTCCGGCGGTACGCGCCAGAAGCTGAACCTGACCATGTCCACCCTCGCCCAACCGGACGTGCTGCTGCTCGACGAGCCGTACCAGGGCTTCGACCAGGGCAGTTACGTCAACCTCTGGGACCAGTTGACCCGGCTGCGCGACGAGGGGAAGGCCATCGTGGTGGTGACGCACCTGCTCAACCAACTCGACCGGGTCGACATCGTGCTCGACCTGACCTCCGCCGAGCAGGGAGGTCGGGCGTGAAGCGGCTGCTCACCGTCGCCGAGATGACGTTGCGGGAACTGGCGCGTCGTCGGGGCGTACTCCTGCTCCTGTTGTTGATGCCGTTGGTCTTCTGGATGATCCGGCGGGACTCGCACGTCGGGCAGTCGATCCGGGCGCTGTTCCTCGGCATCAGTTGGGCGGTCAGCACCGCCGCGCTCTTCGCCACCAGCGCCGCCCGCGAGCTGGAACCCCGGCTCCGGCTCGCCGGTTACCGGCCGCACCATCTGTACCTCGGCCGGATGCTCGGCCTGTGGGCGCTCGGACTGACCGTCGCGGTGCCGTTCTTCCTGCTCACCGTGCTCGACACGACCAACCTGCGGTACGCCGGGATCGCCGTGGCGATGCTCTGCTGCGTGATGGTGGCCGCGCCGTTCGGCATGTTGATCGGCGCGCTGCTGCCCCGCGAACTGGAGGGCACCCTGCTGTTGCTCACCGTGGTGGCGATGCAGATGCTGCTCGACCCGGCCAGTCAGGGCGCGAAGCTCACCCCGTTCTGGTCCAGCCGGGAGATCGCCACCTGGGCGGTGGACCACGCCGACGACGGCTACCTGGCCCGGGGCGTCCTGCACGGGCTGGCGGTGACGCTGCTGCTGACCGTGACCGTGGCAGGGGTGTTCAGTGTCCGGCTGCGCCGCCGCCGGCACCTGCACCACGTACCGATCACCTGAGAGTCACCACGGGGTCCGCGACCGGTCGCGGACCCCCGCGCAGGCTCTAGCATCACCTGGTGCGTCTCAGATCCCTCGCTCCCGTGGTCGCGCTCGGTGTCGCCGTCGGTCTGACCGGCTGCGGCGGCCCGTCCGTACCCCGCGTCGACCCGCGTAGCGTCCAGCAGCCGGCCGGCGGCGATCCCGCCGAGCCGACCTCCGAGGCACCGCCCGGACAGCACCAGAGCGCCGAGACCAGCCCGTCCGGCACCGCCGCGCTCGGCACCCCCGCCGCCGGTGCCGACCCGACCCGGTCGGCCGACAACCCGGGCGTACGCGACAGCGCGCCCCCGGCCGACGCGGCCCCCGTGCCCGCCGTGGCCCAGGCCGTCGACACCTCGAACCCGACCCGCACCATCGGTGACGGCACCCCGGCCAGTTGCACCTCGGCAGCGGTGGTGCGGGCGGTCGCGGCCGGCGGGATCATCACCTTCGACTGCGGCCCCGACCCGGTGACCATCACGATGGCGGCGACCGCGAAGGTCCGCAACGCCAACGGCCCGAAGGTGGTGCTGGACGGCGGCGGCAAGATCACGCTCAGCGGGCAGGGCAAGCGCCGCATCCTCTACATGAACACCTGCGACCCGCTCCAGGGCTGGACCACCGCGCGCTGCCAGAACCAGGACCACCCGCAGCTCACCGTGCAGAACCTGACCTTCGCCGACGGCGACGCCACCGGCCAGCGCGTCGACGGTGGCGGCGGTGGCGCGATCTTCGTACGCGGCGGGCGGCTCAAGGTGGTCGACTCGCACTTCGTCGGCAACCGCTGCGACCGCACCGGCCCCGACGTGGGCGGCGCCGCCATCCGGGTGCTCGACCAGCACGACGGCCAACCGGTGTACGTGGTCGACAGCACCTTCACCGGCGGCACCTGCGCCAACGGCGGCGCACTGAGCAGCATCGGCGTCTCCTGGGTCATCCTGAACAGCGTGCTGCGGGACAACGCGGCCGTCGGCACCGGCGCCAACCCGGCCCGCTCCGGCACTCCCGGCGGCGGCAGCGGCGGCGCGATCTACGCCGACGGCAACGAATTCTCGGTCCGCGTCGCCGGCACCCTGATCGAGGGGAACGACGCCAAGGAGTGCGGCGGGGCGATCTTCTTCGTCAGCAACAACCGCACCGGCACGTTGCGCATCGAGAAGTCGACCCTGCGCCGCAACCCCAGCCACGGCTTCCAGACCCACCCCGGCATCTTCTACCAGGGCGCCGGCTCCGGCCCCACCATCACCGCCTCCACCATCCGCTGAGTCAGTAGGGGTTGCCCTGGCCGGCGGGGCGGGCCTTGAGGAGGGCGGCGGGACGGCCGGGCAGGTCGGGGGTGGCGGAGAGCGGCGGACTGGCCGTGTGGGCGCGCTCCGCCATGCCCGCCACCAACTCCTTGAGCGCGGTGACCGCGTCCACGCGTGGCCGCCAGCCCAGCTCGGTCTCGGCGCGCTCGCTGGACATCAGCGGCGCGTTCAACGCCAACTCCACCCACCCCGCGTCGACCGGTTGCAGCCGGGCCCGCCAGGTCAGCGCGGCAGCCGTCCGCAGCACCGGGGCGGCCACCGGCACCGTCCAGCCGTGGAAGTGCCGGGCCACCAGCTCCGGCGTCAACACCGGGTCCGCGGCGACGTTGAAGGCGCCGCGCGCGTCACCCAGAATCGCCCGGGCGTACGCGTCGGCCACGTCGTCGGCGTGCACCGCCTGCATCCGCAGCCGGCGGTTGGCCGGCACCAACGGCAGCCGCCCGAACCGGAGCAGCCGCACCGGCACCAGTGGCCCCAGGAAGTAGCGGCTGATCTCCGTACCCGCCTCCCGCTGGAAGATCAACCCCGGCCGCAGGCGTACCACCCGAAGCTCCGGACGGGTCCGCTCGACCCCGTCGAGCATCTCCTCCACCGCCGCCTTGTCCCGGCTGTACGACGACTCGGCCACCCCGGTCGCCGGCCACCGCTCGCTGATCGGCAGGTTCTTCGGCCCCGGCGCGTACGCCCCCACCGACGACGCGTACACCAGCGCCGGTACGCCCGCCCGCAGCACCGCGTCCACGACATTCCGGCTGCCGCCCACATTGGTACGCCGCAACACCTGCTGGTCGTGGCTGGGCTGGATCTGCCAGGCCAGATGCACCACCGCGTCCGCCCCGGCGAACACCTCGGTCAACTCGTCAACGGCACCGGCCCGCCCGATGTCGCACGAGTGCCACCGCACCCCCGCGTACGGCTCACCGGCCCCCGCGTGCGGCAGCCGCCGCGCCACCCCGACGATCTCCACACCGCGCTCACGCCACAACCGGCGCAGCAGTGCCGTACCCATGTTGCCGCTCGCGCCCACCACCACGATCCGCATGTCCGGTCCGTACCCGGTCAGTCGCTTTCCACGCGTCCACCTGGCTCCCGACCGGCGGCGCTCCCGTGCGCGGCCCCGGCGGTCGCGGCCCCACCCGGCCGACGTCCCGCGTGCGCGGCGACGCTACCGGGCCAGCAGCGCGCCGATCATGCTGGCGAAGGCCCCGACCGAACTGCCCGTCCGAACCAGGTTCCAGCGCACCCACGGCACCTCGAACCGACGCCGGATCGCCGCCAGGTCGGTGATCCCGTCGACCGACCCGGCGGCGTCCAACTGATCATTGAGCGGCACGTTGCACTGCGCCGTTACACCGAGCGTCACCAGGTGCAGGACCAGCGCGGCGACCAGCCACCACAGCACCGCACCGCCGTCACCGAAGTACCCGACGACCGCCACCGCCACCAGCACCGGCCCACCCAGGAACACCGAGATGAACCAGCCGTTGACGATCTTCCGGTTGATCGACTGCATGGTGCCGACCAGCGTCCGATCGTCGGTCGCCGCCAACCCCGGCATGACCGAGCAGGCGTACGCGAAGAACAACCCCGCCACCAGCCCCGTGGCCGCCACGCCCCCGGCCAGCACCACGACCCGTACGCCTTCCGGCACGCTTGCCTCCCCCTGTCGAACCGACGCCCGAGTCGATCCTGCCAACCCGGCACCACCCGGCCACCGGGCAGTCATCGACGGCTGCTCGACAGCCGCGAGCCCGATCCCCGCAGTGTCCGGTAACCTGAGCGCGCGGGCCGCTAGCTCAATGGCAGAGCTGTGGACTTTTAATCCACTGCGGACGGTCCTGCCCCTGACTGCTGCCCGCAAGGCGCTTCCGTCCGGAATCTCGTCCGCAGATCCGGGCAGAGTCGCTTCAGTATTAGCAGGTCAGCGTGGTCGTTACTCAACGTAGTTGCCGCGTCGGCAGCCGCTCGTGGCAGGAATCCAGCATCTAAAGAGGAAATCCATCTGGGGCCGCTGGCATCCGAGCACCCACGGAGCACCCACGGGCCGATCAGCCGACGCCCGGCTGACCCGTTCGGCGGAGCAGCTGGCAACGGCGGCTCACTCGCAGCGGTCCTCGCCGCCCCGTCCCTACGCCTCGCTGCAATCCCCGCAATGCCGGTAGACCCGCGGTCGCTGCCGCGCCGGTGGCCGCGCTCGGGGGTGATCGGATGTAGGCATTGGCGCCGCACCACGCTCTTCCCGCTTCGGCCCACCGCCGGCCCGTTACCTGGCCCGCCGCGCATCAGCACGCGCGTCCTCCGACGGTGCTGCTCGACATCGTCGAGACCCATGCACCGGGTCCGCCGCCCATAGAGGACCGCGCCCCGCTGGATCAAGCTGGGTAAAGGCGATCTCGGCTTCCCGCCTTGGAGTGGATACCTTCGTTCGCCGGGTTGCTGCTCGCCATCTTCAACAGGCCGGTGCGGTTGGTCGCCGATCGTGGCGAGGACGCAAGCGCGGAGGGTGTGGCACGGCGGACACTCTGCGGGCACCTCCCGCCACGGTGATCCGGTCCGCACCCGTCACCGGCTGCCGTCGCTGCCGAAGGCAGGCATCGGGCAAGCCCACCGTTGCTGCAACTTCCACCGCACGGGGCACCGATGAACTCAACGTTGACCCGAAAGTGACCATGTTGCGCAGGGTCTTCTTCAGTACGTGGGTTACACCTGGTTGAGGTCGAGGATGCTCCAGCCGGCGGGCAGGACGGCGGCGGCCGGCGTGGGGGCGGTGGTGGCCAGGTGCGCCTGGTGGGCGATGGCGGTGCGGGCGGCGTGGCCGAGGGCGATGTCGCCGCTTGCGGCGCGGGCGAGGACGCCGGCCTGGCGGGCGTCGTCGATGCTGGGCTCGGCGCCGAGGGGTAGCACGGTGACGGCCGGGGTGGTGGTCAGGAGGGTGAGCAGGGCGGTGCTGACCTCGCTGCTGGTGGCGGCGTAGGCGACGGCGAGGCAGACTGCCGGCACGCCTGCCGTGCGCCCCTCGTCGGCGACTTCGGCGATCAGCTCACCGACGGCGACTTGACCGTCGACGTACGCGGCGAGCGCGGTGGCGTCCAGGACGACGGCGACCTGGTCGCCGCTCACGCGGCCTCGTCGAGCAGGCGCTGGCCCTCGGCGAGGGCCTCATCGGGGATGGGGGTGGCGAGGCGGTCGCGCCAGCGAGCCTTGCCGGCGTCGGTGACCTCGATGCCGGCGCGGCGCAGCACCTCGTCGAGCTGGGTGCCAGCCATCTGCGCGCGGACGGCTGCGGTGATGGCGGCGCTGGCGTTGGGCTGGCCGTCGAGCCACTGGGCCACGTCGTCGGGGACGCTGATGGAGCGTTTCGCGGTCATGGTTGCGAGCTTACCCCGCTGGTAGTACCGCCGGTGCTACCAGCGGGGTAAGCGGGCTCAGGCCCGCCGGTGACCGTCCTCAGCTCTCGATGCCGACGATGGGCCTAGCCGGCGAGATGTACGCCTTGGCCGGGTTCGCCATGAAAGGTTTCGCTGTGGTGGCCTCGATGCTCGGTGGCCGATCCGACGCGGCGTCCAAGGCGCTTGCGCTGTCGACGCGGTGCGCCTCACGCAGAGTCGGACCGGCGCGGCTGTCACCCAACTCCTTGTAGACCTCGGCCAGGTCCGCAAGGGCGCAAATAAGGGTGATCGACTGTTCCTGCCTGGTCTTGACGCAGTGGTCCCGCACTGACTCAAGATGGTCACGTGCGCCGATCGCATCACCGACGGCACGGCACGCCCTGGCCAGGTTCATGGTGACCTGGGCCCAGCCGTACTCACCGCGCCGCACCAGCTCATTTGCCTCCGCCAGTAGCTCCACACCCGCTGCTGCCGGCCCCCCGGTAGAGAGCAGTTGTGCTGCAAGGTCGTTGAGGGCCGCGACCAGCAGCCCGCGGATCTGGCCGGTGGGTCGCGCCGTGTGGAGTGTCCGGAGAATTTCAACCGCCTGCTCGTGTACCAGGCCAGCCTCCGCGGTTCGTCCGGCGGCGGCGAGAATGTTGCCGTGGATGGTCAGGCTTTCGGCGTACGTCTCGTGATCGGTTCCGTACGTCTCGGCGACTTGGCTGAGTGACGCCGTGGAGGCGTGGATGGCGTCGGCCAGCCGGTTGGCTGCCCAGTGCGCCAACGCCAGGTTGCCCAAGCTGTCGCCGATCAGCTCGCGGTCGTCCGCGGTGCTGGCAAACGTGACGGCGCGTTCCGCAAGTGCGGTCGCCCCATCCGGATCCTTGACGCCCTCGCGCAGATAGACCGACGCCCGGTCGAGCAGGTAGCCGACGTCACCCAACTGGATCTGGTGGCGCTCCGCCTCTTCACACACGGCCAGTACGTGCGGGTAAACGAGCTTCCACTCGGCCCAGGAGTCGCGGTGATGGGTGTCAGGGCGCAGGGCGTGAGTAAGGAAGCGCAGCACCGCCTTGGTCCAGTGGACCGACTGATCCGGTGTCACCTGGCCGACCACGTGGCCGGCGATGTCTGCCCGTACTGACACGCAGGTGCCATCGAGTTCTAGCAGTCCTCTGCTGTGCAGTGCCTCGCAGGTCTCGCGCAACGCGTTCGAGGTAGCACAGGCGGCTTCCGCCAGCCCCGGAAGGAGGTCGCTCGCCTTACATAGCAGCGAGAGGGGGAATGGGTGGTCCGGAGCTAGCCGGGCAACCACCTGCAGCAGGTCGCGAGCTGCCGGTGCGGCGGTGGCCAGATGAGCGATGCGTCGCGCCGCCGCCACCTGGGAGGGCGGGGTACGCCGACGCAGCCGGCGGGCGCCGGGGGTGCCAAGGGAGGACCGCGCAAGCAACTGGTCAAAGCGTTCCAACTCTTCGTCGTGCTCATCCATCCGACTCACCTCCTGGCTGCCGGCGCTGCTCCTTCTTGCGCCACCGGTGCAGCACGCCCTCGATGGCGCGCACCGAGGTTTCGTTGAGCAGCTCGACGATTTCCTCCTGGCTGTAGCCGTCGATCGTTAACGCGACGATCGCCCTGGTCCGGTCATCGGTGCGGCCGAGGTCGTCGCTCACCCGCTGGTTGCCCACGATGATTACGCACGGGTCGTTGATCTGGTCCTCGCGCGGCGGCGTGAGCCCGGGATCGCCGTTGTCCTGCAGGCGCCACCGGCTGCGCTGCGCCCGGCGTTTGCGCACCTCGTTGGGAAACACATACAGGCAGGCCCCCATGAAATAGGTGGCGAGGCTGGCCCCACCCTCGAACCGCCATCCACCGCCGACCAGGGCCTGCTCGCGGAATCGCGGCAACGCCAGCGCGACGGTCATGATGGCGAGCTCCTCCCGGGCGTCGGACTCACGGAACAGTTCCTCCAGCTCGTGACCGGACGGGTTAAGGGAGAATCCACGCCCTGCGGTGAGCTTGAAGATGAAGCCTGAGTGCATCCAGCCACGCAGCACCGACATGGCGTACGCGGCGAGCTCGTTCTCGAACCGCTCGTAGCTGCGGCCGGTGAAGTTGCCGGCGGCGAGTTCGGCGAGCAGCATCTGGTCGGCCTCACGCCGCTGCAGGTTCTCCTGCAGACGCCGGGTCTCCTCGGCGAACTCCGACGTCATGTTGACCAGCACCTGGTTGACCGGCACGGGGCGACCGAGTTCGTCGCCGAGCCTAACGCCAGGTTGTACGACAGCAGCCCCGCGCGCCTGCTCTGCGGGCGTATTGCCCGCCGCGCCGCCGCCGTCCACCGTCACCGTCGCCCTTTCGGTCGTTGCCGAAGGCGCCCCAGGGTCGGGGGCGCCTTCGGCGCCCGTCGTGGCTGATCACTCACCAGAGCTCTCTCAGTCACAACGCAAGCTCAAAACAACCTCTTGTAGGTGCGCCGCCTGGGTCCACCCCACGAACTTTCTCGAACTCTTTGTGTGAGCCTTCCGGCGTGGAGAAATGCGAGCTCAGGTCGTGGGGCGCCCCATCCACTCTGACTTACCAGCGGGTGTCCTTTCACCACCCAACTGGAAGGTTCCTCCTGTGCCATCGACACCCCCCGGCCCACTGCTGACTGTCCGTGCGGCCGTCGTCCTGCTGATCGCCCTGATCATCGGGGTGATCGCCAGCTGTCTCGCGTACCTGGCCGACAATTCTGTCCCATCGGCCGTACTCTGCGGCGGCGGCGCCGCAGGTGGGTCCCTTCTGCTGTTCCACACCATCATCGGACGGTGACGGACGGGTCTCCTTCTGGCGCCGACCAGCATGACCGGCGCCAGAAGGTAGCCGTCCGTATTCGAGCGGCACGGCCGCTCCTGCGCTGACCAGCGTTGCCGTTGATCTTCGCTGCTTACTACCGAAAAGGCCCTTGTGGAGAGGGTTGCGGGCTTGCCCACGCACGGTGCCCGGGTGGTGGGGTGGGATCTCCTCGTGTCGGCCGATCTTCGGTCGGCCAGGGCGGCCGGCGCGGGGAGATCCCACCCCTGGGTGACCATTCACCCACCCGGCGCCGATGGGTCCCTGCCGGATCTCCGAGTCAGGCCCCGCCGGAGGCGTCAATATTGGAGAGTCCGACCGGCGCGCACCCTGGTAGCGGCCAGCGCACCTGGGCTGATTCGCTGCCCCTGTCGGCGATTCCGTGGCATCGGGCATCGGCCGCACCGCTGGTCGCGCGGGCGTCGATCCCGTTCGACATCCTGACTCGGCCCGCGGGCACGCCGGGTGCCAGCAGGCGTACCGGAACTCATCGTCGGTCACGGTCTGCACCAGCTCAGCATCGTGCATAGGCACGTACCCGTCGCAGCCGTCCCCGGCCGCACCGGTGAGCGGGTGGGCACGGTCCAGCGCGGTGATTGAGACCCTGCGCCATACCGGCCTCCGGATCAAGGAGTTCCTCGATTTGCCTCTGGCGCGAGGCCGCGCGGAACAAGATCGCCTCCCTCGAGCGGCCGCGCTCCGGGACGGCCACCATGGTGTTGCTCGAGCCTTCCCCCGAGCCCCGCACCTCCTCCGAGCCGAACGTTGTCGGCCGCCGCTTTAGGCTTGAGCCGACAAGACCGTCCTCGCGGAGTCGGCGCCAAAATGCCCCTCCAGAAATAGTTCCTAAATTTTTGCCGGTACCCCGCTCTGACGGCCTGGAGGAGTAGGAGCACCACTCCAGACACGAAGGAGCACCATGAACCACAACGAGGCGGCCTCCGCCGAGAACCCCGACTCGCTCGCCCCGCCGGTCCGCAAGGGGGTTCCCCTGGCCCGGGCGTTTCACCGAGCGGCGGCCGCGAACCCGACGGGTGTCCCGCTCGTGGCCATGTTCCCCAAGGTCACTGCGGTGACATCGGCTATGCCTCGCGTCGTGGTGTCGCCTTTGGAGGTCGTGGTGGTCCGGTGCCGTCAGCGGGTGCTGTCTCGCAGCGTTGCCTTCCGGGTGCGTCGGCGGCTGATCGACCACCGGTTCACCCGCAGCGCCCGTAAGGATGCCGGGCGGGCTCGTCGCTCGCCGAGCCGCGAGTCGCGCCTTTTCGGCGCCTTTCTGGCCAGTTGGGCGGGATCGACCGAGGGCTTCCAGGCCGTCATGGCGAGCATGATGGGCCCCTTTCAGAAGGTGCTGAGCCAGATCGCGGACAACATGGTCCGGCCGCTCCGGCTCGCAGGGTTTGAGGAGATGCAGGAGAAGCTCCAGAGGCTGGTCCGGGGTCCGATGTTCGAGGCGCTGCGTCGCATCCAGGAGCAGGTTGCCGCCTCCGTCTGGCCAGTGTTCAGTCCTACCCAGCGCGTCCGGGACGCGGTGACCGGTAGCTCGAACTGGCTCATGGGCGTGTTCTGGCCCACGCGCGATTGGGCCTCGGGCTTCATGACCTATCAGGCGAAGCTGCGGCGGCAGGTCAGCTCGATGGTCGGTTCTTGGAGCTGGAAACTGCCCGACCTCACTGAGTTCCTCCGGCCGATCACGGACAACCTCCTGACGATCGTCCGCGACATCGGATGGCCTGGCTGGTCGGCGGTGACCGAGAAGCTCGTCGAGCTGGTGGTCCGCGCGGTTTTCCGGGCGGCCGTTGAGGCCCGCGAGTCGGTCATCCACGGGGAAAACAGCGAGGAGATCGTCCGGAAGTTCATGCGCGATGTCCTGGACCTCTTTCCGAAGGGCCGGCCGCACGTCGAGGCCGCGAAGGAGGCACTGCTTGAGGACGCTTGGCTGAAGGCTGAGCCGGAGGACGTGAGGAAGGTGCTACTCAAGCGGATCGAAAAGTTCCACCGCAACCACCGGCTGATCGGCGACACCGAGCTTGGGCACCGCCGCATCGTGTCGCTGCATTCGCCGTTGGGCCAGGCGGGCAGCGACAGCGACGTGGTCCTCACCCTGGCTGAGGCGCTCGCCGACCCGCGCTCCGTCGAGGAACTCGTGCTCAGCTTGCCCGAGTTCCGCGACCCTCGCATCGACCGTGTCCTCGACAAGCTCAAGCCCGGAGAGCGGAAAGTCGCTGACCTTTATGCAGTTCACGACGGCATGACATGGGATCTGGCCGCCGCAGCAGCCGGACAACCGCCAGCCTTTGGCCAGCGCGTCCGCAGGAAGTTGAACCGGTTGGGCAAAGGCTTCACCAGCCGACAGGCCGGCGAACTCCACATCCCCACAACGACGAGACCGAGGACCAGGCCAGCGTTCGGCTGAGCTCGTCCCTTCTGCGACGGACGCCGCCGCTCGCGACCGTGAACGGTCGCGAGCGGCGCCCCCAGACTCTTCTCGCTTGTTCTCCCGGAGGTTCTCCATGCCCGCGAACGCGGACGGCTCCCGCACGCCCAAAAACCGCAACACGACCCCGAACAACCAGCCCAACCCGAGCACCAACCGCAAGGTCAAGGTCCTTGCCACCGGCGGCTTCGGAACGCTGTTGGCCTCGTCACTCACGCAGACCCTTGGCTTGCTTCCGGCTGGCCTCGAGACCAAGTTCCACGGCGGTCTCGCCCTAGTCGCCGTGACCGGCCTGCTCTACTTGGCGTCGCCCCGCAAGGCGAAGATCACCCTGGAATGGGAACGATGATCACAGAAAGTGGCTGACGTGTACAAGATCAGCTAGTCCGACGAAGAGGTCGGAGCCCGCGGTCCGAATCCGCGTTCTTATGCCTCGATAAGAACACTTATGGAGGCATCCCGATCCCAGGCGATTCCACCGAATCTCGCCAGCCGTGATCGCTATGCCACCACGTCCGGTTCAGCTACCTCTTCCGGCGGACCCACCCGCCCGGGCGGACGCTCGAACGCTTACGGCTGTGTCGGGGCCAGGAGGCCCCGACACGCTCCTTCCGACCGGCCTTTCCGAGAACCGCCTTCACCATCCTGGTCAGCCGAGTCGCAATCCCAGCCCGCCATTCTCTGGTAGAAGCCGCGATCATCGCCAGCAACGTCGCGACCACAGCAACCACAAGCGGCGGAGCAATATCGAGAGCGCTGCGTGCCGCCACCAGCATGCGCAATGTGTAGGCGAGCGCACCCAGCGCCACCACCACCCCGACACCAGCCGCAGCTACCCATCGTCTGGACCGCGAGCTCTGTCCGAACCAGAGGTCTCCAGCAGCGACGAATCCGCCACCGTGAATACTGACGCGGGCATACATGGAGCCACAAGTCAGATCGTTTAGATCGTTTCGAAGCTTCGCGCGGCCAGCACGCAGCAGCGATGCCACCTTCTCCGGCGTGCAGTCCAGCACCATGGCTACTTCCCTCGCCCGGAAGCCGAAGCTATCAGTGAGGAGGACAGCAACCTGCTCCTCACGCGGAAGCCTGGCCAACGAAGAATTGATCGTCACCCGATAAGCGATCATGGCTGAGAGATGCTGACCAGTGGCCTCACCATCCACCCCAGACGGGAGATCCGCCGACGCAAAGGGGTGATGCCCTCCGCCGGAGGTCCAGCCAGGCATGACGGCAGTCCGCTCCCAAGCCTCGCGCCGGTTCTTCGCGGTGGCACGAACCATGTTCCCCGCGACCTTGTAGACCCAGAGGCGCACATACTCCTTCGTGGCCAGTTCAGGCCATCGCAGGGCTGCCAGGGTCAAAGCGGCTTGGACGATGCTCTCTGGAGACACCTCCGACTCGGAGAGCCCTCTGCTGCCAGCGAACCGCCGCACGAAACGTTCCAAGTCGCGTCGGTTGTCGTGGTCGAAAGCGGTGTACTCAAACAGCCAGCCCTCATGCCGGGGATCGTTGGGGTCAAAATGCCAATTCCCCAGCTCCGTGGTCTGGTCGGTCGGGTCGATGGATGTCACAGGCCCGCCTCGCCGCCGCTCGACGGTCCGGCCGTCCACTCGGTGCCGTCAGGACAAACCTCGCTCACCCGGGTACCCAGCGGGAGGTTCGCTGCGGCGTGCACCAGACGGGCTCGACCACGCATCCGCGTCCAGTAGGCGGCAGCGCCTGCTAACTGCAACGTCGCGGCGGCCACCGCAGCGACAACGGCCGCCGTCACGGGGTCGTCGACCATCTCGTCCTCCATCGTCTCGGCCAAGCCCCAGCGGCCAGCCCTTTCACCTCCTACAAGGGGAAAAGGCACCGAGATTCAGCAAAGAATCTTGAGACATGCAACGGGGGCTGGCCTTCGCCCTAAACCCCCTGCTAGCTGGGGCGGGACAGGCTCGCCTGCGACTAGTGCCGCAGATCACACAGATCGCATCCTGTATTCCGTCGGGGTTTGGCGCCAGTAGTTGCCGATGAGTTGTTCATGGCGCGGGAAAAAGCCAGCGCCCCCCGACGAAGCGAGGTATCACCATGAAGACGCGAAGGAAGAGAAGAAGCTCTGCAGGGCGCCGTCGACCAGTCAGGCGTCAACGCCACGACGGCGGCAGGGCGTTGACGCTAGCAGGGATCGTTGTGCGGGTGGTCGACATCATCGTTCGTTGCCTCACCTATCAGTCCGGATGATCTAGACGGGGCAGAGGTGGCCGTCACATAGCCGGCCACCTCACCTCGCGGATGGACGCGGAGCCGTGCGGGGCTACCAGCGCACGATTCCACTGAATTACCGATCAACCCAGATCAGGCGATCGGTAGTTCACCCGGCAGCGACCACCTCGGCAGACCGGCCACCGGCTCGGCCACCTCCGGCATCGGCACCAGCGGCCCACATCCGCCCCTGACGGGTGATCAGGGTGACCGTCGCGGCCTCCGCCGCCGTCACCAGCGCCGACCACCGCTGAGACCATGCCTCAGGTCCGTAGCTGTCAAGGACCAGAGGAAGTTACGTGCTGGTGGTGAAGTGGGTGGCGACCGCCTGGGCCGCCACGGTGAGCACGCCCCAGGGCAGCATCACCCGCAGCACCTGGAACGCGGCGGTCCGCCGGGCCTCGGTCTCGCTGAACACCCCGGCGAGGGCCAGGAGGACGACGAGCCCGGTATAGGACAACAGGATCGTGGGAAACACCCAGTCAGGCATGGGTCCCCTCCCCCTGGCGCGCGGCATGATGGCGGCGGGTCACCGGTCCACCGCCCGGCGCCGGCCCAGACGCAGGCTCACCGCTAGGCGCGGCACGCTGCACACCACGATCCCGAGCACGTAGCCGACGCGACGCCACCACGACGCGCCCTCGGCCCGCAGGTCGTACAACTCCCCGAGCCACTCCTCGCGGTACCGGTTCGCAGCCTCCCCTGGCAACAACCCCGTCGTCCACCGCACGAGCCGCGACTCGCCAACTCCCTCAAGAAACTTGGGTGGAGACACCCTCGCCAGACGTGCCCTCACCACACTCCGGTTGTGGAACTCAACCCTGCGGTTGAAGGCTTCCACCCTCTTCACCTCGACTCGATACTCCGCCCCGTTGCGCGTAAAAGCTATGTCATAAGCCTGACGGCGCTCGATGGCATCAGGAGGAAGCGATTCATCGGCACGAATCCCGTAACGCATACCTCTACCCGGATTGCGAACCATCAATCCACCGCCCAGTACCGGCGCAGACGCAGGCTCACCGCTAGGCGCGGCACGCTGCACACCACGATCCCGAGCACGTAGCCGACGCGACGCCACCACGACGCGCCCTCGGCCCGCAGGTCGTACAACTCCCCGAGCCACTCCTCGCGGTACCGGTCCGCAGCCTCACCCGGCAACAACCCCGTCGCCCACCGCAACACTTGACCGTGCCGGGCCGGGTGGGCACGGCCAACCCGAGATGGACCAATCCTCTCTGTCCGATTTTTCCGCCGTTCGAGAAGGACAATAGAAAGGGACACAAGGCTAAGGAGAGAGGCTATGAGTGAAGCAGCGAACTCAATGGTCGTGGATGAAATTCCCTGGGCGAAAATGAGGAAACCAGCCATGCCCGCTGCGGCGATCGAATTGATAATGACACTGACGTGAGTTTTGAAATACTGCCATATTGACACTTGGATATCCCCGCCCGTCAGTAGCCGGGCTGCGGGTGCAGTCGGCCGGAGGCGGAGGTGCGGGACGAGGCTTGAGGCAGCTCGGCAAGGGCGAACCGGGCGGCCTGGGCACCAGAGGTCGTGAAACGGTAGTAGCGGCGGCGGGGCCGCCCGGCGTCCTCGTGCGCGGCGGGGTCCTCCCAGTAGCTCTCCACCCATCCGGCCTGTTCCAGGCGTGCCAGGATCGGGTGCAAGCTGCCGGACTTCAACCCGGTCTCGGCGGCGATGTCACGGCCCCAACGGGGCTTCGTCGGGTCGGCCAACAAGGCGCGCACGACCGCGACGGTCTGCGGTGTCAGGCGTGGTTCTGCTCCCATTCCCCAACTCTACCTAGGTAGCTTGGCTCGTGTCTACTTAGGTAGGGAGTGCTGAGCGTGCCTCTCCGGACGAATGAGGACTGCTGTTCGTCGTCGCCGGACGGGACCGCCGGTGGACGCTGTGCTCCCCCGACCCCAAGTACGCAGTCGCCCCGGCCGCGCACAGGGCTCTCGTCGTTGTTGAGCGTGGGCGAGGATCGTGAGGCCTTCGACCAACTCGCACCACGCCTGTCAGGTGCCGTCTTCTCTGGCCCTCACCGAGGTCACCGATGGTCTTTGACCTTGTCGACCGGCCAGCCGATGAACTCCGCGATCTCTTCATCGGTGGCGTGGCCGTTGACCCATTGTTCGATGGCCTCGCCGAGGCCCCCTGGCAATCCAGCGGTGTCCACGTTGATCCACGGGATGTCGGTGCCTACGTGATCGATGTGGAGCCACTTCTCGTCCGGGTCGAGCCTTGCCGTTGCGGCGTCGTAGCCCTCGTAGCCTCCGTCGCCTTCGGCGATCAGTTCGCCGCTGAGCCAGTCCCTGATCTCCCAGGTGTCGTGGCCGGTTTGTCCGCCGTCAACGAACCGGTGACCGAGGCGTTCGAGTTCATCGAGGCGCTCGTCGTACTTCGCGTTCCGGCGGGCGTTCTCCTCCAGGAGGCGAACGATGTGGTTTCGAACCACATCGGAGTGAGCCCGGCCCGGCAGCTTGGCGGGCCTGCCGCCGGCCGCGGCCGCCGCCCTCGTGTAGTTCTCTCCGGTCTGCGCCATCTCGGCTCGGATGGCCCGGGTACGCCCACGGTTGCGCTTGCCCATGATGTCCTCCGACGGAGCCCCACGCCCTCCGCGAAAGAAGGCCTTCACGGAAGGACCCCACGCTGCGTCATGGACGGCTTGTCCTCGGTCGCCACCGACGGCGTGGGCGCCTGCGGCTCGGAGTCGGGCGGGCGTGAGGCCGCCGTGTCCGTGAGTCTACGGCTAGGCCGTGTTTCGTAGGGCGTTGATGTGGGGTGTGGCGGTGGTCGCTAATGGGAGAGGTCTCCGGTAGTTGCCAGCCGGTGCGCCGTGCGGAGGGCTTTCAGCCGTCACCTAGTCGTCTCTCCGGACCCCCGCCCCCCGCCGAGGTTACTGCGGCTCATGACACCGCGGTGTACGTCCGTCGAGGCTGTAGCCGGCAAGCGTAGCGAGAATGACCTGGCACCAGGTGTGCTGCCCCGACCGCAAGGCAGCCGCGACCGAAACGAAGATCGAAATAGGAGCTACCTCTGGTCCCACCGAGGAGATTGCGGTCGCTGACCTCGGTATAGTTATCTGCTCTTCTTGCTTGAGGTGGTTGGAGGCTCTTCTATGGTGTCGGTTCCGTGGGACGAGCTTCCTGAGCCGCAGTACGCCGAACTCGTGTCCCGCCTACTCGTCCGGCTCTTTCCTCGCGCGGAGGTGATCGATGGTTCGGGTGGGGACGGCGGCCGGGACGTACAGGTCCGGTACGCGGGGAGGCTCAGCATCTACGAGCTGAAGAGCTTCACCGGTCGCCTCGGGCGCAAGCCGGACCGCCGAAAGCAAGTCGAAAAGTCGTTGGCCCAGGCGGCGAAGTTGAAGCCATTTGCCTGGTATCTCGTCGTGCCGATCAACCACAATACCTGGGAGCTAGAGTGGTTTGGCAGACTCAAGGAAAAGCACCCGTTCATTCGTGAGTGGCATGGACTCACATGGTTAAACACGCAACTCGATGCTCATCCCGAGATCGTCCGTGGTGCACTTAGGACTGTCAACGATGAACTACTCGAATCGATTCGCGAGCACAGGGCTGAGCGAGACACGCTCTCTGGCGGGATCCCGGACCTAGTGTCCAGGGTAGAGGCATTAAGCCGCCGGGCCGAAGAGATCTCGGCAGACTATGCGGTTGAGGCGTGCACGGTCAACGGTGAGACGGCGGTAACGGTTAGAGCCAGGCCGGGTGTGCAGCCGCCGCCCATCACGATCACGGGCGAATTCAGCTTTCCCGCCACACCGGAAGGTCGCGAGGCCCGCCAGCAAGTTGTGGATTCCTTTACCTATGGTACCGATCTGGATGTTTCCGACCCGTTCATCGGATCAGTTACAGTGAACGCGCCAGCGGAGCTGGGAATCACAGGAACCGAGCGTGTTAGTCGACTGCTCATCCGGTCGACGCCGGAGCGCCTCGACCCTCCGCTACTGGCAACGCTAACGGTGCTGTCGCCAGCCGGGCTACCTCAGCAAGGTCTAGAAATCGCCTTTTTCGAGCGGTTCCGCGGGCAGAGCGGCGTCATCCTAAAGGGCGCCGACGCCCTAGGAGTACTTAGACTTCAATTACGTTTGAATCCCTTACAGCGGACAGGACGGATCGTGGTGTCCGTAGTGGAACATCCACTGGGCAGCCCCTCCGCGACGCTACCCCTTCTCCGACTGCTCACTGCCTTCCGACCGCCGAACCTCCTCCGACTTTATCTCAACGAAGAGAGCGAACCGCTCGTAGACACCGCAATCGACGAATCCCTGAATAATCCCGTGCCGCAGGAGATACTGAACCTGATCGGCGATCTGGCTGTAATCCAGGATCACACACGCTCGTCCTTCGCAGTGCCGGCCAACCTGACCCGCCAGGACGCTACGACGATTCGCCAGTCGGCGCGCCTTATCGCTGGAGAACACGTCCCGATTGCCGACCAAAGTGTCACCTTTACTTTCTACCCGAACAATCCAGCAGAGTTTGATCAGCAATTCGGCGGGGAACTTCGACTCATCCAGGCTTCGCCGCGCACCACTATTCGGATCGGCGGACGAAAACTAGACCTTGGCCCGAGCGTCATCTATATTCAGCGCTGCCGCCTATCAGTCAGCACCAACCTGATCCGGAACACCGACGGGGGCATCAGCATTACCCTTGACCTGCTTCCAGGCGAGTTCGCCTACCGCCACCTTGGAAGCCCGTCCGGCGAAGAGCCCATCGCCGACGCTTCCCGAGGACGGGTATTTGTGGCACCAGCCGTCATCGTGGACAGCCCAGCAATCAGCAGCGGGAGGACACCGGAGCCAATTCGGCCATCGGCGCACGCGGAAGATCACGACAGGTCAAGACAGCCCAGCTAACAGCTCGCGAATGGTGCGCGCCCTGCCGAGCTGAAAGTACAGTGGGAAGCCAACGAGAGATCGACCCGCTCACCGCTGGGGCACGCAACCACGCAGTGGGACCAGGGCCAAGCATTGATCCAAAGAGTCTTTGCAGCCGTCGAGGGTGTCTTGACTCCCGCCCGTATCTCGTCGAAGCCGAACCAGGCTCTAGCCCGGCAGAGGGTCACACGTGAGGTTCCCCCGGTTTGCCGGAGGGTTGGTTACCTGGCGCCGGTGGGCTCAGGCTGAACGATAGTCGTCTCGTCGGGTCGGGCCTGGTGGGTGT